>NZ_KQ959873.1 GCF_001553005.1 Gemelliphila asaccharolytica | reverse complement strand
ACACAACCACACCAGATGGATATTATGTAGATGAAAATGGATGCTGGGAAATTACAATAAACACATTCCAATATAAAAATTTAAAATCAACATCTAATTATACTTCTAGTGAATTAGATGAGATGATTTCTATAATGGGAGGAGATAATGGTAAGTTAGCAGGAAAAGGAGCAACTTTCAAAGCTGCAGAAGAAAGATATGGAGTAAATGCACTTTACTTATTAGCACATGCAGGATTAGAAAGTGCTTGGGGCAAAAGCCAAATAGCTATTTTAAAAAACAACTTTTTTGGAATAGCAGCATATGATAACACACCATTCCAATCAGCGTATTCTTTTGATGGAGTAGATGCAGGAATATTAGGAGCAGCTAAATTTATAAATAATACTTATTTAGAAAATGAAGGTTTTCCAGCAAGAGGAGCATTTTTAGGAGATAAAACAAGAGGAATGAATGTTTATTATGCTACAGATCCTAACTGGGGATATAAAATTGCAAAAATAATGTTCAACCTTAATGAAAGAATGGGAAGAAAAGATTATTAAAAAAGTTAGATAATTTCTAACTTTTTTTAATTAAATAGCAAAAAAAGGTTATAATATTTTATATAGTTATTTTAGAAATTATTTTTTACTCTTTTTATGATATAATAAAAAGATAATTATTAGATAATATAGGTGAGAGATGAGAGAGTTTAAAAAATTAGACAAAAAATTTCAAAATGAAGAAGTAAAATATTATTATGATATTTTACGAAAAAAAAGAATATCTTTAGTAACGAAAAAAATTTTTGATAAAATTTTGGCTTTATTATTATTAATTTTATTAAGTCCAATTTTTTTTATTTTAATTATTTTAATTAAATTAGATAGTGAAGGAGAAATTTTTTATAGACAACAAAGAATAACAACATATGGAAAAGAATTTAAAATTTTTAAATTTAGAACAATGGTAAAAAATGCAGAAAAATTAGGAACAAGCGTTACTTTACAAGATGATAAAAGAATAACAAGAGTAGGGAAAAAAATTAGGAAAGTTCGACTTGACGAATTGCCACAACTTATCAATATATTAATTGGAGATATGAGTTTTGTAGGCACAAGGCCAGAAGTGAAAAAGTATGTAGATAAATATACTCCTAGTATGTATGCAACACTTCTGATGCCAGCTGGTATCACCTCAGTAGCAAGTATTAATTACAAAGATGAAGATGATGAATTTACCAAATATTCTTCTAGTAAAATGACTATTGATGAAATTTATATAGAAAAAATTTTGCCACAAAAGATGAAATATAATTTAGAGTATTTAGAAAATTTTAGTTTTTTAGAAGACATAAAAATTATGATAAAAACTTTTATAGAAGTTATACGATAGAAAAAAACATTTTAAAATATATATTTAATTCTTTTATATATAATTTAAATTATAGAAGAAAGTTAGAATATTTTAAAATGTTATTTTTTATTTTCAAGATAAGTGGATAAAAATTTTTTTAAAAAAGCACTTTTTCAAAAAATATGATATAATTAAAAATACTATATAAATTTTATTATTAAAAATAATTATAAAATAAGGAGAAAAAATGAAAAAAAATATACCATTTTCACCACCTGATATAAGTAACGAAGAAATAGAAGCAGTAAGTGAAGTTTTGAAGTCAGGTTGGATTACAACAGGGCCAAAAACAAAAATGCTTGAAAAAAAATTATCAGAATACACAAACACTCCCAAAACAGTTTGTTTAAATTCTGCAACTGCAGCCTTAGAGCTTATATTAAGAGTATTAGAAATAGGAGAAGGAGATGAAGTAATCGTTCCAGCACTTACTTATACTGCTTCTTGTTCTGTTATTTATCACGTAGGAGCAACTCCTATTTTGGTAGATATAAATAAAGAAAATTTTGAAATGGATTATGATTTATTAGCAGAAAAAATTACCAAAAAAACAAAAGCTATAATCCCAGTAGATTTATGTGGTATACCATGTGATTATGATAGGATATTTAAAATAGTAGAAGAAAAAAAATACTTATTTGTTCCAAATGGGAAATATCAAGAAAAATTGGGTAGAATAGCTGTTGTTACAGATGCTGCTCACGCTTTGGGAAGTGTTTATAAAGGGAAAAAAGTAGGAAGTATCTCTGATTTCTCTGCATTTTCATTTCATGCTGTAAAAAACTTTACTACTGCAGAAGGTGGAAGTGTTACATGGAGAGAAAATCCAAAATTTGATAATGAAGAATTATATAAAGAATTTCAAATATATTCTTTACATGGGCAAACTAAAGATGCACTTAGTAAAATGAAAGCAGGTTCATGGGAGTATGATATAGTAATACCAGGTTATAAATGTAATATGACTGACATAATGGCAGCTATAGGATTAGTTCAGTTAAAAAGATATCCCAAACTTCTAGAAAGAAGATATGAGATTGCCAATATGTATGATAAAGCATTTGAAGGTACAAATATATCATTTTTAAAACATAAAACAGAAAAATATCTTTCTTCTCATCATCTTTATATTACACACATTAAAGGTGCTAACATAAAGCAAAGAAATAAAATAATAGTAAAATTAGCAGAAAAAGGTATTAGTGCTAATGTGCATTATAAACCTCTGCCTCTGCTTACAGCATATAAAAAAGACTTTGATATGAGTGATTACCCTAATGCATATAAATACTATGAAAATGAAATAACTTTACCATTAAATACACTTCTTACTGATGAAGATGTTCAGTACATAATAGATACTTATAAAAAAATAGTAAAAGAAGTTTTGTAGTAAAATTTTTTAATAGAGGAGCTAAAAATGACTATAAAGGTTCTTAATATAGGAATGAGTAAAAATCCTGGAGGAGTAGAAAATTTAGTTTTAAATTATTATTTGAATATAAATAGAAAAGAATTTACATTTGATTTTGTAGATATATATGGTGAGGGAATAGCGTTTAGTGAAAAATATAAAAATTTAGGATCAGAAATATACACCTTACCTAATTTTAAAAAAAATACTATACTATTTTCTAAAAAATTCTTAAAATTAGTTAAAGAGAAAAACTATGATGTTATACATATACATATGCAATCAGCGGCTAATATTTTAGTTGTCCTATTGTCTATGTTTAGTAAAAATTCTAAAGTTATATGCCATTCTCACTCTACATCTACTCCTAAAGGTATTCTTAGGAAAATACTAGATTATGTAAATAAATATATTATAAGAAAATTAAATGTTGAAAAATTTGCTTGTGGGAAAAAAGCAGGTATATGGATGTTTGGAAATAAATTTGAGGAAAAAAATATAATATACAATGCAATTGACTATGATAAGTACAAATTTTCACAAGATAAAAAAAGATTGATTCAAAAAGAATATAATATAAAAAATAGTGATTTTATCTTAGGTTTCGTAGGAAGATTTGGAGATGAAAAAAACGTATTTTTCTTAATAGAAATTTTAAAAAAATTAAATGAGGAAAATTCTGAAGGAGATTATAAACTTCTTACCATTGGTGGAGGAGATCTAAAGGAAAACTTTTTAAAAGAAATTAAAAAATTAAATTTAACAGATAGTTACATAGATGTAGGTATAGTTAATGACACAAGCCTTTATTATAATATAATGGATGTTTTCTTGTTGCCAAGTTTTTTTGAAGGAGTACCCGTGGTTGCAGTTGAATCGCAATCAAATGGTCTTGAAACATTACTTTCGTCAAATATTTCAAGAGAAATAAAAATAAGCAATAGAGCAAAATTCTTATCTATAGATTCAGTTGACAAGTGGGTAGAAAATATAAAAAAAATAGAAAAAAATTATGATAGAGAAGAAAATATTTTAAAAGAATATAAACTGGAATTTGCAAGTAAAATGTTAGAACAAAAATATAAAGATATAGTGCAAAAACAAAAAGTAGGTGATAAAAATTGTTAAAAACGTCAAAGAAAATACATGGATTAGCTCTTTTTGTTGCCTATTTAATATTTTTTATGATTTTTTGTAAATATTTGTATGATGATAATATGATTACGTTGCTTTTGGCATCTAATGTACTTTTTATTACTTTGATATTGCATACTTTCACTAATATAAAGTATTACATTATCAATTTAATTTTTTATATTTCAACATACATATTTTTGCTTTCTCGACCTACCATAGATTATTTTAGATTAGGATATATAACAAGATATAATAGCCAAACAGTAAAATTTTCACTTATTATTTTAATTATAGCTGTAATATCTATATTTATAGGGAGTGTAGTTACTACACATTTTTATAAAAATAAAAAAGTTAAGATAAAATTATACAAAAAAAATTATTTGCAATCTATAAGATTTGTTTGTGTTATTTTCTATTTTTTTACTTATCCATGTTTGATACTTATGAATATAGAGAAAGTCTTATATAAAATTAAAGTAAAAGACTATTATGTTTATTTTGCAACGTTTAAAAGCCACTTGCCTACCATAATAACCTATTTAGGTAACTTTGCAATATTTATATTAGTATTGTATTTAGCAACAAAGCCTAAAAAACTTTATGCTACCTTGTTTCTTATATCTTATGTTTTTTCAAACTTTTTAATATTAATAGTAGGAACAAGAAATCCATTTATTTTAAGTTTATTATTTTCTTTTGTTTATTATTTTGTTAGAAATGCTCAAGAAAAGGGAAAATGGATTGGTAGAAAAGAAAAAAAATTGATTTATATATTTACTATTCCTATAGTTCTTTTAATGGGAGCTTTGAATTATATTAGAGATAATGCTAAGGTAGTAAATTTCAATATTTTTGATATGCTTTTAGATTTTTTATATGCTCAAGGTACAAGTTTTAATGTATTAGCAAATGGGTATATATATCAAAAAGACTTGCCAATTACAGAAATAAGAAATTATAGTTTTGGAAGTATTATAGATACATTATATAGAGGAAAACTTGGAAATATAATTTTTGACTCTGCTCCATTAATTTCAACTGATAAACACCAGATGGCTTTTGAAAGTAATAGTTTGGCACATCACTTGTCTTATTTATTTTTTAAAGACCAGTATATGAATGGACATGGAATAGGGGATAGTTATATTATAGGGAATTTTTTAGATTTTGGCTATTTAGGAATATTTTTAATAGGAATATTTTTAGGTTTTATATTTATATATATGCTAAGAAAATTTTATTCTGGTAATATTGTATTATCAACTATATTTTTAATTATAGTAACAGAAATATTTTTTATGCCTAGAGGAAGCTTTTCATCAGTATTTTCATATATATTTACAATAGGATTTTGGCTAATAATATTTTTCGTAATATTTTTAGCAAAACTTTTAATAAAAAATAATAATTATTTAATAAGGAGATAAAATGTTTGAATATTATTCATTAGCGGATCTTTTCTGCAATATAAGAAAAAAATTAAAAATAAATTTAATTTTATTAATAGTTATTTTTCTTTTAGTTTCTATACCTTTATCTTATAAGACTTTTAATAAAAAAGAAGGTAAAAAAAGTGATACATATTTTTCAAGTTATATGGTATACAAAATAGATACAAAGGAAAGAATACCAGAAAAAACAAATGATAAATATGGAGGGTATAGTAATTTTTATGAAAAATTAATTTTTTCTAATATTAATGGTGCTTTATTATTCAATGGAGTAGAAGAAGAAAAACTAAAAGAAATAGCAACTAGCCTTGGAACAGATGTTAAAGCATTGAAAAGCAGTAATAAAGAATTTTGGGAAAAGAAAGTTTACGTAACACCTATAGCTGAAAATAAGGGAGTAAGTGTAGAAATATTAACTCCAAGTAAAGAATTGAATACTTTAATGGAAGTTAAAATAGATTCTATAGTAAATGAATATAAAAATACATACAAAGATGTAAGTGTTGAAAAATTAAATACAGTTTATTCCGATGATAAAAAAGATGCAGTTATTAACACGTCTTATAGTGGAAATTCACTTATAATAAAACTTGTTATAGTCTTTATATTGTCAGTTGTATTAGTTGCTGGATTAAATTTTTTAATATACATATTTAATCCAACAATAAATAGATTAGGAGATTTTAATAAATACAAAGAAATAAAAAAAATCTTTGATATAGATAAAGACAGTGATATAAATATAGTTAAAAGTTATTATAAAGAAGATGTCACGCTCATAACATCATCTAATAAAATAAAATTAAGACTTTTAAATAAAGGAATACAAGTTATTTTGCCGAAAGAAGTGAAAGATTTTGTTAATTTAAAAAATGTAGTCTTTATAGAAGAATATGGACTTACAAGATATAGAAATTTTGAAAAAGTATTACAAAATCTAAATAATTTTGATAAAAATATTCTTTCTGTGATTTCTTATAAATTATAAAAAAAAACTCAGTTTTTAATTAGCTTATAATAGTGCTAGTAGAAACTGAGTTTTTTAAATAAATTAAAAAATTATTTATTTTTTATATAGTCAATATCTTTGTTGTTCATTTCATCAGAGTATTTAAGTAATTTTTCTTTAGTATATAAAGTGATAAAATTATCAAATAGTTTATTTTTATAATCTGAAATATTATTTATAATATTATCTAAATTATTATCAGGAATGTGATAGAGTTTTTTTATTTTTTCAGAATAATTTAAGTATTCATTAGCATCTTTTAAATTAGTAAAAAAGCAATCTAAATCTTTCACATTCATAGCTTTAGCATATTTATTATGCATAAAGATAAGATAACAAAATTTTTTATTTACATTTTCTATTTGAAAATCTTCTAATTTTGTCTTAATTTTATCAGTAATTTGTAATTCTGGTTTGAATATTATTACTACAAAAAAAATTAAATTATAGATAATAAGTAAAAAAATATAATTAAAAAAGTATAAGTAGCAACATTAGCACCAAAAATTAGCCCTGATATAATTGTAAAAAAAAATAGTTGCTACAATTATACTAGAAAAAGGAAGCTTTATATCCTTATATTCGCGTATAGAAGACAGTTCTTCCTCATAAAAATAAGATTTTTTTGGAAATTTTTTTCATTTCTAAAATGTTAGAGTAATAAAAATTTTTATTATTATATTTTATATTTGAATCTATTTTTTTGTTTCGATAGAAATCGTACAGATAAACTTCATCTCTTATTTCATTATAAGAATCTATGTAGAGGTTTTCATTTTTATCAAGAGATGTTAGAAAGTCATCGTCATAGGTCTCTTCAATATAATTTTCATCAATATAGTCATAATTTTTAGATTTTAATTTTTTTAATGAATCAAAAGAAGTTTTTTGATATATTTTATTTTTAATTAATCTTTCTGAATCTTTAGCTAACCCGATACCTTTATCAGAATAGAAGGAATTAGATTTTTTATACACTTCTCTTTTAAAAGAAGATGTAGCAGTTGATCTTCTAATTTTTTTAAATGGTTCAAATTTCATAATAACTTCCTTTTTAAATAAATTATAGCATTTTTTTTATAAATAGAAACTATTTTTTTATTTTTTTTATATTATCTTAATTAAAATTATGTTATTATAAATATAATGATTTTATGGAGAGAAAAATGAAAAAATTAACATTAGAAGAATTAAGAGAAGTTCAAATTGGTATATTAAAATATATTGATAAAGTTTGTAAAGAAAATAATTTAACTTATTTTTTAAATTATGGTAGCTTAATTGGAGCAGTAAGGCATAAGGGGTTTATTCCTTGGGATGATGATGTAGATATATCTATGCCGAGAGAAGATTATGAAAAATTTATAAAAATTTGTGAAAATAAAAAAAATGATAAGTATGAAGTATGGAATTAAGAAAATACTTCATGGTATTATAATCCTTTTTTAGTAGTCATTGATAATACGACTATAATACCTGATAAATATAAAAAAGAACGTCAAGATACGTCTTGTTTTGTAGATGTTTTTCCAATTGATAAATTTAATGATACCAAATTTATCAAAAAAATAAAATTTTTAACTATTCTTCAATCTGTTTGTTATAGAAAACGAAAATATCTTGATCTTTCTAATGTTTATTATAAAAAGTGGATGAGAATTATTTTATTTTACATTTTATATTTTGTGAAACCAAGATTTTTCACAAAATTAATTCTTAAATTAATTAAAAATAATACTACCCCTAATGGGAAATTAGAAGGATTTATAGCTTGTGGAGATAGTAATGAAGTCTTTGAATCAGGAATATACGAAGGTGTAATAAAATTAGAATTTGAAAAAGAACAATTTTATGTACCTAAAAATTATCATATAATTTTAACTGGTATTTATGGAGATTATATGACTCCTCCACCAAAAGATAAACAAATACCGCCACATGGAATTGATGTTTATTACAAATAAAAATAACTACTTTAATAAAATAAGGTGATTGTAAAAATTTTGATTTAACAACCAAATTTTCACAATCACCTTAAATTTAAAGTGGTTTTTTTATTTTTGTTTTTATGAATGATAAAACTTGATCTATTATTACATCTTTTTGTAGATATAAAATCAAAATATAAGTTAAAGAGCAAATAATTATTTTAATAAAAGTCATAAAAATTAATTTTAAACTAAATATTTTTTCGTAAGGGAAAATATAATTTAAAATTATACTTATTATAATAAAACTACTAGCTACTAAAGTATATTTAAAAGTATATTTAAAAATAGTTTTAAGAGATGCAATATTATTTTTTGTAATAAATATTATATAAGTTATAACTACTATTGTTTCTGCAATTATTGTAGTAATAACAAAATATTGTGGTAAAAATAAATTTAATTTATAAAGAACATAGTTTAAAATTAAATTTATTATTCCTCCTATAGTTATAAAAATAGTTAAACTCTTTTCATATCCTTTTATAAATATTATTTGAATGCCAAGTATATTATCGAGAGTCCAAATAATACTTCTAATTGCAAAAATGCTAGTTACAATACCTGCAGTTAAAAATTTGTTGCCACCATAGATAAGAGTAGTTTCTGTACCTATTATCATAAGACCAAAACTTATAGGAATAGTAAAAAATAGAAAAATCCTACTTCCTTTATTTAGTAAATCATTATATGAATTATAATCTTTTTCACCTAAATAAAAACTAAGCCTAGGAATATTAACACTAATAGCACCACTTATAACACTAATTATAAGCATGACTATATTAAAACCTACAACATAATCAGAAATATTAGTACTTACAGGGCTTTTTGTAAGAAATAATTTATCTAGATAAGTGTAAAGCATATTAATATTTGATAGTAAAACCATAGTAAAAAGTGGTATCAATAGCTTTAGAGTTTTTTTGATATTAACTTTTACTAATTTTATATCTTTTTTTATCCAAACAAAACTAATTAAGAGATTTAAAATTTCACTAAATACCATAATAAGAGTGTAGGGAATAATATCATCTACTTTTTTAATATATGAAAATATCATAGTTATCATAAAAAGTCTTAAAAAAATGGTTTTGTAAAGGATAAAAGTATAGTTTTCTAAGGCTTCATTGACCCATTCTATATATAAAAATTGAGAAATTATCTGAAATCCCAATATAATATAAATGTAAAATTGGATATTACTAGTATATTTAATAAAATTAAAAATATAAATATAGTATATTAAAGCAGTAAAAAAGGTTGAAAAGATAGAGATATAAAAAAGCTCAGAAAAAACTTCATTTCTTTCATTTTTTTTGTTCCTTACTTTACTTACAGATCTCATACCATAAGTATAAATACCTAAAGTAGCTAAAGGAATAAAAAATGATGCAATAGAATTAGCTGAATCAAAAATTGCTAAATTTTCTTTAGCTAATATTCTTAAAATATAAGGTCCTGTAATGAGAGGACAAATAATATTTAAAACTCTAACAATAATACTAGCCAAAGCATTAATTTTTAAACTTTTCATACTTAGTCTCCTAATTGAAATATCATTCAATTATATCATATAATTTGATTAATTAAAATATTAACACACCTTATTATTTGTGCTATAATGAGGTGAAATATTAATTATAATAAAAAGGGAGCTTTATTTTGAAAAATAATAAAATAAAAAATATTTTTAAAGAAAAATTTTCGGAACACGTTTTAGATATAAAAAAGGTAGGAGGGATGACGAATAATAATTATATAGTAGAAACAGACAAAAAAAAATACATTTTTAAATTTTTTGGTAAAGGAACTGAAAAATTAATAAATAGAGAATTAGAAAAACAAAATTTACCTATAGTAAAAGATATAGGGCTTGATGTAGAAAATTATTCATTTGATACAAATGAGGGTATACAAATAAATGAATATATAGACGATGCAAAAACTTTTGATAAACAAACTATAAAAGAAAAATTATTAGAGATAAGTAATATTTTAAGAAAAGTTCATTTATCTAAAGGAAAGTTTAATTCTAAATTTGATATTTTTAAAGAAATTGAAAAATATGAAAATTTAATAGAGAAAAAAATAGATTTTCCTTATTATGAAAAAATAAGAAATAAAACCCTACAATTAAAAAAAGATTTAAATTGTTTGGGAATTGAAGAAAAAAATTGTCATATGGATCTTGTCCCTGAAAATTTTATAGAGGATAAAAATGGGAAGATTTATTTGATTGATTGGGAATACTGTGGAATAAATGATCCAATGTGGGATATAGCAGCACTATTTATTGAGTCTGATTTTACTAAAAAAGAAGAGGGGGAATTTTTAAGTTTTTATAAAACAGAAGAAACTCCTATTAATTTTCAAAAGATACTAATTTTCAAAATTTTACAAGATCATCTTTGGAGTATATGGACAATATATAAAGAGGAACAAGGAGATAATTTTGGAACATATGGAATAGATAGATATAATAGAATGTTAAAAAATTTAAAGGAGTATAAGGAAGTTTATGAAAAAAAGTAAGGGAATATATATAGCTTTAGGTTCTGGATTTTTTTGGGGAGTTGGACTGACATTAAGTGGATTAATGTTTATTTTATTTGATGTATCACCTTTTTTAGTTTCATTTTTTCATGATTTTTTTAGTATTATATTTTTGGGAGCAGTAATTATATTCAAGTATGGAAAAATAGATTTTAAAATTTTTAAAAGTATGAAAAGTTATGCTGTTGTTTTTGCAGCTATTTTAGCAGGACCTTTAGGAATGCAATTTAATCTCTATGCAGTAAAATACATAGGTGCAGGATTAACTTCTTCTGTAACTGCTATTTATCCTGCTGTTGCAGTAATATTATCGGTGTTATTTTTGAAACATCAAGTAAGGAAAAGTACTTTAATAGGAATAATTTTAATAGTAGTAGGACTTTTTGCTCAAACTTTCGAAACAACAAAGGGAAATAACCTTTATATAGGTGTATTTTGTGCCCTTATTTGTGCAGTATCTTGGGCAAGTGAAAGTGTCTTATCATCTTATGCTATGAGTAATAATTTAAAACCGGCAGAAGCGTTACTAATAAGACAAATAACATCGTTTTTAATGTATGCAATAATTTTAATATTTAATAAACAAGATTTTTCATTTGTTAAAGAAGTTAATTTTTCTTTAGTAATATTTGCTATGGTAATAGCTAATATGATATCATACTTATTATATTATATGGCGATAAATCACCTTCAACCATCAAAAGCAACAGGTTTAAATGTCAGTTACGTGGTTTGGACAGTAATATTTTCAGCTATTTTTCTACAAGGCGATTTAACAATAAAAACTATAATAACTTCTCTAATAATTATTTTAGGAGTATATGTAATAATAAAAGAGAAGAAAATAGGAGAATAAATGAGAGCAATAATTTTAGCAGCAGGACTAGGAACAAGACTTAGACCTATGACAAATAATACACCAAAATCTTTAATAAAAATAAAAAGTAAACCATTAATAGAATATCAAATTGAATATCTAAAAGAAAAAGGAATTAATGAAATAATAGTAGTAGTTGGATATTTAAAAGAGCAATTTAATTATCTAAAAGAAAAGTATAATATTAAATTAGTTTATAATGATAAATATAATATTTATAATAATTTTTATTCACTTTTTTTAGTTAAGCAATACTTGGAAAATGCTTATGTAATCGATGCAGATAATTATATATTCAAAAATATTTTTGATTCTAGTATTAATCGTTCGACTTATTTTGCAGTTTATAGAGAAAATTGTGAAAATGAATGGTTTTTAATCTATGATAAAAATATGAAAGTAAAAGATATAGTAGTAGATAGTAAGGCTGGCAGAATTTTAAGTGGAGTATCATATTGGGATAAGGATACAGCCAAAAAAATAGTGTCTTTTATTGATGAAGCTTATAAAAATGGAACATATAAAGACATTTACTGGGATAACATGGTGAAAGATAACATTAATAAACTAGATGTTTATGTAAGAGAACTTGACAATGAAAGTATTTATGAAATAGATAATATTAGTGATTATAATAAACTTCATGAAATATTGGCTAAGAAAAAATAAAAATATTTCTATAAGATAACTAATGAAAAACTGTCCCTTAAAGTTAGAATTAAAGATTCGCTTTAGGAGTCAGTTTTTTTAAAAATATTTTTAAATTTAAATTCTTATGGTATAATTTTAATAACATTGATAAATTAGGAGATATAATGTATTTAACTATAGCAATAGCTGTTTATAATGGAGAAAACTATATAAAAAGGTGTCTTGATTCTATAATAAAAGCAAAAAAAAAATATCAAGGTGATAAGGAAATAGAAATTTTAGCAATAAATGATGGTTCAAAAGACAATAGCTTAGAAATATTGAAAGAGTATGAAAATAAAATAAAAAATTATAAAATTATAAATAAAACAAATGGAGGAGTAAGTTCTGTTAGAAACTATGCTATAGATAAAGCAAATGGAAGATATCTGTGGATTATAGATGTAGATGATGAGATTTTAGATGATTCTTTAAATAATATTTTAGAATTAGAAAAAAAAGATGTAACCATGTTTAATTATATGATTAAAGAACCTAAACATTACTATAAAAATATAACTCCTATAGAATATTTAAAAAATATAGCATTAATAGAAAAAAAAGAATTACTCTTACAAGCAGGAGCAATGTGGAAATTTGTTTTTGAAGTGAAATTTTTAAAACAAAATTTATTAAAGTTAATAAATATTTCTGTTGGAGAAGATTTAAATTTTACTATAAAATCTTTATTAAATGCTACTTCAATGAGTTTTTATAACATACCTATTTACAAGTATTATATAAATGATAATTCTATAATGACAAGCAAAAATATCGAAAGGAAAAGAGATATATTTCTTTCTTTAACAGATATTGAAAAATACTTTAAAGAAAAAGGAGCTTTTGAAACATATAAAGAAGAGTTAGAATACCTTTTTATTCATCATATGCTTTATGTAGCTTATGTGGACATAGTCTTAATAGACAAAAAATCAACAGTTTTAGATGAGCTATTATCTTATGTTAATAAAAATTTTCCTTCATGGAATAAAAATAAATATTTGAAAAAACAAAACATAATAAAAAGAATTATTTTAAAAATAATAAAAAAAGATGATAGAAATTTAGTCAGAATTTTAATAAGACTAAAAAAACATCTTAGAAAGATTAGGTAAAATATGAAAAAAATATTATTTATTCCTTGGACTGCAACAAGTGGGGGAGGAAGTGAAAAAATACTAGCAAATATTACAAGAAATTTATCAAAAGATTATGAAATTGATATATTAGAGGTAATGAAATATAAAAATCATATAGAAAATTTTGGAGACAATGTAAATTTATTATATCCAGTTCTCGATAAAATAAATAAAAAAAGAATACCTTATTTAATAAGTAGAATTTTTTTTGAGATAGCACCAATGTTAATGAAAAAAATGCGTGTAAAAAAAAAATATGACTATGAAATAGCTTTTAATTATCTTTATCCTGCATATTTGATGGATAAAAAAGTTAAAAGTATAGCATATAATCACGGTAGTATAGAAAATCTTTTAGATGAAAAAGAGAAAAAAAATAGAGAAAAATATAGAAAATCTTTAAAATATGTAAATAAAATAGTTGCTATCTCTAAAAAAACAAGAGAAAGTATCGAAGAAGTTTATCCAGAATATAAAGATAAAATAGTTACAATTTATAATGGTTATGATTTTTTAACCATGAGAGAAAAAGCGAAAGAAAATATTAATTTTGAAGAGGATAGTTTATTATTTATAGGTAGATTAGAAGAAGCAAAGGGAGTTAAGAGATTAGCTAATATATATCTTTCTCTTATAAAAAGAGGACTAGATAAAAAAATTTATTTTATAGGTGAAGGTGAATTAGAAAATTGGCTTAAAAATTTTATAAAAAAACATTGTTTATCAGAGAAAATGTTTATTTTAGGTTATAAAAAAAATCCTTATCCTTATATAAAAAAAGCTTCATTTGTTACTTTAACATCAGAAGCTGAAGGATTTCCTACTGTATTTGTAGAGGGATTAGCTCTTGGAGTAGGTTTTGTATCAACTAAAGTTGGAGGAAGCGAAGAACTTTCAAACGAAGGGAAATGTGGTTTTGTAAGTGAAAGTGATAAGAAAATAGAAAATTATCTTTTTAGTGAATTGCTTTTACCTAGAGAAAAAAGAAAAATTCAAAAAGAAGTCTGCCTTGATTTTGTAAAAAAATACAGTATTGAAGAACAAATAAAAAAAATAAAAGAATTATTGAAGGAAATTGATAATGACTAAAATAATAGTACCTACAGGATATATGGGAAGCGGATCTTCTGCAGTAGGAGATTTACTTAGAGAATATGATAACATAAATGTAGATAATAAGGACTTTGAGTATATATTTATGCATATGCCTTTTGGAGTATTTGATTTTGAAGATAAACTTCTCTTAAATAATAATGCTTTAAGAAGTGATGAAGCAATAAAAACTTTTAGAAAAGAAATGACAGATTTATATTCTCTTAGAGGATATTGGCCGGGAAATTATAAGAAAAATGTGTCAAAAAAATACTTAGAATTGCTTGAAAACTATATAGAAAATATAAAAACTTCTAATTTTATCGGAGTTTGGTATTATCATGAAAAATATAAGGGATATAAACTTTATAAAAGAGCTATAAAAAATAAAATAAGAAAAATTTTAAAAAAACCTGATAAATTAGATAAATTTAATATTGAATATTCATTTATAAAAGAAGAAGATTTTTATAGATATACAAGTAAATTTATTTTAGACTTTATAAGTCTTTTAAACCAAAATTCAAATAAAAAAAATATAGTATTAGATCAATTTATTTTACCTCATAATGCCCATAGAATAAAAAAATATCAAAAATATCTTGATATAAAAACTATTATTGTAAAAAGAGATCCCAGAGATGTATTTATAATGAATAAGTATGTCTGGACACCTAAAGAAGTTCCTGTACTTTATCCTTTAGATGTAAATGAATTTTGTAAATATTATAAAAATATGAGGGAAGCCGAAAGAAAAAATATAGATTGTCTTTATATAAATTTTGAAGATTTAGTATTTTATTATGATAAAACTGTTTCTGATATTGAAAAATATCTTAATTTAGAAAAAGATAATCATAAGTACAAAAGAAGATATTTTAATCCAGATATATCTATAAGAAACATAAAAATTTATGAAAATGAAATGTATAAAGAAGAAGTAAAAATAATAGAAAGGGAATTACAAGATTATCTATATATTACAGATAAAAAAGTAATATTGCATGATAATGCTTTTTAGAATAGAAAATGATAGTTTCAGTGATTGTAGGATTATTGAATGAAGAAAAGTACCTACCAAAACTTATAGAAGATTTTAAAAACCAAACTTATCCGAAAGAAAAAATAGAACTAATTTTTATAGATGGAATGTCTGATGATAAAAGCTTTGATATATTAGAAAAATTTAAAAAAAGTAACAAAGAGTTTAGGAAAATTTTATTATTAAAAAATCCTAAAAAAATTCTTTCTGCTGGAATGAATATAGGAATAAAAAAAGCAACAGGAGAAGCTTTTTTAAAGGTAGACTGTCATTCACATATAACAAAGGATTTTATTTATCAAAATGTAAAAACTATAGAAAGTGGAGAAAAAGTTTGTGGTGGTCCAAGACCTAATATAATAGAAAATGATGATGCTTTTTCCAAGACATTGTTATTGGTAGAAGAAAATGTTTTTGGAAGTGGAATAGCTAATTATAGGAAAAAATCTGATAACAATAAAATAAAATACGTAAAAAGTGTTTTTCAAGGGATGTATAAAAGAGAAGTTTTTGAACGAGTTGGTCTTTTAGATGAAAAAGTAGGAAGAGTAGAGGACAATGAGCTTCATTATAGAATAAGAAAACATGGTTATAAGATAGCTTATAATAATAATATTCTTTCTTATCAATATACAAGACCTAATTTTAAAAAAATGTTGAAACAGAAATTTTCAAATGGACTTTGGATAGGAAGAGTTAGTCATATTTATCCAAAATGTTTTTCAATATTCCATTTCGCACCTTTTTGTTTTGTTTTAGCATTAATTTTAACATTATTTTTAACGATATTTACCTATTTACCACTTATAATATTGTTATTGTGCTATTTTATACCTATAATTTTTTTAAGTATTTACACAATATTTAAGAATGAAAATAATAAATATAATTTTTTATTGCCACTTTTGATATTCTTAATTCATATAAGTTATGGATTTGGCAGTATTGAAGGTTTAATGCAAGGCTTCAAATGGAAAAAGATCTATTTAAAAGAAAAAAATATAGAGTATTTAAAGTAAACTTTGAGATAATTTCTCAAAGTTTTTTTAATTTAATAATAATATATAAGATAAATATAAAAATAAATAGTGTTAGATAATTAACTTAAAATAACTAAAAGTTCAGAAAATTTTAAAAAATTAATTAATTTATAGTTTACAAATTTTATTTTTAAGTATATAATAGGTCACAATACTTATGAAAATACTAATATATCAATTAAAACAAAAAATATTATAAAAAACAAAAAATTTTAAATTTTTAGATTTTTTCTTTACAAAATAATGAAACTGATATATAATGTACATATGTATTTTTCAGGAGTACAAATAAAAATAAAAAAAAGGAGAAAATCATGAGTCTTTATAAAAAATTACCTTTATTAGCAAAATTAATTTTAGGTATTATTCTTGGAATTGTGTTTGGTAAAATTTTACCTGTATATATAATTAAGGTGTTAGTTACATTTTCTGGAATTTTTAGTTCATTTTTAGGATTTGTTATTCCACTTATTATTGTCGGCTTTATTGTGCCTGGTATTAGTCAAGTAGCAGGAAATGCTGGTAAGCTTTTAGGAGCTTCAACATTAATTGCTTATGTATCTACAGTTATAGCAGGAACAATAGCCTTTTTAGTTGCAAAAAATGTCCTTCCTAGTATTTTAAGTGGTGCGACATTAGCAAGTTTAGAAAATCCAGAGGAACTTTTACTTTCAGGATATATAAAAATAGAAATGCTTCCTGTATTTAGTGTAACAACTGCCCTTATTTTATCTTTTGTTATAGGGATAGGGATATCATCACTAAAATTAAAAGGAATGAAAAAAGCCTTTGACGAGTTTGGAGAGATAATAAGTTTATTATTAAATAAAATGATAATACCTTTATTACCTTTTTACATCATGGGAGTTTTTGCAAATATAACAGTATCAGGAGAAGTATTTAAAATTTTAAAAATTTTCCTTTATGTTTTTGTTGTTATTATTTTATTACACATATTTATATTAATATTGCAGTATTCAGTAGGTGGAGGATTAAACAAAAAAAATCCATTTGCTATGCTTGTAAAAATACTACCTGCATACGCTACAGCAGTCGGAACTCAATCATCTGCAGCAACTATACCAGTAACTTTAGAATGTACTAAAAAAATGGGTGTAGATAAATCTGTTGCTAATTTTACAATACCACTATTTGCAACAATTCACCTTTCAGGTAGTACAATTACATTAACAACTTGTGCTAGTGCTGTATTTTGGTTACAACACGCAGGAACTTTCCCACCAGCAGCTATGATGGCACATTTCATTATAATGTTAGGAGTAACTATGGTAGCAGCACCTGGAGTTCCTGGTGGAGCAGTAATGGCAGCTTTAGGGGTGTTACAGTCTATTTTAGGATTTAATGAAATAATGTTATCACTTATGATCGCACTTTATATAGCTCAAGATAGTTTAGGTACAGCATGTAATATATCTGGAGATGCAGCACTTGCTTCTATAGTAGATAAAGTCAATCAAAAATTTTTTAAAAAAGCATAATTAACAAAAAAGATATACAATAATTTATATATTTTGTATATCTTTTTTTATTATTTGATTATAAAACTTTCATTTTTAAGAAATTCGTAGTAAAATTAGTTTGTTATTAGGAGATAAAAAAATGAACTTAGAATTTTACAAAAAAAAATTAATAGAAAGTAATAACTATACAAAAGAAGTTGAGAGTGCTTTTAGCTCTAATGATAAAGAAAAAATTTATAGAGATTTAAAAAATATAAATAAAAGTGAAATAAATTTTATATTAGAACTAATAGCAGAAGATTTAATAATAAATAGGGTTTCTAAAATAGAAAGAAGTGGAATGAAATTAGGACTTCATAGAATTAAAAATATTCTTAAAATTTTAGGAAATCCTGAAAAAAAATTAAAAGTAATTCATATTGCTGGGACTAATGGTAAAGGGTCTGTTGCTTCTTATATAAATAGTATTCTAAAAAAAAGGTATAGAGTAGGAATGTATGTAAGTCCTAGTATGGAAAGCTTTAACGATAGAATAAGAATAGATGATAAATATATCAGTTTTGTAGAAATGTATGATACATATAATAAAATACTAGATATATGGAATAAAAATTTCAAAAGTGAAGATGATAGAATTACAGTTTTTGAAATTTTAACAATAATAGCAATTTTATATTTTGAAAAAAATAAAGTAGATTTTGCAATTATGGAAGTAGGACTCGGTGGGAGATTTGATGCTACCAACATTTTTAGTGAAAAATGCATATCAATAATTTCAAAAATAGCTTTAGACCATACAAAAATATTAGGTGATACAATAGAAAAAATAGCCTATGAAAAAGCAGGAATAATTATAGAAAATGATTGTGTAATAGTTCAAAATAATAAAAAAAGTGCTATAGAAGTTATAAAAAAAATTGCCGATGAAAAAAATGCTAGTTTAAAAATTATAAATTTAAATGACATAAAATTAGAAGAAATAAATGTAAAATATAATAAATTTTCATATAAAAACATAAGAAATATAAAAATCAAGATGTTAGGTGAATATCAGATTTATAATGCAAGTTTAGCATTAGAAGCTATTTTAACACTTAGAGATAAAAATATAATATATTTAACAGATTTAGAAATAAAAGAAGGACTAGAAGAAACATTTTGGCTTGGCAGATTAGAGTGGATAAAAACAAATATATTAATAGATGGTGCTCATAATTTGGATGGAATAGAAAGTTTAGTAAAATACATAAAAAAAAGCAAACTAAGAAATTTAAAAATATTAGTTGGTATTTTAGAAGATAAAAACTATGAAAAAATGATTGAAAAATTATCAACTATAAATGCAGAATTCTATGTT
Source organism: Gemelliphila asaccharolytica (assembly GCF_001553005.1). Taxonomy (GTDB): domain Bacteria; phylum Bacillota; class Bacilli; order Staphylococcales; family Gemellaceae; genus Gemelliphila; species Gemelliphila asaccharolytica. The sequence continues at coordinate 1,516 of NZ_KQ959873.1, read as the reverse complement.
GTTAATGTTCCTATTCAGATAAAAAAAACTAATCTAGAAAAATTAGCAAAAAGTTTCAAAAAACAAGTAAAAGAATATGATGACTATAAGATAGCTTTAGAAGATTTGCTACCTAAATTAAAAGAGCAAGAAACATTTATAATTAGTGGTTCACTATATCTTATATCTGAAGTAAGAAAATATATATTAGAAAAGTAGGTAAAAATGAATAAAATAGAAAAATTAATAAAAGAAAAAAAATATTTAATTATGGGAATATTAAATTTCACACCGGACTCTTTTTCAGATGGTGGAGATTTTTTTGATAAGGAAAGTGCTATTAATCAAGTGAAAAAAATGATAAATGAAGGAGCGGATATAATAGATATCGGGTGTGAATCTACTGGACCAACAGCTACTACCATATCAAAAGAAGAAGAAATCACGAGATTAAAGCAAATTCTACCAGACATAAGAAAAGAATTTCCTGATATATTAATCAGTGTCGACACATATAAAAAAGAAGTGGCTGAAATTGCAATGCAATGTGGAGCAGATATATTAAATGATGTTTATGGTGCAAAAGGAAATAATATGGCAGAAGTTGCTGTAAAATATGATGTTCCTATCGTAATCATGCATAATGAAGGAGTAAAAGAAGGGGAAGAAATTTTTTCTGTTTTAGAAGGGTTAAAAGAAAGAATAGATATATGTCATAAGGCAGGTTTGAAAAAAGAAAACATCATAGTAGATCCAGGAATTGGATTTAATAAGGGAGCAAAGGAAAATTTATTGATTACAAAAATGTTAAACCAGATAAATCAGCTAGGCTATACAATCTTATATGCTGCAAGTAGAAAAAGAACAACAGATTTTATTTTAGGAGGAAATACCTTACCTAAACAAAGAGATATAGTTAGTGCTACTCTTTCTTTAGAAGCTATACATAGAGGAGCGAAAATAGTAAGAGTTCATAATGTAAAAATTATGAAAGAAATGATAGATACAATAAAATTTTTAGAAAAATAGGTTGTGCAAAAATCTACCTATAAAATATTTTAAAAAATTTTGGTCTTACTATATAATAGTTGATAAGCGATTTAGAGAGTAAACCAGTTTTAAAATCAAAGAAAAAATAAAAATAAGAAATATCAACACAAAATTTAAAAAATACTAATTTTTGAGGTTGATATTTTTTTATTTTGATATTTATAACTGTTTTTATTTTTGATATACTTTTAAAGTAGGGAGAAGAAGGAGAAAAAATGAAAAAATTCAAAGAGTTTTTAAAAGTTAAAAAAAATTTGCAAATAACTAAAAAGCCAAAATATGGGTATAGAAAAATAAAAAAATGTCTAGCTCCATGTTTGATAGCTTTTAGTATGGTGATACCTAGCTTTTCAGCAAGTGCTACAGAAAAAAATTTAGAAAATAATGGATGGATTAAAAATTCGGTAGGTTGGTGGTACCAAAATTCTGACGGAAGTTACCCAGCAAATGAATGGGGACAAATAAATGGAGAATGGTACTGGTTTAA
>NZ_KQ959872.1 GCF_001553005.1 Gemelliphila asaccharolytica | reverse complement strand
GAAAATAAAATAAAAAAAGTAGATTGATAACAATCTACTTTTTTAATATTCAAAATTTCATCATACATAAAAGTAGTGAAAAAATTTTTTATATTTTAAATACATAAGTAAAATAAAAATTTTTAACAATATGTAAATTTCATAAAAAAAACAAGGAATAACCTTGTTTTAAAATATACCAGTAGTCGGGGTCGAACCGACACGATGTTGCCATCGCTGGATTTTGAGTCCAGTGCGTCTGCCAATTCCGCCATACTGGCAAAATACTAATACCTATTATAACATAAGAATAAAAAAAATCAATAAAAAAATAAATAGATAAAAAAATATTAAAATCTATATTTGATATTGTAAATAAAAATTTACTATAGTATAATAAAATATAGGTAAATATAGAAGCAATTCTTATGAGGGGGTGATTTGTGTTGGTGGTTACTTTATTTTCATCTCCCAGTTGTACTTCTTGTAGAAAAGCAAAATCGTGGTTAGAAAATCACAATATAGAATATGAAGAAAGAAATATTTTTTCAGAACCATTAACAATAAAAGAAATTCAACGAATATTATCAATTACAGAACAAGGTACTGAAGATATAATTTCTTTCAGATCTAAAACTTTCCAAAAATTAAATATTAATTTAGATGAATTATCAATGAAAAATTTATATAAAATTATTCAAGACAATCCAGGAATGTTAAAAAGACCTATTTTAATTGATGACAAACGATTACAAGTTGGATATAATGTGGATGAGATAAGAAGATTTCTTCCTAGAGAAGTAAGGGAAAATCAGTTGAACCAGATACAATATTAATTTAGTATAAAATTTAGAATAAAGGGTTGATATCTAACAACTCTTTTATTTATTAAAGGGGAATAATGGACAAAAAAAATAAATTTATAACAGGAGAAATACACTTTTTAAAATTAGTAGAAAAAAATTCTTCATCGTTTTTATTTAAAAATGAGGAAGGAGAAGAATTTACTTGCAATATATCTGATATAGATAATGTAGATAATTTTGAAATTTCTCAAGAATATTCAATGTTTATATATCCATCAAGAAGTGGTAAAATGTTTGCAACGCCAAAACTTCCTGCTGTAACATATGGAGAATATGATTTTAGTAAAGTAGTAAGAGTAAGTGAAGAAGGTGTTGGACTAGATATAGGATTTTCAAGAGATATACTTCTTTTAAGGGAAGATTTACCAAAGGTAAGAAGTCTTTGGCCTAAAGAAGGAGATAATTTATTTATAACCTTACGAAGAGATTACAATGGACAATTATTTGCTAGAATAGCAACAGAGAAAATAGTAGAAAGTCTTTACGAAAAAGCAGATAAAGATTTATTTAACAAAGAAATAGAAGCTTATCCTTATAGAGTTATGAAAGTAGGAACATTTTTACTTTCAAAAGAAGGTTATAAGATATTTGTACATGAATCAGAAAGAAAGAAAGAGCCACGCTTAGGGGAGCTTGTAAAGGTTAGAATAATAAAAGTTAAATCTGATGGACAACTAAATGGATCATTTTTGTCTAGAGCATATGAAAGGATAGACGAAGATGCAGAAATAGTGTTACAATATATAAAAAATAATAATGGATATTGTGAATACACAGATAAAAGCAATCCAAAACAAATAAGAGAAATATTTGATATGAGTAAAGGCGACTTTAAAAAAGCAGTAGGAAGATTATTTAAAAATAAAAAAATAACTATAGAATTAGACGGTCTTTATATAAGAAGGGGGCAAAAATGAAAAAACAAAAATTAGATAAAAATATTTTATTGGGTGGAGTTATTATAGACAATAAAGATTATCAAGTAGTTCACCTTAATTTAAAAAAAGGCAATCAAACAGATGACTATAGTAATGAACATAATATAGTTATTTTGAATGTAAATGGTAAAATATCAGTAAAAACAGAAGATGAAATAGAAAACTTAGAAGAGTTTGAAATACTAGAAATAGAAAAAAATAAAAAACACATTATAACGTGTGTAGAAGATAGTCAAGTAGTGATATTTAAGATATAATGAAAATTCAGTTTTTAGGTACGGGAGCAGGAGTTCCATCAAAACATAGAAATACACAAAGTATAGTTTTAAATTTTATGGATGAGATAAAAGAATGTTTTATGATAGATTGTGGAGAAGGTACACAACATAAAATGATGTATACTAATTTAAAACCAGCGAAGATAACCAAAATATTTATAAGTCATCTTCATGGCGACCATATTCTAGGATTAATAGGATTTTTGTCATCAAGGAATTTTTTACTAAATAAGGAAAAAAAAGATATATATATATTTGGACCAAAAGGAATAAAAGAATATGTAACATTTAATTTAAAAATATCATCTACAGTCTTAAATTATAATATACATTATAAAGAATTTTCAAAAAGTAATGAAATTCTATATGACGATAAAAATATAAATATAGAATCTTTTAAATTAATACATGGAATAGAAAGTTATGCTTTCAAATTAAACTTTAAAGATAAAAAAGGAACTTTAAATGTAGAAAAATTAAAAGAAATAGGAATAAAGCCTGGTAAAATATGCAGAGAAATAAAAGAAAAAGATTTTTTTGAATTTAATGGAAAAAAATATATTTCTAGCAAATTTTTAGGAGAAGATAAAAAAGGGAAAAAAATAGTTATTATATCTGATACATTATACTTTTCTAAATTAAAAGATTTTATAAAAGACGTAGATGTATTAGTATCAGAATGTACATATTTATATCCTGATGAAAAAATTTTAGCAAAAAATCATATGCATATGAATATAGAAGATATTAATAATCTGACACAGGGAGAAAAAATAGATAAAATTTATCTAACTCATATAAGTTCAAGATATGATAAAAAAGAAATAGAAGACATAAAAAAAAGTTTGAAAAATAATATAAATTTAGTAAATGATATGGAAGAATACGAGTTGTAATAATATGAAAGATTTAGAAGAAAAAACAATAACTAAAGAAAAAATTTACTGTGGTAAAGTTATAAATTTAGAAGTTCATGAAGTATTATTGCCAGATAAAACAAAATCTACAAGAGAGATATTAAAACATAATGGAGCAGTAGCAATTTTAGCATTAACAAAAAAAAATGAAGTGCTTTTTGTTCAGCAGTATAGAAAGGCTATAGAACAAGTAACTTTAGAAATTCCAGCAGGAAAAATAGATAAAGATGAAGAAAGAGAAAAAGCAGCTATTAGGGAATTAAAAGAAGAAACTGGCTATAGTGTAAAAAGGGAAGATTTAAAAAAAATTTGTGACACTCATGTAGCTTTAGGATATAGTTCAGAGATGATAACTATTTATTTTGTAAAAGATTTAGAAATCGAAAGCAAAGAAGAATTATCACTAGATGATGATGAATTTTTAAATTTAAAAAAAATAGAAATTAATCAAGTTTTCAATAAATTAGATAATAATAAATTTACAGATAGTAAAACAATAATAGCATTACAATGGTTAAGAGGGCAAATGAATGGACATATATAATGAAATAGTAAAAACACTGCAAAATTCACCTTATAAATTAACACCGCAAAGAGAAACAATAATAAAAATTTTAGTAGACCAAAAAGAAGAACATCTAAGTTCAGAAGAATTATACTTTATAGTAAAAGAAATTAACCCTGAAATAGGTCTTGCTACAGTATATAGAACATTAGATACTTTTTATGATTTAGGAATACTAGAAAAGGTAACTTTTGGTAACGGTATAGCTAAATATCATTTAAAACAAAAAATAACGCCTGGAATGCATCATCATTTAATATGTACTAAGTGTCATAATATAAAAACTGTAAAAAATCCAATTTTTAACGAATTAATTAAATATGTTGATAAAGAGTATGATTTTGAAACTCAAGATGACACAATAGCAATATATGGCATTTGCAAAAGTTGCAAATAAAAAATATAAGTAAATAGATTTAAACCTCCTAAGTTTATTATAATGAAACTTAAGAGGCTTTTTTTAATATTTTATAATTTTAAGAAATTAGTATTTTTCAATTAAATTATATTTTTTTATAATATAATTTACTGTTTCTACATTTAAATTTTTGCTATTTAGGTTATTTTCTTTTAAAATTTTTAAAAACTTTAAGATACTACAAAACCCTTCTTTAGCAATAACAATATGATCCAAAAAGGTTATTCCTAAAAGATTAGAAGCTTCTATTAATGATTTTGTACTTTGTATGTCTTTGATAGATGGTGTAGCTATACCTGACGGATGATTATGAACACATATTATACTACTAGCAGAGTTTTTAATAGAATTTTTATATATTTCTCTAGGGTGAATTTCACTGCTACTCACTTTTCCTTTAAAAACTTCTCTTTCTTCTATTATTTTTCCTTTAGAATCAATATCTATAGCTAAAAAAATTTCTTGTTTTAAATTTATAAGATTATAACGCAAGTAATTTGCTATTATTGACGGATTTTTACAAGTTATTTTTTCATTTATTTCTTGTTTAAAAACTCTTTTGGCAAACTCAATACTAGCTAATAAGTTTATAGCTTTAACTTTTCCAACTCCATCGTATTTGATAAGTTCGTTTATAGTAGTGTCAGATAAATTTTTTATGCCACCTACATCTTTTAAGATTTTTTCAGCTAGTTTTATTACATTTAATTCTTTTGTTCCTGTCCGTAAGAGGATAGCTAAAAGTTCTTTATCTAAAAGATTTTTGGCTCCATATTTTAATAATTTTTCTCGTGGCCTCTCTTCAATTGCAAAGTCTTTAATTTTTAAATTATCCATGTTATTTCTCCTTGAATTAAAATCACTATATAAGCAAGTGTTATATATGGAGCAAGGGGTATTTTTGTATTTTTTGTTGCTTTTTTTAGTAATAATAATATTAAAACAAAAAACCCTGCTATTATGAAGGTATATAAGAATAAATATATTCCTTTTGATAGAGTTAAGTTAAGTGATAGTATAGAAAATAACTTTATATCACCATAACCTATATTTTTAAGTGTTACTAAATAAATAAGATGATAAAGTAATACCAAGATAAAAGTATTTTTTAAGTTTGAAATATCTTGTTTTAAGAAAAAGTTTATTCCACATAAGAATAATAATATTATTTGTAATTTTTCATTTATTTCATATTTATTTATATCTTCAATAGATATAAATATTAAGATAAGTACTATAAAATAATCTATATAAGATAAGGGTAAAATATTTTTAGTTAATAAATAAAACACAAGGATTATAAAAGAAAATACCTCATAAAGAAAAATGTTTATGTCTATATTTTTTTTACAGTATCTACATTTTCCTTTTAAAAAAATAAAACTTAAAAGAGGTATTAAGTCTAAAGGTTTTAATCTTTGATTACATTTATCACAAGCACTTTTTCTTGTTAAAAAATCTTTATTTATTGGATTAGATATTAAACATTTAATGAAACTGGCCATTATTAAAAATAATAAACATAAAAAAATTGTTTCCATAGATACTCCTAAAATTTTTAAATTTTATATATTATTTATTATATTGACTACTTCAGGAGCAAAAGTATCATTATTTAAAAATAAAAGTTTTCCTTCTTTTTCTATTTTAAAAAGACTTAAATTGTCAGACTCTTGATGTCCTGCTATTAGATATTTTTCATCTTTAGATAGGGTAAAATCTCTTACAACTTTGCCAAATGATGATATTTTTTGTATTAATTCTAGATTCCCCTCACTATCTATTTTAAAGGTAAAGATATAATCATCGCCTCTATTAGAAGCATATAAAAATTTTCCATTTTTTGTAATTTTTATGGCAGAAGCCCATTTTTTTTCATTTTTTTCTGTTAAATTGACTGTATTTATTTTTTTAAAGGTAAGATTTTTTTTATCGAAATCTAATATTTCAATTGTGGAATTTAATTCACATATTAGGTAGCAGATATTTTTTTGCGGATGAAATACTATGTGTCTTGCCCCAGATTTTTCATCTGATTTATACTCGCTTACTTTAGTTAATTCATTTTTTTCAATTTTATATGTTATTATTTTACTTTTACCTAAATCACAAACAAAAAGGCAATCTATATCATCAAAAAATTTACTGTAGTGCATATGAGATATTTTTTCATTATTTTTATTTGATATTTTACTTTTTAATATTATTTTTTTATTTTTTATTTCATATAAACAGATATTTGCTGTATGATAGTTTGCTGTTGCTATTAATTTGTGTTTTTTTGAATAGTCTATATAGCATGGAGTTGAGCTTTCGTGATGATTTTTTGCTAATATTTTTCCATCTTTAAACCAGCTAATTCCTCCCTGATTTTTTTCATTTGAAACAGAAAAAATATTATCTTCAAATTTACAAATATATGTGGGATTATTAACTTCATATTCTAATTTTAAATCGTAGAGTTTTTCTTTTTTTTCGTCTAATTTTATGGAATAGATACCCTTACTTTTTCTTTTTGTATAAGTTCCTAAGTAGAATTTTTCTATCATTTTATTCACCTCAAGTTAATTATAGCATAATAACCTTGCCAACATTTTTTTATTTTGCTACAATTTAAATAATAATGGGTAAGGAAAAAAATATGAATCATAATTATTATATGAAAATAGCATTAGAAGAAGCAAAAAAAGCATATAAAGAAAGAGAAGTACCTATAGGATGTGTTCTTGTTATAGACAATAAAATTGTAGCAAAAGCTCACAATATGAAAGAGGTAACGGGTCAAGCAATTTATCATGCAGAGGTACTAGCAATAAAAAAAGCTTGTGAAAAAATAGGGATTTGGCGTTTAGAGGGGAGTTATTTATATACTACTGTTGAACCTTGTGTTATGTGTAGTGGAGCTATAATTCATTCAAGAGTAGAAAATGTAATTTATGGTACTTGTGATAGCAAAAATGGCTGTCATAAAAGTAAAATAGATTTATTGACAAGTAATTTATTCAACCATAAAGTAAATGTCATCTCGGGTATAATGAAAGAAGAATGTGAAAAAATTTTAAAAGATTTTTTTAAAGAAATTAGAGAAGAAAAAAGAAAAAAATGAAAATAGAAAATGTTATAAAGAAATTTAATAATAATTTAATTTATCTATGTCCCAAATGTAAAAAAAATTCAAAAATATCGGATAAATCATTAATTTGTGAGAATTTTCATGTTTATGATTTTTCTAGTAAGGGATATATTCACTTGATAGAAAATTATAAGGGAAGTAATTATAAAGAAAATCTTTTTGACTCTAGAGAAAGAGTATTTAAAGGTAGATTTTATGACCATATATTAAATGAGCTAAAAAAAGAGTTGAATGGAGATGTAAAAAATGTGTTAGATGTTGGATGTGGGGAAGGATTTTATATTAGGAATTTGAAAGAAACATTTAAAAATACATACTTTTTTGGGCTTGATAATAGTAAGAGTGCTATACATAAAGCTGTAATAAATGATAAAAAAAATCCTTATATATTAGCAAATTTATCTAATTTACCTTTCCAAGATAATAGTGTAGACGTTATTTTAAATATTTTATCACCAGCAAATTATAGTGAGTTTAAAAGAATTTTGACAAATAAAGGTATTGTAATAAAATTAATACCAACTAAAAATTATCTAAAAGAGATAAGAGAAGCATTAGAAATAAAAGATTATGAATCAAAAGATACAATAGATTTATTGACAAAAAACATGAACATAGTTAGAGCAAAAAGAATAAGCAAAGTATTTAATCTAAAAAGAGAGCAAGTTAAAGATTTTCTTTTGATGACACCATTGACTTTTTCTAAGCAAATAAAAGAAAAGTATCTGGATGAAATAAAGAAAATAACTATAGAATTAGATATGATAATACTTAAGAGGTAAGTATGTATATAGCATATGATGAAAATAAAAAAAGTTTTAATTCAATAGATGAAATAATCGCAAAAAATAAAAGATATTTTTGTCCTATATGTAATAGTGAAGTTATTTATAAAAAAGGAGTAAAAATTCAATCTCATTTTGCACATATAAAAAATAGTGCTTGTAGCATAACTAGTTATAAAAGGGAAAGTAAAGAGCATTTAGACGTAAAAAAAAGTCTTTATAATCATTTTAAGCAAAAGTATATAAATGTCCTATTAGAATATATTTTTAAAGTAAATAGCAATATTCAAATAGCAGATATTTATATCAAAGACAAAAATATTGCACTAGAATATCAAAGGTCAATAATTTCACATAAAATATTAAATCAAAGAACCGTAGGTTATAAAGACGCAAATATTAAATTAATATGGTTAATAGATATAAACAAATTTATAAAAATTTTAAGCCTAAGAGAAAATATATATCATATAAGATATGCTCCATTTGTAGAAAATTTTTTTAATTATCAAGAAGGGCATATTTTCTTTTATGGATATGATAGAGAAAAAGAAGCTATTTTATTTTATGAAATATATTCATGTAATTTAAAAAAACATCATGCTTTAGCACTTATAACTAGATATAACTTAAAAGATTTTGATTTTCCTTTAACTTTTACCTTATCCAAGAAAAAATTAGTGACTAAAATATATAAAAGTGATATAGAAAATTATGTTTATGTCCAATTAAAATTTGATAAAACTGTAAAAAATAAATTGTTAAGTTTATTTTATCAAAGTAGGATAAAATTAAATAATATTCCTAATTTGATAGGAAAAAATATAAATGAACAATTATTAATTTCTACACCTCTTTTAATGTGGCAAACAAAAATATATGTAATGCTTCAAAATAATAAAACATATCAGGAAATTTTGGATTATATGTTAAATTATATAAAGGTTATAGATAGTATTTATATAAGTGAAAAAGATAAAGTGAAAATCATAGAAAAAGTTGTAAGAGCTTATTATATGAGATTATCTCAGCCATAAAATACTAAATAAGGAGCTAATAATATGAAAAGAGAAAATATTATAAATGTATCTTTAACTGATGAAGATAAAAAAATAATATTAGCATTAGTAGCAATAGATGATATAACAACATTAAAGATACATAAAGCACTAGAAAAATTGACAGAAATAAGGGATTTAAAGCAATTAAATTTAGAAGAATTTTTAAAGTTATTTGGGGAAAATAAAAAAGAAAGTTACAGAAAATTTAAAAACAATTTGGATTTTAATTTTGAAGAATATTTTAAATTTTATAAAACAAATTATTTATTTTTTGATGATATATATTATCCAAAACAATTATTTAGATTAGTTGATTTTCCCTTTGTTTTATTTTATAGAGGAGATAAAAATCTTTTACTATTTAAAAGAAAAATGTCAATAGTAGGTTCAAGACAAAATACATTTTATTCATTGGAATCATTAAAGAAAATAGTACCTTACTTAGCAAAATATAATTTTTTAGTAGTTAGTGGCCTAGCTTCTGGGGTAGATAGTATAGCTCATAAATTAGCTATAAGAGAAAAAATAAAAACAATTGCTATAATAGCTCATGGTCATAATATAATCTATCCTGAAGAAAATATTAAATTATATAAATTGATGGAAGAAAAACATTTAATAGTTTCAGAATATATGCCAACATCTCAAATAAGAAAATATAGATTTTTAGAGAGAAATAGGATTGTAGCTACGTTAAGTGACGGGTTAATAGTTACGGAAGCGGCTAAAACAAGTGGGACAAGTAGAACTGTAGACTTTGCACTTGATGTAGGTAACTGTGTCTTTTGTCTTCCTGGAAGATTTGGTGATAAAATGAGTTTTGCATTAAATGAACATATAAAAGATGGAGCTATTTTATTAAATAAACTTGAGGATATAAAAAACGAGTATCATTTAAAATGATACATTTTAAAATAATAAATTTTAAAATATTAAACTATAAGTAATTAATAAAATAAAAATAAATTCTATAAGAGATGTCTGATTATCTAACACAAAAATAAAAAAACTTTAAAATTTTATTATAATTAAAGTTAATTTTGAAGTGGAGGGCATTATGATTATAGAAGACATAAGTGAAAAAGACATAGAACAAGCTCTTAGTATATATAATTATTATGTAAAAAATACTGCAATAACATTTGATTATAATATTCAAACCATAGATGATTTTAAAGCGAAAGTAAAAGAAATAAGTAAAAAGTATCCATACCTTGTAGCAAAAGAAAATAATAAGGTCGTAGGATATGCTTATGCAGGTCCATTTGTAGGTAGAGATGCATATAATCACTCTTGTGAATTAACAATTTATTTAGATAATAAAGAAAAAGGAAGAGGAGTAGGTAAAAAATTATATAGTAAAATGGAACAAATTCTAAGGCAGATGGGGATAATGAATTTATACTCATGTATTGCATATCCAGATAAAGATGATGAATATTTAACATCTAATAGTCGTGATTTTCATAAACATTTAGGATTTACCCAAGTAGGATATTTTAATAAGTGCGGATATAAATTTAATAGATTTTATAATATGGTTTGGATGGAAAAAATTATAAAAAATCCAAAAGATAAAGTGAAAGTAATAAGCTATATAGATTTAAAAAATTTAAATAAATAAAAAAAGAGAAGTAATATATTGAATATAGAGCCGAATTTTAATATTCGGCTTTAATATTTAATATATTACTCCTTTTTTATATTATAATTTAGAAATTTGGTCAAAAGCTTCTAAAGCTTTACCACCATAAACAGTAGAAGGACCACCACCCATAAGGATAGCAACAGAAATAACCTCTGAAATTTCTTCTCTAGTAGCTTTAGCTTTAACTAAATTTCTAACATGAGCTTCTATACAGCCTTCGCATCTAACGGCAATAGCAATACCTAAAGAAACAAGTTCTTTTGTTTTAACTGGTAAGGCTCCGTCTTTAAGAACAGTACCAGCAAAAGACATAAAGCCTTTCATTTCTGTAGGGATAGCTTCTGTTAAATTTTTAGTATTGTTAGTAAGATTTTCTAAATTACTAATGTGATCCATATTATACCTCCCATGGATTTTTTAAAAATATTTATATTTAAAGAATAACATATTTAAAAAATCAGTTCAATTAAATCGCATTTCAGGGAACATATTAAATAAAATATTAAAAAAATATAAGTTAAATACAGAAATAACAAAATTTAATATAGAAAAAATAATAATTATAAACAAACCAAAATACACTCAAATAATTTTATAAAAAATAATTTAAACAAACAAATATAAAAATAGCTATTAAAAATATTATATTGTTTTAATATATTTATGGTATTATAAAACAAAAGTAACAAAATACTTATTTAAAATAATAGGAGAAAAAATTGAAAATATTAATTATTGAAGACGATAGAGATATAGTATTATTATTAAGTGATGAATTAAGAAGCTGGGGTTATGAAGCAAGAGGAATAGACAATTTTAATAATATAATACAAGAATATAAAAAATATAAACCAAATTTAATATTAATGGATATTACTCTACCATATTATAATGGGTTTTATTTTACAAAAGAAATAAGAAAAATATCAAATGTGCCAATTATTTTTATTTCATCTCATAATGATTCTATAGAAATAGTTCAAGCTATGCAATTTGGAGCAGATGATTATATAACAAAACCAATAAACATATTTGTAACAAGGGAAAAAATAAAAGCACTTTTAAGAAGAACATATGATTATACTATAGATAATGATAAATTAAGTTATAAAAATTTAATTTTAGATTTAGCTAAGGCAACATTATCAGGAGAAAATTTTTTATTTTCTTTAACAAGAACAGAACTTTTGATTTTAGAAGTATTATTTAAAAATAACAAAATAGCTACAAGAGAAGAGATAATAAATAATTGTTGGCAAGGAGAAAATTATATAGATGATAATACATTAGCTGTAAATATAACAAGAATTAGAAAAAAATTAAAAGACAACGGCATTGTAGATTTAATAAAAACCAAGAAAAAAATAGGATATTACTTAGATTAAAGGAGATATTATGGGAAAAATTATTAATTTTTTAAAAGAAGAAAAAAAAGTCATTTCAAGTTTTTTACTTAATTTTTTTATCTTTTTCATAATATTTTTTTTAGCAAATTTAGAAAAAAAATATTTTTTTTTAGGAATAAAGATACTAACCTTTCTCCTTATAATATATTTATTAATTAACTATTTCAAGTATAATAAAATATTGAGTATAAAAGAACAAAACGCAAGGTTAATAAGAGAAAATAATCAATTAAACGAACAAATAGATGAAGAAAGAAAAGACATACAAGAATATTTTTTACTTTGGGTTCATCAAATTAAAACTCCAATTACAGTTTTGAATTTACTTATAAGGAAAGAAAAATTAGATAGTAAAAAAATTAAAGAACAAATATTTTATATAGAACAGTACACCAATATGGCAATAAGTTATATTAAATTAAGAGATAGAAATAGTGATATGGACATATCTGTAGTTAAATTAGATGACATTATAAAAAAATTATTAAAAAAATATTCAACTATCTTTATAGAAAAACGAATAACTTTAAATTATAACTCGATAGAAAATGAAATTATAAGTGATTCAAAATGGTTATTTATTCTAATAGAACAAATTTTATCTAATTCTTTAAAATATACTAAAAAAGGAAGTATTACAATAAAATATAATGAAAAAGAGAATGCACTTTTAATAATAGATACAGGAATAGGAATAAAAGAAGAAGATATGAAAAAAATTTTTGATTTAGGGTATAGTGGTTTTAATGGAAGAGTTAATGAAAAATCTAGTGGTTTAGGACTTTATTTGGTGAAAAAAATATCTAAAATTTTGGATATAGAAGTAAAAGCAAAATCTACTTTGAACAAAGGAAGTACATTCTATATATATTTCAACTCTAAACTTACAAAAATGTAAGAAAAAAATCAATATTGTAATATTAAATAAATGCTAGCAACATTTTTAAGTATTAAAATTAAATAAAAAAAGGAGAAAAATATGCTAGTATTAGAACTTAAGAATATAAAAAAAGAATATAAAACAAAAAAGGTAACGACAAAAGTATTAAAAGGTATAAATTTATCTGTAGAAAAAGGAGAATTTATTTCTATTATGGGAGAAAGTGGAAGTGGAAAAACAACACTTTTGAACGTAATATCAACTTTGGATAAAGCAAGCAGTGGAAAAGTTACTTTAAATGGGAAAGATATAAATTCAATTAAAGATAAAGAAATATCAAAATTTAGAAGAGAAGAATTAGGATTTGTTTTTCAAGACTTTAATTTATTAAATCAATTTGATAATAAAGATAATATCCTTTTGCCTTTAGTTCTTTCAAATGTAAATTATTCAATAATGACAGAAAGATTAGCTAAACTAAGTGAAAAAGTAGGGATAAAAGAAATATTAGAAAAATATCCCTATGAGATATCAGGAGGACAAAAACAACGTGTAGCTATTACAAGAGCATTGATAACAAATCCCTCATTACTGTTAGCAGATGAACCAACAGGAGCTTTAGATTCATCATCTTCAAATATGATTTTAAATTTATTTGAAGAAATAAATACAAGCGGACAAACCATTTTAATGGTAACTCACTCATTAAAGGCGAGTTCTTATTCAAAAAGAGTTGTATTTATCAAAGATGGGATCTTATATCATGAAATTTATAGAGGGGAAAATGAAAGCAGAGAAGAATTTGAAAAAAGAATTGGAACCTCTCAATTACTATTAAGTAGAGGTGATATATAATGAATTTCAATTTAACAAGAAAATTTGCTTTTAAAAACTTAAATGCTTATAGATTATCAATAATTCCCTTTATAATATCGCAAGGAATAATATTTATTATTTTTAATATTATTGCAGGTTTAATAGACAATGAATATGTAAGAACAAGACATGAATACCTATTAACAATAATAGAATTTGCAATGTATGTAGTAGCCATTTTGGTTTTTATTTTTATAGTTTACAGCACAAACTTCTTAATAAAAAGGAGATATAGGGAATTTTCACTATATTCAGTCTTAGGATTAGAGAAAAAACATATAAGAAGAATTTTATATTTAGAATTTTTTATACTATATTTAATAATTTTAATAATTGCGGTAGTAGGAGGATATATTTTTTCTGAAATAACATTTTTAGGACTTAATAAAATCTTAAAAGATGTTGGTGGAAGAAATTTTAACGTTATTTTTAGTGTTTCTGCTTTAAAGAAAACTTTATTTATGGCAGCTATACTTTATATATTTACTATAATTAAGTTAAGTATTAATATACACTTTTTAAGTCCTATAAAACTTCTTTTTAAATCTAAAAAGTCAGAGGGAGAACCTAAGTCAAGATATATATTAATGATAATAGGAGTTCTATTTTTAGTTTATGGATATTATGAACTTATAACAGTAAAAACTGCATTATCGGCTCTTGTTAGTTTTTTTAAGGCTGGAATTATTATAATAATTGCAACTTATTTGCTTTATATATCTTTTACTGTAATATTTTTAAAATATAAAAAGAAAAGAAAAAGTTATTATAAGCAAGAAAAATTTTTATCTATAAGTGGCCTTTTATATAGAATAAAAAGTAATGCTGTTTCCCTTGCTAGTATTTCAATTTTATCAGCAGGAATAATGATGTCATTAATAGGGACAATTTCAATATATTGTGGTATAGAAAATTCGGCAAAAAATATAATTTCTAGAGAATATGAAATAGCTAAACCTATCTTAGATAGTAAAGATTATAATAATGAAACTAAAAAAATTAAAGAATTTATTTATAGTACAGTTGATGACAAAAATAAAATTAAAAATATTTTTTCAAGTTATCAGGTAATGGTTCCATTTGAAAAAGAAGGAAATGAATTTAAGAAAACAGGTAATGATATAAATTTAAGCAAATTCCCTTATTTTTTAATATTAAGAAATCTAGACGGCTATAATGCTATGTTTAACAAAAATATAACTTTAGAAGAAAACGAAGTTTTACTAACTGCAAATCAAAAAATAGGAGATATTAGGGAACTTAAGATAGGAGATAAAATTTTTAAAGTAAGACAGATAGAAAACATTGTGCCATCAAATTATGCAGTAGAAACCTTTTTAATTGTTGCAAAAGACCTTGAAACTATTGATTATATATCAAAAACATTAACAGTTATTAATCCAAAAACAGAAAAAGAGTTTGAATATCCTGCAATAACAAGCGTTAGTTTTGATACCGATAATGTGAAAAATAAAGAATATGTAGAAACTTTAAAAAATAAGGCTAAAGATAAAGGATATGAAGTTGAAGTAAAAAGCGAACGTATAGATGCAATATATGAGCTTAATGGTGGATTTTTATTTTTAGGGGCTATATTTACTATAATATTTACAATTTTTATAATTCTTATAACTTATTATAAAAAATTAGCAGAAGCATATGAGGATAGAGATAAATATGATATTATGAGAAAATTAGGAATAACAGATAGTTTAATTAAAAAGACTACATCAAGTCAAATAGCATTTTTATTCTTTTCTCCTATAGTAGTTGCTATTGTTCATTGTATTGTAACTTCAAGGCTCATTTATAATTTACTTTTATTATTTGCTTTTAATAATTTAACTGTTTATATTATTATTTTTATATCTATAATTGCGTTTTTTATGGTAATATATTTTATAATATATAAATTAACATCTAAAGTATATTTAAAAATTATAGGATAAAATATCATATATAATAAAAAATCTTTCATCAGAATTTAATTTATGATGAAAGGTTTTTTTAGTTTATAAAATTATTTAATGAATGTCTTTTTTCTTGAAGTTGCCTCCACTAACTTCAGCAATATTACCTATAGAAAGAAAAGCATTTTTATCATTTGATACCACTATATTTTTCAAGAGTGATTCCTCAATACGAGTGATAACACAATAGATAACTTTTGTATCTTCACCACTATATCCACCTTCAGCGTGTAAAAGGGTAACGCCTCTTCCTAATTTAGTTTGAATATCGCGAGAAATGTTTTCATATTCTTTTGTAATTATCATAATTGATTTAGAATCATTAAGTCCTTCTATGACTATATCCATTACTTTTGCAGCTATAAAATAACTTATCATAGAGTATAGTGCTGACTCCCAGCTAAAAATAAATCCTGATATTATAAATATCACAATGTTAATAGAAAGAACCATTTCACCAACAGATATAGGTAAATTTTTTGTGACAAATATAGAAAACATCTCACTACCGTCAAGAGTACCGCCGTTTCTAATTACAAGTCCAACTCCTATTCCTAGAATAATTCCTCCGAAAATACAAGCTAAAAATGGGTCTGTAACAAGGGGAGGAAATGGGTGAAATATAAGTGTCATAATGGAAAGAATAATAATTCCAAATATTGAAGAAATAGTGAATCCTTTTCCAATTTGTTTATATCCAAGATATAAGAAAGGGATATTAAATAAAACAATAAAAGCTCCTAAAGGTATATTAAGGTAATGCTGGAATATCATAGAAATACCTATAACTCCACCGTCTAAAATTTTATTAGGAATTAAGAAAAATTCTAGACCTGCTGCAAAAATAATTGATCCAATAATTATGATTATATAATTTTTTATGTAATTTAGTTTTTGATAAATTGTTACTCTCAATAAAAATCCCCCTTTTTAAAAATATTTATAACATTAATTTTTCCAAAACAAAGTTAATTAATTATTATTAAGAAAAAAATTAAGATAGCAAGATAGCAATAATTATAAAAATTTAAAATTATTTTTTTCTTTTTAAATTAAATTCTTTTTCCATATATATATCTACACATTTTAGCAAATCTTCATTTTTGTCGAAAGAACAATTGCCATAATTTTCATGTTTTCCCTGATTATTCCAAGAAGCTACATAAGGTAAGTAATTACTAGCTTTATCTCCTTTTTCAATAGTAAAGTACGCTATTTTTTCATAATTATTATCATAAAAAATATAGGAACAGTAACAAAGAGGTTCTACTTCTGGAGTTGGGAAACTTACTTTTATCAAGGTAACAAAGTCAGTAACTTTTCCAATTTCAACTTTATAATCTTCTTTTTTATAGATATTTTTTATATTTTTTTCACTGAAAAGTTTATCAATAATATTAAAAATAGCAGTGTTGTTTTTAATAATAACGTCTATAAATTGTTTTTTTCTAGCAAAAAAATAATTTGGTAATAATCTATGTTCATGCATATATCTTATATCGGCTATTGTATCATTTATCATTATTTTAAATCCTTACTTATTTAATACTTTAATTGTAACAGATTAAGTGAGTATAAGCTAGTTTCAAATTTTAAAAGATAGATATTATAAGTAGTTTATAATTAATTGAAGAAAATAAGTTATATTATTATATATTTAAAATATTTGTAATTACTGATTTAAAAGCATTTTTCATAAAAATAAAAAAGGATTTTTTTGAGTGCAATTATTTGATTTTTATATTAACTTATTATAAGATTAACTTGATAAAAATAATGAAATTTTATCAATAAAAACAATACAGAAATTTAGGAGGAAAAAAATATGTCATTAGTAAGTAAAGAGATCTTAGCTTTTAATGCTAAAGCTTATGATCCACAAAAAGAAGAATTTGTAGATGTATCAAATGAAGATTTTAAAGGAGCATGGAGTGTACTTTGTTTTTACCCTGCCGATTTTACATTTGTTTGTCCGACAGAACTTGAAGATTTACAAGAACAATCAGATAAATTAAAAGAATTGGGTGTTAATATCTATTCATGTTCAACAGATACTCATTTTGTACACAAAGCATGGCATGATCATTCAGAAGCTATTTCAAAAATAACATATAAAATGATAGGAGATCCAAGTCATTTAATATCTAATAATTTTGAAGTTCTTGATGAAAATGGTCTTGCTCAAAGAGCTACATTTATTATAGATCCAGATGGAGTTGTTCAAGCATTTGAAATTAATGCTGACGGAATAGGAAGAGATGCTTCTGTTTTAATAGATAAAATAAAAGCTGCACAATATGTAAGAGCAAATCCAGGGGAAGCTTGTCCTGCAAAATGGAAAGAAACAGGCGAAACACTTACACCAGGTTTAGACTTAGTAGGTAAAATATAATGCTGACAAATGAATTACAACAACAGTTTAAAGCATATTCAAATTATATAGAAAGCACTCTTGTTTTGAAATATAGTGTGGGAGAAGATGATAATAGTAAAAAAATGGAAGAATTTTTAAAAACTATATCTTCTCTTACAGAAAAAATAACTATAGAAAAAGTAGATTTACCTCTAACTCCTTCTTTTACAATAGTGAAAGGAAATAAAGAAGTAGGAGTGACATATGCGGGAATACCATTAGGTCATGAATTTGAATCTTTTGTTCTTAGTTTGATACAAGCATCTGGAAGAAAACCAAAATTAAAAGATGAAGATATAGAAAGAATTAAAGCTATTGAAGAAAAAATTGATTTTAAAACAATAGTATCACTTTCTTGTCATAACTGTCCTGATGTTGTTCAAACACTTAATGCTATGGCAATACTAAATGATAACATAACTCATACTATGATTGATGGAGCATTTTATGAAGATTTAGTAAAAGAAAATAATGTTATGGCAGTTCCTTTTGTATTTAAAAATGGGGAAAATTTCCATGGTGGAAGAATTAAGTTCAATGAATTATTGGATAAAGTTATTGGAAGTAAAAAATTAGTTAATGCAAAAGAAAAAGGTGTTTTTGACACACTTGTAATTGGTGGAGGACCATCAAGTGGTGCTGCAGCAATTTATGCTAAAAGAAAAGGGATAAAAACAGGTATTGTTTGTAGTGAATTTGGAGGCCAAGTTAACGAAACTTTAGGTATTGAAAATATAATTGGTACTAAGTATACAGAAGGTCCAAAATTTATGCAAAGTGTCAAAGAACACGTAGAACAATATGGTGTTGATATAATGGAAGGATTTATGGCTACTGATTTTGAAAAATTAGAAGATGGTAATTTTTCAGTAACTTTAGACAGCGATGAAAAACTTTTAACAAAAACACTGATAATTTCTACTGGAGCTAGATGGCGACTTTTAAATATTCCAGGAGAGAAAGAATTTAAAAATAAAGGTGTAGCATATTGCCCTCATTGTGATGGACCGTTATTTAAAGATAAAAAAGTTGCAGTTATTGGTGGAGGAAACTCTGGAGTAGAGGCAGCTATAGATCTTGCAAATTTAGCAAAAAATGTAGTAGTAATAGAATTTGCAGATACATTAAAAGCTGATCAAGTATTGCAAGATAAACTAAAAAGTTTAGAAAATGTTGAAGTTATAACAAGTGCTATGACTACATCAATAGATGGAAAAGATAGTGTAGAATCCTTAACTTATGTAGATAGAAAAACAGACCAAAAACATACTATAGACCTTCAAGGAGTGTTTATATTAGTTGGTCTTGTTCCTAATACTGAGTGGATAGGAGAAAAATTAGAAAAAACAAAAATAGGAGAGATAATAACTAAAAAAGATCAATCTACAAATATAGAAGGAGTATTTGCTTCTGGTGATTGTAGTGATCAAACTTATAAACAAATAGTTATCTCTATAGGAAGCGGAGCAACAGCAGCTTTATCAGCATTTAATTATTTAATGAGAAAATAAAATTTTAATATATTAATCTAGAAAATCTATTTGAAAATAACTTTTAGATTTTCTAGATTTTTTTAATTTGTATAAAATATACTTATAAGTAATTTTTTAATAAATTAGTTAAAAAGAGAAAAATTAAATAATTTTTTAATAACTTTTTTATAAAGAAAATATAAATTAACTTACACATAAAAAAATAACTATTATTAAAATGAGTTTAATAATAGTTATTTTTATAATTAATTAACTCTTAAAGAAGTGTTGCCTGTTTCTATAACTTCTTTTGTAGCGTTCAACGCATGGAAAATCATATTTTTTACAGATTCATCAGTGTAATAAGCTATATGAGGAGTATAACTAACTTTAGGATGATGTAATAATTTAATGAAAGTTTTATCTGTAATAGGAGTATCACTATAATTATTTTTTACATATTCAAATTCATTTTCATAAGTGTCTAAAGCGGCAAAAGAGATATGGCCATTATCTAGCGAATTAAGTAATGCCTCTGTATCTACTAATACACCACGAGCTGCATTAATTATGATAGCATCTTTTTTGCATAATTTTAATGTGTTTTCATTTAGAATATGGTAGTTATCTTCTGTAGCAGGCATATGTAAAGATATAATATCAGCTTCTTTTATAGCATCTTCGACGGTATCTTTATAAACTAATATATCTTTTATTTTATCATTTTTATATACATCAAATCCAATTACTTTGCATCCTAATCCATGAAATAGGTGAGCTGTAGCTTGTCCTATTCGACCTGTTCCGAGTATTGCAACAGTTTTATCTCCAATTCTTCTTCCTCTAATACTCATAGTTTCTCTAAAATCATGATTTTTTGAATTTTTATAGACTGTATATAAATTTCTGATACCGTTAATAGCTTGTCCAACAGTATATTCTGCTATAGACTCAGGAGAATAAGCAGGAACATTTGAAATTATTATGTTATTTTTTGTAGCTAATTTTAGATTGTAAGGGTCAAATCCCGCCATTCTTTGAGCTATATTTTTTATACCAAAAGAATTTAATTTTTCATATACACTATCATCTAATCTAGTATATTGATAAGTGCTAACTCCGTCATAACCTTTACATCTATCAGCCGTATTGTCCATTAATATTTCATTATCTAAAAATAGCTCTATATTATTATCTTTTCCCCAAGCTATAGCTAAATCTTTTTCTTGTTCGCTCACGCCATACATATAAATTTTTTTCATAATAAATCTCCTTTAAAATATATTTCGATTAGATTAAATATATTAAATATTTCATATCTAACTTGATTATAATTTTATACCTGTAAACGCATAAAGTCAATTAATTAAACTGGATAATTAGAAATGAAAAGATTTCTTTATAAATGAAAATATTTCATAGTTGTGAAAATATTTCATAGTTATAAAAATTTTTCCTAATTAAAAAATAAAAAATATTTTGTTTTAAATACTATTATTAATATAAAGATTATGCTGCTAAAAAATGTTTTATTTTTAAGGAGGTTAATTTTTGTTTTTAATTTATAGTTTTTGATACTTTTTAGATGCAAAAGCAGGTTAGAAAGCAAGTTATAAAAATAAAAAATCATAATAAATCAATAAAATTTTTATTATATTTTATTGTTTATTATAATTTTTTTAAATAATATTATCAGCAATAATCATCGCACTAATCCATGCTATAGTGAGGTTAAATCCTCCTATTTCTCCATGTAAATCTAAAAGTTCTCCTGCAAAATAGAGATTTTTTATTTTTTTATGGCTAAGAGTAGTATTGTTTATTTCTTTTAAATTTACACCTCCAGCAGTAACAAATGCTTTTTCAATAGGTAGTGTTTTTACATTTTTCAAGCTATAACGTTTTATTTTTTCTGAAATGAATTTTCTTATATTTTTTTTAGAAGGGTTATTTTTTGGGAAATCTTCCATTATAAATTTATAAAAACTCTTTGGAAAGCTGTTTTGAAGATATTTATGATTATTGAAAAGATTTAGAAATAATTTTTCTTCTGTTATATCTGGCAAAAAATCAATAAAAAATTCTGTATTATTTTCTCTTGCGACAAATTCTCCAATACCGATAGCACAAGGTCCGCTAATTCCTTTGTGTGTGAAAAGAATATCTCCTATTGAATAATGATTTTTATTAAAAATTTTTACATTTTGGATAGAAACTCCAGAAAGAGAGGAGAAATCAGGAAAAACTAAAGGAACTTCACTTGGATATGTTTTTGTTATAGAAATATTATGCTTTTTCAAAATGTTGTGCATACTGCCGTCACTTCCGCTTTTTGGAAAACTTTTACCTCCTGTGCATAGGACAATTTTTTCCCCATAATATTTGTTTTCTCCGCAAACTACTCCTATTAGTTTTAATTTATCAAAGATAAGGTCAGTAACTTTTGAATTTTTTTTAAGGACAATATTTTCTATATTAAACATATTAACAACATCTATAGATTTTTCACTTTTAGGATAAAGTCGCATATTCTCTTCTTTTAAGGCTAGGTTATTGTTTTCAAAGAATTTTTTCAAATCATATTTTAAAAAAGCTCCTCTTAGGAATCTTCCGTTATAGATTTTTTCTTCTAATTCTTTTTCTTTATAACTCGAAATCACGTTACATCTGCCATTTCCTGTCATTAGTAATTTAGTGGCTATTCTTTTTGTAGATTCTAGTAAAAGAATAGATAAATTTTTGTTATTGAGAAGATGAGCTAACATAAGACCGCTACTGCCTCCTCCAACTATAATAATATCGTATTTTTTGTTAGTAATATTAGTATTCAAATAAGCCTCCAATTTATCGAAACTGTTATCAAACAATATTAATTCTCAATAAGAAAAAATAAACAATAAAAAATAACAATAAAAATTTATTGTAATATTTGTCTTTTTAAAAACGTAATTCAGATATACAACAGAATATTAATTGAAACCTATTATCAATATAAAAACTGTAAATAACGGCTTTAATCTGTTTAATACTGTAATAAAAAAACTGTTTTAAGAAAAATAATTTCTTTCAAAAACATAAAAATAAAAATATTAATAATTCAATTTAAATTAATAAAACAGATGTATAACAGATATTTACAAAGGCATACTAAAGTGGTAATATATCTTTGTAAAGGTAAGACAACTATTAGATAACAGTTAAAATTTCCTACCAATATTTTAAATTGTATTCTTAAATTTGTCTACCATAA
>NZ_KQ959870.1 GCF_001553005.1 Gemelliphila asaccharolytica | reverse complement strand
GATTGTCTAAGTAACCTATTTTGTTTATTACATTTTCTTTGAAGTCTTTCATTTCTTTTTGATAATAAAATTGTCCTCTATCTTCAAGATATTTTCCTACAGATAAAAGAAGTTTATCATGTCTTAACCCCGCTTGAAATTGCACTCCGAGAGTTTTCCCTTCTTTAGAGATATATGTCGGTAAAGATATTGCTGGTTCCCTCATTAGGTTTGCAAGCTGAGTAAATGGGGTATATGCTAAAGCTGTTAACCATTGATCATATACCAACTTTTTATGTTCTTCTTTTGTTAAATTAGCATTATTTTTAATTCGCTTAACATCTTCTTCTTTTATTAAAGTATCAGAAAGATATGGAGCTGTATATGCAGTTGTCGGAGTTAAGTATATATCGTATTTTTTGCGAAATTCTTTCATTTTTTCCGCTTCTTTATGAATACTTTCCCATGCCATATCAACATCTTCTTTTTTCAAAAATTTACCATATCCATAAAGTGCATAAGTTGTTGGATCAACATCGTTAAATTCTAAATTTCTTTTTAATTTTTGTTTAGAAAGATAGTTTGTATATCCATAAGTTCCTGCAGCAGCAATTGTGTAGTAATCATTCATAAGTTTTACTCCGTCAACTGGTGCTTCTGCTTCTTCTACACTAAATCCTTGTTTTTTTAAATATGCTACCATATCATTGACAGCTTCTACTGCTTCTTTAGAAACTTCTGTATGTACGGGAGATTTTGTTGTATATGCTATTTTTATCTTGCTAGGGTCAAAATCTTCTTTTGGTAGATTACTTCCACCAAATATATCAAACAAACGTTCCGTGTCTACCATTGATTTAGTAAGTGGAAAATGAACTGTTTGATCTTTATCATTATCTTTTGTTCCATATAGAACACCTTGACTTGGTTTTAGTCCAATAGTTCCATTATATGAAGATGGAATACGAATAGACCCTCCTGCATCAGAACCTGAAGCAACTGGTGCATAATGTGCTGCTATCCCCGCACCACTACCTCCAGAAGAACCACCAGCATGATATAGAGGATTTAAGCCATTTGCAGCTTTCCCATAAAGAGGCGAATCAGATATATTTTTCAAACCAAATTCTGGGAAATTTGTTTGCCCTAAAATAATAAATCCTGCTTTTTTAAATTCTTTAGTATAACGAGAATCATGTTTAGAAATTGTTCCCTTCATAAATTTAAAACCTTGAGTATTATCATAACCTGCAACAGTGTGTCCCAAGCCTTTCATCAAAACTGGAACTCCATAAAATGGCTGTCCTGTATCTTTAAGCTCTCTAGCTTCTTTTAATGCTTCTTCTTTTCTTAATGTAATCATTGCATTTAGTTTGCTATCTTTTTGGTCAATTATTTCATAAGCCCATTTTACTAATTGTTCACTTGTTACTCTACCATCACGGATAGCTTGAGCCATCTGTGTAGCAGAGCTTTTCATATAATCTTCTTTAGTAAAGGGAGATAAATTTTTTACAAGATTTTTTTGATTTTCCTGATTACTTTTTACTAAACTATCCTGACCGTTTCCCTGACTAATATTATTTTGATTTGCACTAGATATGTCTGTTTGTGCATATACTTGTCCTTGAAATAAACTAATAGATAATAAAGTAGCTAATATACCTAACTGAAATTTCTTCCATCTTGATTTTTTTATCATGAATAACTCCTCTCTTTTTTTAAAGTTAGAATATAGCAAAAGAAAAATTCTTAAATTATGCCGGAAATTTTTTAAATTTTACCTTCACTACTTTTCAATTATTTATTATAAAATAAATAAAATGAAAATGCTTATTATCTGTTTTATTTAATATTTAAGTTATTATTCATAACTTAAACATATTATCATAACTACTATATTTCCTCCTTTAAGACTCTTTTATCAATAAGAAAAAATAATTATTAAGAAAATTTAAATATATAATTTTTTTAAAAAATTTTTTTATCTAAATATTTTTTTATATTCTCGGTGAAACTTAATTTCTAAAAAAAAACAAGGAAAATTAAAATTCACCTTGTTTTTTAAATATTTTTATTTTACTTTTCCTAAAATTAAGCAAAAAGCGTCATAAGGGCTATAGACTATTTCTTCCTTGTCAAATCCTTTTAAATAAAATTCTGAAACATATTTCTTGTCGATAATTATTTCATAAGAATATTTATCAAACCATGAATCTGTCATGGAGAAAATCCCTTTATCGCCATTTTTTTCTCCCCATGAATTTTCTACTTTCCATGTTTTTATATCTCCATTCTTTGTTTTAACTCCAGTTATATTCATAGCGTGAGTTGCTACAGATTCACGCATATCAAGTCTATCTGCTTTTGTAAATTCTCCTACTTTTGTTAATGTTTTTTCATAATTATAAATGTCTAAATCCATAATGCCTGTTTTCCTGTCACAACTTTTAAGCACATCACAAGCAAACCATGATGGAATACCGTCTTTTAGAGATTTTAACAATGCTTTTTTCATCTCTTCCATTGGAACATTAAGTCCTTTAAGACCGTCTATTTCTACAATGTTTTTCACTTCTGGATTGACAAATACTCTTCCATATGGATTTCTTTCTCTAGGGTCGTTTATTAAACGAATTTTATCTTCATAAAAATCTCCTACATATTTTTTATAAAAATCTTTTGGGGATAGATTTTTTTCAATATGATATTTTTTATCTTTATCTAAATATTCAAAGTCAAATTTTTCTACTGGTTTTCCTATACATTTGACAAATATATTATATGCTTTATAAAGGCACTCTTCTTTTAAGTTTTCTATTTCTTCTTGCCCTTTTGCCCTTCTTATGTCCATAGCGTATTTTTTTATAATTTCTTCAACTCTTTCAAACATATCGCTTGAATTTTCAGAGTTGAAACTTTCTGCCATGACATTTTTTGGAACAATTCCATATTTATCTATAAGTGCTTTGAAATATTCAAAGTATCCTCCGTCATCTGTTTTGAATTTTAATACATTTATTACTTCTCTACTATTTATGTCTAAATCTTTTGTTTTTATAATCATGTCTAAAAATAGATTTGTTTTTTCTATGTTGTCATAAAAATAAAGATATGTTTGAGAAAATTCAAAACTTTCTAATTTTAGCTCTTTTATTATTTTAGGTCTTGCCATATTTAAGGCAGCAAATAACCAGCATCTTCCTGATTGTTTTTGGTTTGTTATATTTTTTATTTCTATTTGCTCATTAAAAATAAAATCATGCTTGTTTATCACTCGTTTATTTTTACTAGCTTCTCTAATTCCTACATTTGATATTGCGTTTTCCATTAGTTCATTTGTAGTATCTAAATCATACATTTTTTCAAATTTTTTAAGTAATTTTGTATTTATTGTTTCCATTAATTCTCCTTTTTTTATATGGTAATATTTATTTTCTTATCATCAAGCAAATACTTTCTACACTTGCTGTTTGAGGGAACATATCCACAGGGATTATAGTTTTTATTTTATATTTTTTAGTTAATATTTTCATATCTTTTGCTAAGGTTGACGGGTTACAACTTACATAAACTATTTTTTTTGCTTTTATTTTTAATAGTTCATTAGCCAAAAATCTCAGTCCCACTCTTGGGGGATCTACTATTACTATGTCAAATTTTATATTATCTTTTTGATATTTTTTTATACTTTCTTTTGCGTCACAAAGTGTATAAAAACAATTTTTTATATTATTAAGTTTTATATTGTCATTTGCATTTTTTATATTTTCTTCTTCTATATCTACACCATACACTTTTCCGGCATATTTACTCAAATAAATACCAATGCTCCCTACTCCACAAAAAGCGTCTAAAATTATATCTGTTTTTTTTATATTAGCTAATTTTATAACTTTATCATAAAGATTTTTAGTTTGAATGGGATTTAGCTGGAAGAAAGAATTGGCTGAAATCTTATATTTTATATCCCCTATTTTTTCTATAATATTTTCTTCGCCATAGAGCAAAATATTTTCTTTTCCCATAACTAAGTGACTGTTTTTTTCTTTAATATTTAAAACTATACTTTTTATAAAGCTTTCCTTTTTTAGTTCATGAACAACTTTTTTTAGTGATGGTATTTCTTTTGCATTTGCCACGAAAGCTACCTGCACATCTCCACTTGCAAAGGAGGCTCTACATACGAGGTATTTTATTCCTATAAAATTTTTGGAAATAGAAATTGGCACTTTATACTTAGCGATATATTTTTTTACTATTTCTACTACTTTATTTATATTTTCATGCTGTACGGGACAATTTTTTATATTTACAAGTTCATTTGTTCCTTCTTTATAAAGTCCTGCTATGACATGGCCATTTTTATCTATAGAAAAAGGGAATTGGCATTTATTTCTATAGTGAAATTCTTTTTCACAAGCTATTGTATTTTCTATTTTATCAAGATATTTCGTTCCTAAATATTTAGAAAAAGAGTCCCAAACTATATTTTTTTTATATTCTAATTGCTTTTTATAGTCGACATGAATTAAATTATATGCTCCACTATCCAAAAATTCTTTTTTTATATTTTCTCTTCTAAAGGGACTTTTTTTCTTTATGGTTAAAAGCTTTGCTTTTATATATTTATCAGTTTCTTCCAAAACTTTACAAATAACTTCTTCTTCTGGTGACGCTCCTTGAACAAATGTTATTTTTTTCTTATAATAACCTATCCCTTCTCCATTGATACCTATTTTTTTTATTGTAAGTAAAAATTTTTTCACACTTTTTCTCCTATAAAATAAAAAGGTTCTATATTATATAGAACTCTTCTATTTAAATATTATTTTAATGTTTTTATTTCATTATCTAATTCTTCTACAAGCTTTATCAATCTATCAATTTGTTTTATATCAAAATTTTCTGGTTCAATATTTTCTAGCTCACTTGCAAAATCGGCAAATTTACTTTTTAAATGTTCTAAGATATTATTGTTCATACCTTCTCCTTTTATTTATAATCCATAAATATTATATTATAAAACTTGCTAAATTTCTATATTTTTTATAAAATTAACTTGATATTAGGAGGTATATATGCTTTATAATTCTATTTTCAACATTAATTTTTTTAGTTTTTTTCATAATTTTGATACTCTTTTTATTTTTTACTTAGCTAATATTATAACTGTTATGGTAATAATATTCCTAGAGTCAAAAAAACCCTCATCTTCTTGGGCATGGATTTTAGTTTTGCTTTTAATCCCCCATTTTGGTCTACTTCTTTACCTTATTTTTGGAAGACCTATTTATAGAGATAAAATTTTTCCATTTACTAAAGAGCAAAAAATTAAATTTCAGCAATATATTTTCAAAAGAAAATCTCCTTTTAGCTTATATAATAATGAGTATATTACCTTTCATCATAAAAGTTTAATAGAACTAAACTTTAGATCTGACCAAGCCTTTTTGACAACTAAAAATGATGTTAAAATTATAACTACAGGAGGTGAAAAGTTTAAACTTCTTTTTGAGGATATTGAAAAAGCTACTAATTATATCTACATCCAATATTATATTTTGAAAAAAGATAATATTGGAAAAAAACTTTTTTCCCTACTTAAAAAAAAGCTCAAAGAGGGAGTAAAGGTTTATATTCTTTATGATGATATAGGATCTAGAACATTAAACAAGATTTCTCTTAATAGTATTAATAGATTAGGTGCTTTCACTAAAAGTTTTTTTAAATCTTCGTTACCTTTAATAAATTTTCGTTTGAATTATAGAAACCATAGAAAAATAGTTGTAATAGATGGAAAAATAGGTTATATAGGTGGCTATAATGTTGGGGATGAGTATTTAGGTAATAATAAGAAATTCGGACCTTGGCGAGATATTCATCTTAGAATTAGAGGAGAGGCTGTGGCACTTTTGAATTTACGTTTTATTGATGATTGGAACTCTCAAATAAATAATAACGATTTTAAAGATGAAAAAATAGAAAATTATGGCGAAAGTGAATTTGAAAATATAGACTCTAACATTCCTATTCAGGTGGTAACAAGTGGTCCAGATGAACAAATCGATCAAATAAAATATGGCTTTTTACATATGATAAAAAGTGCAAGAAAATATATATATATTCAATCTCCTTATTTCATACCAGATGAAGGGGTCATGGACTCTTTAAAAATGGCAAT
Organism: Gemelliphila asaccharolytica; assembly: GCF_001553005.1. Lineage (GTDB taxonomy): Bacteria > Bacillota > Bacilli > Staphylococcales > Gemellaceae > Gemelliphila > Gemelliphila asaccharolytica. The sequence continues at coordinate 22,652 of NZ_KQ959870.1, read as the reverse complement.
TCTTTCTGGTACAAAAGTAAAAATAATGATACCTAAAAAATCAGACCACCCTTTTGTTAGATGGGCAAATTACTATAATGTAGGAAAATTGGTAAAATTAGGGGCAAAAATCTATGAATATGAAAAAGGATTCTTACATTCCAAATTAGTAATCATTGACGATGAAGTTACAAGTGTAGGAAGTGCAAATTTTGACAATAGAAGCTTTAAACTTAATTTTGAAATTAATACTTTCATATATGATGACCAAATATGTAAAAAATTTAGAAGTATTTTTGATGAAGATATCAAAAATTCATCATTATTAACAAAAAAAATCTATGACCAAAGAAGCACTATTACTAAAATAAAAGAAGCCATTTCAAGATTAATATCACCTATTTTATAAAACATTCGTTTGTTTTTAAATATGAAATATGATATATTATAGTAGTATGAAAATCAGGAGGAAATTATATAATGAAAAGTTTTAAAAAAGCTATATTACCAGCAATTTTATGTGCGTCTGTAGTAACTCTTAGTGGTTGCTCTTCTGATTCACTAATTTCTACAAAAGCAGGTAATGTAACTAATAAAGAAATAATAGACTATATCGGACCAAATCAAATTTCTAAAGCAGCTACTGATATAGCAACAAAAAAAGTTTTGCTTGATAAATATAAAAACAAAATTGATGATAAACACGTTGAAGCAGAATTAAATAAAACAATTGAACAATATGGTGGCAAAGATAAATTTGATGCTGCCTTAAAACAACAAGGTTTTGACAAAGAAAAATATAAAGAAGCTTTAAAAGTGAAAACAGCTCAAGCATATATGATATTAGATGAAGCAGGTGTTGGTGAAGATAAATTAAAAGAAGAATATGAAAATTCTAAAGTTCAATATCACTTAGCACACATATTAATATCAGTAAAAAGCGATACAAATAAAGATGGTTTAAGTGACGAAGAAGCAAAAGCAAAAATAGATGAAGTAAAACAAAAATTAGATGCAGGTGGAGATTTTGCTGCTTTAGCAAAAGAATATTCTACAGATAAATCTAATGCCGATAAAGGTGGAGATCTTGGTCTTTCATCAAAAGCAACTTCTTCTTTTGTAAGTGAATTTAATGATGTAGCTTACAATCTTAAAAAAGATGAAGTATCTGATGTAGTTAAAACACAATTTGGATACCACATTATAAAAGCCTTAGATGTCAAAGAAATGACATTTGACGAAATGAAAGCTGATATAGCAGAATCTATAGCTCAAAAAACTGTAGCTAAAGATAAAACTATATATCAAAATGCTCTTAAAAAATTATTTAATGAATATAAAGTTAGTGGTAGCAATGATGCAGTCAAAAAACAAATAGAAACTATGACTAATCCAACTCCAGCTACACCTAAACAAAATGATAATAAATAATTAAAAAAAGAAAGAAAAATCAAAAAAAGGATTTTTCTTTCTTTTTTCTTTTTTTAAAAATAATATATAAAAATTTTAGATAATGTTTCTTCTCTAGCATAACTTTTTTTCAAAAACTTTGATTATTTATCTTTTAAAAAATTTTTATTTTAAAATAAATAAAAGCAGTAATTTTTTAATTACTGCTTTTTATTAAAGATCATTTCTAGCTCCCAGAATTTCTATTGCATTTTTTATACGATCTTTTGTTGGCGGTTCAATATCTTCAAGTTCATATTTTATACCTAATTCTTTGTATTTGTATTTTGCCATATCATGATATGGTAAAACTTCGACTCTTTCTACTCCATTTAGGGTATCAATATATTTTCTAAGTCTTCTTAAATCATCATCAAAATCTGTCCATTTTGGCACTAATACATGTCTTATCCACATTTTAGCTCCATTGTCGCTCAAAAATCTAATAAATTGCAAGATATTTTTATTTGTTCTTTTTGTTAAACGTATATGCACATCATCATCAATATGTTTAATATCCATTAAAAATAAATCTGTTAATGAGATTAATTCCAATACTTTTTTATTCATTGTCGGAGTATTAACATAAAATCCCCCGCAAGAATCCACGCAAGTGTTTATTCCTATACTTTTTAATTCTTTGAACAGTTCAATTACAAAATCTAATTGTAAAAGTGATTCTCCTCCACTGACAGTTACGCCACCGCCGTCACTTGATTCAAAATATGGTCTGTATCTCACAATTTTTTTTACTAATTCTTTAACTGTATATCTTTTTGCATCAGGATTATGTAATTTCCAAGTATCAGGGTTATGGCAATACTTACAACGAAGTAAACATCCTTGGAAAAATATTACAAATCTTATTCCCGGACCATCTAGGTTTCCAAATGATTCAAAGGAATGTACAAGACCTGTTAGTTCTTCTTTTTCATCTGATGCTTTTGATTTTTCTTCAAGAAAATCTGTAAGCATAACTATCCCTCCTTTTTCTTTATTATACTCTTTTTTATAATTTTTTACTAAGATAATGACTTTCATTAGCTTAATAAAAAATTATAAAAAGGAGGCAATTTAAGCCTCCTTTCTTTTTTTGATAATAATTATCTGAATTGGTGCATTGTACGGCTTAATACGTCACGTTGTTGTTCTGGTGTTAAGCTGATTAAACGTACTGCATATCCTGATACACGAATTGTGAAGTTTGGATATTCTTCTGGTGATTCGATTACTTTAAGAAGTGTTTCTTTATTAAATACGTTTGTATTTAAGTGGTATCCACCTTCTTTGAAGTATCCATCCATCATAGCTACAAGGTTAACTATTCTATCGTGTTTGTCTTTACCTAATGATTTAGGTGTGAATGCAGCTGTTAATGAAATTCCGTCACGGCTGTATTCATATGGTAATTTAGCTACTGAGTTCAAGCAAGCTAATGCTCCAGATTGGTCACGACCATTCATTGGGTTTGCACCTGGTGAGAATGGTTCACCTGCACGACGTCCGTCAGGAGTGTTACCAGTTTTTTTACCGTAAACAACGTTAGAAGTTATTGTTAAGATTGAAGTTGTAGTTTCATCTGCACGGTAAGTTGGGTATTTTTTAAGTTTTGTCATGAAATCTTTTAATAATGCTACAGCGATTGAGTCTACTCTGTCATCATCGTTACCAAATTTAGGGAAGTCTCCTTCAATTTTGTAATCTACTGCTAATCCAGTTTCATCTTCAATTGGAGTAACTTTAGCATATTTAATTGCTGATAATGAGTCTACTGCTACTGAGAATCCAGCGATACCTGTTGCCATAAATCTTCTTACTTTAGTGTCATGTAAAGCCATTTCTAAGCTTTCATAAGAATATTTATCGTGCATATAGTGAATTACATTTAATGTGTTAATGTAAAGTTTACATAACCAGTCCATGAAAATATCAAATTTTTCAAGAACTTCGTCATATTTAAGTACTCCACGTAATGGTGTAGTTTTTGGTCCAATTTGTAAACCAGATTTTTCATCACGTCCACCATTAATTGTGTAAAGTAATGCTTTTGCAAGGTTAGCACGTGCTCCAAAGAATTGCATATCTTTACCTGTTGACATACCAGATACACAGCAAGCGATTGATTTGTCACAAGTTCCTAAGAATCCTGAAAGTAATTCGTCACTTTCATATTGAACAGCACTGTGGTTGATTGATGATTCAGCACAGAATTCTTTGAATCCATTAGGTAATTTTGTAGACCAAAGTATAGTTAAGTTTGGTTCTGGTGAGTTACCCATGTTGTCTAATGTATGGATGAAACGGAAGTCTGTTTTTGTTACTAATGATTTTTCTTTGTCTAACATTTCACCAACGATTAATGTAGCCCAGATTGGGTCTCCAGAGAATAATTGGTTATATTCAGGGGTACGAGCAAATTTAACGCAACGTAGTTTTAATACTAAGTGGTCGATTAATTCTTGTGCTTTTTCTTCTGTTAATGTTCCATCTTCTAAATCTCTTTCGATGTAAACATCTAAGAAAGTAGCGATGTTACCTATTGACATTGCAGCACCATTTTGTTGTTTGATTGCTGCTAGGTATCCAAAGTATAGCCATTGAACAGCTTCTTTTGCGTTTTTAGCTGGTCCAGAAATATCAAATCCGTAGATTTTACCTAATTCTTTTAATTCTCCTAAAGCTTTAATTTGGTCACTTACTTCTTCACGGTCACGGATAACATGTTCTGTCATTACTCCGTCTGCTCCGATTTTAGCTAAGTCAGCTTTTTTCAATTCGATAAGTTTATCTACCCCGTATAATGCAACACGACGGTAGTCACCTATGATACGTCCACGTCCGTAAGCATCTGGTAATCCAGTAATAACACCTGATTTTCTTACTGCTCTCATTTCTGGAGTGTAGGCATCAAATACACCTTGGTTGTGAGTTTTACGGTAATCAGTGAAGATTTTGATTACTTCGTCGTCAACTTTGTATCCATAAGCTTCACAAGATTTAACAGCCATTTTTATACCACCAAATGGCATAAGAGCACGTTTTAAAGGTTTGTCTGTTTGAAGACCTACTATTTCTTCACGGTCTTTATCTATATAGCCAACACCATGTGAAAGAATTGTTGATGGGATAGAAGTATCCATATCAAGAGTTCCTCCAGCAAGACGTTCTTGTCTCATTAATTCATTGAATTTTTCAACTAATACTTTTGTGTTTTCAGTTGGTCCAGCTAGGAATGAAGCATCGCCTCTATATTCAGTGTAGTTAGATTTAATAAAGTCTAATACATTGATTTCTTTTTCCCAAAGTCCACCAACGAAAGCTTTTTTAGTTTCTGTAGTTGTTGACATTTTTGTCACTCTCCTTATTAATTTATTTACAATTTTAGTTTACAACAAATGTAATACGATTTCAACACTTTGATGGTTTGAATTGTGAACTTTTTGTGAATGTGTAATATGCAACAATTCGCTTATTTTCCAACGCTAGACTAACGCTGTTTTTATGGGTAATAGCTTCCTCATATTGACAAGTATATATTCTCTAAAATATTTTTATAATTAGATAATAAAAAATATTGCTTTTTTAACGGTTTATCTGTTTAGAAACTGTTATATTTTTCAGCTATTTTAGACGGGATATTTCTGACACTCTGGACAAAAATATGTACTTCTACCTTTTATTTTTATATTTTTTGTTGCATGACCTAAAGGACAGACCTTTTTTCCATAAATTTTCAGATAATTTTGCATATTACCTTTTTCACCTTCACTATTTACATAATCTGAAATTGTACTACCTCCTTTTTCTATACTAAATTCAAGAATTTCTTTCAAAGAGATAAAAATTCTTTTTTTATCTTCTTCAGATAGATTTTTAGAAAAAGTTAAGGGATTTATTTTTTCTTTATATAGCACTTCACAAGCATAAATATTGCCACACCCACAAAAAACACTTCCATCTAATAATAAAGCTTTTATTTCCTTATTTAAATATTTTTTTTCATTCAATTTGTCTAAGAATTTTTTTAAAGAAGCATGATAAAAGGGTTCTGGTGCCATCTGCTGAAATGGTTTAAATGTTGAAATATCATCTAAATATCTTAATTCCGAAAATCTCCTAATATCACAAAAACACATTTTTTCTCCAGTTTCAAAATTAAAAATAATATGCCTATGCTTATAATAATTTTTATTTTTTATGTCTTTTTCTTCTTTAACTACAAAATATGCTCCTGTCATTCCAAAATGAGTTACCAAATATCCTTTTTCTAATGTGAAATATATATATTTCCCTCGTCTTGTTAAATCTAATATGGTTTTTCCTATTAAGTTTTTTTTAAAAATTTCTAGATTATCTTTGACTATAGCTCTTTTTTGATTTTTATGAGAACTTGCTACTATTTCTGATATTTCTACAGATATTATTTTTTTATTTATTACTTTTTTTATAAGACCTCGTTTTATATTCTCTACTTCTGGTAATTCTGGCATTTTTCCCTCTTTTTTTTATAAAATTTTCTTTCCGCTGTAAAAAGTATTTTATCACTCTTAAAGTGCGTTTCTCTGCTTGAAAAGTTGCTTATTTTCTAACAAGCTATATTTATCAATCAACCCTCACAGCTGACACAAGTTTTTTTATTTTAATAGCTATGTTAGGCTATTTTTCAAAATATAATTTTTCAAATTCATCTATTTTTTTATCAAATTCTCTTATGGCTCTTGTTATGGCTTCTTGTCCTCTCATGTCTACTCCTGCATTTTTTAAAATTTCTATTGGGTAGTTAGAATTTCCTTTTGATAAAAATTCTTCTATATATTTTTTAGCATTTTCTTTATTTTCTAGTATTAAACTTGACAATGCTCTAGCTGCTGAGAAACCTGTTGCATATTGGTAAACATAGTAATTATAGTAAAAATGAGGAACTCTTGACCATTCATACATTATTTCATCATCGTATGTTAGTGCATTTCCATGATATTTTTTTACAAGATCATAATATAATTTATTTAGATATTCAGCAGTTAATACTTCTCCTTTTGCTAACATAGTATTTATTTTATATTCAAATTCACTAAACATAACTTGTCTAAAAAGTGTTCCTACATAAGAAGAAAGCTCGTGATTCAAAATTGTGAGCATAGCATTTTTATTGTTTTCTTTTTTATATTTTTTGTATAAGTAATCTGAAAGTAAGGCTTCATTACAAGTTGATGCAACTTCTGCAACAAATATTGAATAACTTCCATATGTTTTGTCTTGGTTTTTTCTTGTATAGTAAGAATGCATTGAGTGTCCTAACTCATGAATCAATGTATGGACAGAATTTAATGTATCATCATAGTTTAGAAGAATATATGGTTTAGTATTATACCCTCCTGATGAATATGCTCCAGAACGTTTTCCTTTGTTTGGTCTAATATCTATCCATCTTTCTTCAAATGCCTTTTTAAGATTTTCTACATAATCTTCACCCATGCATTTGACAGCTTCAATAACCATATTTTTTGCTGTTTCAAAATCAAATTCTAATGGTTCACTATCTACCATAGATACACTTCTGTCGTATAATCTTAATTCTTTTTCTCCGAAAACTTTTTTTTGTAATTCATGGTATTTATGTAACACATGAAGATTTTTATTTACAGTATCAATTAAGTTATCATATACTTCTTCAGGTATATAGTTATTTGACATTGCGTTTTGTCTAGTTGATTTATATTTGTGCGTATCTGAATAGTATTTATTTGCTTTTAAATTTCCTGAAAGTGTGCTTGCTAAAGTATTTATGTGTTCTTTATAAAATTTATACATACTTTTAAATGTATTTTTTCTTAAAACTCTATCTTTACTTTCCATATATTTTCCATAAGTGGCAAAGTTTAATGGTAAAATTTCTCCGTCTTTATTTTTTACAGGATCAAATTTTACATCTGTGTTATTTAAAGCAGAAAATGTTTCACTAGAAGATGATAATGCACCCGATGCTAGAGTTATTATTTTCTCTGTTTCTTTGTCTAATGTATATGGACGTTTTGTATTTAATTTTTCAAAGAAAAATTTATATTTTTTTAACCCTTCTTCCTGATTAATATAAGAATTTAGGATATTTTCATCTAATGCCATTATTTCTGGTTGTAAAAATGACCATTCACTAGATGCTTTTACATACAAGTCATATGCTTTTTGGTGCATTTTTATATATTTTGCCTCTGTAGTGTCTTGATCGTTTTTTAAATGTGAGTAGACATATAATGTTTCTAATTTATTATCAAAATCTTCACTAGCCCTCAAAACTAAAAGTAAATCTTTAGCACTATTTTTTAGTTTGTTTTGATATTTTTTTATATTTTTAAGTTCTTTTTCTACATTTTGAAATTCATTGTAAAATTCTTCATCATTTTTAAATATAGATGTTAAATCCCATGTTTCTTCTATTTTTATATCTTTTCTTAATAGTTCTTTCATTAATTCCTCCAAAATTTTATTTTAAAACTAAGTGATGATACTGCTCGTTTGCTATTTTTATTTTTCCTTCTTTTTTATATCCGAAACTTTCATATAATTTTTGGGCTCCTTTATTGTAAAAAGCTACATTCAAGCTTTTTATCTTATAATCTTTATTTTCTCCAAAATTGTCTAAAAGTTTGCTTCCTACTCCTCTACCTCTAGCATCTTCAAATACATATAGGGTATCTAAATAGTATTCTCCCTCAAAAAATTCATTAAAATCAAAAATGTAACTTCTCGGATTTAGTTCATATTTTTCTACTATGTAGTTATACCAATACTCTTTTGCGTTTAGTAAATTGTCATAATTGTATGCAAAAGAAAATCCTAGAATTTTACCATCTTTTTCAGCTACTTCACAATTATTGTAACTATATCTATCAGTTTCTGATAAAAAACATTCTCTTAATATTTCTAATAATTTTTTTTCTCCTATTTCTTTTAAAATATCTACTTTTAAAGATACTATAAAGTCAAACAGCCCATTTAAAGCGTCAAAATCTGTTTTTTTTGCTTTTCTTATTTCTACCATTATTTTTCTATCTCTCCTACATTACAAAATCTTGCAAAAGACGGTTCATAATTTTTTACATTATAACCTAATTCTTTTAAAATAAAGGCTACATAACTTGCTCTAACCCCCGTTGTGCAATATGTTATTTGCGTTTTGTTTTTTTCTATTTTTTTATTAATTAATATTTCTTCTATTTCTTTTTTTGATTTTAAAAACCCCTTATCATCTACTAATGAATTAAATGGTAAAGATATTGCATTTTTTATATGTCCTGCTTTATTTTCTCCATAAATTACCCTCCCATTATATTCTACTTGTAGTCTTGTATCAATTATTTGATATTTTTCATTTTCTACTACCTTCAATAATTCTTCTGTAAATATGCTTGATTTGTTGTCCGTGGCTTCTTCTCTTTTTAAATCTGTTAAATCTAATCTGTCATTTTCTTTATTGTAAAATTTGTTATAGCCTAATTTTTCTATTTCATCAAATCCCCCATCTATAAATTTAACATTTTTGTGACCTATATAATCAAATGTATATATGATTCTTCCTTCGTCACCAAATCCTGCTTTTGGCATGGTAAATCCATATGCTATAACTTCTGTTTCTTCATTAATTTTTAATTTTTTAAATATTTCTTTATAATTTTCTTTTGATAGTAATTTACCTAAATTTTCACTTCCAAAATCGCCTAGTACACTTATATCAGTCCAGTCTATAACTTTGGCTTTATCATACATTTTTCCTCCGTCATCTAGCATATTTCCTCTTGCATCTATTATCACTACATTTTTTTTATCTCTGACCTTTAGTAAATATGCAGCTTCCACAACCTTGTTACTTAGAAATTTTGACATATTATCCCCTTTTATTTTTTATTATTATAATTTTTTTGTTCTACAAACTTTATTTTATCTTATAAATATTAAAAATTCCATTCTTATATTTTTAGAGAATGGAATTTTAATTTTATATTTTATTTAAAAATTTATTTTATTTTTCTATTGCTATTACTTCTATTTCTATTTGTGCTCCAGCTGGTAAATTAGCTACTTCAAATGCTGATCTTGCTGGTAAAATTTCATTAAAGTTTTTTGCATATATTTCATTAACAGCTTTAAAATCATTTATATCTTTTAAAAGAACTAAGGCTTTTACTATATGATTCATTGAGCTTCCTGCTTCTTCGACTACTGCTTTTATATTTTTAAATGCTTGTTCTGTTTCAGCTAATACTCCACCTTCTGCTAGTTTCCCTGTTTTTGGGTTAATACCTAATTGCCCTGAACAAAATATTAAATTTCCTACTTTATTTGCTTGTACATATGGTCCTAATGCTTTTGGTGCGTTTTCTGTATTTATTTTTTTTATCATGATATTCTCCTTTAATTTTTTTGTTTTCGTTATTTTAACTACTTTTAATAATAAATAATTTAAAAATTCCCTCTATATTTTTTTATTTATTTTTTTTTATTCTAATGCTTGATCTAAATCTTGTATTAGATCTTCTAAATCTTCTATTCCACAAGAAAGACGTAATAAGTTATCTCCTACACCTTGTGATAGTCTTTCTTCTTTGCTCATACAAGCATGCGACATACTTGCTGGATGCGATACTATTGATTCAACACCTCCTAGGCTTACAGCGTAAATTGGTATCTTAATTTTGTTTAAAAAATTAATTCTGTCTTCATCACTATTAAGTTCAAATGATAAAACAGCTCCTCCACTCGTTGCTTGTTTAGAATGAATGTCAAAATAATTGCAACTTGCAAGTTCTGGATAATAAACTTTTTTTATTTTTTCTTTACTTTCTAAAAATTTTGCAATACTCAAGGCATTCGATACCGATTTTTCCATTCTCAGTCCCATTGTTTTCATACCTCTAAGAACCAGCCATGCATCTTCTACTCCCATAATAGAACCAAAATTTTTTTGTAGCAAGTAAATTTTTTCTGCCATTTCTTGATTATTTGTAGCTAAAGCACCTGCTACCACATCACTATGACCATTTATAAATTTTGTCATACTTTCAATAACAATATCAACACCTAAATCAATCGGTTTTTGGTAAATTGGCGTCATAAAAGTATTATCTGCCATAGTATATAAATTGTGTTTTTTAGCTAATTTTACTATTTCTTTGATATCAGAAATTTTCAAAAGTGGATTTGAAGGTGTTTCTATATAAATTACTTTTGTATTTTCTTTAATATGATTTTCTATATTAGATAAATCTTTATAATCTATAAAAGAACTTTCAATACCATATTTTGGCAAAATTTGACTTGCAAGTTGGTAAGTCCCTCCATACACTTCTATTGGTAAAATAACATGGTCCCCTTTTGAAAGTAACATCAAAGCTACTGTTATTGCTGCCATTCCAGAAGAAAAAGCAAATCCATATTTTGCATTTTCCATTTTTGCGATGGCACTTTGAAGAGCCTCTATCGTTGGATTAGAAAATCTACTATAAGAATACTTCTTACCATCTGAATAACAATCTTTTTGATCAAAAGTTGATGTTTGATACTTAGGTATTGAGGCTGCACCTGTATATCCATCTATCACAGGATATCCATGTAATAAGTTAGTATTAATTCCCTTTGTTTTCATAGCTATCTATCTCCCATATATTTCTATAATTTATATTATATAACAATATTTTTTCCTTATCAATACCAAATAAAATTTTCAGAATTATACAGTTTATTGACAAATAATACCTTCTTAATATCTGTTTTAAATTTATTTTTTACTAAAAATTTGTTAATATATAAATTACTATATAATACGGGCTAAAAACAAATTAAACGAAGAAAGGTTACACAATAAATGAAGAAAATTTTTTTAAAAACTACAGGAGTTTTAAACTTACTATCTCTATTTTTAGGGGGAATTTTATTTTTTATTTTAAAAATACCATTTTTTCTACCTATCTACACTTATTATTATCGAAAGGAAAAGTTAGCCAATAGTTTATTTATATCCGAAGAAAAATTAATATTCTATACAAAAAACCTATTTTCTTATCTTAATAATAAAGATTTTCTTGATTCAAGCTGGTTTAGTAAAAAAGATATTTTACACATGATAGATGTTAAGTATTTATATCTGTCATCTGTGAAAATAATGTGTTTTTTATTAAGTTTTTTTATAATATCTACTATCTTGTTATTTCTAATTTACAAAAAAGATTTTCTTTTTTATTTATTAAAAATTTTCAACAAAGTTTTTTTGATTTTCATTATACTACTATCATCTATAATCACTTTTATAGCTGTCGATTTTAATAAATTTTGGATAAATTTTCACAAGATTTTCTTTACTAATGACCTTTGGCTCTTGAGTCCTAGTGAGTCTAACTTAATAAAAATGTTCTCTGAAAATTTTTTCTTGCTTCTTTCTTCTATTATATGTGTAGGTATAATTTTATTTTTCATTTTTATATTTACCTTGAAAAAGATACTAAAAAAATATATCTTAACTAATTCTATCTAAAAAGGGATAAAAATATCACTACATAACAAATTCTTTCCCTTGAAATATCTTGTTTTTATAAAAATGAAAGCTATGATATAATTATCATGAAAACTAGAAAAGAGGAAAATATGCAAGATAGTAAAAAACATAAAGAAATTGTCACTGAAGAAAAAGTAACATTTAGAGTTTGTGATGAGTGTCTTGGAGTTAATCTTAAAACCCTTATACCTAAACTCAAGAAAAAAGCTCCTAATGGTGAATTTATTGTAGGCTGTCAGTCCTACTGTGGACCTGGTAGAGAAAAAACTTTTGCCCTTGTAAATAGTAGAATTTGCATGGCAGATAGTGAAGATGAATTAATGCCTTTAATTGACGAAAAATTGAAAGAAAAAATCTCAAAAGAGGACGAAGAAAGATATCATAAAAGAATAAAAAGACGTTTAGAAAGAACTTTTTATTTTGTTGTACCTGAAAATAAAACTATTAAATTAAATAGTGAATTTAAAATTGATAAAGAGGGTATAATCGCTAGAAAAGCAGGAATTTCCTACCTAGATAAAGTTTTAATTTCTTCAAACCTTGACACAAAAAAAATAGGTGAATATGAAATAACATATACTGTAAACATAGATGGAAAAACGCATACTAGAAAAAGAATAATAACTGTAAAATAAATACAATTTTTTTTATATTTTAGTTAGTTGTTAATTCTTTACTTTTCAAAAAATATATAATATAATAAGAATATAGATAAAGGGGGTGTATCTATTATGGAAAATAGATATTCTAAAATTTTAATAGCCGTAGACGGTTCTAGACAAGCAGAATGGGCATTTTTAAATGCAGTTTCTATAGCAAAACGTAATGAAGATGCTAAATTATATATAGCTAGTGTAATTGATGCTACTATAGCAACTTCTGGATTAAGTGATCCATACATTTTCAATTCATTCTACAAAAAAACAAAAAGATTAGTAGATAGCTATGTAGAAGTAGCTAAAAAACAAGGACTTCATAACGTGGTAGGACTTGTAGAACAAGGTGTTCCTAAAATCGTTCTTAGTGAAGATATTGTAGATAGCAAAGATATTGACTTAGTTGTTTGTGGTTCTTCAGGACTTACAGGATTTAAACGTATGCTTATGGGTTCTGTATCAGAAGGAATCGTACGTTATGCTAAATGTAATGTAATTATAATTAAAGAAAAATCAATCCCTAAAGATTTTGAACCAAAAATTGCAATGCAATTTCAAGAAGCAGACGATGAAGAATAATTAAAAAATAAAAAACTTAGAGGTAATAAAATACTTCTAAGTTTTTTTTAAATATTTTTAAAATATAGGAAAAGTTTTAACTCATGAGTTGTAAAACTTTTTCTTTAGTCTTTTCACTTAAAATAATTTCTTCTTTTATACCATTTTTATCAAAATATAAAACATTATCCGCTACACTACATAAAAATTCAAAATCGTGAGTAATAACAAAAGTTATGATATTTTCATTTGTTATTTCATTAATTAATTTAGATAATTCATACATATTAAGATAATCAAGTCCACTTGTAGGTTCATCAAAAATTAATATTTTTTTCCCTGAAAGAAGTGCCGAAGCTATGGCAACTCGTTGTTTTTCTCCACCAGAAAGAGTATTTGGGTGTCTTTTAAGTAAATTAGTAAGCTTTAATTTCTCTACTACTTTATCAAAATGATCTAGGTCCTCACAACCTAAAGTTATTTCTGTTTTTACATTATTAGTAAAAAGCTGATAGTTTACATCTTGCATAACTTGAAAAGTATTTTTAGTCAAAAGTTTTCTAGTCATTTTTTTATCAAATAAATATATTTCACCTTTTGATTTTAAAAATCCACTTAGGGCATTTGCAAAAGTAGTTTTCCCACAACCATTATCTCCTATGATTGCATAAACTCTCCCACTATCAAAACTTCTGCTATGCTCAACATTTTTTTTATCTACTTTATAGTCAAAATTTTTCAAAGTTAAAGCATTTTTCAAATTAACTTTTGCTTCTTTAGGTTCTAGCTTAACCAAATTTAAATCTAATTGTCTTGTTTTGCACGATTTTCCATCGAAATTTTTCAAATCAGAACTTTTAAATTCGTGAATTATTTCTCCTTCTTTTATAATAAACATTCTATCTATAAGATTTTTCAGATAAAAAATTCTATGTTCTGCTATTATTATAGTTTTTCCTGCTTTTTTTAATTTTGCTATTATGTCTGATATTAGTGATATTGCTTTAAGATCAAGGTTACTGGTGATTTCATCAAGTACATATATATCTGCATTCATCATCATACTTGAAATAAAAGCTAATTTTTGTTTTTCTCCTCCACTTAAATTTAGTATATTTTTATCAAGCAAATTTGTTGCTCGAAATTCTTTTGCTAGTTTATTTATTCTATCTATTATTTTCTCTCTATCTATACCAAAATTTTCCATACTAAATGCAAGTTCACTCGTAGAGTCAAGATGGAAAAACTGATTTTTCGGATTTTGAAAAACACTACCCACTACAGAGGAAAATTCGCTTAGACTATCTCCTATTTTTAAAGTAGCTATTTTTAACTCTCCCCTGTAACCTCCATCAAAAAACTCAGGACATAGTCCATTTAATGTTCTTAAAATAGTAGTTTTCCCGCAACCACTATTTCCTGTAAAAAGAATACATTCTCCTTTGTTTATTTTAAGATTTAGATTTTTTATATTTAATTTTTTTGAATTTGTGTATTTATAGCTAAAATTTTTAAATTCTATCATTTTCTGTCTTAAAATCTTTCTAAAGTTTTTTTTAAATTATTAATATTATATTAAAGATAATATTTCTTTTTTCAGACACACTGCAATTAGTAGTAATATTATAAATATGATAAATATATAATCTATTAATTTAAATTTTAATATTTGTATTGTAGTTGCTTTTTTATTACTTTCTATACCTCTGCACATACAAGATATAGCAAGTTCATTAGCTGTATTTGTGCTAATTATTACATAAGGAACAAACACGTACTCTAAAAATCTCCAAGGATGAAGAAGATAATAAAATCTACTAATTCCTATTCCTTTCATTTTTAAAGAATTTTTGATAAGTCTATAATCTCCTATTATCACCGGAAAAAACCTAAAAATTACTGCCATTACTATTATCATATTTTTTGGCAATTTTATTTTTCTTAAAAATGTTATAAGCTCTGATACTTTAGAACTTGCTACTAAAATAATACCAGCACAGATAGGTAAATATATTGTTTTAAACATTAATGAGCTAAGAAGCAAAAAATTGTCTAATATTGGTATGGTTAAAATTTTAGCAAATATCACCTCATATACTGTAAAAAATAAGTATATTAAATATATTCTATAGCCTTTAGTTTTATTTGCAAAAATTACTATTAAACCTGCAAATATAGTAGCTAAAATAAAATGTTCAAGTAGCGAAAATTTCATAAACATAAAAATATTAGCTACTACTAAAAGTAATATTTTACTTCTTACGTCTAATTTTAAGTGCATTTTATAATCCTGCTTTTTCAAAATTTTTAAAATAAATTTTTCTTCCTATGTATGTTCCTATTACAGAAAATATTATGGTTGTTACTACTATTATTACAAACATTTGTAAACTTGCATTTGTCATTATAAAGTCAATTTTTTCATTGCTAAATCCTCTAGCTTTTAAATGAGAAATATAGACATCTCTCATAAAATACATTGGAATTACTGTTCCTATTTGACCTAGAGTGAAGAAAATATATGATAAATACTCATTATTTTTTCTAGAGAATATTTCTGCCAAAATTCCTCCTATTACTGCGATAGGAAAGGCTATTGCAGTATGTCCTGATAATAGTAAAAATAACCCTAGTATAAATGCTGAAATAAATACTGAATAATTTTTTTTAATTTTATTAAAAATAAGTGTAAACGCTGGTGCTGCAAAAACTGCCGTTGCTACTGGGGTAAATATTGAAAAATATACTTTCCCTGCAAAAAGAACAGAGAAAACTCCAGCACATACTCCTACACCTACTGCCATAAGCAATATCAATAGTAAAGTATATAAACCTAATGTTATTAAGTCTTTTGTTTTTAATTTACTATCATTTCCTGTATTTTTATATTTTAACTCTTCCATTTGTAACTCCTAAATTAACTCTTTTAACGCTTCTAGTGCTTTAGAATAATCTGGTTCACTTCCTACTTCTTTGCATAATTCATAATATTTGACTTGACCTTGTTTATTTACAATAATTACTTGTCTTGCAAAAAGATTAAGTTCTTTAATAACACCTCCACAATTTTTTTCAAAATCGTTATATCTATAATCTGATAATGTTGTTAAATTAGTAATTTTTTGATCCAAACAAAATCTTCCTAAAGCAAATGGTAAATCTTTTGAAATAGTAATAAGTTCAACATCTTTAAAATTTGCCGCTTCTTTATTAAATTTTATTGTTTGCATTGCACAAACTGGGGTATCTACAGATGGGAAAGTATTTATTACTAATACCTTATTTTTATAATCTTCTAAGTTGAAATCAGATAAATCTTTTTTAGTTGCTTTGAAATTTGATAAGTTTTTACCTACTTCAACTTTTGTTTCTACATTCATTTTTATACCTTTAAATGTTACTTCTTTTATCATTGGTTACTCCTTTTATATTTTTAATATTTTTATAATATCATATTTTTACTTATCTTTATATATAATTTGTTTCTAATGCTGATTTTAATAGTATAAGACCCTTTTATTTTTCACTATATTGATACGCAAGTCTAGCGTCTCCGTCTGAAAGATATATTTCCCCGCAAAAATGAAAGCCAGTTTTCTCTATTAAGTGTTTCATTCTTGCATTATCTTTGTGAGTGTCTATTTTTATATTTTTTATCTTGCTTTTGCAATATTTAAAAATATGTGAAAAAATATTTTTCCCTTCTCCACTACTTGCTATTTTATGAATTGTTCCATATTCATCATTATTTAACCATTTTCCCTTTATATAAGAATAGGTAGGGTCATCTCCTATAATAAAAGAAAAAACTCCATAAATTTTGTTATTATCTTCTACAAGATAAAAATTTTCATTATTTACGTCTTTCATTACTATTTCTTTTACTTTATTCAAATCTTTCCACTGATTTTTATTGCCATCTTTATCCATTATCTTTTTAGCATTATCTAAAATGGCATAAATAGCTTTTAAGTCTTTTGCTTTTGCTTTTCTTATTTCCATAAAATCTCCTATATATTAATATTGCCATTATATCAAAACTTAAACCTAAAAAAAATCCTGCAAAAATATCACTTGGATAATGTACTCCTAGATAAACTCTAGTGCAAGATATTGCAGTGGCTAAAATAATAGCAAATATAATTCCTAATTTTTTTATTTTTTTGTTGAACAGGATATAAACTAAAATTATGTAAACAATAATACTTCCCATTGCGTGACCGCTAGGATAAGAGTAGCCATTAATAGAAACTAGAGGCTTTACTAAATCTAAAGTGAAAGGTCTTGGACGAGTAAATAAATATTTTATTAACCTATTTAATATATATGCTCCTATAATACTAGAAGATACTAAAAAAATACTTTCTTTATATCTTTTTTTAGCTATTAAGATAAGAGAGGTTAAACTTACTATTATTACCAAAAAAATTTTATCTCCTAAGTGAGTTATTTTGGTGAAAATATCTGTTAGAGCTGAATTTCTTATGTTATTAATTTTTTCCCATATATTTATGTCTAATAAAAAAAGATTATTTTTTACCAAAAAAGAAATAATAAGAAAAATAAGAAAAAATAAAATACAAAGTGTTAATAGTATTTTATTTTTTAAAAATTTTTTCTCTTTCATGCTATCCTCCTAAAATTTTCATGTTTATTCTATCATAGATATCTTAATTTAGTAAATTTTAACTCTCCTAAATTATAATTAAAAATTTTAAAAAGACACTTGCAAAAATTATATTATTTTTACAAATGTCTTTTTATAGTTAAAACTGTTTATTTTTAAAATGATATTTTGGCAAGTGATCCCATTGGGTCCCATGCTTCTAATTCTATTACTTTTTCATTTAGAGATTCTAGGACTTTTTTAGGCAGATTTTTTTTGTTTATTAATACTTGATACATATATTCATCATACCAGTCATTGCTCATAACCCAAAAACCGTTGTGTCCTACGTCTTTCCCCATGAATTTTCTACTCTAAATCTTTTTGCTCTCTTACTTTCTTCATCATATTCACATCCCATAAATACCATGGCGTGTGTCATCAATGATTCTCCAAAGTCTAATCTTTCTTCTTTGTTAAAGTCATATTCTACATTCCACAAATCATCTACTTTAACTGTTGTAAGGTCAAGTCTTGATCCTTTTCTATAGAAAAATTGTCCTACATCGCACCCAAACCAAACTGGTTCATTATCTTTTAATTGTTTAACTGTCGCTTCTTTCATTACTTCGATAGGGACATTTATATAGTTGATTTTATTTCCTTCTGTTACATTTCCTAAGAATTTAACTGTGTAATTTTTATAATATGGTTTGTCTTTTGTTGGAGCGTTAATTAGTGAAACATAGTCATCTAATTGCATTTTTACATGATTTTTGAAAAATTCTTGAGGTGTTAGATTTTTGAAAGATATTAGTTTGTCATCTTTATCTCTTGTTTCAAAATCTATTTTTTGTGGTGGTGTTCCTAAAGTAATACACAACGCTCTGTGTACTTTTTTCATCATTTCTTTTATCATAGCATTTATTTCATCGCTATTTTTTCCTTGTTCATGTGCATTTCTAAGATCTTTTGCAAACATTCTTAACATTTTTGTTAAATAAAAATTCATAGCATTTGTTGCTGATGAGTTAAATGTTTCAGGCATAGAATATTTAGGTACAACCCCATATTTTTGCACAATATTTTTAAACATATCCCATTGCCCACCATCACCTATAGGGTCTTTCAATAAATGTGAGACAATTCTTGAATGGATATCTTCATTAAAAGTTTTTACAATTGATTCTAAAAAGTAGTTACATCTTTCAAATTTATCATAAAATAAACTATAATTTTGAGAAAGTTCAAATGATTTTAAATTATGATTTTTGCAAAGATGATATTCCATAACATTTAATGAAGCAAACATCCAACATCTACCTGATTGTTTTTGATTATATACTTCAGTTTCTTTCAAATTGATATTAAAACTATGTCTATTTGTTTCATCTCCAAAACGGTTTACACTAGCTTCTAATAATCCAGCATTTCCTACAGCTCTTTGTGCTATAAGATTTGCTCTACATGATGAAAAATCTTTATTAAGTTCTTGTAAAAATTCTTTTTTTAATTCCATAATTTTTCCCCTTTCTTTTCTATGTAAATCATACTTTTTAATTATATAGCATTATAAACTTCTTTTCAAATATTGATAGATAGTCTTTTATTTCCTAGAAAATATATTTAAAGAAAAAGCAAGTAGCTTTTTTATATCTACTTACTTTTTTCTTTGCTTAATGTAGTTTTATTTTCTTTATTTAAGTTTTTCTACTACGTCGTGACATCTACTACATAAATTGTCACTTGTCACTTCATCAACTATAGTCCAGCATCTTTCACATTTGTGACCAAGGGCTTTTTCTACTTTTATTGTAGCATAATCATATTTTTTACCATCGTTTTCTTTTACTTTTACTTTACTTACAATAAATAGTTGATGTAATGCTGGCACTGATTTAATTATTTCTAGTACTTCTTTGTCATCTGAATAGATTTCTACAGATGCTTCTAATGATTTACCAATTACTTTTTCATTTCTACTTTCTTCTAAAGCTTTTAGTAAGTCATCTCTTACTTTCATAAGTTTATCCCATTTTTCTTCTAATTTACTGTCATCTATTAAATTTACTTTAGGAAAATCTTCTAAATGTACAGATTCTTTTTTTCTATCTGTCATGTTTTCATAAATTTCTTCTGCTGTAAATGATAGGATAGGTGCAATTAATCTTGTTGTTTTATCTAAAATTGTGTATAAAACTGTTATCATACTTCTTCTGATGTATGAGTCTTTTGCTTCTATGTATAGAATGTCTTTTCCATAATCAAGGTAAAATGATGATAGTTCTACATTAAAGAAGTTTATAAGTTCATTCATAACATTGCTAAATTGATATTTACTGTAATAATCTAACATTTTTGCTACTACTTTTTCAAATTTGATAAGCATATATTTATCAATTTCAGCTAGTTCTTTGTATTCTAGTAAATCTGTTTCTTTAAATTCTGTATTGTATATATTTCCTAACAAGAATCTATATGTATTTCTTAATTTTCTATAAGATTCAGATACTTGTTTTAAGATATCTTCAGAAATTCTAACATCTTGAGTGTAGTCAACACTTGCTGACCAAAGTCTGATAATCTCTGCTCCTTGTTTTTTTCCTACATCATTAGGAGAAATTACATTTCCTAGAGATTTACTCATTTTTCTTCCGTTTCCGTCCATTACAAAACCTGCTGATACTAATTCTTTGTAAGGTGCTAAGCCAGAAACTGCTACAGAGTTTATAAGTGAAGAGTTGAACCAACCACGATATTGGTCACTTCCTTCAAGATAAAGATCTGCTGGATAAGTTAAATCATCTCTTAAAGCTAGACAGCCTTGATGACTTGTTCCAGAATCAAACCAAACATCCATAATATCCATTTCTTTGGTGAATTTACCATTAGGACTGTCAGGGTGTGTATATCCTTCTGGTAATAATTCTTTAGCTTCTTTGTTAAACCAAGCATTTGACCCTTCTTTTTCAAAAATTTTAGCTACATGTTCAATTAACTTGCCGTCTAAAATTGGTTCTCCATTTTCTGCGTAAAATACTGGAATTGGTACTCCCCAAACTCTTTGACGTGATATTACCCAATCACCTCTATCTCTAATCATATTATAAAGACGAGTTTTTCCCCATGGGCTGTAGAACTTAGTTGCATCTACTTGTTGCAGAAGCTCTTCTCTGAATAAATCTATAGAACAAAACCATTGTGGAGTTGATCTAAAGATAATTGGTTTTTTACTTCTCCAGTCGTGAGGATATGAGTGAGTGATATCTTCTTTTTGAAGTAATGCTCCTATTTTATCTAAATATTCTATAATATCTTTATTTGCATCAAAAACAAATTTTCCTGCAAAAATTCCTGCTTCTTCTGTTAGAATACCTTGGTCGTTTACTGGAGAAATTACTGGTAATTTATATTTTAGGTGTCCCACATTATAGTCATCTTCCCCATGTCCAGGAGCTGTATGAACAAGTCCAGTACCAGCGTCAAGGGTTACATAATCTGCTAAAAATACCATAGAATCTCTGTCGATAAATGGATGTTTACATACTAAATATTCTAATTTGCTTCCTAAAACTTCATCTAAAAGTTCAAAATCTTTCCAAGAGAATTTTTCAGCAAGTTTATTTACTAATTCTTTTGCAACTAAATATTTTTCTCCATCAACACTTACAACTTGATAAACAAAATCTTTATTAACAGCAATACCAACATTTGCTGGTAAAGTCCAAGGAGTAGTTGTCCAAATAACAAATTTAGTTCCTTTTTCTAAAAAGTCTACATCGCTTTTAAGGTCAAAAGCTACAAAAACTGATGGTGATGTGTGGTCTTTATACTCGATTTCTGCTTCTGCTAAAGCTGATTCTGATGATGGTGACCAGTAAATTGGTTTTTTACCTCTATAAATATATCCTTTTTCTACCATGGCTTTAAAAACTCTAATTTGTTCTGCTTCATATTTAGGGTCTAATGTTAGATAAGGATTTTCCCAATCTCCAATAACTCCTAGTTTTTTGAAATCTGCTCTTTGTTTAGAAACTTGTTTTAAGGCATAATCTTTACATTTATTTCTAAATTTATATGTAGGCATACTTTTTCTATCAACACCATTATTTACCAAAACTTGTTCTATTGGTAGCCCATGAGTATCCCACCCAGGTACATAATTAGATAGGTAGCCTGTCATATTTTTATATTTCACAATAAAATCTTTTAAAATTTTGTTTAAAGCGTGTCCTATATGGATATTACCATTTGCATATGGTGGCCCATCGTGAAGAACATAAGTAGGGCAACTTGCATTTTTTTCTAAAACTTTTCTATATAAATCCATTTCTTCCCATTTTTTTAAATATCCTGGTTCCTTGTTAGGTAGGTTTCCTCTCATAGGAAAAGAAGTTTTTGGCATAAGCAATGTATCTTTTAATTCCATTTTTTTCTCCTTTCAAATATAAAAACTCTTAAAACAAGTATAGAGGGCGTATTTCTCGCGGTACCACCTCAATTATCTCATTTTAAGAGTATCTCATTTAACATTATTTAGTTTATTTAAATATAAAGTGATAATTTTTCAATCTCCTTAAAGCTTTTCACCTGCCAGCTTCTCTCTAAAAATTGAATTGAAAAATCTTGTCTTTATTTAAAGTTAACTTATTATAGTATAATTTTTAAAAATTATCAAGTAATTTTTAGAAAATTTAAAAAATTACTTGATATTTTCTTCTCGCTTCAAAATCGTTAGCTATAAAAATTATTTAGTTTATTAAATATTTTACTTTTCTTAGTATTTAATTTTTTATAATCTCCTAATTTTTTTTAATTTGCACTTTAACCAATCCATGCACCATTTGCGTCGACATAG
>NZ_KQ959869.1 GCF_001553005.1 Gemelliphila asaccharolytica | reverse complement strand
TTGTGTCCAGTTTTATGGGTACACATCAAAGAGAGCAGATTTTTTTATCTTTATTTAGCTTCTTTTATAGTTTTGTCGGCATCTTGAACGAATTTATCTAATCCATCTTTTGGAGTAGTTGTTCCATTTAGTACACCTTGAACCATGTTGAACCATAATGGTCTCATTTTTGCAAATCCTGGGATTGTGTTGTAGTATGGTCCGTATTGCTCAGTAAGTGTTTCAGCGAATTTAAGTTCTTCTGTATCATATAAACCAGTTTCTCCAACTTTTGCACTGAAGTTACCAGATGCTAATAGTGTACGTTTACCCCAATCTTTGTCATTAACCATAAAGTCTACGAATTTTTTAGCAGCTTCTGCTTTGTTTACATCTCCATTATTGAAGATAGCAGGTCCTGCCACTAGATATTCATAAGTTGCTTTACCACTATTGTTAGGGAAAGGTATGAATTTGTAGTTGAAACCACTAGCGTGAGCAGCAGCTAAACTTGGTGAGAATAGAATAGACATTGGAGATTGACCAGATTTAAATGCTTCTAAAGCGTCTTTAGCTTCTAGGGCAACACCTTGTCCAAGTAACCCTTCGTCATATGCTTTTTTAACCCATTCTAATCCTTTAACACCATTTTCATCATTAATTGTGTATTTTGTAACATCTTTGTCAGTTATCCATGAACCATAAAGGTTAGAAACAAATGCTCTAGGTCCTTGATCTCCTGCTTGTGATTTTGTGTAGAAAAGAGTAGGAACAAGACTAGGGTCTTTTTCTTTTACTGCTCGCAGGAATTTTTCAAACTCTTCAACTGTCCAGTTACGATCTTTTTTGTTAAGTGGAAGTAGATTAGTAACTCCAAGTTTATCAGTTAAGTCAACATTTACTCCCATTAAGAAAGGTGCAACACCTTGAGGATATAAGTAAACTTTATCTTTATAACTTGATGCACTAATTGCTGCTTTTGAGAATTTATCTTTTTCGATATTATCAAAAGGAACTAATAAATCTTTAGCAGCCCAAGCTATAACACGTCCCGGAGCGTCATAGATAACGTCAGGAG
Source organism: Gemelliphila asaccharolytica (assembly GCF_001553005.1). GTDB lineage: Bacteria > Bacillota > Bacilli > Staphylococcales > Gemellaceae > Gemelliphila > Gemelliphila asaccharolytica. The sequence goes on along the minus strand of NZ_KQ959869.1, from coordinate 7,605 downwards.
CTGTTTTTGATTGGATAGCTGTTTCGATTTTAGCAGGTCCGTCAGTAAATTCTATTTTTTGGTAATTAACTTTAATATTTGGATATTTTTCCTCAAATGCTTTTATTAAAGCAGCGTCATATTCTTCGGTAGTTTTAAATTCACCGTCTTTTGTAAACTGTGGAAAATTCCAATAAGTTATTTCTACTTTTGCGTTAGGGTCGGCTTTTTTTTCTTCTTTTTTTCCTCCCACACAACCTGTAAGTATAACTGCTGTAGCTAAGGCAGAAGCCATAACTTTAAAAAACTTTTTACTCATGAATGAGATCCCCCTTAAAAAATTTTATGATTAAAATATAAAAGTAAGAAATAAAAATCTTACTTAATGTGTTAAATTTATATTAGCATAATAATTTTTAATTGTAAAGCGTTTTCTGATTTCTAGCGAAAAATTATAAAACTTTCAAGCAATTTATAAAAATTTTAAAGAAAAAAACATTTATTTAAATATAGGCGTTCTTTACAATAACAAGGTGAAATGATACCATTATATAATAAGTGAGGTGCGGTAAAAATATGAAAAAATATGAGAAAATCACAAAAGATATAATAGCCAAGATAGAAAATGGAAAGTTTAAAGAAGGAGAGCAAATATATACTGAAAAAGAAATAAAAGAGGTATATAAAGTTAGTAGCACTACAGCAGTAAGAGTTTTAAATGACCTTGCAGTAAATGGTTATATTTATAGAGTTCAAGGTAGAGGAAGTTTTGTAAAAAAAATTCTTGTAAATAAAAAAATATATTTTACAGAGGACAATAATTTTGATGATTATATCAATATTAAAAATGTAGAAAAATCAACAGTTCTTTCTGTAGAAATAATAAGTGATGAAAAGATATGTGAAAAGTTTTTAAATATAAAAAGCAGAAAACTATTAAAAGTATCAAGAGTCAAGCACATTGACGATATAGATTGGGCATATCAAATCAATTACATACCAGTAAAATACTTACCAAATATCAATATAAATAAATTAGAAGACTTTTCTGAACTAGCAACAATGATAAGAAAAAAATACAATATCGACATTCACAAAGCTAAATTTAAAAAAACGATTAAAGTAACTTTAAACACACCAGAAGAAATAAAAAAATTAATAGCTAAAAATAACGAACCTTGCTTTGAATTTGACAGAATGACATATTTAGAAGATGGCAGAGTGTTTGAGTATGTAAAAATATATATAAACTACAAATATTATAAAATAAAAATAGAAAATTAATATTTTATAAGAAAAGAGAAAAAAGGATTTTTTTATAATGAAGAAAGAAACAAAAACAAACATAAAAAATAAAAAAACTGCTGAAACAAAGGAAAAACAAAAAGGGAAAAACCCTCACAAAAAATCCCCCAAAAATCGTCCAAAAACAGCTAAAAAAGAAGTAAAAAAACTCTCTTCCATGAAAGAAGAAACAAAGAAAGCAGAAGAGAAAAAAATAACCTTAAATGACTTAAAAAAAATAAAAAGTATATCAGGAATGAAGATTTCTGTAGAAAAAGAAAAGGTAAAAATAATAAAAAAAGAAAAACAGCCAGAAAAAAAGAGAGAAGAGGAAATAAAACTTCCTGATAATTACTTAGAAGAAATAGAAGAAACATTTTACATAGCAAAAAAAAATATGATGAAATAAAAAGAAAATTAAAAGAAAGAGGTTTTTTAAGTGAAGATTAACCTATTGTGGCAGAAAAGCGAAAAGATAGCAATAGCACTTTCTGGAGGGGTAGATTCTATAGTTTTATTTAACTTATTAGTAACTAAATACAAAGATACTTATAAGGAATTAGTAATTTTTCATATAAACCATGGACTGAGAAGAGAGTCGGAAATAGAAAAAATATTTGTAAAAGAACTAGCAAAAAAATATAATCTAAAAATTTGCACTCGTGACTTAAAATTAAGGGAAAAAGAAAGAAAAAATCACACTTCAGAAGAAATGTTAGCAAGAAAAATGAGATATGAAGCTTTTTTTGATTTTGCAAAAGAAAACAAAATAAAAAATGTCTTAACAGCTCATCATAGAAATGACTGTGTAGAAAACATAATTTTAAGGTTATGTTCTGGAAGAAGCAAAGACTATAACTTATCTATCTTAAAAAGGCAAAAATTAGAAAATATAGTAATTTTAAGACCTATGTTAGACATTCAAAAAGAAGAAATAATAAACTATGCCAAAAAAAACAACTTAAAATTTTATCAAGACGAAACAAATTTTGATACAAACTATCAAAGAAATTATGTAAGACACAAAATAATTCCTCTTTTAAAAGGATTAAATCAAAGTAGTGAGGAAAATTTAATATCTTTTTCAAATTATTATAATGAATTAAGAGAGCAAGTAAAGAAAAATTTACAAGCAAAAGACATAAAAATAACCAAAGAAAAAGATAAAATAAGTTTTAAGTTGACAGATTTTAACAACTTAAGTATTATAGAAAAGAACCTTTTTATAACAAAAATATTAAATGAAAACTTTGATATATATACGGTTAAAAAAGATTCAATTTCAAAAAATATAGATAAAATTTATACCAGTCAAAAAAATATAAGTTTAGATCTAAAAGAAAATTTAAAAATAATAAAAGAATATGATAGCATATCTATATATAAAATAGAGAAAAAATGCTATAATAACAAGATAAAGATTTTAAAAGAAGATTTAAAAGACGAAAAAATTTACACTTTTAATAATTTTAAAATACTTATATCATCAAAAGAAAGAAAAGGTGAAGTAGGATTTAATAAAACAGACTTACCTCTTTTAATAACTACTAAAAAAGCAGGAGATAAATTAAAAAGAGGAAAAATAATAAAAAAAATTTCTAGAATATTTATAGATGAAAAAATTCCAAAATATTTAAGAGAAAGATTGCCTATAATAAGAAAAGAACAAGAAATTATAGGAATATTAGGGATAAATTCAAAAACAAGTAAAAATAGGGACTATGATTACTACATTAAATTAATTTAGAGGTTACATATGGAAAATTTATTAAAAGATATAGAAAAAGTATTATTTAATCATGATAAAATAGTAGAAGTTTCTAAAAGGGTAGCTAGAGAGATAACAAGAGATTATAAAAATTCTCAAAAAGAACCTGTGCTACTTTGTACTCTGAAAGGTGCTTTACCTTTTATGGCAGAACTTATAAAACATATTGATATACATATTGTAATGGACTTTATTGATGTTGCAAGTTATCATGGGGGGACAACTTCTACAGGAAGCATAATATTGAGAAAAGATGTAACTATGGACTTAAAGGGAAGAGATATTATAATAGTAGAAGATATAGTTGACACAGGAAGAACCCTAAAACATCTTATTTCTTATTTAAAACAAAGAGAAGTAAATAGCATAGCTTGTGCCTCTTTAATAAATAAACCCTCTGCAAGAAAAGTAGAAGTAGAACCAGAATATTTTGGTATTGAATCACCAAATGAATTTTTAGTAGGCTTTGGCCTTGATTATGATGAAAAATATCGAAATCTTCCATATATAGGAGTATTAAAACCTGCAATATATGAAGTAACTAAGTAATAAGGAGAAATATTAATGAAAAATAAAAAACAAAGACCAACCTTAGCAATATTAGCTATGATACTGCTTGCTATTGGGATATTTGCTTTTTGGCAAAAAGATTTGCCGGGAAGTGTAGAAAACATTAGTTATTCTACTTTGGTGCAAAAATTAGATGAAAATCAGTTGCAAGATGTAACTATACAGCAATCTGATGACACTTTCACTGTAAAAGGAAAATACAAAGATAGTGATAAGTCTTTTAAGACAACAATATCTACACAAGATAAAACAATATTTGAAACTTTTTACAATAAAGCAAAAGAAAAAAACATAGGTAATTTAGAAATAAAACCGGCAGATAAAACTAATGCAATAATAAGCATTATAGGAAATGTTGTGCCATTTATTATAATGATAGGACTTTTATTTTTCTTTATGAGCCAAATGCAAGGCGGTGGAGGCGGAAAAATCATGAATTTCCAAAAATCCAAAGCCAAAAAAGTAGATGGTGACGATGCAAAAGTTACATTTAAAGATGTTGCAGGTTGTGATGAAGAAAAACAAGAATTAGCAGAAATGGTAGAATTTTTAAAAGACCATAGAAAATTCACAAAAATGGGAGCAAAAATACCAAAAGGAGTGCTATTAGAAGGCCCTCCCGGGACAGGTAAAACTCTCTTAGCACGTGCAGTAGCAGGAGAAGCTAAAGTTCCATTCTTCTCTATTTCAGGTTCTGACTTTGTTGAAATGTTTGTAGGGGTTGGAGCTAGTAGAGTAAGAGATTTATTTAAAGAAGCTGTAAAAAATGCACCTTGTATAGTATTCATTGATGAAATTGATGCAGTAGGTAGAAAGAGAGGCTCTGGAGTAGGAGGAGGAAATGACGAAAGAGAGCAAACCTTAAATCAGCTATTAGTAGAAATGGACGGTTTTGAAGGAGATAAGGGAATAATAGTAATAGCAGCGACAAATAGAGCTGATATTTTAGACAACGCTCTTAGAAGACCTGGAAGATTTGACAGACAAATAAAAGTATCGACACCTGACGTAAGAGGAAGAGAAGCTATATTAAAAGTTCATGCAAAAGGTAAACCTTTAGCAAAAGATATTGAACTGAGAAGAATGGCAGAAAAAACTCCAGGATTTTCAGGAGCAGACTTAGCAAACCTTTTAAATGAAGCGGCATTATTAGCAGCAAGAGAAAATAAAAAAGTAATAGAAAAAGAAGATTTAGACGAAGCTATGGATAGAGTAATAGGAGGACCTGCAAAACGAAGTAGACTATACTCTCCTCAAGAAAAACGTCTAGTAGCTTACCACGAAGCGGGACATGCTATTATAGGAATGGTACTTGATAGTGCAGATAAGGTGCAAAAGGTGACAATTATACCTCGTGGTGACGCAGGTGGATATAATTTGATGATACCAGAAGAAGAAAAATATTTCATGACCAAAACAGACCTAACACACAAAATTTGTGGTCTTTTGGGTGGACGCGCTGCAGAGCAAGTATTCTTTAAAGAAATATCTACAGGAGCACACAACGATTTTGAAAAAGTAACTTCCATAGCAAGAGCGATGGTAACAGAATATGGAATGAGTGACAAAATAGGACCTTTACAATTTCCATATAATGATCCATATAGTGGTAGACAATTAGCAAGTACGGGGAATTATTCCGAAGAAATACTAAAAGAAATCGACAAAGAAGTCAGAGAAATAGTATCGACAAATTACTCAAAAGTGCTTCACATAATCGAAACAAACAAAGAAAAATTATCTTTAATAGCTGAAACGCTAATAAAAGTAGAAACAATAGATAGAAAAGAAATAGTATCATTATATGAATTTTCACTAATGCCAGATGATTTAAATGAAGAGCAAAAAGAAAAATTAGATAAAATAGTAAATAAAAAATACTATGAACAAAAAGCAAGAGAAGAAGAGGAAAAAGCAAAAGAGAATGCTTCATTAGACGAATCTAAAGCAAAAGAGAAAACTTCATTAGATGAATCTAAAGCAAAAGAAGAAATTTCAGATAAAGAAAAGTCAGAAGTTAAAGATGAAAATAAAGAAAACTTTTCAGATGAAGAAAATTCAAAATAAAGAAAGTAAAATATCCTAAAAATAAATTTTAGGATATTTTATTTTTTAATGAAAAAATATCAGAAAAAAATAAAAAATTATTAGTTATCCTTAAAAAAACTATTTTAAAAAGAAATTTCACGAAGACAGCGTTTAGAAAGATGAATTTTATAAAAATAAGTAGTATAATAAAAGTGTTTGAATATTAATAAAAAAATATTGTGTGAGGTAAGGAAATGAAAAAACTAAAATTTTCTTTAATGGTTTTACCTTTGATTTTATCAGGAGTAGTGCCTAACATAGAAGCAAAAGAAACAAATCAAGATGTTAATTTAAATAATAATTTAAGTGCAAGTGAAGTAAATAATTTTGTCAAAGATGATGAAGGCTATTATGACCTTATGAATGAAAAAACATTAGAAAATCTTTATCCAGAAGTTTTTTCAGATGAAGAATTGCAAAAAGCTGAAGCGGAAAAAGATGATAAAGTAAAAATGTATTTCACTCCAAAAGGACAGGACTTTAACCCTAATGGAAAAGATACCAAACAATTATCATTAGAAGGATGGAGATATGTAGATTGGCATACACAAGAAGGAACAGTTGATTACTTTATCTTTTTACCAAAAAGAAATGTAGGACGAGCAAGAGCGCAAGTTGGAGCAGTTTATCACGCTTTTAACACTCTAGAAGAGGGTAATAAAATTTCTTTTAATGACGGTAAATATGCCGAAACGCCATTTTCTCTTTCGGTAAATAAAAAAGTCCTTGGAGAAAATTTAAAAGAGGAAACTAAATTTAAAGTAAATCCAAAGCAAACTCGTGCCTTTATCAGAGTTAGCTATCAAGTAACTAAAAAAGATGATGCACTATCGCAAGTTTTTTATGTAGATAGATATGGAGAAGGGAATACTATATTTAAATTTTTTGTAACTTCTGTAGATGCAGATTTTCACTTTGTAGATGATAGTAGTTATAGAAAATTAACAAATCAAAAACTATCTTCACCTCTAAAAGAAAGAAGTGAAAAAGATAAAAATTCTTTTTCTAATGAACCTTTTAAAAAATTAGATTTAAAAGATATGCTTGACATTGTTAAAACAGATAAAGCTTTCTTTGGAAATAATCCAGTTTACAAAGCTAGATTTTCCATTCCTTTATTGACCTATCAAGAAGATAAAAGTAGTATAAAAAGACCTACTTTAAAAGAGTTAAAAGCAAAAACAATTCCGGGATATATTTACTGTGATAATGATATAGACAAACCAAAAACAAAAGAATTTAAAAAAGATGACGCTACAACAAAAGAAAAAGGCAATCATTATTTAACTTATGGTTATGATAAAGATAGAAATATGCTAACTACAAAACATTACTATATTACTTATAGAGCTATTCCAACAGAAATTGTCGCTTGTCAATTTAAAGAGGACAAAAAAACACCATTAGAAAACACTTTTGACCTTTATCGTATAGAAGATAATAAAGAAGTTTTAGTTAAAGAAAATATTAGTCCAAATCATAATCGTGTAAAAGAAAAAGAAGATACTATTAATTCTATAGAAGAAATGATGAAAAAAACTACAATAAACGATCAAGGCTATTACGAAACAAATAATCTTCTTTATTTAGAACCGGGAAAATATGTTTTGAAAGCAAAAAATTTAAAAGAGCCATACTATAACGAAAAAGAAGAACAAGAATTTACAGTTGGTCTTTTAGATAGTAATGACAAAAAAACAAGAATAACCGTAGACTTTAATGCTAGTTTAAAACATAAAGTAAACTATGATTTTAAATCAGGAAGCGAAAAAAAATTACCAGATAAAGTCAAAAACTTACTACCAAAAGATGAAAAAACATATAAAAAAGGAGAAAAAATAACTCCAGTTGACCCAGCACAAAAAGAAATATCAGTAGACGGAGGGAAATGGACATTCCTAGGATATGATAAAAAA
>NZ_KQ959868.1 GCF_001553005.1 Gemelliphila asaccharolytica | reverse complement strand
AATAGTCTTGATAAGTGACAATATCTAGCTTAATTCCTTCTTCTAGCAATTTTGGAGCAATATGTTCTAAAATTTCTGCATGAGGAACATTAGTAGCTCCTATTTTTAATGTTACTGGATTATTTTTATCTAATTTTTCGGCATCTATTCCTTTTTTATCTTTTGCCCCAGAGCAACCTACTAAAGTAAATGCTAATACAAAAGCTGTTAATAATGTTAATATTTTTTTCATAGTGTTTTATCTCCTTTTATTTAAATTTTTCTGTTAATTTTGTAAGTAATAAAAAAGCCCTTATTCTTAAACTTGAGAATATTTTCTTAAAGTTTAAGAATAAGGGCGAATTAACTTCCACGGTACCACCTTATTTTTTTCGTATAAAATTTTTCTACGAACTTAGCCACTACGTTATCTAGAATTATAGTGCGTGTTTATAACGTAACACAAAAACGAAAAAAGCTTGACCTTAATACTCACTTTTTTTACCATTCAAACCATTTTCATAAACTTACATATATGTACTTTCACCTAACTACACTCTCTTTGATACTTACATTTATTACTTATTTGAATATTGGTAATTATTAAC
>NZ_KQ959867.1 GCF_001553005.1 Gemelliphila asaccharolytica | reverse complement strand
GCCTGGCAACGTTCTAATCTTGCAGGTCGTAAGACCAACTACCATTGACGCAAAAGAGCTTAACTTCTGTGTTCGGTAAGGGAACAGGTGTGTCCTCTTTGCTATCGTCACCAGACGAAAACATATACATATTATAGTTTAGTTGATTTACTTTGTCAATTCAAAACTTACACTTGATTAAGTTTTCGACCTATTAGTATTAGTCAGCTGAATGTGTTGCCACACTTACACTCCTAACCTATTCTCCTTGTCGTCTTCAAGGGGTCTTATCTAGGAGGAAATCTCATCTTGAGGGGGGCTTCATGCTTAGATGCTTTCAGCTCTTATCCCGTCCGTATTTAGCTACCCAGCTATGCCACTGGCGTGACAACTGGTACACCATTGATACGTCCATCCCGGTCCTCTCGTACTAAGGACAGCTCCTCTCAAATTTCCTACGCCCACGACGGATAGGGACCGAACTGTCTCACGACGTTCTGAACCCAGCTCGCGTACCGCTTTAATGGGCGAACAGCCCAACCCTTGGGACCGACTACAGCCCCAGGATGCGATGAGCCGACATCGAGGTGCCAAACCTCCCCGTCGATGTGGACTCTTGGGGGAGATAAGCCTGTTATCCCCAGGGTAGCTTTTATCCGTTGAGCGATGGCCCTTCCATGCGGAACCACCGGATCACTAAGTCCTGCTTTCGCACCTGCTCGAGTTGTCTCTCTCACAGTCAAGCTCCCTTGTGCCTTTACACTCTGCAAATGATTTCCAACCATTCTGAGGGAACCTTTGAACGCCTCCGTTACTCTTTGGGAGGCGACCGCCCCAGTCAAACTGCCCACCTGACACTGTCTCTGAGTTTTCTATTCTCTAGGTTAGAATTTCAATACAGCAAGGGTAGTATCCCAACATCGCCTCCTCCTACACTGGCGTGCAGGTCTCTTTGGCTCCTACCTATCCTGTACATACTGTATCAAAATTCAATATCAAGCTACAGTAAAGCTCCATGGGGTCTTTCCGTCCTGTCGCGGGTAACCTGCATCTTCACAGGTACTATGATTTCACCGAGTCCATCGTTGAGACAGTGCCCAAATCGTTACGCCTTTCGTGCGGGTCGGAACTTACCCGACAAGGAATTTCGCTACCTTAGGACCGTTATAGTTACGGCCGCCGTTTACTGGGGCTTCAATTCATACCTTCGCTTGCGCTAAGCACTCCTCTTAACCTTCCAGCACCGGGCAGGCGTCAGCCCCTATACTTCACCTTACGGTTTTGCAGAGACCTGTGTTTTTGATAAACAGTCGCTTGGGCCTATTCACTGCGGCCATATCTCTATGGCACCCCTTCTCCCGAAGTTACGGGGTCATTTTGCCGAGTTCCTTAACGATGGTTCTCTCGCTCACCTTAGAATTCTCTTCCCAACTACCTGTGTCGGTTTGCGGTACGGGCACCTTAATCTTGATAGCGGCTTTTCTTGAGAGTTTAGTTTCAACAACTTCGTTACTTGTATTTCACTCCCCTTAACGTTTCATGATTTTGCTTAGCGGTTTTGCCTACTTCGCTCACTTTACGCTTGGACGTACTATTCCATCAGTACGATTGCCTAACTTCCTCTGTCCCCACTTCTCTATATCGATTTTCGGTGGTACAGGAATTTCTACCTGTTGTCCATCGGCTTCTCCTATCGGATTCACCTTAGGTCCCGACTTACCCAGAGCGGACGAGCCTTCCTCTGGAAACCTTAGTCTTTCGGTGGATAGGATTCTCACCTATCTTTCGCTACTCACACCGGCATTCTCACTTCTAACTGCTCCACCTTATCTTCCAATTTGGCTTCTGTGCTGTTAGAACGCTCTCCTACCATATAACTTGCGTTATATCCGCAGCTTCGGTTGTATGTTTAGCCCCGGTACATTTTCGGCGCGATGTCACTCGACCAGTGAGCTATTACGCACTCTTTGAATGGTGGCTGCTTCTAAGCCAACATCCTGGTTGTCTGTGCAATATCACATCCTTTTCCACTTAACATACAATTTGGGACCTTAGCTGGCGATCTGGGCTGTTTCCCTTTCGACCACGAACCTTATCACCCGTAGTCTGACTCCCGTTTATATTTATTTGGCATTCGGAGTTTGTCTGAATTCGGTAATCCGGGATGGACCCCTAGTTCAAACAGTGCTCTACCTCCAATAAACTCTTAACGAGGCTAGCCCTAAAGCTATTTCGGAGAGAACCAGCTATTTCCAAGTTCGATTGGAATTTCTCCGCTACCCACAGCTCATCCAAACACTTTTCAACGTGTCCTGGTTCGGTCCTCCATTCAGTGTTACCTAAACTTCAACCTGGCCATGGGTAGATCACTTGGTTTCGGGTCTACTCCATCATACTTATTCGCCCTATTAAGACTCGCTTTCGCTGCGGCTCCGTGTCTCCCACTTAACCTTGCATGATAAAGTAACTCGCCGGTTCATTCTACAAAAGGCACGCCATCACATCTCTTGATGCTCTGACTACTTGTAAGCACACGGTTTCAGGTTCTCTTTCACTCCCCTCCCGGGGTTCTTTTCACCTTTCCCTCACGGTACTGGTTCACTATCGGTCACTAGGTAGTGTTTAGCCTTGCGAGATGGTCCTCGCAGATTCCAACGGAATTCCTCGTGTTCCGTTGTACTCAGGTGCTATCTCAGGCTTCTTAAGCATTTCGTATACAGGGTTCTTACCTTCTTTGACTCGCCTTCCCATGCGATTCTACTATACTTCTTCTTGCCTTTTGTTGATAGTCCTTCTACCCCAATGAGCATGCTCATTGGTTTGGGCTCTTCCCTTTTCGCTCGCCGCTACTTAGGGTATCGATTTTTCTTTCTTTTCCTGCAGGTACTTAGATGTTTCAGTTCTCTGCGTTCCCTCACCTTTCGGTGTGACACGTTTCTACTCGTGCCGGGTTCCCCCATTCGGATATCTACGGGTCATTGATTACTTACTTCTCTCCGTAGCGTTTCGTCGTTTGTCACGTCCTTCTTCGGCTCCTAGTGCCAAGGCATCCTCCGTGCGCTCTTTTCTACTTAATCGTGTGTAGCTTTTTTCGCTTCGTTTTTTCCTTGAACTCTTGTGAATAGACAATTTCTTGCCTTTTCTTTTCTCGGTTTTTTGTAAATCTTTCTTTCTCTATTAATATGTATTCTGTTTTCATTGTGC
>NZ_KQ959866.1 GCF_001553005.1 Gemelliphila asaccharolytica | reverse complement strand
TTTTTCATCTTTTTCCCAGCCTGATTTTACTTCTGGAGCCGGTGTTGGCGTTACATCTGGCGTAGGTGTAACATCTGGAGCTGGAGTAGGCGTTACATCTGGCGTAGGAGCTGGAGAAGAATTTTCATCTAATTTTTCTATTTCTAATGTATTGAAATTATATTCTAAAGTTGCATATTGGAAAGCGAAATTTTCATCTCCCCACATTGCCATTGTAGGAGTAAAGAATTCTACAGTTGTTTTTATTTTATTAGTAACTAATAATTTTGTTTTATCTATAGGGTATTCTATTTCTTTTGGATAAGCTTTTCTATCACTAAAATATTTTTTATAAATATCAAAGCTATTGTCAATTTCGTTTTCGCCATACCATGAAACTATATCAGCTTGATTTAATCTGCCTTTTAATGCTATATCTGTCATATCCATAGTAAAGCCGTTTTTGTCGTATTTTAAGTTTCCTAAATATCCTGTTAAACCATACAATGTTATAGGTTTAAATGAAAGATGCACTTTATATTTACCATCTTTAACAATTAAGCGAGTTTTATCAGCTTCAAGAGCTCCACTAGAGGCAGATAGTTCCCCTTCACTTCCTGCTTTATAGATTGCACTTCCTACTTTATAAACTCCATCTTTTAAGTTTTTAAAATCAAGATTTTTTTCGTTTGCTTTTACACTACCTTTAATAGCTTCTTCATATTCTTTTAATTCTTCTTCTGTTTTAGATTCTTTTATTGCTTTAGTAAAGGCTTGTGTTTGTTCATTAGATAATCTAGTTTCTTTAGCTAGTTGTGTTAAGGCACTTGCTTTTTTTGATTCAAGTTTTTCTTTTCTTTCTTTTTCTTTTTGATTATCTGCTTTTGCTTGAGATAAAATTTGATTTAAAGCTACTTGTGATTTAGCATTTTTCACTCTATTAAGATAAGTTTCTTTATCTGCTTGTTTTAAGTCTGTTAATTCTTCGATTTCTTTTTTAATGTTTGGTCTTAATTTTTCTACTTCTATTTTTTCTTTTTCATTTTCTGCTTTTGCTTGTTGCAGAATTTCTTTTAGATTTTTTTCGTTTTCTGCTTTATCTATTTTACCTTTATATTCGTTTTGGGTAGCTTGTGATAGTGCAGATAGTTTTATTATTTCTTTTTTAGCATTTACTTTTGCTTCTTGAAGATGCCTTTTTTCTTCTTGTTTTTTTACTGCTTCTTCTCTGTTTATTTCACCTGTTAACACCAATTTTGCAATTGGTTTTGCTCCCGGCATTCCGTCATTGTCCACACGAATATTGTATGATTTTTGAGTTATGTCTTTATCTAGTTCAACAAGTATTTTTTTGCCAAACATTTCTATTTTGTTACTTAGTCCTATATCTTCAAAGAAGTTTGTAACATTAGTTTTTAATTTTTCTTTGTCTACATCTGCTTTAAATACTTCTAATTCTAGTAAGTGAGCTCTTATAGGTCCTACTTGCATAGTGTGAGTATTTAATTCTAAATATGTTTTATCTTCTGCAAAAATTAATTTACCTTTGTCATCAAAAACACCATTAGCCATAGATTGAAGCTGGTCGTTATCATATCTTCTTATTTGATAATCTATTTCTTGTGTAGGGTATTTATATTCTAATGAATCTAATTCATTTGTTAAATTAGTTAAATTTTCAGTATTTTTTTTCGCTTTTAATTTACCATTAAGAGAATTTAACTTGTTTAATTTTTCTTTTGTTAAAATATTTTTTAACAAATCAGACCCGACAACTTCTCCTAATTTGTCAGCTTTTTTATTAATAAAATCTTGGTCTACTTTTGCTTCACCTTTTATTATTTTTTCTTCTAATTCTGACAATTTATTATAATCTCTAGTTAAATAAAGAATATTTTTACTTAACACTCTACTTGTTAAATGTTTTTCTGCTTCATCTAATGCTGATTCTAATCTTGTTTTTAATTCTGATGCAGGGTACTTATCTTTTTTAGTTTTAATTTCTTGAACTTTATCTTCTAATTTTTTCTTAGCAATTTCAGGCAACTTGTTTTTATTTTCTTTGCTTTCGGCTATTATTAGATAACTTGTGTCGGTATTTATATCAATATTTAATTTGTTTCCGATATGTGCCGATGGAATTTGTTTTAAACCACCTTTTTCATACATGTATACTTCATAATCTTTATTATTTGTCAGTTTCCCTACTCCATCTAATGTGAATGTAAGGAATGAGTTATTTACATTTGCATCAAATCCTTTAAATATTTGTGGAGTGAATTTAGCATTTTTGTCAGTTATTTCTAATTTGTATGTCGAAGCGTTGTTAAGTCCTAATTCTTTGATTTTTTTATCTATGTCTGTTTTTACTATATCTCCTGTAATTTCAGAAAAATCATATTTAGTATCTTCATTTAATAGATAGTTATTATTTGATTTTAAAATAGATTTTATATTGTTATTTTTGAATTGTACCTCTTTTTTTATTTCATCTATAGAGTATTTTGTATAAGGTATTTTGTAGCTTAAAGTTTCGCTAGATTTTGTGTAGTCAGAGTTAAATGCTTTAACTTTTACTGTAAATTCTCCACCTTCTTTAGAAAAGTTTTTCAAATCATCTTTTGGGGTGATATTTATTGAATAAAATTTTTCTTCTTTTGAGAATTTTGGTTTATTTTGGAAACCTATTGTTGCTGTTTTTGAATCTTTAGTAGGTTCAGTTCCATCTAAAGTATATTTTATGTATCTAGTGTCTGTTTCTTGCAATGATTTTCTATGAAATTCCATTTCTATTGCAAAACGCCCGTCATCACTTTTGAATTTATCTCCTGATAGTGATTGCCCAAATGGAGAGTAATTTATTCCATTGTTTTCAAAATCAAATTGAGAATCTTTTATTTCACTTGTTTTTGGAATTGTTCCTGAAAATTGAGTAATATTTATAAGTTTTGGAGCTTCTATTTTTTCTTCTTTTTTTATTTCAGTATTTTTAAAATCTACTTTTGCTGAAACAAGTCTTGAAGTATCTCTAGGCCCTGCAATGATTTTAGCAAAAAGATACACTTCATCACTATTTTCTAGCGGCACCTGAACTTCTGTGATTTCATATTTGTCACCATTAACAATGCCGCTTTCTACTACTTTTCCTCCATCTACTTTAATTACACCATTTAAATTTTTTAAAGTAGGTTTTGTGTCTTTATATGCGTAGTATAATTCTTGCAAGCCGTCATTATAGGTGTGTTTACTAGACCCACTTCCCATAGTTTTTTCTAATTTGCTATAATATCTAACTTTTAAATATCTTTTTCCTTCTTTTGTTACTACTTCAGCGTATTTATCTAATGCTCTTCTTATTTGAGGAGATACCAAAGAACCATCAGTAACTGTTAAATTAACATTTCCATTAGCTTTTTCTTCTTTTTTATCTTCTTTTTTACCACTTTCTAAACTTATAACTTTTAAAGTAGAAAAATCAAATACTGGTTTTGTATCTTGTTCTCCTTGTGATTTTCCCAAAGATTCCATTACTGGAACAAATACTTGTAATTTTGTTTCTAATTTTTTGTTTTGTGATATTTTGCTTTTATCTATAGGAAATTCTAAAACTTTTGGATATGCTGTTCTACTCGCGTATTTTTGTTTATATACGTCCATAAAGTTGTCTTTGTCATTTTCGCTATACCATTCAACTACATCACAGTCTTTAAGTTGACTATCTTTATCATAATAACTTAAGTTACCTAAGTACCCTCTTGATGCTCCTATTTGTAGTGGTTTAAACGACAGTCTTACTTTGTACTGTCCATCTTTCACTATAAGGCGAGTTTTTTCTTTATCTACTGCCCCATCAGCCATGCTTTTTTGCCCTTCTGCATAAGCATGTTTAAATTCTACATCTAGGCTATATTCTCCATTTTTTAAATTGTTAATATCAAGTTTTTGTTCACTTGCACTTTCTGTTGAATTTTTTTCTAAAGCATGAGAAGTATAAAGAGGTTTTACCTGACCTCCCACACTCAAAAGAAGTGCAGAAGCTACTCCTACTGCTATAATTCTACTTTTTTTCATAATATCTCCTTAATCATTTTAATCAATTGATAATTGTTATCAAATTCTTCTTTATTCTACCATTTTTTTTATATTTAAACAATAATCTATAGTATAATTTTTTTCTTTAATTTATAAATTCTTTTTTCTCTTTTCTTTGTTTTTAAATCAGCCATTTTTTTTAAAAAATCTTATATTTCAAATACCTAGAAGCTTTATTTTATATTTTTTTATAATCTATCTCTTTTTTAAAATTTTATTTCTATAATAAGAAAGTTTATTTTATTAAAAAATTTATTATTTTAAGTTTTTTTAAAAAAAGGCAAAAGATTTTTATCTCCTGCCTTTTTTATTATTTATATTTTTTTCTTATTAATAGCCCTAAAGCTATCAAAGTAGATATTAATGCAGTATTAATAGTATTTTCAACACCTGTTTTTGTCAATATCCCTTTTTGCTCTTTATTTTTTTCATTTTTGAATCCTATTTCTTCTTTGCTATCTCCTTTCTTATTCTCTTCTTTTGCATTGCCAACTGGTTTTTTATTTTCATTTTCATTATTTGGCACTTGATTTTTTTGTTTATATTTATTTCTAAATATAATTTCTTTAACTTCTTCTTTATCTTTTTTTAAGTTAGTTTCAACTTTCAATTTTCCATTTTTATCTGTTACATTATATGTAATTGTGTATATAGATTTGTCATATTCTATTTCTTTATTATTTTCATTTATTTCTTCTAATTTGTAACTATATACCCCAGGATATTTAAATTCAATTTTTCCTAATTCTTTTTCTCCTGCTCCTTCAATATCTATTATTTTTTGTCCTGATTTTTCTTTTTCAGGCATTGGATTAGATTTTTCTACTGGTGTAAATTTAAATTTGAATTTATCTTTTTGAGTTGGTTCGCCTTCGATTATTTTTTTAAATTTAGTTGATATAGAAACTTTTTCTGGAGAATATGTATTTATTATTTTAAACCCTTCTTTTTGTGTTCCAGTTACTTCTGATTTATATCCTGCTGGCACTTCTTCTTTGACCATGTATTCTATTTCTTGACCTTTTTCTTTTGCGTTAAGATTTTTAAATTCTGCTTTGTATTCTTTATCTTTTTCTAAAGTTATTTCTTGGTCCGTTTCTTTTCCGTTTGCTAGTAGTTTTACTTTTATTTTTTCTGGTTTTTTCCCTTTTTGTTTATCTACATCTTTCCACTGTTTTTCTACAGCTATATTTACTTTTTCTACTTCGTGTGTGTTTGTTATTTTAAATCCTTCTTTTTGTGTTCCAGTTACTTCTGATTTATATCCTGCTGGAACTTCTTCTTCGACAGTATATTTTATTTTTTCCCCATCATTATCATAAGTATCAAGGTTATCAAATTCAAAAGCTTTCTCCATGTCTTTTGTTACTAGAATTTCTTGTCCTGTTGGTTTCCCATTTGCTAGTAATTTTACTTTTATTTTTTCTGGTCTTATTCCATCTCTGTTTTCTTCATCTTGCCACTGTTTTTGGGCCGTTACTTTTATTTTTTCGTTTATTAGAGTGTTTGTTATTTTCCCTTTTTGATAGGTTACTTTATATTCTTTATCTGCTATTTTTATTTTGGAATTATCCTCTATAGCATTTCCTTGATTGTCAATTTCTTTTACGCTATAAATATTTTTTTGATTATCTTTTTTAAAATCTGTATCATTTAAATCTTCAAAAGTAGCTTTAAAATCATTTTCTTTTGTTAATTCTTTTGTTTGATTTGTTGGGTTTCCATTTTTATATAATTTTACTAATATTTTTTCATTTTCGACTGCTTTTTTACTTATTCCTTGCCAATCTTTTTCTACTTTATAACTTGTTTTGGCAGGTACCATTTCTGTCCATAAAGCAACTTTTTTATTTGTTATTTTTAGTCCAGTTTCTTGTTCACCTGAAGAAATCGATTTATACCAAATATCATTTATTTTTATTTCATTTTTATCATCTATTCCTTTTTCTCTAACTGTGTATGTGTAGTCTTTTCCAGTAGTAGAGTCAGTTTTTTGTAAATTATCTACTGTCAATTTGAAATCTTTTTCTTTTGTTAATTCTTTTGTTTCTACTAACTCATTATCTCTAAGTAACTCTACTTCTACTTTATCAGTTGGTGGAGTTATTTCCTCTCCTTTTTCATCTTGCCAGTCTTTTTCTATATTTATAGATATTTTTTTAAGTTTGTTGTCTATTTGGCGGGTAACTACCTTACTATTTTTACCATCTTTTTCTCCTGTTACAGTTATAGGATATTCTTCTTTAGAAAGTTCATAAGCTTCATTTGTTTTTACTTCTTTTATAATATAATCTCCATAAGGAACAAGTAAAAAGCTAGTTTTCCCATCTTTATCTGTAGTTACATTTCCTATTGTTTCATATTTGAAATTAGTTACATCACTACCATCTTTGTTTTTAAGAGCAAATTCAACGCCAGATAATGCTTTTTTAGAATCACCTTGTTTTTCATCTTGTGAATATTTTTCAAGGTCTATTTTTCCATATATTGGCGTAGTGGCTACATTTTTTACTTCTTCTTTTTTTACTGGAGAAAGAGTAAAATCTTTTGTTTTAGCTACATCATCTTTAATAGTGTTAACAATTATAGAATTACCTTTTTGCTCATTTTCAGTTTCTTTAGTGCTAAATATCTGATGTTTTGTTTTTGTGAATTTGACAAGGTAATCTCCTCGCTTGTAAATAGGAATTTTATATCCACCGTTGTCATCAGTTTTTACTGTTAATTCTTTTTTATTAAAATCTTGTGCTACTGACCCATCTTTTTTATTTAAGATTGTTACATCTATATTTCTTAATGGGACATCCCCTTCATCATATTTGCCATTTTCGTTTAAATCATAGTATGCGACTCCACTTACTAAGTATTTTTTAAAATCTATTTGTGTTTTATTACCTTCAGTATAATTTATATCGTCTACACTAAATGCTGCAGAGTTAAATGCTTTAGATGTTTTTTCATCTAAATCTGTATCTTTAGGTAAGTTAGCAGGTAAAATTATTTCTATGGATTCTTTTGATTTTAGAATTTGACCTTTTTTTAGAACGGCTTTTATTGATTTTACCTTTTTAAAGTCAGCTACTTCATCTTTTTTTACCCATTTCCCATCTCTTACACTTGCTAGATCTTCTCCTTGTTCTTCTAATTGGTAGAAAAAGTCTAATTTGTCTTTAAGTGTTGGGTTAGCTTCTTCTAAAGAAGAAGTTAAGTAAGTTGAAAAAGTAGAACCTCTTTTTACATATTTGCCTTCATCATTTGGGGTAATACTGTGGTCTTCTTTATAAGGTAAAACATCTATAATAGATAACTTGTCTACATCTTTTATTGAATTATTGAACAAATTAATTTTATGATTAACTTCATACCCTAAATCAGCTGTTATTTGTGTAACGTCAGAAATCCCCTCGTGTCCTACACTATTGTTGTTTATAAGTTCTAATGGCGGCACATAAGTTACGGTTGTTTCTTTTTTCATGAAAATTTCTTTTGTGTTTCCATCATCATCAAGGTCTAACTCATCTACATAGTTATTTTCATTTTTGTCTGTGTCATTATATGGAACTAAAAACTCATTATTATCATAAGTCATATAATTTACAAAAGTATTAGCACCTCTTTTTACATTTTTAGTTGCTTTCAATTTTAAATTAATAGGGTAACATTTTTCTATAGGAACATCTCCATATTTAGCTATAATTGCAGTTTTTCCAGTCCCTTTATAATTTTCTACTGTAGTAATTATTGGATCTTTCACCTTATCATTCCAAGAAGGATCTCTTCCATCTACCGAATTTTCTCTTCTTTCATATTTCCCTGTATATTCAAAACCACTAGGAATAAGAGTTATTATAGAAACATTTTTTATTTCCTTCATATTCCCATAAGTCGATCTATCATGATATATTTCAGGCATATTAGGTCCTATGACATAATCAAAAAGTCCTGTTGCTTCAAACTCTTTAACAAATGGATCTCTTATAACTTCATTTACCCTTGGATGAAGAGATATTACATTTATGTATGAATAATCATCTTTACCAGTATAGTCACCTTTTATAGTTTTTTGCTCTTTTTCATCATAAGTACTTACAGCTAAAGTATTATCATATCTTAAAGTTTTATCTTTTAAATCTTTGAATTTAGTCATTTCATCATCTACAAACCAAATTCTTTCATATGTATAGATAACTGTATTGTCTAAAACTACGGGTTCTTTAAATTTAAATACCAATTCTTGATATTTTCTAGTAGTATCATCTATTTCAACTACTTCATCATGTTTAACATTATCCTTTATTAATGTTTCACTTCCATCTTTTGCTATTCCATATAGCTTAGTTCCTTTATCTATAGAGGCAATCATTTGCTCTTTATTTTTATCATTATTAGGATTTCCATTGTTATTGTGACCTACTTTTAATTTTATATTTTTAAAGTATGTCCCCTCACTATCAAGCTTAGTGTATATTTCTTTTACTTTAGTTACATCCCCTCCGGAATATTTATTATTTCTTCCAGAACCATTGTTACTATTACTTATTTTGTCTATTATAGGGATACCTATATCATTCATTTTTTTATCACCTTTAAAAATATCTCCATTTAAATAATGATAATCTGAACTATAAAGATAACCAAAATCTTCAAAATCGTAATCAGCGTAACTTCTTTTTATATAGCCGAAATTTCCATTTTTTGAAAAAGGGGCAGGTATAAAGTTGAATTTTTCTACTCTACTTCCTATAAGCTCTCCGTTTTGGCCATTTTCATCAACATTTTTATAAATATCAATTTTTACTTCTAAATCTTTATTTAATACTACTTTGTCTGCCAAAGCTACAGAAGTAAAAGCTGTTGCGTAACGGTCGTTTGAAAGATATCCTAAATGTCTATCGAATGTAGGTGCATCTACAATATACTCACATACATTTTTATTAATTTTAAATTTTTTGGCATCTGGTCTAGGCGATCCCCACCAGTCCCATCTATCTTCTCTTCTAGGATCCGTTTTATCATTTTGAGCACATATAAATCCTTCTGTTTCATCAGGATATGTAAAGACAAACTTCAGATTTTTTGGATATTCCATTCCATAACTT
The DNA here is from genome assembly GCF_001553005.1 of Gemelliphila asaccharolytica. Taxonomy (GTDB): domain Bacteria; phylum Bacillota; class Bacilli; order Staphylococcales; family Gemellaceae; genus Gemelliphila; species Gemelliphila asaccharolytica. The sequence continues at coordinate 3,286 of NZ_KQ959866.1, read as the reverse complement.
CCATTTAATCCCTCTATTTTTTTAGGATAGACTGAAGCAAAAATATTAGCATATTGCTTAGTATTAGGAGCTGTCCTTGTGTCACTATCTTTTTCTGTTAATCCTTTTACAGTGCTTGTATGGCCATTAGAAGTAGAGTCAAATTTAGTATACTCCATATCGTCTTTATTTTGCCAACTTGAATAAACTTCAAAATCAACTGTTTTTACCTTGTAAGTATGAGTATCTTTTGTTATTTCTTTGCCATCTCCATCATATAAAACTACTTCTACGTTTATAGAATCATTATTTTTTGCAAAATGTCCATCAATCTTAAAAAAGAATTGATAACTTGCATGAGTTCCTCCAGTTAAAGTAGAGTATTTATATTTTACATATTTATAGTTTTCATCTTCCCCTCTTTCAGTTTCTCCAGTTTGAGAGTCTACAAAACGAACATCTTTTATTTTTTCTATTTTGGGTATTTTTAACTGAATATAAGGATTGTCTATTTTATAGCTATTACCAGATACGTCAACATCAACTACACTATCTACTTCTTGTTCTGTATACCATTCTTCTGGTAATGGTTCTATTCCTTTTTCTGTTAATCTTGCTATTTTTAAATCAACTTTGTTAGTAGATGTATCAGCATTTGCTCTATCACTACCTACTACATTGTTTTTATTTTCTTCTGCCTTTTCTTTTAAAGGAAGTTTTTCTTTCTCCAATACTCCTTCCTTAAGAACTGGTTTTTCAGCAGAATTTTCCTTACTACTTACTTCATTAGTTATTACTTTCCCTTCAGACGGCGTTACCTTATTAGCATTAACCATTTTAAATGGGGTTACACTAGCTAAAGTAAATACTATCAATAATGAAAAAATAATTATTTTTTTTAATATGTTTTTCATATCCACCTCACAAAATATAAAATTGTATTTTATTAATTTATTTTTTTAATTTTTAATAATAAAATTGTTATATACTAAATATAATTGTAACATATATTATATTATTGTCTATAGAAAGCTCAAAAAAAAAAAAAAACAGTAAAATAATTTACTATTTTTTTATGAATCTCTTTTTTTCAAATTTTAGAAAAATAAATATTATTTAAGTATAACTATTATTGATATTAATTTATCATTTATTATTTTATAAAAGAATTATAATTAAAATCTATAATTTATTTACTTTTTTTATTTTTAATAGACGCTTTTATAAATCCATCAAACAATGGATGAACTTTATTAGGTCGTGATTTAAACTCTGGATGGAACTGACAAGCTACAAAGTAATCTGAATTATTATATTCAATTATTTCTACAAGGTCTAATTCAGGGTTTATTCCAGAGAAAACTACTCCTGCTTGTTCTAATTCTTTTCTAAATTTGTTGTTAAATTCGTATCTATGTCTATGTCTTTCTTTTATAAATTCTTCATTATAAAGTTTTCTTGCTTTTGTATTTTCTTTTAACTTACAATCATAGTTTCCTAATCTTAATGTTCCACCAATATTTTTTACATCAAATTGATCTTCCATTAAAGAAATTACAGGATATTTTGTGTATTCATTTTTTTCAGTTGAGTCTGCCCCTTCTAGTTTGCAAACATTTCTTGCTATATCAATTATAGCTATTTGCATTCCAAAGCAAATACCAAAATATGGAATATTATTTTCTCTAGAGTATTTACTTGTTATTATCATTCCTTCTACGCCTCTAGAACCAAATCCTCCGGGTACTATTATCCCGTCAAGTCCTGATAATTTCTCTGATACATTTTCTTCTGTTATTTCCTGAGAGTTTATCCAATGTATATTTAATTTATATCCATTTTTATAAGATGCGTCAATTAGTGCTTGTGATACTGATAAATACGCATCATGAAGTTTTACATATTTTCCTATTAAACCTACTTCTAATGTTTCTTTTGCATCTTTAACAGAACGTAGCATATTTGCCCAATTACTGTCAGATTTTTTAGCTTTTAATTGTAATTTTTCTATAACATAGTCATCTAATCCTTGTTCATGTAATTTTACTGGGACTTCATAAATTACGTCAACATTTTCTGATTGAACAATAGCGTTTTTAGGAACGTCACAGAATAAACTTATTTTATTTTTTATTTCTTCGGAAATTGTTTCACTGCTTCTAACTACAATGATATTTGCTTTTATTCCTTGACTCATTAGTTGTTTGAATGAGTGCTGAGTTGGTTTTGTTTTTAATTCATTTGAGCCCGGAACTTTTGGAACTAATGTAGTGTGGATAAATAGCACATCATCTTTATTTTCAGAATGTATTTGTCTTATAGCTTCAATAAATGGTAAAGATTCTATATCTCCTACAGTTCCTCCAATTTCTGTTATTATAACATCTGCCTTACTTTCTTCTGCTGCTTTATAGACATACCCTTTTATTCTATCAGTAATATGAGGTATTACCTGCACTGTAGAACCATTATAGTCACCACGTCTTTCTTTTTGAATAACTTCACTATATATTCTTCCAGTAGTGACATTACTTCTTTGAGTTAGTTCTTCATCTATAAATCTTTCATAATGTCCTAGATCAAGGTCTGTTTCTGCCCCATCTTTTGTGACAAATACTTCCCCATGTTGATATGGACTCATAGTTCCAGGGTCTACATTTATATAAGGGTCAAATTTTTGCATAAAGACACTTACACCTCTGTCTTTCAAAAGTCGTCCTATACTGGCTCCTACTATCCCCTTGCCGATACCAGAAACTACTCCTCCTGTAATAAAAATAAATTTACTCATCTAGCCCTCCTAAAATTAATTTTTTTATTGTTTTTTTGTTTTTTATAAATTTTCTTTTTAAATGTTAAAAATAAGTAATACCTTTTTTTACTTTAACTTTTATTCTAACATTTTTTTTAATTTCATTCAATTTAAACCTTAATGAGAAATAATTTTTCTTTTTATTTTTTTAAAATAGACAAAAGGCAAAGTTCTATCAAGATTTTCTTTGCCTTTTCTTAATTAAAAAATTATTTGTTTCTTCTTCTCAAGAAGATTGCTATCATTGCAAGTATTGTTGCTATAAATGTTGAAGATTGCGTACTTAATCCTGTACTTGCTAATTTAGCTGGATTTTGTTTTGCTTCCTTGTTGCTGTTTATTTTTTTGTCTGCTTTTTGCTCTTCTTTTAGTGCTTTTTTTAATATTTTTTCTATTTCTTTTTGTGTTTTAGCGTTTTGTATTTGTTTTAAATATTTTTCTTTATCTTTTTCTGATAAATTAGACTCTTCTATTTCTTTTAGAGCTTTTTCTTTA
>NZ_KQ959865.1 GCF_001553005.1 Gemelliphila asaccharolytica | reverse complement strand
GAAAATAAAATAAAAAAAGTAGATTGGTAAAAATCTACTTTTTTTAATATTTAAAATTTATATTCTATTTATCATCTACAACGTATGGTAAAAGTGCCATATGTCTAGCTCTTTTAATTGCTGTAGTTAACATTCTTTGATATTTTGCTGAAGTACCTGTAACACGACGTGGTAAAATTTTTCCTCGTTCTGAAATGAATTTTTTAAGTAATTCAGTATCTTTAAAGTCGATAGTTTTTATATTATTTTTTGTAAAATAACATACTTTTTTACGACGACGCATATTGTTACGGCGATTGTTATTAAATTGTGCCATTAAATATTCCTCCTTATTATTCTTTGAAAGGATTTATTGCATCCTCCATAAAATCATCATCTAGATTTGTAGGAAAATCTTCTCCAAAATCACTATATGATGAATTATCGTTCATAAAATCATGCATTTCTTCATTATTATTCAGATTCATGTTATTAGTCATAGGTTGTTTATTTCTAGACTGAAAGTTGCTTTGCTGTGGTCTGTTGAATGATAAAGAATCAAAACCATTAGATTGTCCTCTATTTGAGCTAGATTTAGACTCTAAATATTGAATATTATCAGCTACGACTTCTGTCACATAAACAGTATTTCCATCTTTGCCTTGATAATTTCTAGTTTGTATTCTTCCTGTGATTCCTATTAGACTACCTTTAGATAAGAATCTTGCCATATTCTCTGCTTGTTTTCTAAAAACAACACAGTTAATAAAATCAGCATTTCTTTGTCCATTTTGATCTGTAAATGTTCTATTCACTGCTACTGTAAAATATACCATAGAGATATTAGAACTTGATCTTCTTAACTCTGGATCTTTTGTAAGTCGTCCAACTAATACTACATTATTAATCACATTACACCTCTATTTATCTAATCTTACAACTATATGACGAATGATATCTGAATTGATTTTTGCTAAACGATCAAACTCTTTTGTTGAAGCATCTGTTGCAGAATTTAAGTTTACTAAATAGTAGTACGCATCAGAAAAGTCTTGGATTTCGTAAGCAAGTTGTTTTTTGCCTAAATCTTTTACTTCTTCGATTTCTGCACCTTCTGAAAGAATATTAACAAATCTTTCAACTAAAGTTTTTTTTGCTTCTTCTTCTATACGAGGTTGAATGGCAAACATAACTTCATATTTTCTCATTTTTTTTCCTCCTTTTGGCCTTTTGACTCCCACGGGAGCAAGGAGTAATATAAATTACTCGAGATTTATTGTATCATTTTTCTTTATATATTGCAATAATTTTATACATTAAATCTAAAGAGCATTATATCTCCATCTTTTACTTCATACTCTTTTCCTTCAAGTCTTACTTTTCCTGCTTCTTTTGATTTTTGCATAGAACCATACTTAACTAAGTCGTCATAACTTACTGTTTCAGCTCTGATGAATCCTCTCTCAAAATCAGAATGGATAATTCCTGCACATTCTGGAGCCAACATTCCTTTTTTGAATGTCCACGCTCTTACTTCCTGAACTCCGGCTGTAAAATATGTAGCTAGACCTAATAGATTATAACTTGCTTTTATTAGCTTATCTAGGCCACTTTCATCTATTCCCAGCTCTTCTAAAAACATAATCTTGTCTTCTGGTTCTAACGAGGCCATTTCTTCTTCTATTTTTGCACAAATTACTATTACTTCACTACCTTCTTTATTTGCAAAGTTTTTTACTGCTTTAACATATTTATTATTTTCTATATCAGAAAGCTCTTCTTCACTTACGTTAGCTACATAAAGCATTGGTTTTAAAGTTAATAGATGCATGTTTTTTGCTATTTTTAATTCATCTTTATCTAATTCTAATACTCTTGCTGGTTTTTCTTCTTTTAATACTTCTACTATTTTTTTTAACACTTCATATTCTAGTTGTGCTTCTTTATCTTTTTGTTTTGCTTGTTTTTCTACTCTACCAATTCTTTTTTCACAACTTTCTAAATCTGCTAAAATAAGTTCTAAATTGATAACTTCTATATCTGAAAGTGGATCTATATTCCCTGATACATGAGTTATATTTTCATCTTCAAAACATCTTACTACCTGACAGATAGCATCAACTTCTCTTATATGGCTTAAAAATTTATTTCCTAAACCTTCTCCTTTTGATGCTCCTTTTACTATCCCTGCTATGTCTGTAAATTCAAATGAAGTCGGTACTGTTTTTTTTGGCTCTACTAATTCTGTTAATTTTTTTAGCCTTTCATCTGGAACTTCTACTATACCTACATTAGGATCTATTGTTGCAAATGGGTAATTTGCTGCTAGTGCTTTTGATGAAGTTATTGCGTTAAATAATGTAGATTTCCCTACGTTTGGTAAGCCTACTATCCCTGCTGTTAATGACATTTTTCTCTCCTTTTGATTATTTCAACTTTTTATTATAAATTATATTTTTATATAAGTCAATTAAGCTTTAGCATTATAGATATTGTATTCTGGTATCTATAAATATTGAAAAAATAAAAAATTAATGGTATTATAAAATGAATACTTAAATGAGGAATGTTTATGAAAATTATTAAAAAAAATAAATATTCTAATTTTTTAAAAACTCTTTTTCAGATTATTATTGGATTTATAATTTTTTATTTAATCTTTTCTTATTTTAAAAAAGAGATTGCTTCACTTGATTTTAATAAAATACGAGGGCTTTTTTTTAGTATAGGTAAAATAAAATTTTCTATTATTATTTTTCTTGGTATTATCGGAATGTCTATTTTATCCCTATATGATTTTTTTGTTTTAAGGGCTGTAGCTATGCACAAAAATCTAAGTACCTCTAAAATATTTAAAATAAGTTTTATGACAAATTCCTTGAATATGATTTTAGGTTTTGGTGGTTTTATCGGAGCTAGTCTTAGATACTATCTATATAAACCTTACTCAAAAAATAAGAAAAATTTAATAGTCGCTATTGGTATGATTTTAATTTCCATGCTTTCAGGAATAAGTCTTTTATCTATTCTTGTAATTTTGGGATTTTTACCGGGAGAGGACTTGTATGAAAAAAATATTACTTTATATTATTTTTTAATTGCTATGTCTCTTTTCTTACCAATATATTTATTTTTAAATTTGAGAAATCCAAAATTGAAATCGGATAGGTTTTTATCTGTTAAATTAGCTATAATTTCATTTTTCGAATGGATTTATGCAGCATTTTTAGTGCTATTTATCCTTTTTATATTTGAAGGTGATTTTGTAATAGACAAAGAGTTTAGAATTATTGGAATTATTGTTATATCTTCAATAGCAGGACTTATCACTATGATACCCGGAGGAGCAGGTACTTTTGATATTCTTGTTTTGATTGGTCTTACTAGACTTGGCTTCAATGATGAAGTTGTTGCTGCTACTATTTTAATATATAGACTATCTTACTATATAGTTCCTTTTTTAATAGGGCTTATATTACTTCTTTTTGAGATTTTTACTAAGTTTAGAAAAAAAATAAAATACAGCAGGAGGGATATTTATGATAGTTAAACTTATATACTGTATTTTTGCATATTTAATGGGAAATATTCTTGGTGGTAAAGCAGTTTGTAAAATATATAAAGAAGATTTTTCTAAAAAGGGATCTTTTAATATTGGTGCTAGAAATGCGGGAAGAATATTAGGTCCTAAAGCTTTTTTATTCGTTGCTACCTTAGATGTGTTTAAAGGTTTTTTTGTGATTATTATACTAAAATTACTTAATGTCGATATTAGAGTAATTGCTTTGTGTGCTTTTTTAGTAGTCTTAGGCCATATTAAACCTATTATTTTTTCTTTCAAAGGTGGGAAAGGTGTTGCTACTTTTGTTGGTGTTGTCATCGCCTTATCTCCTAATTTGATTTTCATTTTAATATTAGGTTTTTTACTAATTTCATTTTTATTAAGAAGTACAATTTTAGGATTTTATTCTACTATTCCTGTCCTTAGTTTTATATTTTATTTAGATACTAGGTCTTATGTAGCAACTTTATTATTTTTAATTCTTATTATAATGATGTTTTATGTAGGATATAACGATATTAAAAAATCTTTTTGTAAGTATTTTTTAATTAAAAGAATATAAATTATAATAATAAAAACGCCCCTTCTTAGACTTTTTAAAGTTTAAGAAGGGGCGATTATTTTATTAGAACATTTGTCCATCTATTATTTCTGCATCTCCATTAAATAAATATGCTCTTATTTTTATTTTTTCTGGAAATTCGCTATTTTTTATTTCTTCTTTATATACTTCCATAACGCTTTTGTAAGTATTATCTTTCATTACACCGTAGTCATAGATATCAAAGACATATTCGTTTATGTCTTTTTTTTCATCTTGAAAAAATTCTTCAATGGCTTTTATTTTGCTATCATATAATTTATCAAGTTCATTTTGTTCCATTTTTATCCCCTTATATATTTAACTTTTACAATATTTTATTTTACTATTGATACTTTTATAAAGTTTGTTGTTCCTACATTGCTTTCAGCTGTATTTACAGGTATTCCTCCTGTTATGATTATAGGATCACCTTCTTTTGCGTATCCTGATTCTTTTGCTATTTCATTTGCTGTTTCTAGCATATCATCTGTAGAAGTTGCTTGATGAGATACTCTAGCTTGAACTCCCCATACTAAACTTAGTCCTCTTGCTACTTTTTCACTTGGAGTGACTGCTAATATAGATGCATTAGGTCTATATTTAGATATAAGTCTTGCTGTCTGTCCTGATTCTGTATAAGTTACTATTGTATGTAAGTTAAGATTTAATGCTGTGTGTGCTACTGATATTCCTATAGCATTAGTTAGATTTACAGTTTCTTTTATTTTTGATCTTTCTGTTATTATTGTAGAGTAGTCTTGCATATCTTCTGTTCTTTTTGCGATTTTTGCCATTGTTTCTACTGACTCTACTGGGTATTTTCCTGCTGCAGACTCTCCTGATAGCATTATTGCGTCTGTCCCATCAAAAATTGCATTTGCTACGTCTGATACTTCTGCTCTTGTTGGTCGTGGATTTTTTTGCATAGAGTCTAACATTTGTGTAGCTGTTATTACAAATTTCCCTGCTTTGTTACAAAGATTTATAATATTTTTTTGAATTATTGGTACTTGTTCTGCTGGTACTTCTACTCCAAGATCTCCTCTGGCTATCATTATTCCATCTGAAACTTCTATTACAGATTCTATATTGTCAACACATTCTTGACATTCTACTTTAGGAATGATTTGTACATGTTCGCATCCTTCTTCTTTTAGTATTCTTCTTACTTCTAATACATTTTCTTTTGTTCTTACAAAACTTGCTGCTACAAAATCTATTCCTTGTTTACATCCAAAGCGAATATCTTGCTCATCTTTTTCTGTTATCCCTGGTAATTTTGTAGATACTCCAGGAACATTAACTCCTTTTTTATTTTTTAATACCCCTCCATTTTGGACGGTTGTATAGATTAATCCTTGTTTTGTATCTACGTCTTGAACACTAAGCCCTATTAATCCATCATCTAAAAGTATAGTATCTCCTTTTTTTACATCATGTACTAACTGTTCATATGTGATTGAAAATTTTTCACTTGTTCCTAAAACTTCTGTCATAGATACTGTTACTTTACTTCCTTGTTCTAGCAGAACTGCTCCATTTTCCATTTGATGAGTTCTTATTTCAGGCCCTTTTGTATCTAATAATATTGCTAAATTTTTATTTAAATTTTTTCTTACTTCTTTTATTGTTTTTATTCTTGCTGAATGTTCTTCATAATCCCCATGAGAAAAATTAAGTCTACAAACATTCATTCCTAGATTTGTCATTTTTTCTAGTTTTTCGTATGATTCTGATTTTGGTCCTATTGTACAAATAATTTTAGTTTTTTTTGTCATTTTCTTCCTCTATTTTCATATTGATAATTGTCTAGATATTTCAAATATTTTCAAATCTAATTTGTGTTTAGTTTTTAATATTTTTTCTAGTTTTTCATTTACTAATTTATTATTTTTTATTCCTACTGCTTTTGCATTTTCATTTTTTATTAAGAGTTCTACTGCATAATTTCCTAGTCTTGAGGCTAGTATTCTATCTATTCCGCTAGGTGCTCCCCCTCTTTGTATATGGCCTAATATAGTATATTTTACATTGATACCATATTTTTCTTTTATTATGGCAGCTAAATCTGGGGCACTCATTACTCCTTCTGCTAGAATTATAATTGAGTGTTTTTTACCTCTTTTTTCTGCTTGTATTAGTCTTTCAACTAGAGTATCTATTGATTCTTTTTTTTCTGGTATTATTATAGATTCACTTCCACTTGCTATTCCTGCATAAAGTGCTAAATCTCCTGCATCTCTACCCATAACTTCTATTATAAATACTCTTTCGTGACTTGAAGCAGTATCTCTTATTTTATCAATAGATTCTACTATTGTATTTAAGGCAGTGTCAAATCCTATTGTAAAATCTGTTCCAGAAATATCGTTATCTATAGTACCTGGCATCCCAATTATTTTTATATCTGTTTCCTTAGAGAGTGCTAATGCTCCTCTATAAGTGCCATCTCCTCCTATAACTACTAAACCTTCTATTCCGAGTTTTTTTAAGTTTTTAATAGCAATATTCCTTACTTCTTTTTCTTTGAACTGCTCTAATCTTGCTGATCCTAAAAATGTTCCACCTCTGTTTATTATATTTCCTACATCACCACATTCCAGTTTTTTTATTTTTCCTTCAACAAGTCCTTTATACCCATGATATACGCCATATGCTTCTATTCCATTAAATATTGCTGTTCTAACTACTGATCTAACAGCTGCATTCATCCCGGGTGAGTCCCCTCCACTTGTTAATACTGCTATTTTTCTCATTTTTTACCCTCTTAGTTTATTATTAATTTAGAATACCATATTTTTTTTGGTTTTTCTAGTTTTTTTATAACTTAAATATTATATTTTATAATTTTTTTATAATTTATTTTTATAAATTTTTTAGGATATTTTTTTATATAATTTTCTAAAAAATCTTTTTCTTTTACTATACTTGTTAATTTTTTTCTATTATTTTTAAATAATGATATTAATTTAGTTTTTCCTTTAGTATTTATGTATTTTTTTATAAATTCTTTATTTTCATTATCTACTAAAACATATATTTCATTTATATTGTTTATGCAATAATTATAGTAATTTTCAAATGTTGTTATTTTTTCTAATATATATTTATTTTTTTCCCCTTTTATGTCTTTCTTTAAACTTAGAACAAAGAAATTATCCATTTTTAACATGACTTTTGCATATTGGTAAGTTGCTGGAAATATTGTGACATCTATGTCATTTTTTCCATCATTTACTACTAAAAATGCCATTTTTGATCCTTTTTTGGTAGTGATTTCTTTTACTGATATTATCTCTACATAAGCGTCTATTTCATTTCCTTCTATGTATCTTAATGGTAAATAGTAATATTTTTCTTTTTTTATTTCTACTGGGTGTTTTAAAAAATATGTTCCCGTAGATTCTTTTTCCATTTTTATTTTTTCGTTGATGGTATAGTCGTCTAGTTCTCTTACTGATATGGTAAATTCTTCCATAACACTTTCTCTGACCCTATCTATTGTTTTTCTAGTGTCTTCATAATAGTCTATTACCTTTTGCATTAATGTTCTTCTATTATATTTAAAACAGTCCATCGCTCCTGATTTGACAAGTGATACAGCTGCTTTGTAATCTACCTTTTTATCCATTCTAAAAAGAAAATCATCTATACTTCTATATTTACCATAATTTTTTCTTTCTTTTACTATCTCTTTTGAAGATATATATCCTAGATTTTTTATTGATAAGAGTGAAAATAATATATCTTTTTTGTAGTCTGAAAAATATATTTCACTTTTATTTACATCTGGATTTAATAAATTTATTCCTTTTATTTTTAATTCTTGTTTATATTCATTTATTTTTATTTCATTACCTATTACATTGTTTAATAATGCTGTCATAAAATATTTGATATAATAATATTTTAAATACGCTAATTTATATGCCAACATACAATATACTACTGCGTGAGATTTATTAAACCCATAGTTAGCAAAGTTTACTATCATTTTGTAAATTTTTTCAGCTAGTTGTTTAGGGTAGCCTTCTTTTTCAGTTTTTTCTACAAATATTTCTGCATATTTTTCTAAATCTTCTTTTTTCTTTTTACTAACTGCTCTTCTTAAATTATCCGCTTCATTAAGAGTCATATTTGCAAAATTGACAGCTATTAACATTATCTGTTCTTGATATACTATAACTCCATATGTTTCTTTTAATATTTTTTCTAATTTTTCATGTGGATATATTACTTTTTCTTTACCCTGTTTTCTTCTTATATAGTTGTCTATATACATCATAGGCCCCGGTCTGTAAAGAGAGGTCATTGCCACTATATCATTAAATTCTGTAGGTTTTAAAAGTCTTAATTTGTCTTTTATTCCGTTGTTTTCAAATTGAAATATTCCTTCTGTATCTCCTTTTTGAAATAACTTATAGACATTTTCATCATTATAATTTATATTTTTTATATCGAAATTTTTATCTGTTTTTTTTATTGATTTAACTATGTTTCCTATCATTGTTAAATATCTTATTCCTAAAAAATCTATTTTTAAAAGTCCTACATATTCTGCATCTTCCATTGTCCATTGGGTTATATAGCTAGTTGTCAAATTCCCTTTTTCTAATGGTAGATATTCTACTAAATCTTTATCATCTGCTATAATTACTCCTGCTGCATGAACTGAAGTATTTTTAGGCAAGTCTTCTATGTTTTTTGCTATAGAAAACCATAATTTATGTTCATTGTTTTCATTTACAAATTGTCTTAGGTTAATATTTTCTTCATAACATTGCAAAAGAGTATTTTTTGAAGTTATTAACTTGCTTATTAATTTTAATTTTTCATCACCTAGATTTAAAATCCTTGCACTTTCTCTTGCAGCACTTTTTGATTTGAATGTGTTAAAAGTTACTATTTGAGAAACTTTTTCTTTACCATATTTTTGCTCTACATATTTTATAAGCTCATCTCTTCTTGTATCCTGAATATCTATATCTATATCGGGCATAGTTACCCTATCTTTATTTAAAAATCTTTCAAATAATAAATTAAATTCTATGGGATCTGCTTCTGTTATGTCTAGTAAAAAGCATACTAAACTTCCTGCTGAGCTACCTCTTCCTGCTCCTATTATTACCTCGTTATCTTTTGCATATTTAATAAAATCTCGCACTATTAAAAAATAGTCACTAAATCCCATTTCTTCTATTATTTTAAGTTCATATTCATATCGTTTTTTATATAGAGAGAAATTTTTATTTTTTAACTTTTCTCTTGCTCCTTTTTCTACTAAATATCTTAAATATTCAATACTTGTTTTGTCCCAAAAGTTTTTTTCTTCTTCATTATATTTGTATTTTGGCAGATGGTAACCATTAAATTCTAGCTCGAAATTTGCTTTTTTTATTATTTCTTCTTGATTTTTTATTGCCTTAATTATTAATTCTTTTTTTATAGGATTTATTATATTATCTAAAATATTTTTTATATCTTGTTTTGTGTGGACAAATTCATAGCCTTTTTTCTCTGTTAGATTTTTTATGTTTAATTTTTTATTTTCTTTTATGGCTCTAAGAACTTCTAGCGGCATATATTGATCATAGTCTAAATAATATGCTTCTTTTGTATATACTATTTTTTCTATTAGATTATAAAAATTACTATTATAGTTTTCATTATAATTAAAATAATAGTCTAAATTTTTTAAAATTTTTATTATGTATTTTGCTGTATCTTTGTTTTTAATTTCATCTTTAACTATTATTATTACTTCTTTTTTTTCTTCCGCTAAAATGCTTTCTAATTCTTCTAAAGAGTATTCATTTTCTAAAGTTCTTATGCTTGTAGATATTTTCAACAATTTTTTAAACATTTTTTCACTCTTACATACTAGAGTTAATGTTATAAAATCTAAATTGCACAGCATTTTTAATTCTAATGAGTAAACAAGTGAAATATTATATTTTTTTGCTATTCTTTCTGCTTTTATAACTGCATACATATTAGGATCTGATATACATACCGCTTCTTGTTCATCTTCTTTAAGTTTTTTAAATAATTCTTCTAGTTTTATTGTGCTATTTAATAAATCATAGCAAGAATGAACAGCTAGATTATAATAATTCATCTTTTTTCTCCTATTTTGTGATAATTTTTTTATATTGCAGGTAATCTTTTTTTGCGTCAATATTAATAAATCAAAAATTTTATATCGATTTTATTATACTATAAAAATAATAAAAAAAAAGAATTTTAGAAACAATCTAAAATTCTTGAATTTCTTTGCTATTTTTTATCCACAAGATGTATGTCCTCCGAATGCAAAGGTTCCTGTTTTTGCATTATCAGAAGAAACATATCTATATATTCTTTCTTTAGAACAGCCAACATAATGTATTGTGCTTATTTCTTCACTTTTTAGTGACCCATCTTTTGCTACTAAATCTTTGTCTGCTATACGTCTTTTTATTTCTCCTAAAAAATGAGTATATCCTTCAAAATCATAGCTTTTTATTACTTTACATTCAAATGATATGATACATTCATCTATTAAAGGAGCATTTACATATTTGCCTATTGTATATGGCATATCTGCCTGTTGAAGTTTATTATTCCCACTAAAAAGTCCACATATTTCAACTTCACTCATTAATTCTTTTGATGGAATATTTATAGTAAACTCTTTATATTTTTTTATAAGTTTTGTTGAATTACTATCTGATTTTATTCCTATATTTATAGTATTTCCTAAAGAGTAGGATGCACTTGTTGTTGTTGCATTATAATTAAATTTATCATCTTTATATCCTACTAATATAATAGGAAAATTATAATATAATTTGTTTGTTTTTAGCTCAGATTTTTCTCTTATAAACATTTATTCTCTCCCTATAAAAAACAATTTTTTTTCTGTTGATAATTCTTTGCTAAAAATAAAATTATCAAATTTTATTTTTTTTATGTCTTCTAATTTTGTTATATTTTTAGATACTAATTCTGTTAAAAATTTTCCTCTCGCTTTTTTACTAATGGTTGAATGAGTTTTATATTTTCCATCTTTTTCTTCTAAAAAATTTATCTTTATAAATTTCTCTCTTGTTTCTTTGGAAAAAACTTCTTCAAATTCTTTTGATAAGAGCGAAATTACTAAATTTTCCTTTTCTACAAATTTATCATAATCGTCTTGCCAGTATTTTTTTAAACTTTCTCCTCTTATCTTTACTTTTTGTAAAAAGTCTAATCTATAAGGAAATATTTTAGAAAATGAATTTATTATTCCATAAAAGGCTGACGTTATAAAAACATGACTCTTGTAATAGTCTTTTTCTTTCTCTGATAAATTATCTCTTTTTATATTTTTATACATCATTCCATCAAATAGATATATCGCTTCAAAAGACTTCCCTGTTAAGTTTTTGATTTCTTTTAATCTTTCTATTTCTAGTGATAATTTTTCTTCCTTTATTTTATAAATTTCTTGTAATTTTTCTTTAGGTAAGTTTAACAAGTTTTCTAAAATAATTTCTGTTTTTTGGGATAATTTTTCTTCTCTATATCCTTTATTTAATTTCTTTATTGTTTTTGCTGTCGGTATTAATATTTTCATAATATTTTCTTTCCTTAAATATTATAATGAACATTATATATTAAATAAAAATTTTTTTCAAATATTTATCACTTTAAATAACTTGTGCAATAAGATTTTTTATATTTAAGTTATATTTTTAACCAATTTTGTTTATTTTTATAAATCTTAATTATAAAAATTTATTTTATATATTTACTATAAAATAAAAATTCTTTACCTTAATAAAAATAGAAAGGTAAAGAATTTTTTATTATTTTTTCATTAATGTTGATATATTTAGTTCTAGTAATTGTTCTAAACTTACGTTAGATGGTGCTTCTGTTAACAAACAAGTTGCATTTGCAGTTTTTGGAAATGCTATTGTATCTCTTAGATTATCTCTTCCAGCTAGAAGCATAACAAATCTATCTAGTCCTATTGCACATCCTCCATGTGGTGGTACTCCGTATTCAAAGGCATCTAATAGGAATCCGAATTGTGATTTTGCTTCTTCTTCAGTAAATCCTAATGCTTTAAACATTGATTTTTGAATTTCTTTGTCGAAAATTCTAATAGAACCTCCTCCTAATTCATAACCATTTAGCACTATATCATATGCTTGTGCATATGCTTTTTCTGGTTCTTTTTCTAATAATTTGACATCTTCTTCTTTTGGCATTGTGAATGGATGGTGTGCTGCACTATATTTTCCTGTTTCTTCATCAAATTCTAATAATGGCCAATTTACAACCCATAGATAATTGAATTTATTTTTATCTATTAAATTCAAATCTTTTGCTAGTTTTTGTCTTAATGCTCCTAATGAGGCGTAACATATTTTTTTTCTGTCTGCTACAAATAAGATTAAATCTCCTACTTCTGCTCCAGTTCTTTCTACCAATTCACAAGCTATTTCATCTGATATAAATTTAGCTACTCCTCCAGTTAAGCCATCTTCTGTATATTTAAGCCATGCTAATCCTTTTGCTCCAAAATTAGCTACATAATTTGCTAAAGAGTCTATATCTTTTCTTGAATAGTTTTTTGCTTCGCCTTTTACAACTATACATTTTACAGCTCCACCTTGTTCTACTGCATTTGTAAACACTTTGAAACTTGTATTTTTTACTATATCACTTACTTCTTTTAATTCCATTTCAAATCTAGTGTCTGGTTTGTCTGACCCAAATCTTTCCATCGCTTCATCGTAATCTAGTCTCTCAAATGGTGTATTTACTTCTATTCCTTTTACTTCTTTCATTACATGAGCTATTAGGCCTTCTATCATAGATATAATATCGTCTTGTGACATAAAACTCATTTCCATATCTATTTGTGTAAAGTCTGGTTGTCTATCTGCTCTTAAATCTTCATCTCTAAAACATCTTGCTATTTGATAGTATCTATCAAATCCTGCTACCATAAGTAATTGTTTAAATAATTGTGGAGATTGTGGTAAGGCATAAAATTTGCCTGGTTGCACTCTACTTGGTACTAAATAATCTCTTGCTCCTTCTGGTGTGGATTTTGTTAAGATTGGTGTTTCTACATCTGTAAAGTTATTTTTATCTAAATAATCTCTTGTTGCTTTTGTTATTTTTGAACGCATTCTTATGACGTTTGCTAATTCTTCTCTTCTAAGATCTAAGTATCTATATTTCATTCTTATTTCTTCACTTGATAAGCTTACATCATCTAGCACGAACGGTAATGTTTTTGATTTTGATAGTATTTCTAAATTTTCTACTATTATTTCTACTTTTCCTGAATTTATTTTTTCATTTACTGTTTTTTCACTTCTTAATACAACTTTTCCTTCTATAGATACTACATATTCATTTCTAATTGTTGTTGCTTGTTTGTGAAGTTCTTCATTTTTTTCTTCTGAAAATACACATTGAACAACTCCCATTCTATCTCTTATGTCTACAAAAATTAAGTTTCCTAAATCTCTTCTTTTTGCTACCCAACCTTTTATTATTACTTTTTTGTCTACGAATTTTTCATCTATTAGACCTGCATATTCACTTCTTCCGTATGCCTTCATTTTATTCTCCTTTTATTTTTTCTTCTAAATAGTTCATTAAGTTTTCTATTTTTATACTTTCTTGATTGTGATTTTCCATGTTTTTTACAGTTACTTTTTTATCTTTTATTTCTTCTTCTCCTATAATAATAGAGAATTTTGCTTTGTATCTATCTGCCATTTTCATTTGAGCTTTTATTTTTTTATCAAAATAACTGTTTTGTGCTTTAAAACCATGAATCCTTAATAAATTAGTTAATTTCATTGAGTATTCATTTGCTTCTTCTCCTACAGAAACTACATAGATATCTATTTTGTCGTTTATATTTAATTCTATATTTTCACTTTCTAATGCTAATAATAATCTTTCTATACTAAGTGCAAATCCTATTCCTTTTTCTTCTTCTGGACCTCCTAACATTTTTATAAGTCCATTATATCTACCACCACCACATAAAGTTTTTAGTTCTATATCTTTATTGTCTATCATTATTTCAAAAGCTGTATGTGTATAGTAATCTAATCCTCTTACAAGATTAGGGTCAACTTCATATTTTATTTTTAAATCGTCTAGATATGATAAAACTTTTTTGAAATATTTTTTGCTTTCTTCTCCTAAGAAATCAAGTAATTTAGGGGCATTTTTCATTAATTCTTTTTTAGTGTCCACTTTACAATCTAGTATTCTCATAGGATTTTTTTCTAATCTATTTTGACAATCTTCACAAAAATTATGAATTTCTTTTTTAAAATGGTTTATTAATGCTCTGTTATATTCATTTCTTTCTTCTGGATTTCCTAAAGTATTTATACTTACTTTTATATTTTCTATTCCTAAACTTTTATATATATTATAAGCTAGACTTATTACTTCTGCATCTATTTTTTCGCTTTCTTCTCCAATTACTTCAACACCATATTGGAAAAACTGACGATATCTCCCTTTTTGCTTTCTTTCGTATCTAAACATGGGACCTATATAATAAAGTTTTTGTGGTTTTATCGTGTCAGCAAATAATTTATTTTCTATGTATGATCTTACAGTTCCAGCAGTCCCTTCTGGTCTTAATGTTATGGAACGATTTCCTTTATCTAAAAATGTATACATTTCTTTTTGAACAATATCTGTAGTATCTCCTACTCCTCTTGCAAAAAGTTCTGTAAGTTCAAATATAGGAGTTCTTATTTCTTTATAACAAAAATTTTCACTTATTTTTCTAAGATGATTTTCTATATATTGCCATTTTTTTGATTCTTTTGGTAATATATCTTGTGTTCCTCTTGGAATGTTTACAATTTTTTTCATTGGTTCTCCTTTATAAAATAAAAAAAATCATCTCTATAAGAAAACTCTTATAGGGACGATTTTACGTGGTGCCACCCTTATTTATATCTTTCGATACCTCTTTTTTTATTTAAAATCACAATAGAGTGTTTATATCTATCTCCTAATACCAAATTTTTCAGCCATGAACTTGGTTCTCTTTTATTAAGATTTTTTTAGATAATCTTTCTATCATTATACTATTCATAAATGATATAATAAATAATTTTCTGTGTCAAGTAGATTATCTATTTATCATTTCTAGAAAATTTTTCTACTATTGATTCTAATGCGTTTTTTGACTTTTCTGGAATTTCTTTGTCTTCTTTTAGCTCTTCTTTTACTTGAGATACTAAATCTTCCATAGTCATGCCTTTGTTTTTTTCTTTTTCTGAGCGTTTTTTTATTTCCCAGATTTCTTTTTTTATTCTATTTTCTTCATACTCCTTTTGTGTTGAATCTTCTTCTTTTGCTTTTTTTTCAGCTATTTCTAATTGTTTTAAGTAAGATGTGTTTTCTTTTTTGTCGTCTGCTTGTTCAGGTGCATAGGCTGGTACAAATATTTTTTCTTTTTCAGATTGTGGCATTTCTTCTTTTGGTGTTTCTTTTTTTTCTTCAAATGCCGTTAATAATGTATCTAATTTTTCACCTTTCCCTAAAGGGTCTTTTTGGTCTGGCCTAACACTAGAAACTTGAGGTTGTTTTCTTCTTATGTCATATATAGGGTCATTATAAGTTTCTTTGAAATTTTCTGCTCTAGCATGAAGTTTTTGTTTTAATTTTTTACTTTTTTCTATAAATTCGTCTGCTTCTTTTTTTGTTTCTTCTTTTTCGCTTATTTTTATTTCTTCATGTTTTAATTTCTCTTCTAACTCTTTTTCGGCACAAACTATTTTTTCTTTTGTTTCATTTAGTTTTTCTAATCCTAATTTTACATTATCTAAAAGTATATCTTTGTGTTTTTTTGCTTCTTTAGGATTTTTGTAATAATAAACTCCTAATGCTGAAACCATTCCTAATAAAATTCTTCTTGTTATTTTTCCCATTGAGTTATCCTCCATATTCTTTAGTTTAATTTTATCAAATATTAATATTAATGTAAACAATATTAACAACTTCAAAATAAAAAAAATTCACTCAAGTGAATTTTCTTTATTTCAGCTATGAATCTAAAATTATTGCAGGAATGATAAGAATAAACTTATTATAGATACATTGAAGAAGTCGATAAATAACGCCCCTACTATTGGTAAAACGAAAAACGCTACATTTGAATAACCATATTTATCACTTACACTCTGCATATTTGCAATTCCATTTGGTGTAGCTCCTAATCCAAATCCCATATGTCCTGCTGATAAAACTACTGCATCATAATTTTTACCCATCATTCTAAATGTTATAAAGTATGTATAAACAATTGCTAGTAAGGCTTGTGCTATTAATAAAATACTTAAAGGCCCTGCAACTCCTGCTAATTCCCAAAGTTTTAGCGTCATCATTGCCATACCTAAAAATAAATTTAATGAAACATCTTCCAGTATTCTTATTTCTTCATAGTGTATATCAAATCTTGTTGTATTGTCTGCTATATTTCTAAATATTGCTGCTACAAGCATTGGACCTATATAACTTGGGAAACTTAAAAATTTATTTAGAAAAATTGATAAGTAACTACCTATAAACATTGATAATAATATCATAAAAAATGCTTTTGCAAAATTAGAACCATTTAGTATTTTATTTGTTTCTCCAAATAGCATTTCATCATTTTTTATATTGCTATCGTCTTTTTTGCGATTAGACCCTACTTTTATTTTATGACTTTTCATAAGTCTGTTTGCTACTGGCCCTCCTAAACTAGACCCTGCTATAAGTCCAAAAGTGGCAGCTGCTATTGCTACTGTACTTGCTCCTTTTATCCCCAGCTCTTCTGCTATTGGTGCTATTGCTGCAGATGTTCCATGACCTCCTGTCATAGGAGTAGAACCTGTCATTAATGCTAATAGAGGATCTACATTAAGAGCAAAGCCAAGCCCTAAAGCCAAAACGTTTTGAAGAACTACAAGTCCTATAGCTGCTATTAAGAATATAACTACTTTTAATCCTCCTATTTTTAATAATTTCCAACTTGCATTAAATCCTACGCTTGTGAAAAATATTGTCATAAAGAAATTTTGTAAAGTTACATCAAAAATTATATTTAAAAATCCTGTTTTATTAAAAATTAAGTTTATAATTGCAAATAAAAATCCTCCAATTACTGGTGAAGGTATACAATATGTCTCAAAAAACTTAACCCTCTTTCTCAAATATCGTCCTATTATTAGGACTACTACTGCTAATCCTATTGTTTGTATCATATTCATTTTAAGTTCAAACATAATGTTCCTCCTTCCTTCGATTTTTATAATTTTATTGTTACAAATTTTATAGTCTTTATTCTAATATGTTTTATTTGAAAAACAAATTCTTTGTTAAAAAATATGACATGAAAAGTAAATTTTTATAACTTTTCACTTTTTTTAATTTGTATTTTTAAAAATAAAATAACCCTGTTTACTTTAGATAATTGTAAATAGGGTTTTTTTATTTTTATTTTTTCTTAGGTATTATGAATACTATAGATATTATTGATAGTATACAAAATGCTACATTAAGCATCAATCCATAAGTAGCTCCTAGTGTGAAAGAAGAGGAGAATGAATAATATATAGCTCCTGAAGCAGCTACTCCTATTGCTCCACCTAAAGATGATGCCATTTTGTAAATTCCTGAAGCTACTCCTATTTTCTCATTTGGAACACTTGATATTGCTGTGTCTGTTGAAGGTGTTGCATATATTCCAAGTCCTATACCGAATAGTGAATATCCAATAAATACTAAAGCAAAGTATAAACTTCCTTCTACCATAGTTAACGCCATTAATGAAATTCCTATACCATTTATTACAGTTCCTATCAACATAGGTTTTCTTGAACCCATTGTTTGTAATAATTTTTCTCCAATTCTTATTGTTATTAATATACAAACAAGATATCCTAGCGACATCATTCCAGCAGTTTGTGAATTTAGACCTCTTCCTTGTTGCATATAAACATTAACTACGAGCAAAGTCCCTGCAACTGCATTTAGTAGAAAATTAGAAATTGTTGCTCCTAAATAACCTTGATTTTTAAACAATTTAAAATCTATAAATCCATTTTCTCTTGACATTTCTACTTTATAAAAAATAACAAATCCTACTATCACTACCAAGAATAATCCTATTATTAATGGGTTAGTTATTCCTAAACTTTGAATTTTTGAAATCCCTACATTTAAAGATAACATTGATATTATAAATATGATAAGTCCTAAATAGTCAAAACCTTTATTTTCTTTGACTTCTACTTTGCTTTCAGGAGTGTTCATTATTAAAAGCATACTAATTACTGAAACAATGATAGATATTATAAAAACATATTTCCATCCTAATGAATTAGCTACTGCTCCTCCAAATAATGAGCAAAGACCAGAACCACCCCAAGAACCTATTGACCAATAACTTACTGCTCTTTGTCTTTCTTTTCCATCATAATATGTTTTTACTAAAGACATTGTAGCAGGCATGATGAATGCAGCAGCTAATCCTTGTAATGCTCTACCAGCTATAAAGAGTGCTGCATTAGTTGCAAGTATTAATAATAATGATCCAATTATATTTAAAACAAGTCCTATAACCGAGAATTTAACTCTTCCCAATTTATCTGCTAAGCCACCTGCTACTACTATAAATATCCCTGAAAACAAGGCTGTTATAGATATTCCTATATTCATAGCACCAGAATCAAGCCCTACTGATTTTTGTACATCTGGAGCAATATTTAGCATTGATTGTGCAAACAACCAAAATGCAAGTACCGCCATTACTATCCCAACTAATAATTTATTAGTTCCTTTATATGCTTTATTATTCATTCTATTTTTCTCCTTTCAAACATTCTATTAAAGAAGACGCCATAGATTTTGCACAAATTAAAAGTGCGTCTTCATCAATGTAAAATTTAGGATTGTGATGTGGATACATCGGAGTTCCTTCTCTATGTGCTCCTACATAAAAGAAGCAAGATGGTTTTTCTTTTGCATAATAAGCAAAGTCTTCTGATGGTGTTTGTGGATCACACTCTACTACTTCTTTAATCTCTTTTGCTTTTGATGTTTCCAGTGCTTTTTTGACTTTCATAGTTAAGTCATAATCATTAACTAATACTGGATAATCATTCAAATAATTCACGTCACATTCAACATTAAACATTTTTTCTATTCCATTAGAAATATTTTTAAATTCTTTTTCGACAATTTCTCTAGCTTCTTCGCTCATTATTCTGACATCACCTTCTAAAGTGACACTTTCTTTAATGATGTTTGCAGCTCCCTTGCCATCAAATGAGCCAACTGTTAAAACTGCATTGTCAAATGGACTTATTCTTCTACTTATAATTGTTTGAAGAGATGTAACAAAATAACTTCCAGCAACTATTGCATCATTGGCTAAATGTGGCATCGATCCATGACCACCTTTTCCTTTTATAGTCACTTTAAAGTTAGCTCTCCCTGTTTGAATAGCATTTGGTCTATACTGAACACTTCCAAGTGGCATTGTACTCATTACATGAATACCTAAAACATAATCCACTCCATCAAGTACACCTGCTTCAACCATTGATTCTGCTCCCCCTGGAGGTGCTTCCTCTGCTGGTTGGTGTATTATTCTTACATTACCTTCCAAACTTTCTTTAACTTCTATTAATGTTTCTGCTAAGACTAATAAGTAAGCAGTATGAGCATCATGGCCACAAGCGTGCATAACTCCTTTATTTTTAGAAGAAAATTCAAGACCTGTTTCTTCCTCTATAGGTAAAGCGTCAAAATCAGCTCTTAAAGCTACAGTTTTCCCAGGACTGCCTCCTTGAATATCTACTGTTATACCAGATGCTATTCCTATATTTGTTTTTACAACACAATCTTTACCTTTATAAAAATCTTCAATAAATTTTGCTGTATTTTCTTCTTTAAAAGATACTTCTGGATTTTCATGAAGAAAACGTCTAATTTCAATCATACGTTTTTCTTTTTGTTCCAAAATTTCATATATTTTTTCAATTAATTTGCTCATATACTACCTCCTGCTTTCTAATTTTTTTAAGATTTTTTCCTTAACTATATTATAATAAATTTTATTACTAAAGTATAATTATTAATTTTATAATTATTAATAACCTTTTAGTTATATTAAAAGAAAAAATAATCTAAAATTAACAAAATTTATCACCTATTAAAATAAAAATTCTATTATAATAAATTTTAAAAAAATAAATTAAATTGAAAAAGATGAGGTTAATACCATTTTTATCTATATCTGCTAACAATTTTTTTAAAAATTATTTTTCTAATTTAAAAATTCATGATATAATGTATAAACTATAATAAAAAAGGAAATAAATCATAATAATTTAGTTATAAGTGCTATGAATAATAAAAAAAAATTACATTATATACAAACTATTGTAGACAAAAATAATCTAACAAAAGCCTCAAAAGAACTTTTCGTTTCGCAACCATATCTTAGTAAATTTATAAAAAATATCAACGATGAATTAGGGATAGAAATTTTAAATAAATCTAATAACGATATCCAGCTTACTTTTGCAGGAGAAAGATATATTCATTATCTAAAAGAATTAGAAAAAATAGAGAAAAAAATGTACTATGAATTTGATCTTTTAAAAGAAAATAAAAAAGGTGAAATTCGTCTTGGAATAAACCCTGCAATAGCTACAAGTATGCTATATAAGGTAATTCCTGCATTTAAAAAAGATTATCCTGATATAGATATTAAATTATTTGAAAATACTCAAGATAAATCAGAAGATATGATAATAAAAAACAAACTTGATATTGTCATAGGCATGAAACCCATAGTGTATAAAAATCTTTCCTATAATATTATCTATAGTGAAAAGATGTATCTTTTTGTCCCTAAGATAAATAGTATTTATAATCCTAAAATTAAAGAAATAACTAAATTTACAAAAAATATTTCGCTGCTCGATTCTCACCCGATAATTTTAACTCCTCCTACTTACGGAATTGGGAAAACTATTTCTAATTTTTTTAAAAAAAATAATTTAGAATTCAATAATATTTTAACAACTACTACAGTTCCTACTGCTGTTAATCTGGCTAAATCTGGAATGGGGCTTACTTTTGTGCCAGAAACATTAATCAAAGATTATATAAGTGAAGAAGCTAATATCTTTAGTTTTAATATTTCTGATATAAAGGCTGAATATGTAGTAATTTTTAAAAAAGATGATATTAAACCAATAGTAAATAAATTTTTAGATTATATTCTAAAGCTTTTGAAAAAAGATAAATAATACCTTACCTTAAAAAAATAATTAATCTTATATATGTAGTTGTTAACATACACTTTAAAATATAAGTTCTTTGTTTTTTAGATTTTTAAAATGATTTTTCTCTCCAAAACGTTTATCTACTATTAAATTGTACAATCAAAAAAAGACGCTCCTTTAGTGGCGTCTTTATTTTTAAAATTTTTTTAAAAATTATTTATCTTGTTACTTTATTAATTTTTCTTTTGTAAACTTTTGAGTTTTTTATTCATATTTATTATTTCTCTTTTTTTCATAATATATATCACTATCCATATTATAAAATAAATTATTAAAAATAAGATAATAGATAAAATTAATCCTTTTATTTCTGTGAACCATTTCAAATATAAACCTACAAAAACAAAATAAATAAATATTATTATTAAGTTTATAATTGTTTTAAAAAATAATGATAATTTTACCATATCATATAATTTTCCTATTAAAAAGGAAACTACCCCAAATCCTCCGTAAAGAATTGTTTGAATTACTTTTACATACACTAATGAATGTTGATTTACAAAATCTGGTACCCCTACTGCTAAAGTCCCTAGTTGAACTGTTAAGAAAGTTTCTACTAATCCTCCTATACCTACTCCAAGGGCAAATGATATTAATATTTTTATTAAATTTTTCATGATAACCACCTATATTCCTAAAATTTCTTTAAATTTTTTTATATTTCTTCTTGATACATAAGTTACTTTTCCATCTTTCATTTTTAAAGCTATCGTTCCCGTAAAAGATAAGTCTAACTTTTCTACATAATCTAAATTTACAATTTCAGACCTTGATATTTTTATAAATTTATTTCTAGGAAGTCGTTCTTCCAGCTCGTATATTCTTAATTTTGTGAAATATGTTTCTCTTTTGCTATCTAAGTATAATTTATTATTTTCTGAATAAAATCTAGATATTTCTTTGTAATCTAGTATTTTTATTTCATCTTTTTTAAATGCTACTATTTTTTCACTGGGATTTTTCTGTAAATTTTCAATAGCTTCTTTTATAATTTCAACTTCTTTTGAATAACTTGCTGAAAATATTTTTACACTTACTTCTTTGTAGTTTTCATCTAAGATAACTTCTATATTCATTCCTTTCCTCCTTTGCTTTATATTGTTATTTTAGCAGTTTTATTTTTTTATTCTACTGTTTTTTTATAGGTGGTTGTTTTTTTAGTATAAATGGTTAATTTCTTAAATTAAAAATGACTTGATTTAAACAAGTCATTTTTTTATGTGTTTTTTATTCTTTCAAATAGTATTATTCCACTGGCTACTGATACGTTAAGACTTTGAGTTTTTCCTAGCATTTTTATATGATATAAGAAGTCACAAGATTTTTCTACAGCTTTATTTAAACCCTTGCCTTCACTACCTACTATAATGGCAAGTGGCACGTCTTTAGCTATATTAGTGTAATTTATTGATTTTTCATTTAAGGTTGTTCCTGCTATCCAAAATCCTTTTTCTTTTAATTTTTTTATACTGTCTAAGATACTTCCAACTCTAGATATTTTTACATATTCTATAGCTCCTGCACTTGCTTTTACTGCTGCCGCGCTTACTACTGCTGCTCTTCTTTTTGGTATTATTATATTTTCTACCCCTCCTGCTACAGCTGTTCTTATTATTGCTCCTAAATTATGAGGATCTTCTATATGATCTAATATTAATATAGTTGTAGTTTTGTCTATATTTTTTAATTCTTGAAGCATTTTATCAAAATCATAATAGTTATAAGGGGATACAAATGCTAATACTCCTTGATGATGTTCTTTTGTTAAGTTGTCTAATTTTTGTTTTGGTACTTGCTGACAAATTATTTTTTTTTCGTTTGCTATGTTAAAAATGCTTTTTATTCTGCCTTTTTCTATTCCTTCTTGAAATAATATTTTATTTATCTCTCTACCCGAATTTATAGCTTCTATTATGCTATTTCGTCCTGCTATTATTTCTTTTTCTTCTTCATTTTCCCTAAAATAATCTTTATTTTTTATATTTTTTTCTTGATTTTTATTATATCTAATTTTTTCCTTTTTCATATTCTTCTATTATATTAGTAAATATTTCCTCCAATCTGTCAAAGTCTTTTTTTAAGTATAAATATCCAAAAACTGCTTCTAGTCCTGTTGCGTTTTTATATTCTATTATGGTTGCATTTTTTGCTTTTGTATTTATTTTTTGATTTTTTCCTCTTCTAAATATTGATATTTCTTCTTTATTTAGTAACTCTTTTTCTAATAATTTTTTTGCAAATTTTGATTGAGATGTTGCTCTAACTATTTCTGATACTTTTTGGTGTAAATCTTTTATTTTTGATATAGATGTTTTCATAATATATTCTCTTGCTAATATATCATAGATACTATCTCCTATGTAAGCTAGTTGAAGTCCTTGTAAAAATTCTATATCTTTTATATTTTCTTTTTTAAGGTTTAATTTTATATTTTTTTCCATCTAACACCTTGTTTTGTATCTTCTAATACTATGTTTTTTTCTTTTAGTTCATCTCTTATTTTATCTGCTAGTTTAAAGTCTTTGTTTTTTCTGGCATTTTCTCTTTGTTTTATCAATGACTCTATTTCTTCTTCGCTTATTTGGTTGTTTGTTTCTATAGTTTCTTCTTCTAAGTTTATTCCTAATATTTCTTGATATGTTTCAAAAACTGCTTTTATCATTTCTAAAGTTTCTTTATTAACTTTTTCTTTTTCTATATAAAGGTTTGCTATTTTTACAAGTTCATACCATGATGATAGAGCATTTGCACTATTGAAGTCATCATCCATTTCTTCTGTTAGATTTTTTATATTTTCTTTTAACTGATTTTCTATTTCTTTGGAAATTTTTTCTTCTTCCATGTCATTTTTTAATCTGAATTTTAGATTTAGATATGATGTTTTTATTTTGTTAAAATTTGTTTTTGCTAGTTCTATTGTTTCTTCTGAATAGTTGATTGGCGTTCTATAATGAACACTTAACATAAATAGTCTTAGAACCATTGGATCTATTTTTTTTCTTATATCTTTTACTAAGGTGAAATTACCTAAAGATTTACTCATTTTTGCTCCATCTATATTTATAAATCCATTGTGCATCCAATAGTTTGAAAATTTTGTTTGGTTATGTGCTTCTGATTGTGCTATTTCATTTTCATGATGTGGAAATGTTAAGTCTTGTCCTCCAGCGTGAATATCTATATTTTTTCCTAGTGTTTCTTTTGCCATTACAGAACATTCTATATGCCAGCCCGGTCTTCCTTTGCCGAATGGACTTTCCCAATATACTTCTTTTGGTTTAACTTTTTTCCAAAGTGCAAAATCTAATGGATCTTGTTTTTTCTCTCCTGCTTCTACTCTTGCTCCGCTCATAAGTTCATCTATGGATTGTTTGCTTAGTTTTCCATAGTCTGCTTTTTTTCTTGTTTTGAAATATACATCTCCATCAGAAATATAGGCATAGTCTTTTTCTATCAGATTTTGGATAAATTTTATTATTTGTGGTATATATTCACTTACTCTTGGATTTTTTGCTCTCTTACTGCCTAATTTATCATAGTCTTCGTAAAAAGCTTTTATATATTTGTCAGATAATTCTTTTGTTGTTATTCCTTCTTCATTACTTGCTTTTATTATTTTATCGTCTACATCTGTAAAATTTGAAATAAATTCCACATTATATCCTTTATATTCCAAATATCTTCTAACTACGTCAAATACTATTATTGGCCTTGCATTTCCTATATGTATATAATTATATACTGTTGGTCCACACACATACATTTTTACTTTATTTTTTTCAAGAGGGTAAAATATTTCTTTTTGTCTTGTCAGTGTATTATAAATTTTTATCAAAATATTTCTCCTTATATTATATAAATTTAATTATCTTAATTTTATCATAATATATGACTAAACTGTAGGGTTATTAATTTTTTTTATTATTTTTAGAAAAATATTAAATAAATTAATAAGATTTCGATTTTTAAAATACATATTAAAATTTGTAACGTTTATGAATTTACTAAAATTTCTTTGAAACTATAATAATAAAATTTTTTTTAATAAAAAAAAGACTTTTAAGTCTTTAGTAATCTTCTCTAGTCAGTTTTTTCTCAAGTTTGAAGGTCACTTTTTCCTTTAAAAGTCTTTTGTTTTTATTTATTTTTAATTAATCCATGCACCATT
>NZ_KQ959864.1 GCF_001553005.1 Gemelliphila asaccharolytica | reverse complement strand
TGATACATGGATAGACGGAACATACTATGTCTCTTCAAACGGAAGCATGCTCACAAACACAACAACACCAGATGGTTATAGGGTAGATGAAAACGGGGCATGGATAAATAATTATTATCCTAGCATAAATGATAAAGTAAAAGAAGAATATGTAGATATAGAAGATAGTAAGCTTTTAAAAGTAATAAATAAAAATATAAGCAAAGATAGAGCTGATGGGCAAAAAGTAACAAAAAAAGAAATGGAAAATTTAAAAGAATTATCTATTTTCTTAAAAGAAGATGGAAGTGCAGATTTTAGTGAAAATGCTAATGAATCAATTTTGGGAACACCTCAAAATTTAAAAGACACTGCAGATTTTAAATTTATGGTAAGTCGTGGAATAAAAAGTATAAAAGGACTAGAATATGCTAAAAATCTTGAAAAATTAAAGATTAATGAAAATGAAATTTCTGATATAACTCCACTTAAAAATTTAACAAAATTAAAATATCTTGAAATTCAAAGAAATAGAATTACAGACGTAAGTGCACTAAAAGATTTAAAAAAATTAGAGTTTTTAAAACTTTATAATAACTTGATTACAGACGTAACACCACTTGCAGGACTTGAAAATCTTACAGGGCTGGATTTACATTTTAATGTTAAACAAACAAAAGTAGATGGAAAAAAAGTATCGAGTGGTGGTATAACAGACATATCTTGTCTTAAAGATTTGAAAAAACTAACATTTTTAGATGTTTCAGCAAATAATATAAGCAATGTTGATGTTATTTTAAACTTTTCTAACTTAAAAGATTTAGATTTCTCAGGGAATAAAGTGAGTGATTATAGTAAGATAGCAGACTTTATAACTCCAATGATAGCTAAACAACTTAATGAAGCAAATGGAAGTTGTGGTTTCTTTGGGCAAACTGTAAGTTTAGATAATGAAGTTGAAGTAAATAATAACAATGTTAAAGTAAAATCTCCATTTACTGGTATTAAAGAATTTGGAATTAAATTAAAAGACGCTTTTGAAGCTGATGAAGATGTTAATATTTTTACAAATATAACTACAGATAAAAAAGGTATAGAAGCAAGTTACGATGTAGAAAAAAATGAATTTAATTTTAACTTTAGTGATGAATTTTTAGAACAAAATAAAAATAAAGAAGTAATTACAAACTTAAAACTCGAATATAATGGCTGGCAATGGAATTTAAATAATGTAAAATTTAATATTAAAGAAAAAAAAGATGAAAAAGTTTTATTAGAACTAAATGGAAGTAATATTAAATCAGATGTAACTGGAAAAATTAAAAAAGGGACAAAAGTAACGTTGACTTTATCGCCAGATGCAAAATATAGACCACAATTTTTAACAATTAACGATAAAGATGTAACAGCTGATTTAAAAGAAAAAAAAGTAGGTGAGCATAAATATGAATACACTTATGAGTTGGAGGTTAATGAAAATACAGAAGTAAGAGTAGGTTATGAAAGATTTTCAGAACTTGAACTTGTAGGAGAGGGACTTACTTTAATATCTCCAAATTCTAATAAAATGCAAAAAGGTACACAGTATCAAGTACAAATAAAACCGCCAAAAGGAAAAACATTGAAATCCTTAATGGTAAAATACTTTGATAAACAAACAAATAAAGATGTTGAATTTAATGCTTTAGGACAAGTGACCAAAAATATTTTCACTTATAATCTTGATACTTGTTCGACTATAACTGCAGAATATATGGATATAACTGCAAATCCAGAAAGTGATTTTACCTTTGATAAAACTACTCAAACCATAACAGATTATGCATATAATGGGCAAAAAGATGTTATAATACCAAAAACTATTGGAGGGGTAGAAGTAAAACATATTGGAGAGTGGGCATTTAACAATAAGGGTTTAAATTCAGTAGTAATTCCTGAGGGAGTAGAAACAATTGGAGAACAAGCTTTTATGAGTAATGGAATAAGTGAGCTTGTTTTACCAACTACTATAAAAAGTTTAGGAAGCGGAGCTTTTGCAGAAAATTTAATTGAAAAATTAACTATTCCAAAAACTTTAGATAAGTTTGGAGCAGGAGCATTTATGGGAAATAAACTTAAAAGTTTTACCTTACCAGAAACTATGACAGAAATTCCTAGAAGATTACTAGAAAGAAATGAATTAGAGTCTATAATAATTCCAAAATCTGTAACAGAAATAAAAGAAAAGGCATTTTACAAAAATAAATTAAAAGGAAAAGTAGAAATACCAGAAAAAGTAAAATTTGTTGCTAATCTAGCATTTGCTAATAATAATCTAACAGAAGTAAACTTTAAAAACACTTCTGCAAAATATAGACCAAACGCTTTCGATAATGGAATAAAAACAAATGTTAAACAAAATGAAGACTATGTAGTTCCCAAAGAAAGTGATTTTGAATTTGATAAAAATACAAAAACTATTACTGCTTATAAAGGTAGTGACTTCAATATAGAAATACCAAAAACAATTGGAGGAGTGCAAGTAGAAAAAATAGAAGCACCTTCGCCAAAACATATTTGGGATTTACCGGGAGATCCTGTTTTTAAATCTAAAGGTTTAAATAAAGTAAAAATTCCAGAAGGAGTAAAAGTGATAGGAGAGGAAACTTTTGCTGATAACTCCCTAGCAGAAGTAATTTTACCAGAAAGTCTAGAAAAAATAGGGAAAAATGCTTTTAATAGTAATAATTTAGTAAGTATAAAATTACCTA
This sequence comes from Gemelliphila asaccharolytica, assembly GCF_001553005.1. Taxonomy (GTDB): domain Bacteria; phylum Bacillota; class Bacilli; order Staphylococcales; family Gemellaceae; genus Gemelliphila; species Gemelliphila asaccharolytica. The sequence goes on along the minus strand of NZ_KQ959864.1, from coordinate 33,609 downwards.
AAAAACTTACAATATTAGAAGAAAATGTTTTTAGAAATAATAAACTTACAGCTATTGACTTAACAAATATAAAAGAAATTAAAAAAGGAGCTTTAGCAGATAATAATTTAACTAAAGTAGATTTACCAAAAGATTTAAGAGAAATCAATGATGAAATTTTACAAAATAATAATTTGACTGGAATAAATATTCCTAAAAAAGTTAAAACAATAGGAAAAAGTGCTTTTACATCAAATAAAATAACAGAGATAAATATTCCCGAAAGTGTAGAAATTATATCAGAAGGAGCTTTCGCATCTAATGGCATTAAAAATCTATCAGTACCAGAAAATGTAAAAACAATAGGAAAAAGTGCTTTTGCTTTTAATGGTATGGAAAGTCTTGAAGTAAAAGGAAAAACTGAAATCTTAAATAAAGCATTTTATACAAATGCAATAAGTAGCTTAAACCTTTCTGACGATGTTTTATTAAAAGAAGGGGAAATTTTCCAATTCAATAGGTTAAAAGAAGTTAAGATACCAAAAGCTACTAAAAAATTACCTCATCTTGTTTTTGCAGCAAACCAAATTAAAAATGTAATTTTTCATGATAAATTAGAAGAAATAGGATATGGCTCACTTTATGTAAATAAAATAGAAAATTTAGAAATACCGGATAATGTAAAAATAATAGGGGAAGCAGCATTCTTTAATAACCATATAAAAAAATTAAAATTACCTAAAACAATAACTACAATAGAAAATGGAGTATTTAGACTTAATAAATTAACACAAGTAGAAATACCAAAATCTGTAAAAGAAATTAAAAAAGGAGCATTTAAAGAAAATAAAATAGGTGAAATAAGTATTAATAGCGATGTAAAATTAGCTGACGATTCTTTTGATAGTGGAGTAAAAATTAATAAAAAAGTAGAAGAAAAAGCAGTAGTTTTTGAAGATGAAAATTTAAAAAACACCCTCTTAACGATGTTTAAAAATTATGATGGAAAAGATGGACTTTCAGATACAATTGAGGGAGAATATGAATTTAAACTAAAAGACCCTAACTATAGAATAGATAAAAATGCTACTGAACTTTATGAAAAAGATTTGGAGCAGATAGAGGCGTTAGCTCTTAGAGGGTTTACTGTGGATGAAAATTTTGATCAACACCCATATGAATTTAAAAGTATAGTAGGACTTGAAAAAGCTAAAAATTTAAAACAATTGACAATTTCATCAGGAAATATTCCAGAAGAAGGAAGTGAAGATTTTAAAAATAAAATTTATTATTCAAAAGGGTCATTTAGTGATTTAGCTCCTATAAAAAACTTGAAAAACTTAGAATTACTAAGACTTTCACATAATAATATAGAAGACATAAGTATGTTAAAAGAATTATCAAATTTAAAACACTTATATCTTTCACATAATAAAATAAAAGATATAAGTTCATTAAAAACATTAAAAAATTTAGAAAGCCTTGATATTTCAAAAAATAATGTAGAAAATCCAGACATAATTAAAAATTTCAAAAATTTAAGACTTTTAGCATTAAGAGATAGCAACATAAGTAATTTGGATTTTCTAAAAGAGTTAGTCAGCTTAGAATCTTTAACAGCAGGAGAAAATAAAATTTCTGATATATCAACTTTAAAAAATTTAACAAATTTAAAAGAACTCTATATTGATAAAAATAATATTATCGACTTTTCTATCTTGAAAAATTTTAAAAAATTAACTACGTCAACGTTAGGAAATCAAGAAATAGAAAGTAATTTAAAAATAGATGTAAAGGAAAAAACTTTTGAAATAGAAAATCCATTTAATATAGAAGATGTAAGAAAAGAAGGAGAAAAAATCACTTTAACTACTGATAATAAAGATATCAAAGCGGAATTTGATAAAGATAAAAATGTTTTAAAAGTAACTTTAGATGATGAAATCCTAAAACAAAAACAAGTGAAATTTAATATAAATATAGAATTTACTAATAAATTTCCATTTTACGGAGATTACTCAAAAGAAAATATTACTTTAAAAAATATAATTTTAAATATTAAAAAAGAAGATGAAAAGTTAAGTTTAACTGATAAACAAAAAGAATTTTACTTTGCATTGTTTAATGAGTATAATAAATTTGATAAAAAATATAAATATTTAACAGATGATGCTAACAAAAACTTTACCAAAGATAAAAAACCAAAATTAGATAAAAATTTTACAAAAGAAGATTTTAAAATGTTAAAAACTTTTTCTATAAGTAAGGAAAATGTAACAGATGAGCTTATAGAACCTTTAAAATATGCAGAAAATTTGGAAGAGTTCAGCGTATTATTAAATAATGGGAAATTAAAAAGAGAAGTAACTGATTTTTCATTTTTAAAAAATACTCCTAAATTAAAAAAATTTTATTATGCTAATCAAGATTATAAACATGATAATAAAGAAAAATTAGAAAAAATAGATTTTTCAAATAATAAAAATTTAAAAGATGTACGAATAACTAATACAGACTTAAAAAATTTAAATTCACTTAAAGGGTTAGATCTTAATTCTTTAAGTTTTGAAGATAATGAAATTTCTGATATTTCTAGTATAAAAGAAATGAAAAATCTTGAAAGGATAGACCTGGATAATAATAAAATAGAAAGTGTAGGAAATAATCTGGATAATTGTCAAAATTTAATTACGCTTTATTTAAGGGATAACCCTATAGAAGATATTAGTTTTTTAGAAAAACTTAAAAATTTAGAAGCACTTCATCTTAGAAATACTAATATAAAAGATATAAGTATATTAAAAAAACTTCCTAATCTTCATAGACTATATATAGATAAATGTAAAAAATTGCCAAAAGATTACTTTAATATAGTTAAAGAATTAAAAGGGATTAATACTCTTTTTGTTTCTAATATAACAAAAGAAGATTTTGAATGGTTAAAAACTTTTGCTATAAGAGATAAAGTAGATGCAAGTTTTGACGAAGATAAGATAAGACTTATAGGTTTTGAAAATTTATCTATAGACATAAGTGTTAAAAAAACAGATATAGTGAATAATAAAATTACTATAGATAATCCTCTAAAAGGTTTTGATGGAAATTTTGTAGAAGATGCAGGAGATGAAAGAGGAGAAAATAAAAATAAAGATCTTAAATTTTCAAATGATAAAATAGAGATAACTTTAGATCTTACACAAACAAAAATTTCAAAAAAATATTCTATGTGTTTAGAAGATTATAATAATACTTTTGGAGATTATTCTCAACCAGCTAATATATCTGGAAGTATAACTTTAAATGTAGTTGTAAAATAGTATTATAGAAGAATTTTTGATAAATTTTAAATATATTTATATAATAGGTGTTTTTAAAAAAATGACTATTGATATTAGTATTTTTAAATCTAGTCTACTTCACAAATTATATTTTTAAAAACAGAAGAAAAAATAATAAAAATACATAAAAGTAAACTTTTTTATTTACTTTTATGTATTTTTTATATATAATAACAAAGTATTAAATATAATTAGGAGAAAATAATGAGATTTTTAAAAAAATATAAAAAAAGAATTTTAAGTATATTTGTAATTATTATATTATTGGGCGGGTGGTTTACAGGAGATTATTTTTATAATTTTGCACTTAACCCAAAAGTAAGTAAAACAGGTGTTTCTAATCAGGACGATGATGGAATCAAAGATCCTAGAAAAGAAGAAGATAGAATTTGGTTTGATGAAAATAAAAATGAAATGGAAATGGTGTCTGTAACTGGTGCTAAATTAAAAGGTTATAAATTTGTTCATAAAGAAAATGTAGGAGATAAGAAAAAATGGGTAGTAGTAACTCATGGATTTTTTAATAGTGCAAAAATAGCTTCAACTTATATAAGAGGATTTTATGATAGAGGATATAATGTTTTTGCACCAGATCTTATAGGACATGGAAAAAGTGAAGGGAAAGCATATTCTATGGGAGGGTATGATTCTAGTGATTTAGTAAATTGGACAAAAAAAATATCTAGTGAAAATAATAATCCAGATATAGTGCTATTTGGTATGAGCATGGGAGCGGCAACTACGATGAATTCTTTAAATAAAGGATTACCAGAAAATGTTAAGGGATTTATAGAAGATAGTGGATATATAAATTTAGAAGAAGAATTTACTTATCAATTGAAAAAGTTATTTTCACTACCTAAATATCCTGTAATTCCATTATCTAGCTTAGTAACTAAATTTAAGGCAGGATATAGTTTTTCTGATGTTGACGCAACAGAAGCATTGAAATCAAATAAAATTCCTGCATTAATATTACACGGAGATGATGATGGATATGTTCCATTAGAAAATGGAAAGAATGCATATGAATTATTAAATTCTGAAAAGTATATTCATATTTTTAAAGATGCAAAACATTGTAAGGCAGAAAAAAAATATCATGAAGAATATTGGCAACAAATAGAAACTTTTCTTAATAAAGTTTTTATAAACAAATAATTTAAATTTTAGATATTAAATTTAGTAATAATAAAAAAGACTACTGGCAAGATACCTTGCTAGTAATCTTTTTTTTAATAAAATTATTCTCCTATAACTACAAATTCTTTATTAAATTTGTTTAGATTTTCTACTCCATCTTCTGTTACCATTACTATATCTTCTATACGAACACCAAATTCTCCTGGAATATAAATACCTGGTTCTACAGAGAAACACATACCTGGTTCTACAACGTTAGTATTAGTTGCTGAAACATCACCATATTCATGACATTCAAGACCTATATTATGTCCAGTTCTGTGTGTGAAATATTCTCCATATCCTTTTTCTGTAATGTAATCTCTACAAGCAGCGTCTATATCACAGAATCTTACTCCTGGTTTTACAGCAGCTACACCACGTTTTTGAGCTTCAAGAACTATTTCAAATACTTCTCTAGCTTTTTTACTAGGTTGTTTGTAAAATACTGTTCTAGTCATATCAGAGCAGTAATTATTTTTAATTCCACCCATATCTATGATTATAGAGTCACCTTCTTTAAGATATCTTTTTCCTGGTTCTCCATGAGGATTAGCTCCGTTTGCTCCATAAGCTATAATTGGAGCGAATGATTCACCATCAATATCTAACTCTCTATGAATAGCAAGTAAATCTTCTACAACTTGTAACTCTGTTTTATCTTTAGATAGAGATGCGATAACTTTTTCACATGCTTTGTCATTTAATAATGAAACTTTTCTCATTAGTTCTTTTTCTTCTTCGTCTTTAACCATACGTATTCTATCTACTATTTGAGATACATCAGTAAATTTATTTTCTGTTAATTTATTTACTAATGGAAGTAAAAATCTTGCAACTAAGGCTTTATCAACTCCTACAGTAGAACCTTTAGGTAATTTTTTAGATAAAGCTTCTGTTGGACAATCTGTGTCAAATAATGTTACTTTTTCTATACCTAAGTCTTGTTCTATAGGGAATAGTGCATTATGGAATAATGTGTGTTTTCCATTAACATCTAAAATTAGTGCAAATAATCTTTCTCCAGGATTAAGCATAATTCCTGTAAAATAAAATATTGAATATGGATCGCTTATTATAGCTTGATCTATTCCATTTTCTTTCATTTTTGTAACTACTTTGTCAACACGTTGTTTCTTCATAAGATCACTCCTTAAAAAAATTATTGATTACCTTTTCATTATATCATTACTAAAAGTTAATATCAATATCTGTAATAAAACAATTATCTTATTTTATATAAAATGTATTTTTTTTATACTTAATATTTTGATAATTAATATAATATAATATCAGAATAGATATAGAAGTAATAAAATTTTTAATAAAATTTAATAAGAAAATAAAATTAAATATAAATAGATATATTTTATTTGTTACAATTCACTATAATTAATTATTTTAATATTAATATATAACAGAAAATCATAGTTAACTGGGTTTTTTAGATATTTTTATATTAATTTTTATGTTTCTGATATACATTAAAAGTTGTGATTTTGTTTTATTTTTTTTATAATAACAATAATTTTTAAAAAGTTTTTATAAAAATATTCTGGTTAGATATGTAGATATGTAGTATAAAATTTTTCAAATTATTTTTATATATCGACAATATAAAAAAATCTTTTTTTTTTAGTAGATAAAAGTTTTTAAAAATTTTTATTGATATTTCTTAAGCTTGATATTAAAGAAGTTTGTAGGTATTTAATTATTATGAATCATATAAAATAAATGTCAAAAATTTTAAATTAAGAGATAAGTTTTTTTAAAAAATGATATTGCTTACATAAAAATAACGTGATATAATGAAAAAAAATTAAAAAAAAAGGAGGAGACTTTATGTCAGAAACTAAAAAAATAAAAAGACCGTTTTCATTCTATATGTGTTCTTTGACATTTTCATTTGAAAGAGCTGCATATTATGCATCAAAATGGCTAATTTTTGCTTATTTGACTGCTGCAGTGGTTAAAGGCGGATTAGGTATTAATAAAGGGGATGCTGGAGTAATGCAAGCATATTTAGTTGCTTTCACATACTTTGCCCCAATTATAGGAGGATTTATAGCAGATAGATTTATAGGAGCTAGATATCTTATTCCTTTAGGACTTATTATTATGGGAATTGGATATTCAATTTGTGGATATTCAGGTACTTATGGTGCTGTAGTTTCTATGGTAGTTTTAGTATCTATAGGAACTGGTTTCTTTAAAACTAACCTTTCTGCACTTACAGGAAGACTATTTAATGATGATGAACAAAAAGACTCTGCATTCTCTACTCAGTATTCATTCATAAATGTTGGATCATTTATTGGTACTACAGCAGTTGCATATCTTTATGTTGCATTAGCTACAGGAGAAAAAATGGGATATTTATCTTGTTTTAAACTTGCAGGTATCATGTGTTTTCTTGGAGCTATTTGGTTTGTTATAGGATGGAGATTTTTAGGTGAGGTTGGTAAACGACCATTTAAAGAAGGTGAAAAAATAGAAAAAGTTAAAGTTAAACACGCAGCTTTAGCACCATACGAAAAACGTAGAGTATTTTCTATTATACTTATTTCTCTATTCTCAGTTATTTTCTGGACATTCTGGTATTTATCTTACTTGGCAGTTTACGATTATTCTCCAAATTACATAAATATGAATGTTTTTGGACATCAAGTGGCTACAGCATTGTTTGATTCAGAAAATGCTTTATTATGTATAGTTTTAGGGCCAATCTTAGGGGCATTATGGTATAAATTATCTAAACGTCCACAAGGAGATATGAGTTTGTATAAAAAACTTTCTCTTGGATTGTTACTTTTAGGGCTATCATTCTTAATGTTAGTTGGTGCTGAAATCCAACGTGGAGTTGGAGCTCCAGATACTTCAAAAGCTAGTATTTTATGGATAGTTGTATTTGGAATATTATTATCACTAGGTGAGATGGTATTCTCTCCATTAGGAAATTCATTTATTTCTAAATACGCACCAATTCATATAGTTTCAGTTTTAATGGCAGTATGGACTGTAGCAACTTTCATTTCAGCTCAATCTTATGGATTTATTTATAAATGGACATTAACTAAAAATTTCTTCTATGTGTACATAGGCATAGCAGCAATATTAGTTATTCTAGCAGCTTTACTATTCATTTTTGAAAAACCTTTAGCTAGAATGGTAGAGTTGAAAGATGGAGAAACATTAATAGAACGTTAATTGTATTATAATATAATGATAAAAGTTAGTGGTAAATTTAAAAAAACTACTAACTTTTTTGTTTTTATATGTTATAATATAGTTGAAAATATATAAAAGGGAGTGATAAAAATGAAATTAAGAACATATTATCCTGCTATAGAAGCAAATTTTACAAAAAAAATGAAAGTAGATGACATTCATGAAATCTACTATGAAGAAAGTGGAAATCCTAATGGAATGCCAGTTTTATTTTTACATGGTGGTCCTGGATGTGGTACTGCTCCAAGTTGTAGAACTTATTTTGATCCAGAATTTTATCGTATAATTTTATTAGATCAAAGAGGTAGTGGAAAATCTACCCCTCACGCATGCTTAAAAGATAATGATACTTGGCACATAATAGAAGATATAGAAAAAATAAGAAAAGATTTAAACATAGATAAATGGCTTGTTTTTGGAGGTAGTTGGGGGTCTACCCTATCTCTATGCTATGCAATAAAACATCCTGATAAAACATTAGGTCTAATATTAAGAGGAATATTTTTAGGAAGAAGAGAAGATATAAATTGGATATATGAAGTTGGAGGTGCAAATAATTTCCAACCTGAAGCCTTTGAAAAATATGTAAGTATACTTAATGATGATGAAAAAGATGACATAATATCTGCGTATTATAAACGTTTGACAAGTCCTGATCAAAAAACGAGAGAGGTTGCAGCTAAACATTGGAGTATGTGGGAAGGTAGTTTAGTAACTTTACTTCCTGATCCTAATCTTGAAAATAGTTTTGGAGAAATAAATTATGCAATATCAATGGCGACAATAGAATGTCATTTTTGGATGAACAATATGTTCTGGGAAGATGATAATTATATTTTAAATAATGCAGAAAAAATAAAAGATATACCAACAATAATAGTACATGGACGTTATGATTTGGATTGTAGAGCTATAGGAGCATATGAATTAAGTAAAAAACTTGATAAATGCGAATTGAATATAGTAGATGCTACTGGACACTCATCAGGTGAACCAGGAATTGTTGATGGATTAATCAAAGCAACTGATAAGTTTAGAGAGATTTTAAAAAAATAAGGAGTAATCATGAAAGTAAAAGAAAGAATTGAAAAATTGAGAAAATTGATGGAAAAGGAAGGGATAGATGTCTATTTAATACCTACAGCAGACTATCATAATAGTGAATATGTAGGGAAGCATTTCATGACAAGAGCATTCATAAGTGGGTTTACAGGTTCTGCAGGAAGTGTAGTTATTACAAAAGATTTTGCAGGACTTTGGACAGATGGAAGATACTTCTTACAAGCAGAAAAACAATTGCAAGGGAGCGGAATTACTTTAGAAAAAATGCTAGAACCTGGAGTTCCAAATATTGATGACTTTATAGTAGAAAATGTTCCAAATGGAGGAGTTTTGGGATTTGATGGAAGAGTAATTATGTTTGGAGAAGGAAAAACATTAGCAAATAGACTTAAAAAGAAAAATGCCAAAATAAAATATGATATAGACTTGGTTAATGATGTATGGACAGATAGACCTCCTTTATCAAAAAATAAAGCATTTGCCTTAACGTTAGAACAATCAGGCGAAAGTGTTGCTGATAAATTAGCAAGAGTTAGAAAAGAAATGAAAGATGTAGGAGCAAATGCACACATCATAACAACTCTAGATGATAATGGGTGGCTTTTAAATATCCGTGGAACAGATGTAGATTATTTCACATTACTTTTAAGTTATTCAGTAGTATATGAAAATAAAGTAGATTTGTATGTAGATGAAACAAAATTATCTGAAAAAATGAAAGAAGATTTAAGAAAAGATAATGTTCATTTTAAACCATATAATGACATATATGAAGATGTTAAAACATTTACATATTCAGATGTGGTTATGGTAGATCCTGAGTTATTAAATTATGCAATCTACAATAATATTCCAAAAGAAGTTAATCTTGTAGAAAAAAGAAATCCAACAGTGCTAATGAAAGCTATGAAAAATAAAATAGAAGTGAAAAATATAATAAAAGCACATATAAAAGATGGAGTAGCTCATACTAAATTTGTTTATTGGCTAAAAAAATTAACTAAAGAAGGACTAATAGAAAAAGAAACAGAATTAAGTGTATCTGACAAATTAGAACAATTTAGAGCAGAACAAGGTGATTTTATTTGTCCTAGTTTTGCACCTATTTGTGGTCATGGAACAAATGCGGCTATAGTACATTATTCTTCTACAGAAGAAACAAATATTAATATAACTCCAGGAACATTCTTATTAACAGATACAGGAGCTAATTTTATGCAAGGTTCTACAGATATAACTAGAACTACAGCTATAGGAGAAGTTAGCGAAAAATTAAAACAAGATTTTACAAAAGTACTAAAAGGAAACTTACAATTAGCAAGAGCTAAATTTTTAGAAGGAGTAACAGGACAAAATTTAGATGTACTTGCAAGAATGCCATTATGGGTAAATTATGAAAATTATAATCATGGAACAGGGCATGGAGTAGGATATTTAGGAAACATTCATGAAGGACCTGCAGGAATAAGATGGCAAACAAGACCTAAAGAAAAAGAACCACTAAGAGAAGGTATGATACTTTCAGATGAACCAGGATTGTATATTGCAGGTTCACATGGAATAAGAATTGAAAACGAAATGTTAGTAAAAAAATCTGTAAAAAATGAATATGGACAATTTTATGAATTTGAAACTATTACATATGTTCCAGTGGATTTAGATGCAGTAGATGTAAATATGCTAAATGAAGAAGAAAAATTTGAATTAAATAAATATCATAAAAAAATATATGAAACAATTTCTTCTTATTTAACAGAAGAAGAGAAAAATTGGTTAAAAGAGGCTACTAGAGAAGTTTAGAATTATTTATTAATAACTCTATTTTATACAAACACCCTTCTTGCTAAAAAAGCAAGAAGGGTGTTAATTATGTGGTAGAACAACTATAAAATTATTTATTAAATTAATATTAATTTCTAGAAAAAAATTTTTAAAGATGATAATATAAATAATATATTGTACAGGAGGAAAATATGTTAAAAAAATTAGAAGCAGTAATCTTGGATTTTGATGGAACTATTGTCGATACAGAATATACATATTTTGAAGTAATGAGTGAGTTGGTAGAGAAATATTCTGGAAAAAAATTAAACAAATTAGAATATATAAAAAATGTATCTGGGACAAGCGTTGAGAATTGTAAAAGATATATAATGAAAAATTACAATCTTGATGAAAAAGATTTTTCATTGCTGGAAATTGATTTAATAAATATGTACGAAAAATTCATAAAAACCCCTTTATTGCCGAATATTAAAGAAACTTTTCAACTTTTAAAAGACAATAATATAAAGATAGCAATAGCTTCTAATGGCACATTAAAGCATATAGTTGATGGGTTAAAAGAGCATAAAATAATAAATTATGTGGATGAAATAGTAACAAAATCTGATGTTGAAAATGCAAAACCAAAACCAGATATTTATCTAGAGGTAGCAAAAAGGTTGAAAGTAGACATCAAAAATTGCATAGCAGTAGAAGATTCAGTAACTGGAGCAAAAGCAGCAGAATGTTCAGGAGCTTATTTAATATTACAAACTAATGAAATAACTAAACATTTAGATTTTACACAAGTAAATTATAAAATAAAAAATTGTAATCTTTATGATGAAATAAAAAGTATTTTAAATAATTAATGAAAATAAGTTAATTTATAAAAATTAGCTTATTTTTAAATATTATGTTAATATGTAAAAAAATAGTACTCAAAATTTTGGTGAAAGCATTATTTTGCAAGTAATAAAAAATATTTTGGAGGAATTATGACTGAATTTTTAGGAGAATATGATGTAATAGTAGTAGGAGCAGGTCATGCAGGAATAGAGGCAGCATTAGCATCAGCTAGAAAAGGAGCTAAAACTTTAATAGTAACAATAAATTTAGATACTATAGGATTTATGCCATGCAATCCTAGCGTAGGAGGTCCAGCTAAAGGTATAGTTGTCAGAGAAGTTGATGCTTTAGGCGGAGCTATGGGAAAAATAGCAGATAAAACCAATATTCAAGCTAGAATGTTAAATACAGCTAAAGGACCTGCGGTTAGAGCGTTAAGAATGCAATCTGATAAGGTTAATTATCAACGAGAGATGAAAAACCTTTTGGAAAAAACTGAAAATTTAGATATGTTGCAAGCAATGGTAAAAGAATTATTGATAGATGATAATAAAGTAATTGGAATAAAAACAATGCTTGAAACTAATTATAAAGCAAAGGCAGTAGTAATAACAACTGGTACTTACCTAAGAGGAGAAGTAATAATAGGCTCTGTAAAATACTCTTCAGGTCCAAATCATCAAATGCCATCTATACATTTAGCAAAACAATTAGAGTCTTTAGGATTTGAACTTGTCAGATTTAAAACAGGAACCCCACCTAGAGTTAATAAAGATACAGTAGATTTTTCAAAAACAGAAATTCAGCCTGGAGATAATAAAAATTTAGCTTTTAGTTATGAAACAAAAGAATTTAGAAAAGAACAAATACCATGTTGGTTAACATATACTAATTTAAAGACGCATGAAATTATTCAAAAAAATTTAAATAGATCAGCAATGTATTCTGGAGTGATAAAAGGGACAGGCCCTAGATATTGTCCAAGTATAGAAGATAAATATGTAAGGTTTCATGATAAAAATCGTCATCAATTATTTTTGGAGCCAGAGGGTGAAAAAACAAATGAAATATATGTTCAAGGACTTTCTACTTCCTTGCCTGATGATGTCCAAGATAAAATGATAAAAAGTATCAAAGGTTTAGAAAATGCTAAAATTATAAGAAATGGATATGCAATAGAATATGATGCCATAAATCCTACCACTTTGTGGCCTACACTAGAAACAAAATTAATAGGTGGCTTATTTACTGCTGGACAAATTAATGGAACCAGTGGATATGAAGAAGCAGCAGGACAAGGAATTATTGCAGGAATAAATGCAGCTTGTAAGGTATTAAACGAAGAACCAATGATTTTAGGTAGAGATGAATCATACATAGGAGTTTTAATTGATGACCTTGTTACAAAAGGAACTAACGAACCATACAGACTTTTGACTTCAAGAGCAGAATATAGATTATTATTACGTCATGATAATGCAGATATAAGACTATGTGATAAAGCATATAAATATAATTTAATATCAAAAGAAAGATATGAAAAATTTTTGATAAAAAAAGAAGAAATAAGAAAAGAAATAGAAAGATTAAAAACTTTTAAAATAACTCCAACTAAAGATGTTATAGAAAAAATGCAAAAATTAGGTACTGCTGAAATAAAAGATGGAATTTTAGCTTATGATTTATTAAAAAGACCGGAGTTAAGCTATAAAGATATAATAAATTTAGCGAATAAAGATAGTAATATATCTGAAGAAATAATAGAGCAAGTAGAGATAGAAATAAAATACGAAGGTTATATAAAAAAATCTCTTCAACAAGTGAACAAAATGAAAAAGATGGAAGAAAAAAAGATTCCTTTTAATTTAGATTATGATAAAGTTCCTAGTATAGCTATAGAAGCTAGAGAAAAATTAAAAAAGGTAAATCCAATTACAATAGGTCAGGCATCTAGAATATCTGGAGTTAATCCAGCTGATATATCTATACTATTAGTATATTTGGAACAAAAAAAGGATAAAAAAAATGAATAAAGATAATTTTTATATTGAATTAAGCAAAAGAGGGATTGTTTTAAATGATAAACAAAAAGAACAGTTAGATAAATATTATAAATTGGTGCTACATTGGAATGAAAAAATTAATTTAACATCTATAATAAAAGAAGAAGATTTTTATAAAAAACATTTTTATGATTCTATATCTACATCATTTTATTTTAATTTTAATAATATAAAAAATATTTGTGACGTTGGAAGTGGAGCAGGGTTTCCATCTATACCTTTAAAAATAGTTTATCCTCATCTGCAAGTAACGATAATAGATTCTTTAAAAAAACGAATAAATTTTTTACAATTATTAAGTAAAGAATTAGGGATAGAAAAATGTAAATTCATACATATGAGAGCTGAACAAGCAGGTCAAGATGAAGAATATAGAGAAAAATATGATTTAGTAACAGCAAGAGCTGTAGCAAGACTTAATATTTTAGCAGAACTTTGTTTACCATTAGTTAAAATAGGAGGTTATTTCTTGAGTTTGAAATCGCAAAAAGCAGATGAAGAAGTAGAAGAAGCAAAAAAAGCTTTTCAGATGCTTGGAGCAAAATTGGAAAAAGATAATGAACTTTTTATAGAAGAAGATAAAAGACATATTTTAGAAATAAAAAAAATAAAAACTACTCCTAAAAAATTTCCGAGAAAAGCAGGTGTTCCTAATAAAAACCCAATAATTTAACTAATGAATAGATAATTGTATATTATTGATAAATTTTTATAATTTCTTTTAAAGTATTTTTATTGTGGTATAATATAAATATATTGATAATTATTTAGGAGAAAGATATGGAATTCAAAGATGTAATATATGGTAGAAGATCTGTAAGAGAATACTCTGATAAAAAAATTGATGATGACGTTATAAAAGAAATATTAGATGCAGCTATGTGGGCTCCGTCTGGTGTTAATATTCAACCATGGTACTATGTTGTTATAAAAAGTAAAGAAGGATTAGAAAAAATAACTGAGTTAATGGAAGAAGTAGCTATTAAAAATAAATCACATTTAGAAGAAAGATTTTCTAAGTATCCAGATGTAATAAAAAACACTTTAAATTTTATAGCTAAATTAGGGAATGCACCCACAGTTATTTTGGTATTTAGAGATAAAAAAGATTATTCTTATGCTCTTCCTGATGATGGTGTTGTACAAAGTATATCAGCATCAGTAGAAAATTTAATTTTAAGTGCTTATGACCATGGAATATCAAGTTGTTGGATGACAGCACCACATCAAGCAAATATGGGAGAAGTATTTAGAGAAAAATTTGCAGAAAATCATGGGAAATTAGTGTGTATGTTAACTTTAGGATATGCAAAAAATACTAAAGTAGCTAAGGCACCTAAAAGAAAAGAAAATAAATATGAGATAATTTAATTTTTATATTTATAAATTAGTTTTTGATTTTTAAACACTTGACTAATTTGAATATAAATGTTATATTTTATTGAAAATAAAAGATAAAGATGTTTGAGAGATCCATCTATAAAAAAAACTAAAAGCATTAGTCTCTCGTACTAATGCTTTTTATTTGCTTTTAAACATCTAAGGAGGAATAATGAGAAATAAAAAAATCAAAATTTTAACAGTACAGGCATTTATAGCGGCTATATATATTGTTTTAACAGTATCTAATTTTGGCTTTTCTTATGGAGCAATACAATTTAGATACAGTGAAGCATTAGCTCAATTAGTAGTTTTTAGTCCGTTATTTTATCTACCTGTAACATTAGGTGTTGCAATTGCAAATTTTTTCAGTCCTTTAGGATTAGTAGATGTATTCTTTGGAACTTTAGGAACTGGATTAGCATTAGCTATAAGTGTTTTCATATTTAAATTTATAAAAAATAGACATTTAAGACATATACTAAATATAGTAATCTATTTAATTATTTGTATGCCAATTATTGCATATGAAATAACAATTTTTTCTGGGGAAAATGGAGTAAAAATGCCGTTTGAATTAGATGTTTTTCTTTCTATATACTCAGGACTTTTACTATCACAATTTATTGTTATGGTTTTAGGAGTAGTAATTACGGAGATATTAAACAAAGCTATAAATTTAAAAAAAATATTTGATTAAAAAATTTTGTGCCAAAATCTAATAATTTCATTAGGTTTTGGTATTTTTTATTTTTCAAATTTGCTAATATCTTTTTAATTAATATCTTTTTATGTTATAATTTTTATTATTAGAGGTATTTAATGGAAAAAAAATATGAAATAAATAAAGATTTAATAAAAAATTTAGGTTATTACTATATAGAAGATAAGTACAATTTAAATAATAATAACATTAACAAATCTATTTATTTAGCAGCTAGTTCCTTATATGAACATATAAAAGTTATAAATAATGTAGAAAATAAAATAGAAGGAATATTAGTTGGGGATTTTTTAAGTTTTGAGTATTATGATATACTTAAAGATGATTTAAAAAAATTACAGATGCTTTCTTCTATAATGGGAAAAAATTATTTATATTTGATAAAAGAAAATATAACGAAAAGAGATATCCGAAAAATAGCAATAAGTTTACCACTTGTTTTATTTGAATTTTATAATAAAAAAATAATGGAAAAAGATAAAGAGATATTAATAGAAAAATTTCTAAATAGTTATGATATTCTCTCGATATTAAAATATAAAAATGAAAAGGAATAAAAAAGTGATTGAAAAATATTCATTAGAAATAGAAAAAATAAAGGAGAATATTTCTAATATAGTACTTTCTGGATACGAAGAAATAGATGATATTTTAAAAATATATTTTTCATCATCAGGTAAAATGATAAGACCAATATTGACATTGATCTTTTCAAAATTAGGTGAGAAAAATAAAAAATACGAAAAAGAAATAATAGACGCAGCAAGTTTATTAGAAATTATTCATGCTACTACACTAATTCATGATGATATAATAGACAACGCTAAAACAAGAAGGGGAAAAGAGACAATAGGGAAAAAACATGGAGAAAAAACTGCTATTTTTATAGGAGATTACCTTTTTAGTGTTGTTTTAAGAGAAATTTCAAATTTTTCAAATGTCAATGTGCATAAATATTTATCATATACTTTGAAAGAAATATGTATGGGAGAAATTTTTCAATCGAAGGATTTGTATAATGTAGATACTAGAGTTTTAGATTATTTTAAAAAAATAAGAAGAAAAACAGCTCTGCTTATTGCTTATTCATGTATACTCGGAGGAATTGTTTCAAATTCAGATAAAAAATATTTAAAAAAAATTTATCTTTTTGGATATTATTTAGGAATGAGTTATCAAATAATAGATGACTATTTAGATTTTATGGCAAAAGAAGAAGTTTTGGGAAAACAGGTGGGGCAAGATTTGTTGAATGGAAACATAACATTACCTGTAATTTTGAAAATAAAAAAAGAAAAAAATAAATTTTTAGATTTAAAAAATTTAGATTATCAAGAAAAGTTAAAATTAATAAAAGAAATAAAAAATGATCAAGAAATTTTAAATAAAGTGAAAGAG
The DNA here is from genome assembly GCF_001553005.1 of Gemelliphila asaccharolytica. Classification (GTDB taxonomy): domain Bacteria; phylum Bacillota; class Bacilli; order Staphylococcales; family Gemellaceae; genus Gemelliphila; species Gemelliphila asaccharolytica. Next base: position 16,642 of record NZ_KQ959864.1, on the reverse strand, counting down.
ATAAGCAATAATTATTTAAAAAAAGCAAAATCTCAAATAAAAATTTTCCCTATGGAAATAAAAAAAGATTTGGAGATTATAATAGAAAAATTGTCAAATAGGAGTTATTAAGGAGAAGAAAATGGATATAAAAGAATTTTTAAATGAATATGATAAATTGGATAAAAATAGTTTGAAAAAAGAACAATTAGAAGAGTTTAGGAATATATTTTTTAAAAATGGTCTTTTAGAAAAGGCACTAGAAGTATCAAAAATAATATATGAAGCAGATAAAGAAAATGAGGCTAATGTTATAAGTTATGTCGATAACTTGATGCATTTGGGAAGAAAAGCAGAAGCATTAGTAATTTTATATGATGCAAAAAAAACCCCTCAGACTCTTTTTATGGGGGCTATTATATATAAACAAGATAAGTTTTATGATGTTGTAGTAGATAAGTTAATCCAAGCTAAAAATATGTTAAAAGATGATAGTGAACTTGAATTTTTGATAAATAATGAACTTATAAATGCTTATATAGAATTGGGAGAAGGAGAAAAAGCTATAGATATTAGTTATAGTATCTTTGAATCCATAAAAAATATAGAAACATTTAAAATTGTAATGAATACATTAATATCATTATCTAAATTTGAAGATGCCATTTCTTTTTATGAAAAATACAATAATGAATATAATGATTATGAAATATATTATAATTTAGCTACTTCTTATAAATATTTAGGAAATAAATTGAAAGCAAAAGAGTATTTATTGAAAACATTAGAATTAAATAAAGATTATATTGATGTTTATATGCAATTAGGATTTTTATCAAGTGGTGAAGAAGCTATAAAATATCTGGAAGAATATATAAGTTCTGGAGGAATGGAAAAAGAAGCTTATTTACAATTAACATTACTATATAAAGCAGATATGAGATATAATGATATAAGAAAAATGGTAAGAAATGTTTTGAAAACAATGGGTATAGACAAAAATACACTTTATATTTCAATAAATGCTTTAAGACAATTACATGAAACAGAAAAAATTTATGATATATATAAAGAGTATAATCAAGTCAAAAAAGATTCTAAATTATTAGTTCTTTCCTTATTATCTCTAAGTGAAGAAGAAGATTATATTGACTTTGTTTGCAAAGAGATAAAAATACACCATCCATTCTTATTTAAAGAAGATTTATATGGAGAACTATTAGAAAATGTTTATAATATAACTCAAGATAAGCTTATAAAAAGATATTTGGACGAAAATAATAAATAAAATATTGATATATTTTTATTCTGATGATATACTAATAAAATGTTTAATAAAAAAAAGATAAAAAATTATAGCTTTTTATCATTTGTTTTAGCAGGAGTTTATTTTTATCAAAATAAAGTTGTAAAAAAAACTGTTTATAAAATAAAAGATAGAAAAATAAAAAAACAATTTAATAATTTTAAAATTATTCATCTTTCTGATATTCATTGTCAAAAGATAGGATTTTCTGACATGATTTTTTTTGAAAATATAAAGAAAGAAAGTCCTGATATAATAGTTATAACAGGAGATTTATTAGATAGCTATAAAAATAATTCAGCTATAGCATATAATATTCTTATAAAATTAAGAGAAATAGCACCTTGTTACTATGTTTCAGGAAATCATGAACTAAGATTAATTGATGAATATAAAGAATTAAATAAAATGTTTAAGAAGATAGGAATATGCAATCTATCCAATTCAAATGTTTTATTAAAAAAAGAAGGAGAAGAGATAGTTCTTTCTGGAGTAGAAGATTTAAAATATTTTTACTTAAAAGATAATTTAAATTATTATGCTTTATTTAGAAATAGTTTAATAGAAAATTTTAATAAAGATAGATTTAATATTCTTTTAACTCATAGACCAGAAAAGATACATTTATATTCAGATATAGGATATGATCTTGTTTTTGCAGGACACGCACATGGAGGACAGTGGAATTTGCCTTTTTTAGGAAGAATATTTTCTCCTAGTCAAGGTTTTTTCCCTAAATATACTCATGGTATTTATAAAGAAAAACAAACAAGAATGATTGTATCTCAAGGTTTAGGTAATAGTTCGTTTCCGATAAGAATAAATAATAGATTAGAATATATTGTTGTAACATTGCATACTTTATAAAAAATAAATGGAGAAATAGTAGAAAATGAATGAATACTCTAGACTCTCAAGAACAAGAAGAGAACAAGAAATAAAAAAGAAAAAAAAATCAAAAATAAGAAGAATTTTTTTACTGATTATATTTCTATTAGTATTATATGGAGGATATACTTTATTTAATTTATTTATGAATTTAAATAATGGATATAAAGAAAGCGAAAATACAGTAGAGGTAGACCCAAATTTTAAACAATTTTCTGTTTTAATAATGGGTATAGATCAAAATGATAGTAGAGCAAGTGAAGGCCAAACAAGAGAAAATAGTAGAACAGATTCTTTGATATATTTAGCTATAAATAAAGAAAATAAGAGAATGGATATGGTAAGTATACCACGAGATTCACTTTCTTTGATGAGAAATAAAGAAGATAAACATAAAAGTTCTTCATATTTTTTTGATAAAATAACTCACGCTCACGCATATGGGGGTGTGGACGGAACAATAGAATCTGTTCATAACTTACTTAATGCTCCTATTAACTTCTATGTAGTTATAAATTTTAAAGCATTTCAAAAAGTAGTAGATTCTCTTGGAGGTATAGAACTTTATGTACCTTTTGATATGGTTGAACAAAACTCTGAGGGATATTCTGGGACAGTAAAATTAAAAAAAGGTTGGCAAACACTTAATGGAGAAGAAGCATTAGCCTTTTCTAGAAGTAGATATTATGATAGTGATATAGAAAGAGGACAAAGACAATTGCAGGTTCTTCACGCTACTATAGATAAAGCAAAAGGATTAAATGCAATTTCTAAAATTAATGAATTTATATCAATAACTGGAGATAATGTAACACATAATATGAACACAAAACAAATTACTTCAGCAGCTTCTATTTTTGCGAAAAATGATATGCAAATAGTTGCTCATAGAATAGGAGGATATGATGTGAACATGGGAGGGGTATATTATTATTATCCAAAACCAAGTCATCTATTATATATCTCTTCAATTTTAAATAAAGCATTAGGTAACTCCATACCATCATCTAATGATATATTAAATATACATTATCAAGGTTATATTTTACCACTTACAAATCAATATTCATTAGGAACTAAAAAACCAGCGTCTACTTTATATAGACCAGCAAATTATATAAGATTTGCACCAGAAGATATGATTCAAAATATTCCAGAAAGATTAAATGAAAATGATATGAATAATGACCCTACAGTAAGTAATGAAAACAAACCAGAAAAACAGCAGGAAAGGAATTAATTATGAGTTTTGAAAGTTTTAAAGATAATAATTTAACAAAATATACTTTTAATAAAATATATAAAAAGTCTAAAGTAGTTTTAGAAACTGAAAAATATTTAATTCATAGAAGGGTAAAATCAAACTATTCCTTTGCTGATAATTATCTGGAAATTAAAGAAATACCTCAAACTGAGGGAGAACTTCAGTATTACATAGATGCGTGTAAAGAATTTTTTAGAGATAAAGGAATAAGTTTTATTCATTTGGCACTTCCAGAAAAGAAAGATATATCAAACAAACTCCAAAAATTTTTGAAAAAAAAGGGCTATAATCAGCATGAGTTTATTCTTTATTTATTAGATTCAAAAGATTGCGAAATAAGAGAAGAAACAATTTATGACATATCTTTATTAGAAAAACAGGATTTTCAAAAATATATAGATTTTAATTACAAAATAGATTTAGAATATACAAATAAAGCTTTTGCTGATGAGAATAAGAATTTGGCATATGAAATTTTAAGAGATGATGACGTTTATCAATTAGTTGCAAAAGATAAAGATAATTTAATAGCTACTGTTAACGTAATAGTAAAAAGTGAGTATATAGAAATTAGCAATTTGTATGTAGAAAAAGAATATAGACAAAAAAATATAGCTAGTTCATTATTAAAATTTGCTATAAAAAAATTCAAAAAAAAATATGTGATTTTAATAGCAGATTTTTATGATACACCCAAATACATGTATGAAAAAATGGGATTTAAAGAAGTATCTAGTAAAAAATATTTTATAAAAACCGTACTATAAAACACAAAATAGTGAAAAAATAAGTATTAAAATGATTATAATTCGTTTTGCCGACGAAATAATCATTTTTTTTCATATATTGCAAACTATTTATTAAGTTGTTATAATAAATAGAGTAAAAAATAATTAGGAGGATAATTATGTCTACAATAGTAGTAGTTGGATCACAATGGGGAGATGAAGGAAAAGGAAAAATTACAGATTTTCTTTCAGAAAAAGCTGATATTATAGCAAGGTATCAAGGCGGTAATAATGCAGGGCATACAATAAGATTTGATAATAAGACATATAAACTTCAGCTAATACCATCAGGAATATTTAATGAAGAAAAAATTTCAGTGATATGTAATGGTCTAGTTGTAGATCCTAAGTGGTTATTAAAAGAAATTGAGAACCTAAAAAAAACAGGAGTAACTTGTAATAATCTAAAAATATCTAATAGAGCACATGTAGTTTTACCATATCATCTAAAATTAGACGAAGTAGAAGAAAAAAGAAGAGGAAGCAACAAAATAGGAACTACTAAAAAAGGAATAGGACCAACTTATGTAGATAAGTATAAACGTTGTGGAATAAGAATGGCAGACTTATTAGATGAGGAGTTATTCAAAAAAAAATTAAAACAAAATTTGGATGAAAAAAATGAATTATTTGAAAAAATATATGGAGTAGAAGGATTTTCAGTTGAAGAAATATTTGATGAATATTTTGCTATAGGAAAAGAGCTGAAAAAATATGTAACTGACACATCAAAATTACTATCAGACGGAGAAAAAAGTAAAAAAAATATTTTATTTGAAGGAGCACAAGGAGTTATGTTAGACATAGATCATGGAACATATCCTTATGTAACTTCATCAAACCCTAGTGCTGGGGGAATAACTGTAGGTGCTGGTTATGTGCCAACAGAAGGATTCACAGTTATAGGGATTTGTAAAGCCTATACATCTAGAGTAGGAGATGGGCCATTTCCTACTGAATTATTTGATGAAATAGGAGAAAAAATAAGAGAAGTAGGACACGAATATGGTACTGTAACCAAAAGACCAAGAAGAATAGGATGGTTTGATACTGTAGTAATGAGACATTCTGCAAGAGTATCTGGTATGACCAATCTTTCTGTAAATTGTTTAGATGTACTTACAGGTCTTAAAGAAATTAAAATATGTGTTGCATATGATTATAAAGGTGAAAAACTTACAGAATATCCAGCTAATGAAAATATAATAAAAGAATGTAAACCAATATATGAAACGCTAGAAGGATTTAGTGAAGATATAACAAAAATAACATCTCTAGAACAATTACCTGAAAATGCAAAAAATTATTTAAGAAGAATTGAAGAATTAGTTGGTGTTAAAATTTCAATTTTTTCAACAGGTCCAGACAGAACTCAGACACATTTGTTAGAAGATTTATGGGAAAAATAATATTATTTATTGACAAAAACAAAAAAAAATTGTAAAATTAAAAGGTCAGTTTAATATGTACCTAAGACAGTAGGAGACACAAGTCTTAATTATTATCCTACCGAGGACAAATAAGTAAAAAGAATGTATAACCTTTTTACATGTTCTCGCATGTGAAAAGGTTATTTTAATATGGTACTCATAATTGATAATCTAATTAGGAGGAAATTCAATGTCAAAAGCTATCGAGAAAAAACAAGAACTTGTAAACCAAATTGCAGAAGAAATAAAAGAAAGTTCATCAATAATAATAGCTGATTATCGTGGATTAAACGTTTCTCAAGTAACAGAATTACGTGATAATATGCGTAATGAAGGACTAACTTTTAAAGTTTATAAAAACTCATTAGTTAGACGTGCTATGAAACAAGCAGGAATTGAAGGACTTGATGAAGTACTTACAGGACCAAACGCAATAGCATTTTCTAAAGAAGATGTTGTAGCACCGGCAAGAGTATTGAATGATTTTGCAAAAGATAATGAAAATCTTGAGTTGAAAGCCGGAGTAATTGAAGGTAAAGTATCATCATTAGAAGAAGTTAAAGCAATAGCATCATTACCAAGTAGAGATGGATTACTTTCAATGTTACTATCTGTTTTAACAGCGCCTATGAGAAATACTGCATTAGCAATTAAAGCTGTCGCAGATCAAAAATCAGAACAAGAAGCATAATCAATATAAAAAAAGGAAAATATGGAGGAAAAAATAAATGACTAAAGAACAAATTTTAGAAGCTATAAAATCAATGTCAGTTTTAGAATTAAACGACTTAGTAAAAGCAATTGAAGAAGAATTCGGAGTAACAGCAGCAGCACCTGTAGCTGTTGCAGCAGGAGCAGGAGCAGCTGCAGCAGAAGAAAAAACTGAATTTGACGTAGTATTAACAGCTGTAGGAGATCAAAAAATTAAAGTAATTAAAGCTGTTAGAGAAATAACAGGAGACGGACTAAAAGAAGCTAAAGAAAAAGTAGATGGAGCACCATCAACACTTAAAGAAGCAGTATCTAAAGAAGAAGCTGAAGAAATTAAAGCTAAATTAGAAGAAGTAGGAGCTTCTGTAGAAGTTAAATAGTTATAAAATAATAAGATGTAATAACAAAAAAATAAGATGATAATAACGATAAGTATATCCTTGTTGAAAAATAGGATATACTTTTTATTTATAGGAGGCATATGCAACATTATTATACAAATAATCCTATATCAAATAAAAATGAAAAAATTATATATGGAATAATTAAAGGAGAAAAATATAAGTTTTTGACAGATAATGGAGTATTTTCAAAAAAATTTATAGATTTTGGAACAAAAACATTATTAGAAAGTTTTCATACTGAAAGAAAAAAATTGGAAATATGTGATTTAGGCTGTGGATATGGAGTAGTTAGCGTATTTTTAGCAAATAATTACGAAGATTTTTCCTTTACAATGATAGATATAAACAAAAGATGTTTGGAATTATCTAAAAAAAATATAGAGTTAAATAAAATAAAATCTAAAATTGAAATTATAGAGAATAATGTATTAGATCAAATTTCAAAAAAATTCGACATCATTTTAACAAATCCACCAATAAGAGCAGGAAAAAATGTTGTTTTTAAAATAATGGAACAAAGTTATCATTCACTTAATGAAGGAGGAGAACTCTGGGTAGTTATCCAAAAAAAACAGGGAATGAGTAGTGTAAAAAAACTATTAGAAAAAATATTTAATTCTGTAATTATAGTAAAAAAAAATAAAGGATATTATGTTTTGAAGTCATTAAAAAATTGACTTTTTAATACAAATATGATAACATGATAAATTGCAAGTAATTTATTTAAAATAATAAATTACACTTTAATTTAAAAATTGCTTTATTTTAGTAATTTTCTTTAGCTTAACAAATTTTAAATAATACCGAGGGGTGACACAGTTGCAAGAAGTTAAATATGGTAAATATAGAAAAAGACGAAGCTATGCAAGGATTTCAGAGGTTATAGATCTTCCTGATTTAATAGAAATTCAAACATCTTCTTATGAAAAGTTTCTAAAAGAAGGAATAAAAGAAGTGTTTAAAGATGTTTCTCCTATTGAAGGCAATAACGATAATTTAAGTTTAGAATTTATAGATTATAGATTAGAATCACCAAAATATGATGTAGATAAATCTAAAGAAAGAGATGCCAGTTATGCTGCACCTTTAAGAGTAAAGGTTAGACTGCTCAACAAGGAAACAGGAGAAATAAAAGAACAAGAAGTATTTATGGGCGAACTTCCTTTGATGACAGATACTGGAACATTTATAATAAATGGTGCTGAAAGGGTAGTGGTATCTCAATTAGTTCGTTCTCCTTCAGTATATTTTACAGAAGATGATAAATTAAAAGTTAAAAATATACCTAATGCATACAAAACAACAGTAATACCTAATAGAGGAGCATGGTTAGAATTAGAAAAAGATGTAAAAGGATTAGTATTTGCAAGAATAGACAGAACTAGAAAAATACCTTTAACAACTTTTATAAGAGCTTTAGGATTTGGAACAGATGAACAAATAGTGAGTTTATTTGGAGAAGGAGAAGATCTTCTTCATACATTAGAAAAAGATGAAAATAAAGATACTGCAACTGCGTTAAAAGTAATTTATGATAAATTACGTCCTGGAGAACCAACTAATATTGAAACAGCAAGATCAACATTATATGCAAGATTTTTTGATCCTAGAAGATATGATCTAGCTAAAGTTGGAAGATATAAATTAAATAATAAATTAAACGTAAGTGAAAGACTTGAAAATCAAGTTTTGGTAGAACCTATAGTAGATACTGAAACAGGAGAAATACTTGTAAAAAAAGGAGTCAAGTTAACTAGAGAAATTCTTGACAGTATTGAAGAACAATTAAAACATTCAGCTAACTTAGTTGAATATAATATAACTGAAAGTTTAGACGGAAATGATGACTTAAAATTACAAATTTTCAAAGTTGTTGATCCTATGAAAGTAGGTAAAAATTATAATATAGATGATTTGAATGCAGATCAAATTCTTCATATTATAGGTAATGCAACTCCTGATAAAGATTTAATAACTCTATCAGTTTCTGACATAATAGCAAGTATAAATTATTATTTACTTCTTATAAGAAATAGAAGAAATAGTGATGGTTTTGAGTTTGAATTAATCGGAAATATAGATGATATTGATCATTTAGGAAATAGAAGACTTAGATGTGTGGGTGAATTACTTCAAAATCAAATAAGAGTTGGTATTTCACGAATGGAAAGAGTAGTAAGAGAAAGAATGAGTATTCAAGACTCTGAAGAAATAACACCTCAGCAGTTAATAAATGTAAGACCAGTAACTGCAATAATAAAAGAATTTTTTGGAAGTTCTCAATTATCTCAATTTATGGATCAAACAAATCCATTGTCAGAATTAACACATAAAAGACGTTTATCAGCATTAGGACCAGGTGGTCTTACAAGAGAAAGAGCAGGAATGGAAGTAAGAGATGTTCATTATTCTCACTACGGACGTATGTGTCCTATAGAAACTCCTGAAGGACCAAATATAGGGTTAATAAATTCATTATCTTCTTTTGCAAAAATAAATGAATTTGGATTTATTATGACTCCTTATAGGAAAGTTTTAAAAGATAGTAAAGGAAATCCATATGTAACAAAAGAGGTTTCATATTTAACTGCAGATCAAGAGGATAAATATGTAGTTGCACAGTCAAATTCAAAAACAGATAAAAATGGATATTTTATAGATGATGAAGTTGTATGTCGTTATAGAGGGGATAATACTATAAAATCAAAATATATGATGGATTATATGGATGTTTCTCCAAAACAAGTAGTATCTGTTGCAACTGCTTGTATACCATTTTTAGAAAATGACGATTCCAATAGAGCACTTATGGGAGCAAATATGCAACGTCAAGCAGTACCGCTAATGACTACAGAAGCCCCATTTGTAGGAACAGGAATGGAACATATTTCAGCTAGAGATTCAGGAGCAGCAGTTGTAGCTAAATATCCTGGGATAGTTGAATATGTAGATGCAAATAGAATCGACGTTAGAAGAATAGAAAAACTAGATGGAGAAGAATTATTAGGTGATGTGGATACTTATGTTGTCCATAAGTTTACTCGTTCAAATCATTCTACTTCATATAATCAAAAACCTATTGTAAAAGTAGGAGAAAAAGTAGCTAAAAAAGATATTTTAGCTGACGGACCTTCTATGGATAAAGGAGAAATGGCTTTAGGAAAAAATTTAGTAGTTGCCTTTGTTAACTGGGATGGATACAATTATGAAGATGCAGTTATAATGAGTGAAAGATTAGTCAAAGATGACGTCTATACATCTATTCATCTAGAAGAATATGAAACAGAAGCAAGAGATACAAAACTAGGGCCTGAAGAAATTACTAGAGAAATACCAAATGTAGGAGAAAATGCACTAAAAAATCTTGATGCAAGAGGTATAATCAGAATAGGTGCTGAGGTAAAATCTGGAGATATTTTAGTAGGAAAAGTAACACCAAAAGGAGTTACAGAACAAACTCCAGAAGAAAAACTTTTATACGCTATATTTGGAGCTAAATCTAAAGAAGTTAGAGATACTTCTCTTAGAGTCCCACATGGAGCAGACGGAGTAGTTTCTGATGTGAAAATATTTAAGCGTGATGAGGGAGCAGAATTATCAAACGGTGTAAATGAACTTGTACGTGTGTTTATTGTTCAAAAAAGAAAAATACGTGTAGGAGATAAAATGGCAGGACGACACGGTAATAAAGGGGTAATATCTAATATTTTACCAGAAGAAGATATGCCATATCTTCCAGATGGAACACCTGTAGATGTAATGCTTAATCCATTAGGGGTGCCATCACGTATGAACATAGGACAAGTATTAGAATTACACTTAGGAATGGCTGCTAAAAAATTAGGAATTCACGTAGCAACACCAGTATTTGATGGTGCAAATGATGATGATGTTTGGAAAACTATAGAAGAAGCAGGAATGGCAAAAGATGCTAAAACAATTCTTTATGATGGAAGAACGGGAGAACCATTTGATAGTCGGGTTTCTGTTGGAGTTATGTATATGATAAAACTTGCACACATGGTCGATGACAAATTACACGCAAGATCTATAGGACCATATTCATTAGTAACTCAACAACCACTTGGAGGTAAAGCACAATTTGGTGGTCAAAGATTTGGAGAAATGGAAGTTTGGGCATTAGAAGCATATGGAGCTGCTTACACACTTCAAGAAATATTAACATACAAATCAGATGACACAAATGGACGTGTTAAAGCATATGAAGCCATAGTAAAAGGTGAAAATATTCCACGCCCAGCCGTACCGGAATCATTCAGAGTTTTAATGAGAGAACTTCAATCATTAGGAATGGATTTCAGAGTTATGGATATTGATAATAAAGAAGTAGATTTAACTCAATTAGATCAAATAGATATTCATAATGTTCATAATCCACAATCTATAGAAGAAGTTGAAGAAGAATCAAAAGACGTAGAAGAAACAGTGGAAGAAAAAGAAGAACCAAAAGGAATAGACGAATTATTAGCAATACTAAAAAGTGATAATTCAGGTGAAGATGAAAACAATAATGAATAAGATTTATTAATAAAAATTAAAAAGTAGCTATTGTTATAATTACAAAGGAGGCAGGCTTCTTGATAGATGTAAATAATTTTGCATATATGAAAATAAGTTTAGCTTCTCCAGAAAAAATTAGAAGTTGGTCATATGGAGAAGTTAAAAAACCAGAAACTATTAATTATAGAACATTAAAACCAGAGAATGATGGACTTTTTTGTGAAAGAATATTTGGTCCAACAAAAGATTGGGAATGTTCTTGCGGTAAATATAAAAGAGTAAGATATAAAAATATAAAATGCGATAGATGTGGAGTAGATGTAACATTATCTAAGGTTAGAAGAGAAAGAATGGCACATCTAGAATTAGCTGCACCAGTAAGTCATATTTGGTACTTTAAAGGCACTCCTAGTAGAATGGGATTACTTCTTGACTTAACACCAAGAGAACTTGAAGAAGTAATATATTTTGCATCATACATAGTTATTGATCCTGGAGAAACAGATTTATTAAAAAAACAAATACTAACAGAAGGTGAAGTTAGAAAAACAAGAAGTAAATACGGAATGAATTCTTTTGTTGCAAAAATGGGAGCAGAAGCAATAAGAGATTTACTTGTTGAATTAGATCTTGATAAGGAATTAAAAATCTTAAAAAACGAACTGAAAGAACTAAGTGAAAGTAATTACAAATCTGGTCAGAAAATAGTTAAGATAATAAAACGAATAGAAGTTTTTGAAGCATTTAAACACTCAGGTAATAAACCAGAATGGATGATAATGACTGCGTTACCAGTCATACCACCAGAAATTAGACCAATGGTTCAGTTAGATGGTGGCAGATTTGCTACTTCTGATTTGAATGATTTATACAGAAGAGTTATAAATAGAAACAACAGATTAAAAAAATTAATAGAATTGAAAGCTCCTGGCTTAATAGTTCAAAATGAAAAACGTATGCTCCAAGAAGCAGTCGATGCATTAATAGATAATGGAAGAAGAGGAAGACCAGTTACAGGACCTGGAAACAGAAACTTGAAATCATTATCAAATATGCTAAAAGGGAAACATGGACGTTTCCGTCAAAACTTATTAGGTAAACGTGTTGACTATTCAGGGCGTTCTGTAATAGTAGTAGGTCCAAGTTTAAAAATGTATCAATGTGGACTTCCTAAAGAGATGGCACTTGAATTATTTAAACCATTTGTCATGAGAGAATTAGTAAAAAGAGAATTAGCAAATAATATCAAAAATGCAAAAACTCAAATTGAGAAAATGGAAGATCACGTTTGGGGAATATTAGAAGAAATAATTAGAGAACACCCAGTTTTACTAAACCGTGCACCGACATTACATAGATTAGGAATACAAGCATTTGAACCCGTATTAGTTGAAGGAAGAGCAATAAGACTTCATCCATTAGTAACTACAGCATTTAATGCAGATTTTGATGGGGATCAAATGGCAGTCCATGTACCTTTATCTAAAGAGGCACAAGCTGAAGCAAGAATGCTTATGTTAGCAGCACAGAATATATTAAACCCTAAAGATGGAAAACCAGTTGTTACACCATCTCAAGATATGGTTTTAGGTAATTATTATTTAACACTAGAAAGACCTAATGCAGTTGGAGAAGGTATGTTATTTAAGGATTCAGACGAAGCATTATTAGCTTATCAAAATGGATATATACATCTTCATTCTAGAATAGGAATTTTATCAAAATCATTTAAAAAATCATCATTTACAGATGAACAAAATAAAAAAATATTGATAACTACAGTAGGAAAAGTAATTTTCAATCAAATTTTACCAGAACAATTTCCATATCTTAATGAACCAACCAAAGAAAATCTTGAAAATAAAACACCAGATAGATATTTTATTTCATCAAATGATTTACAAGGTAAAGGTTTGAGGGAATACTTATCTAATATAGAGCCTGTTACACCATTCAAAAAAGGTTTCCTATCTAAAATAATTTCTGAAGTATTTAAACAATTCCATACTACTGAAACATCTGTAATGCTTGATAGATTAAAAGATTTAGGATTTAAATATTCATCAAAAGCAGGTATAACAGTAGGAGTAAGTGACGTTTTTGTATTGCCAAATAAATATGAAATATTAGATGATTCACAAAAAAATGTAGACAAAATTATATCATTATATAAAAAAGGATTATTAACAGAAGAAGAAAGATATCAAAATGTAATTGCACAGTGGGCAAATGCAAAAGATGCTATACAAGGTCAATTGATGAATTCTTTACCAGCTACAAATCCAATATATATGATGAGTGATTCTGGTGCCCGTGGTAATGCATCAAACTTTACGCAACTTGCAGGGATGAGGGGACTTATGGCTTCACCATCAGGTAGAATAATGGAAATGCCAGTTAGATCATCATTTAAAGAAGGACTTACAGTTTTAGAGTACTTTATATCATCTCACGGAGCTAGAAAAGGGCTAGCAGATACGGCACTAAAAACAGCTGACTCAGGATATTTAACTAGAAGGCTGGTTGATGTAGCTCAAGATGTAATAGTAAGAGAAAAAGATTGTGGTACATCAAGAGGACTAAAAATAGAATCATTAAAAAATGGAACTGATGAAATAGAAAGTCTTCAAGAAAGATTAGAAGGAAGATATTCAAAAGAAGATATTATCAATCCTGAAACAAAAGAAATAATTGTAAATGCAGGAGAGATGATTTCAATAGATACTGCAAAAGAAATAGAAAAAGTAGGAATAAAAAGTGTAGTAATAAGATCTGCATTTACTTGTAATAGTAGACATGGTGTATGTGAAAAATGCTATGGTAAAAACTTAGCAACAGGAGAAAAAGTAGAAGTAGGAGAAGCTGTAGGAACAATAGCAGCACAATCTATAGGAGAGCCCGGTACTCAGCTTACAATGCGTACTTTCCACACAGGAGGAGTAGCAGGTGCAGATATTACTCAAGGTCTTCCACGTATTCAAGAATTATTTGAAGCAAGAAATCCAAAAGGTAAAGCATTAATTTCTGAAGTAGATGGTGTTATCACAAAAATTGAAATTGATTATAATCATGTTCGTAGAATATATGTAGTAAGTGATATTGAGGAAGAAAGAGAATATCAAGATTATGGTGCAAGTAGACTTCTTGTAAAAGAAGGAGAAAGAGTAGAAAGAGGACAAGTATTAACAGAAGGTTCTATAGAACCTAAAAGTCTACTTTCTATAGCTGGAGTAGAAAGAGTAGAAAGTTATTTGCTTACAGAAGTTCAAAAAGTTTATAGATTACAAGGTGTTGAAATTAGTGATAAACACGTTGAAGTAATGGTAAGACAAATGCTTCGTAAAGTGAGAATAATAAACTCAGGAGATACTAATCTACTTCCAGGTTCATTAGTAGACATACATAAATTTACTGATGAAAATGCTAAAGTCTTAAGAAGAAGGGGTAATTTAGCAATAGCAAAACCGGTAATATTAGGAATAACAAAAGCCTCACTAGAAACAGAAAGTTTCTTATCAGCAGCATCTTTCCAAGAAACAACTAGAGTATTAACTGACGCTGCAGTTAAAGGAAAAATAGACAGATTAACAGGTCTAAAAGAAAATGTTATTATAGGTAAGCTAATACCTGCAGGTACAGGAATGGAACGCTATAATAATATAGAGATAGATTATCTAGATACAGATAATAAAAACGAAGAATCTCAAGAAATATCTAATTAAAATTTAAAAATTTGACAAAAGCAATATTTTATTGTAAAATTAGATCATTAAATACGAAAGTAGAAGCACCCGTTTCTCACCTGTAGTAAAGACAACCAGGTAGTAAATTTAGGAATTAAAAATAAAATTGGGTCTACTTTATTTAGACTCAATTTTTTGCTTTTATAGTATTTGATAAAAAATAGATAGGAGGTGCTGGTCATAAGTAAGGATACTGCACAAATCAATGAAGGTATTAAAGTTAAAGAATTTCTTTTAATTAGCCATGATGGTGAACAATTAGGGGTAAAAACTAAAAGTCAAGCTTTAGAAATAGCATCTAGAGTTAACCTTGATGTTGTTTTAGTAGCTCCGAATGCAAAAACGCCTGTTGCTAAAATAATGAATTATGGAAAATTTAAATTTGAACAACAGAAAAAGGAAAAAGAAGCTCGAAAAAAACAAAAAATTGTTACTATAAAAGAAGTTAGATTGTCACCAACAATAGACAAACATGACTTCGAAACTAAATTAAAAAATGCTAAAAAATTTATAGCTAAAGGTGATAAAGTTAAAGTAGCAATAAGATTCAAAGGAAGAGCCATAACACATAAAGAAATAGGACAGAAAGTTTTAGAACAATTTTCTAATGAAGCTAGCGAAATAGCAACTGTTGAGCAAGTACCTAAAATGGAAGGACGCAGTATGTTTTTAGTTCTAGCACCCAAAAAAGATAAATAAGGTTTAGTATTAGGAGGAAATAAAAATGCCAAAAATGAAATCTCACCGTGGATTAGCAAAACGTGTGAAAAAAACAGCAAGTGGAAAATTAAAAAGAAGTCGTGCTTATACTTCTCATTGGTTTTCAAGAAAAACTACTAAACAAAAACGTCATTTACGTAAAGCATCATTAGTATCACGTGGTGATTATAAACGTATTAGTACTTTATTAGTAAAATAATATATAAATAAATAAAATTTATTTTTATTCATAAGGAGGAATATAATATGCCACGTGTAAAAGGTGGAACAGTAACTCGTCGTCGTCGTAAAAAAATATTAAAATTAGCAAAAGGATATTTTGGATCAAAAAACACATTATTCAAAGTAGCAAAACAACAAGTAATGAAATCAGGAATGTATGCATTCCGTGATCGTCGTCAAACTAAACGTAATTTTAGAAGACTTTGGATAGTTCGTATTAATGCAGCAGCAAGAATGAATGATATTTCATATAGTAGATTAATGAATGGTTTAAAACTAGCAGGAATTACTATAAATAGAAAAATGCTATCTGAATTAGCTATTCAAGATATGAATGCTTTTTCTAAATTATGCGAACAAGCTAAAAAAGAATTAGCTAAATAGAAAAATAAAAACTTTAGTAATAAGATATTTGAAGCTTATCACTAAAGTTTTTTTTGTTCTACAATATAATCGTTGATGAAGTATTTTAAAGAACATATTTAATAGTATAAAAAAAATATTTTTTTATACTATTGATAAAGAGTCTACATTTTGTCTATTTTATAGTTTTATTTTGCTTTTATTAAAAAAAGAGTTATTTTTGATAAAATAACTCTTTTCCGTATATTTTATGCAATCCATGCTCCGTTTATATCTACATAGTAACCATCTGGTGTTGTTGTG
>NZ_KQ959863.1 GCF_001553005.1 Gemelliphila asaccharolytica | reverse complement strand
ACTAGAAGCAATGAAAATTGCTTCTTTTTTTTATAGGTTGTACAATAAAATAGCAATTTTCATAGATATAATAAAAAAAATTTGTTATAATAAAATCGTATAAATATAAGCATTTGGAGGTAATATGTATTATAGTGAAGAATATATAATAAAAAAAATAAAACAAAAACTTCCAGATATAAAAATAAATAAAATACACAAAAATAACAAAGAAATCTATCAACTAGATTATAAAAATCATAAGGGAGAAATAGACTTAGAAACTTTCAAAAACAAATTTACGACAAATAAAACAAAAGAAAGTGACAACTCTTTAGAAAATTATTTAAATATCATAACAAAAAATTTTCTTCTTCAAGAAAACTTTAAAATAGAAAATATCCCCAAAGAACAATTTTTAAAAAAAATATACCCTGTAATGAGAGCAAAGACTTTTTTAAAGGATAAAGCAGATAGCTTTCTAGTAAAAGAGCACACTCATGAAAGTAAAATATTTTATGCCTTAGATTTGAAAGACTCTTATAAATTAATAGAAAAAAAATCTTTAGCAGAGTTAAATTTACAAGAAGAAGTTGTAAAAAAAGAAGCTATAGAAAACTTAAAAAAATTGCCTTTAAAATATAACAAAGAAGAAATAAAAGGAAACACCTTTTACTTTTTAAATGCAAAAGACGGTTATGACGGGTCAAGGATATTGGACGAAGAGATATTAAAATACTTTTTTAAAAAGATACAAAAAGATTTCTATATAGGATTACCTCACCAAGAAACTTTAATAATAGCTGATATAAAAAACAAAATAGGACTGCAAATATTGCAAAAAATAATGGTAAAATTTTACACAGAAGCATTATTGCCAGTGACAACAATAACGTTTAAATATGACGGAGAAAAGTTAGAGAGCTTCTTTATATATTTGTAAAGCAAAAATTATTTCAAAACATATTTAGAGAAAACAGGAGAAAAAAGGTAAACCAAAGGAGGAAAAATGCAAATTTTTTATAACAAAGACGTATTAGGAGAAACACTAATAATAAGAATAAAAGAAGCAGAAAAAGTAACGTACGAAATGCAAAAAAATACAGCGTTAATCTATGACGAAAAAAAACATCTTGTAGGATTAAATATTTTTAATGTAGAAAATTTAAACCTAGAAGGTAAAGGAATTATCAACCTAAACGAAGGACAAAAAGAGATATTAGAATCAAGATTAAAGAAAATTAATATAAAACTAGATTTTGACTCTACAAATGATGAAAATTTTGTAGTGGGAGAAGTATTAACAAAAGAAAAACATCCTAATGCAGATAAACTTTCCGTAACAACAGTAAAAGTAGGAAAAGATGAAATATTACAAATAGTATGCGGAGCAAAAAATGTAGCAGCAGGGCAAAGGGTAGTAGTAGCAAAAATAGGAGCTATTATGCCGAACGGCTTATTAATAAAAAAATCTAAACTTAGAGGAATAGAATCCTTCGGAATGCTTTGTTCCAAAAAAGAATTAGCAATAGAGCAAAAACAAGAAGAAAAAGGAATTCTTGTCCTAGATGAAAAAGCAGAAGTAGGAAAAAAATTTAGTGAAATAACATTATAGTGGTGGGAAAAGCATGGATAAAAATCAAGATAAAAAAAGAAAAAAAAGATTTTATGACAACTGGTTTTTAGAAGAAAGAGCAGAATTTATAGAAGAAGAAACGCAGGAAGAAATAGAAAAAGGAGAAGGTGAAAAAGAAGAAGTAGAAAAACTACAAGAAAAAGCAAAAGATAATAAGCTTCTCCAATCTGAAGCAACGCAAAAAGAAAAAAAACATTATCAAGAAAAAGGACAAAAAATATTAGAAAAAATAAAAATATTGTTTGAAACTAAAGAAGGCGAAGCAGAATTTTTGTCGGAAGAAAAAGAAGACAAACCAGAAGACTATAAAACATATTTAGAAAAACAAAAACAAATTCAAGAAAAAGAAGAAGAATTAGAAGAAAATTCACTTCCAGCAAAAAAACTTTTAAAATTAGAAAAAATAAAAGAAAATGACAAAATAACTTTAATAAAAGAACAAATAAAATCTCTAATAGCAAAAGTAAAAAAAATTCTAAAAAAATTAAAAGAAAAAGTGCAAAAATTAACTAATAAAACAAATGCTAGTATAACTGAACTTTATGAAGAAAAAGAAAATTTATCAGCTACTTCAAAACTAAAAGAATTAGAGAGTGAAGAAGAGGAAAAAGCGTCAGTAAATTCAGATTTGCAAAAATCACATGATAGTAAAAAAACAAAAGAAGATAGTTTAAAACAAACTCTCAAAAATTTAGGAATAAAAGCAGATAACTTAAAAGATTTTGATATTTTTAAAAAGAAAGAGAAAAAATCTAAACCCTCTTTAGCAGCAGTAAAAGTTAAAAGAATTAAGCAAGAAAATAAATTAGAAAAATTAGAAGAAGATGTTGCCTTGGAACAAGAAAAGGTAAAAATAGAAAATACAGTCAAAACAAAAGACGAAAAACAAGAAACAAAACAACAAGAAGAAGAGCGAAAACAGATAAAAAATAAAGAAAAAATAGAAAAATTAAATCAAGAATTTAATAAAATAAATAGAAAACAAGATAAAATAACTCTAAACAAAGAAGAAGAAAATGACAAAATAGAACAAGCATTTAAAGAAATAAAACAAACCCAAGAAGAAGTAGGAAAAGACCACAAAGATTACACAATAAAAGTGGAAAATTTAGATACTGAAAAAAATAGAAGAAAAGAAATATCTAAAACAACAGTAGAAGACGTCTTAAAGGGAAGTGAAAACTTATTTGAAACAGATATAGATAGAGTAGCTAAAAAACTTGTTTTAAATAGAAATTCAGATATTAAAGAAGAAGAAAAACCAGTATCAAGTGAAGTAGAAGAGTTTAGAAAAGAAGTATACAAAGAAAAAACAAGCAAAAATTTAGTTGATAATGAAAGAAAAACAAATCTTGATAAATTAATACTAGACGCAAAAATAGTAGAAAACAAAAATAAAACCCTAAGTAAAGAAGTAGAAGAGTTAAATGAAAATCTAAAAATCATAAAAGAAGAAAATGAATTTAAAAAAGAATTAGATAGGGAATTTGAAGAAGAAATGTCTTTAGAAAAAATGGCAAAAGAAAATTTAGATGCTAAAGAAAGCAAAGAGGAAAGTGTTAGCACACCTGATGAGAGAGAAAAATCATTAAAAGGTTATAGTGACTATCATTTAGATGAAAAAGAAATACAAGAGTTAATGTTAAAAAATAAAATAGAAAGTGGAGCAGAAAAAGCTGACATAGAAACATTAAATAAAGATATGTCTATAAAAAAAGAAGAAAAAGATGATATAGAAAAATTCAAAGAAGAAAAAATGCTCCCTAAAAAAGCATCTAAAACAGTAATAAATGTAATTTCTACAAAAAGAGGAAGCAGTAAAAAAGAAGAAAAAGATGAAAAAGACGACAAAATAGAATATAAAGAAAAATTATATGAAAATGAACCAAATAAATTCTTCGATGATGGTAAGGAATTTATATTTGGAGAGTATAAAACTAAAGATAGAGGTTATAGACCTGTAAGCAGAGAAAAAATGATTCAAGATAAAAAGAAACTTGATGAAATTTTCCAAAAATATTCTAATATCAATATTCCAGTAGCAAGAAATAAAGAAATAGAACAAAAAATAAAGAGCCCCACTAGAAATGTAACTAAATACAAACCAACAAGGCTAGTTTCATCAGTTTATGGAACCTGCATTCCAAAAAATCAAGGTAAAAATTACTTTAAAGAAATAGCATCACAAGATGAAGTAACTTGGAAAATAGATGTTGGTAGTAAGGCAATAAAAAACAAAAAGAAAATAAAAAAATCTAGAAAAAAATAAAATTTTCTTGAATGTAAAAAAGTTTATATTAATAAGATAGTGAAAAATCAATAATTTTCGGTCCAGCCCTGCCAAAAAAACCTTACAACAGAAAAGTTGTAAGGTTTTTATTTATAATACTTTTTTTCTAATTTAAATAAAAATTAGTCTAAAATCCAGTCTGTAAGGCGATTTGCTTCTACAGGTCCCATAGAATCTTGTGGATAAGTGTATAGTTTAGAACTACTTTCTTTGTATTTTTTCATTAAGTCATCTATGTAGTGCCATGAAGTTACTATATGTTCCCATTTAGAAAATAGCATTTTATTGCCTTTTAAAGCAGCATAAAGCAGTCTTTCGTAAGCTTCAGGGGTGTTTATTTTACTTTCTAAAATGCAACTTTGGCAAAAATCCATAGATACTTCTTTTAGTGTATTGACAGAGCCGGGTTTTTTTACATTAAATTTCAAGTAAATTCCTTCTGTTGGCTGAATTTTTATAACAAGCATATTTTGTGGTGCTTTGTTTTCAGATTTGAATTTTATAACTACTTGTGTTTCTCTTGTTAGCATTCTTTTTCCTGTTCTTATAAAAAATGGCACACCTTTCCATCTTTCATTGTCAATTTCAAGTTTTAATGCTACATAGGTTTCAGTTTTTGAATTTTTACTTACATTTTCTTCTTTTAAGTATCCTTCATATTGGCCTAGTATTAGGGATTCTTCTATATTTTCACATGGTTTTATAGCTTTTAGAAGGTTTAATTGTTCTTTTTTCATATCTCCTTTTGGCTCTTCCATTGCTACTATTGACAGAACTTGCAGGAGATGATTTTGAAGCATATCTCTAACTGCACCACTTTTATCATAGTATGATGCTCTACTTTCTACACCTACTGTTTCTGATGCTGTTATTTGGACACTTTCTATTATGTCTTTATTCCATATATTTTTAAATATTGCATTATTAAAACGCACAGATAGAATATTTTGAATCATTTCTTTCCCTAGATAGTGGTCTATGTGAAAGATATTATTTTTATCAAAGAAAGTAGATAGCTCTTCATTAAGTTTTGTTGCATCTTCTAAATTTTCTCCGAAGGGTTTTTCTATGATTACTTTTGCTTTATTTTCTTTTAAATATGTTTTTATTCCTTTTGTAATTTTTAAAAACATCGCAGGTGCTACAGCATAGTAATAGATGTGTTCTTCTATATCTTCTTTTTTGTAGAAGTCTTGTAATTTTTTGTAATCTTCTGTTTCTGGTATGTTCATTTTGAAGTAGCTAATTCTTTTTGAAAACTCATTAAAAAGCTCTTCTGTAACTTTTTTTCGTGAATATTTTTCTATCCAAGGTTTTATTATTTCTATGTATTTAGAGGTTGTGTAGTTTCTTCTTCCGGGAATAATTATTTTAAAGTTTTCTTTTAATTTTCCTATTGCGTGTAAATTATAAAGACCGGGAATAAGTTTTCTGTATGTTAAATCTCCAGTTCCACCAAAAATTGTTATCGCAGTATTTTTAGTTGTTTTTAAGCCAGTCATAGTGGAATACTCCTTGTTTATCTATTCTGTTAAAAGTATGTGCTCCGAAATAATCTCTTTGTGCTTGAATCATGTTTGCTGATAATCTAGCGGTTTTTAATGTGTCAAAGTAACTTAACGCTGATGTAAATGTCATGATTGGAAGTTCGTTTTTAATTGCTAAAAGAGTTAATTCTCTTAATGAATCGATATTTTTTTTGATTTCTTCTTTGAAGAATGTATCAAAAACTAAGTTTTCTAATTTAGGGTTGTTTTGGTAGGCTTCTATTATATTTTGTAAAAATTTTGCTTGAATTATACATCCTCCACGGAAAATTTTTGCTATATCAGCATAGTTAAATGTCCATGAATATTCTTTTTCTGCTTGTCTAAGTAAGCTAAATCCTTGTGCATATGATATTATTTTTGCTGTGTAGAGAGAGTTTTCTACCATTGTGATAAGTTTTTCCCTGTCAGCAAATTTTTGATATTCATTTTTTTTGAATTCTTTTTCTGCTAAAATTCTTGTATCTTTTATGCTTGACATGTATCTTGCATTTAAGGCACTAGATATTACTGATATGCAAGAACCCAAATCTGCCCCTTGTATAGTTGTCCATTTTCCTGTTCCTTTTTGTCCAGATTTATCTAGTATTTTGTCTATTAAGTATCCATCTGCATCAGGGTCTTTTACTTTTAATATTTTGCTTGTTATATCTATTAAGTAAGACTTGAGTTTTCCTTTATTGAATTTTGCAAAAATGTCACTTATTTGCTGGTTTGTAAAGCCTCCTATGTTTTTTAGAATGTAGTAGCTTTCTGCTATTATTTCCATATCTCCATATTCAATGCCATTATGTACCATTTTTACATAGTGTCCGGCTCCTCCGGTTGAGGTATAATTTATACAAGGATTACCATTTACTTTTGCTGATATGTCTTCTAGAATTTTTTTTATTTCATTGTAAGCTTCTTTATCCCCTCCTGGCATTATTGCTGGACCTTTTCTAGCTCCTTCTTCTCCTCCAGAAATTCCTACGCCAAAGAAGTTAATATTTTTTTCTTTTAGTGTTTTGTATCTTCTCTCACTATCTTTAAAAAATGAGTTTCCACCGTCTATTATTATGTCATCTTTTTTTACAAATTCTAATAGCTGGTTTATGACAGAGTCTACTGCGCCTCCAGCTTTTACCATAATAATGATTTTTCTCGGTTTTTCTAGTGATTCAACTAATTCTTTAAGAGTTTTTTTTCCTTGAATATTTTGATGAGGGAAATTTTTTATCATTTCTTCCATAACAGAAGTAGTTCTATTAAAGACTGAAACTTTGTAGCCTTTGTCTGCTATGTTTAGTGCTAAGTTTTTTCCCATTACTGATAAACCAATTACTGCGATATTATTCTTCATAAATTCCTCCATGATTTTGATATTAAAATTATACCATATATTTTTTGCTAAATTAGAAAATTTGACTATTTAATTTGAAATTTATTTTCTTTTTGCTAAAGCTATTTTTTAAAAATTATTTTATATTTTTATTAAGTTATGATTGTCTTTTTTTCTCTTTACGGCAAAATGTTTTTTAATGCATAAAAAAAAGACTTTTAAAAATATAAAAGTCTTTTTTGCTTGTTTTGTTAGTCGCTAAGCTGGAATCTATTGTGCATTCTATTTGATACTATGTAAAGAACTTTATCAAGAAGAATTTGATTTTGTTCTTTGTAGTAATCAGCCATTTTTTGATTAGCTTTTTCAAGGTCAGCTTGAGTTACTTTATCGCCTAAACTGTCTACTTCTCCTATAACTTTATATCCATATGCCATTACATTTTGAATAAATGTGTCAATGTCTGGTTCACAAAGTTTGAAGTGAGCATCTGCTATTGCTGCAATAATTCTATTTGTCCAGTAGACACTGTCTGTAGTAATTTCTTTAGTTGTATTAGAGAAATATTCTGGAGTTTTGCTAACTTGTGTGAAAAATGGTGCTGGTGCTGTGTATGGCATTGATGAGAATGTTATCCATTCAAGACATGAAGATAACTTATTGCCATTTGGTCTTGCTTGTAAGATACCTAAATGTGAATGACGATTTATTCCTATTGTTCTAAATGTACGTTTGTCAAATTCATCATTTGCAGGATCTAAAGGATCAAATTCTGTAAATTGATAGTGACTACTTAATACATATTTAATATCTTCTATAGCTATTTTTCTATATGGTTTTCTACACCATGGAATAAAGAAACTTATTGGTGATTGTTCTATTTCTGGATTTAAAACTTTTTGCATATACCATGCACGAGGTGTGTTATAAACTCTATCTGAATCTCTTTGACTACCAAATGCGTATCTTGGATTAAAACTTTCTCCATCAAAATTAAGGTCTAGATTGTGTTTTTTAATAAATTCTTGTAAATCTTCTGAACACATAAATTCATCTTCATTATCAAATTCAAAATAATCTAAACCAAATTGATTAGGGGCAGTAACATAGCAATCATCTGGTACTTTTCTTGCTATCCAGTGATGTCCTCCTATAGTTTCAAGCCACCAAATTTCATTTTCGTCAGAAAATGCAACTGCATTATATTCATAAGTACCATATTCTTTTAATAATTTACCTAATCTTTCAACTCCTTCACGAGCTGTTTTTATGTAAGGTAAGACGATTGTGTACATATCTTCTTCACCAAAACCATCTTTAACAAGAGGATCGGCTCCAAGAACTCTAGGATTAGAAGTTATTGTTTCTGTAGCACTCATACTAACGTTAACTTCATTAAATCCAGATTGTCCCCATGTTCCTTCTATTTCATAAATAGCATTAGGAACTGAAGTATATCGCATTGGATTATCAGGTAATTTAATTTCAAACTTACTTGATACTGCTTTATAATGACGTGGTTGGTCTTTTGGTTCTACCACGATAAATTTTTTAGGTTTAAATACTCCATTAGGAGAATCCTCAGTTCTTGCAATTATAGTAGAACCGTCATAACTTGCGTTTTTTCCTATAAGAATTGTTGTACATCCCATATTATTCACTCCTTTTATTTTGTGATATTTGCTTTATTATATCATTAAAACAAGGCAAAAGGAAACATTTTCAAAGAAAAAATTTTATTAGTTTAATTACTATGAAAATATTAAAAAATATAAGTTTAATTTTTAGTGAAGAAATAATTAAAATATATGCCAAATAATATATTTTTTCTATAAAAAATTTAAAAAGGATTTTCCCTTTAAAATCCTAAGTTAATAAAGATAAAAAATATAAAACGCTTTTAAAAATTTTGATAAAAGAGCATAAATTTTTTTAAATTTTCAAGAAAAGAAAAAATCTTTGAAAAATAGTCAGATTATTTACTTGCGTTTTCATAATCCTGTGATATAATATTTGTTCACATTTTAGTCAATATTAGGGCAAATAAAACGATTTTGTTGTACAACAAAAGAAATTTAAAAAAATTTTAGATTTTGCTAGTAAAGTGATTAAGGCTTTAATTAGGGGTTTTTATATCTAATGGGAGTATATAAACAGTTAAAACACAGAAGAAAATCAATAAAAAGGCTTTCATTTTTTAAAAAAGTGTGCTATTATAAAAATACAAAAAAAAACGAAGGAGGACATACTCATGAAAATAGGAGTACCTACAGAAATAAAAAATAATGAAAACCGTGTTTCAGCAATCCCAGGTGTTGTTGAAGAATTAGTAAGTGCAGGACACACTGTCTATGTAGAAAAAGGTGCAGGATTAGGTTCTGGTATTTGCGATAGCCAATATGAAAAAGTTGGAGCTACTATGTTAGACAAAGCAGAAGATGTATGGGCTAAATCAGACATTATTTACAAAGTTAAAGAACCACTTCCATCAGAATACAAATATTTCAAAGAAGGACAAATAATTTATACTTATCTTCATTTAGCAGCTGACCCAGAATTAACAAAAGCAATGCTTGACAGCAAAGTAGTTGGGGTAGCATTTGAAACAGTTAAAGTTGGTAAAACTCTTCCATTATTAAGACCTATGAGTGAAGTTGCAGGAAGAATGGCAGTTCAAGAAGGTGCTAGATTCTTAACATCACCACATGGAGGAAAAGGACTTCTAGTACAAGGTGTTCCAGGAACTAAAGTAGGTAATGTTGTGATTGTAGGGGCCGGTACAGCTGGTGGAGCAGCAGCAAAAGCAGCAATCGGACTTGGGGCAAAAGTTACAGTATTAGATGTAAACTTAGACAGATTAACACAATTAGTAGACATTCACGGACGTGACATCGAAACATTATACTCTACTAAATTGAACATAGCTGAAAAAGTTAAAGAAGCAGACCTTGTAATCAGTACAGTATTAATCCCAGGAGCAAGAGCACCAAAACTTGTAACAAAAGAAATGGTAGCAAGTATGTCTAAAGGAAGTGTAATAGTAGACGTAGCAATAGACCAAGGTGGATCTACAGAATATACTGAAGGACATCCAACAAGTCATGATAAACCAATATTTGTAAAAGAAGGAGTATCACACTACGCAGTAGCAAACATTCCAGGAGCAGTTTCAATAACTTCTTCATACGCATTATGTAACGCTACATCTAAATATATTAAAGTAATAGCTAATTTAGGATTAGAAAAAGCAGTAGAAAAATTCCCGGAATTAGTAGGTGGTATAAACGTAATCAATGGTAAAGTTACATTCAAAGGAGTAGCTGACGCATTAGGTTATGAATATGTACCAGCCGAAAAAGCAATGAAATAAAAAATCATAATAAAATAAAAAACAAAACAAAGAAAATACATACTATACTAAAATAAAAAAATAAAAAATTGTATACCTAGACACACGCTGAAAGACTTAAAGAAAATTTCTTTAAGTCTTTTTAATAGTTTTTATAAAAAAAGGAAAGATAATACAAACAAAAAAAGTAAGAAAAAAGGATAACAATTACATAAATAGTAACAAATATAGACAGTTTATTTTTTTACATTTTTTTCTTGTTATGGTATTATATTTTAAAGAAAAGAGGAGAAAATGAAAATAAAAGAAATTATTGTAGTAGAAGGAAGAGATGACACTAATAGAGTAAAAGAAGCAGTAGAATGTGACACTTTTGAAACTAACGGGTCAGCAATAACAAAAAAAAAGATAGATAGACTAAAAATATTAAACAAAAAAAGAGGGATTATAGTACTCACAGACCCAGATTATGCAGGAAAAAGAATAAGAAGCATAATAGAAAAAAATATACCTACAGCAAAACACGCCTATATATCTAATAAAAAAGCAATAGATAGCAAAGGAAAAATAGGAATAGAAGCTGCAAAAAAAGAAGATATAATAGAATCGTTAAAAAAACATTATACTCCCTTAATAGAAAATAAAAATGACATAAAAAATAACTTACTAATTGATTTAGAATTAGTAGGTAGCGATTTAGCAAAAAAAAGAAGAGAAAAGCTTTGCGAAAAATTAAATATAGAATACACAAATGCAAAAGGACTCTTAAATAAATTAAATATGTATGGAATTTCCAAAGAGAAACTAATGGAAAAAGTAAAAGAGATAAAGGAATAATAAATGGCAAAAATACCTCAAAAAACTTTTCAAATATTAAAAAAATACGATTTTCACTTTAAAAAAAGTTTGGGTCAGAATTTTTTAGTAGACTCTAACATCTTAACAAAAATAGTAGAGTCAGCAAAAATAGATAATAAAACCCTAGTTTTAGAAATAGGTCCGGGGATAGGGTCGCTAACAGAAGAATTAGCAAAAAAAGCAAAAAAAGTAATATCATTTGAAATAGATAATAGACTCATTCCTATACTAAAAGACACACTATCGCCATACAAAAATATAGAAATAATAAATCAAGACATATTGAAAGTAGACGTAGATAGTGTAATAGAAAAACAAGAAGAAAATTATGAAAAGGTAGTATTAGTAGCAAATTTACCATACTACATAACGACAGCGATAATAACTCATTTATTAGAAAATACAAAAAAAATAAGTTCATATGTAGTTATGATGCAAAAAGAAGTAGCAAACAGACTATCTGCAAAAGTAGGTACAAAAGACTATAATTCACTAACAATTCTTTTAAACTACTATACAAATGTTAGCTACCTCTTCACTGTTCCTAAAAAAGTCTTTATCCCTGCTCCCAATGTGGAAAGTGCAGTAGTAGAAATAATAACAAAAAGTAAAAAAGACGAAGAAATAGACGAAAAAACTTTTTTTAACTTTGTAAGAAATTGTTTTTCTCAAAGAAGAAAAACTTTATTAAATAACTTAATATCAAATTTTGGAAAAGAAAAAAAAGAAATACTAATAAAATCATGCGAAGAAGCTGGAATTGACCCTAAAAGAAGAAGTGAAACCTTAGATATAGCAGAATTTAATAGGTTACACAAAAAAATAAAAGAAATAGAGAAAAACAAACTTTAAAAACCTTATTTTAGAAAAAAGGAGAAAATTAAATCATGAAACCTTTAAAAGATAGAGTAATTGAAGCTTTAGAAACAGTAATAGACCCTGAAATTGGGATAGATATAGTAAACCTAGGGCTTCTTTATGATGTAAAAATGAATGATGAAGGCCATGCTATAGTAGTTATGACCTTAACAAGTATGGGCTGTCCTGCAGCTCCATTAATAGTAGAGCAAGTAGAAATGGCAATGATGGGAATAGAAGAAGTAAAAAAAGTAGATGTCGACATTGTATTTGATCCACCATGGTCAAAAGATAAAATGACTCGCTATGCTAAAATTGCTCTCGGAATAGCAGACTATGAAGAGTAAAAAAAGGAAAAATTAAAACTTACACAGTATGATAAAAAAGAAAATCAGAGTTTAAAAGTAAATGCTAATTTAAGATAAGAAAAAATCAAAATCATTTACATAAAAAAAGTTTAATAATATTTTAAAAATTACTAAAAGTATATTTCACAGTTAATAAAGCAAAGAAGTGAAGTATAATATATTTTTATCCTAATAAAAGTTAAGGCTTTATTTTTTATAATATAATTATAAAATATAGCGAAATTATTTTCTTTATGCTATAATAAAACCTTGATTTTTTAATAAAGAGAGGATGATTTTTATAAAAATTTTATTATCAATAATCATGATTTTTTTCATATTTTTCCTTGTTATTTTTTTAGCAAAAAAATATGAATTAAAAAAAGAGCAGATACATATTTTTATTATATTGGTATTATTTTGGACAAGTATCAGTATAATAAGAGCATATAGAAAATTATATATAATAACTCCGGTAGAAGAAGGGGGACTTAGTTTAAGTTTAGAACTTGCAGCAAAGGTAGCTAGTGGTTATGGAATTATGAGTCTTTTTGTTAGATTGCCGATGTTTGTAGCAAGTGATTATTTTAGAAAAAGAAAGATTTTTGTTCAATTAGCTTTAATCTCTTTAATTGCGTCATCATTTTTAGTTTTTTATAGTCCTACTTATAGCAGTTTATATATTTCATCATTAGCTATAGGGCTTTGTGCGACAATGCTGGCGATGTTTAATGTTATTTTTCAAGAAACTTTTTCTATAAATAAAGTAGCAGTTTCGGTGGCTATACTTTCGGCAGCACCACTTTTGGCAGAATTTATAGCTGCACCCGTGCAGTATATTTTCACTTATTCTCAGTATAAACATTATAATTTAATGTGGCTTTTAACTGGAGTTTTGGCACTGATTACTTTTATATTAACCTTAAAGACGAAAGATTATGTTCCAAAAGAAAAAAGTTTTTCACTAGATAAGTTTAAAGTAGTAATAAAACATAAAAGTTTTTTATATGTTTGTTTTTTAGCACTTTTAGTATCGTTTATAAAATTTTCTACAAGTGGTGCTAATATGCTTACTTTTTTTAAAGTAGAATATAATCTAAGTCCTATATTACTAGCTTATATGGATACGGTTTTTGCACTTCCACAGCTTTTAGCTGGAATACTTGCAGGAACATATTTTGCTAGTAAATTTGGAATAAAAAAAACTATGTCCTTATCTTTTCTTTTAGCTAGTATATTTTATTTATCTGCACTTTTAGTCGATAATGTTTATATTATTTATATACTTTATTCATTAAATGGTTTCTTTTATGGTGGAGTATACAATTTGCTAATATCTATGGCTATGCAGTATTTTGATAAAGAGTACAGAAGTATAAGCATGGGAATTTATCAAGCGTTCTTTGCGTTTGGAATATATTTTGGAGATTATATTTATGTCATCATAGCTAGAAATTTAAAAAATGGAATTTTTATTTTTGGTCAAAACAGAGCAATTTTTTTAGTAGTCTTTTTATTGACTATTTTTAGCTATGTAATGGTAAGGTTAAAAGTAAAAGATTTAGAATAAAATAAAATAATTTGAAATATAAAGAAGCTTAAAACAAAAAAAGTTTTAGCTTTTTTGTTTTATCAAACTATTGACACCGATTACATTCGCTGTATATAATGATATTATATGAAAAAATATTAATATAATTAGTTAGGAGGAAATATAGTGAAGAAGTTTATTTTAAAAAAAATTTGGTTTTTGGCACTTGTCTTAATTATAGGTATCGTTTATATTGGAACGGGAATTCATGGTAAGAAAAAATCGGCTCGAAAAACAACTCACAAAACTGAACAAAAAGTAAAACAAGCAGAAAATTCTCAAACAAAAACAAAAGAAAAAGCAGAAGAAAATAAAGAAAGTGGAACAAATGAACAAAATGCTGCTTTAAAAAGAGCAAAAACATATGCAACGGGACTTCATATGTCAAAAAGTAAAATTTATCAACAGTTAAAATCAAAAAATGCGGAAAATTTCAGTGAAAAAGATGCTAAATATGCAGTAGATAATTTAACTGATATAGACTGGAAAGAAAATGCTTTAGAAAGAGCAAAAACATATCGCTCAAAAATGAACTTATCAAAAAATAGAATTTATCAAAAATTAGTGTCAGGAGATGACGAAGGATTCACCGAAGAAGAAGCTAGGTATGCAATAGATAATTTGCCAGAATAATAAACAAAAGAAAAGAAGAGTTTTAAAATTCTTCTTTTTTTCTTGTGTAAATAGCAAAAAAAATTCATGATAAAAAATAAATTAAAATATCTTTAGGAAAGTAAAGTTAGCTAAATAAAGCTTTTAAATATTTAGACACTGGGAAATATTCTATATAAAACACTTTTAAATCAAGTTAAAAGAAATATCTAAGCTTGAATTTGAAACATATTAAAAAAAGTTAGTGTTAATTTATTTTGATAGGTAAGAATTTTTGTTATTTAAGTTTTCTTTTGCATTTTTTAAAAAAAGTGAAGAAAGGAATATTATTTATTTTGATATTGACAGAATAGCAAAAAATATAATATGATAATATATTAAGGTTTTTATATAATTAAAATATAAAAGGAGCAGATATTATGAAAATATCAAAAAAAAATAAATATGAAAGTTATTCAAAAAAATTAAAATATGGGTTTGTACCTTGTGTTTTGGCAGCTAGTATGATTTTACAGACAAGTTCTCTAAGTGCATTAGCAAATGATGTAGCGACGCAAAAAGCAGAAGAAAAAGCAAACCAAAATACGCCTATACCAGCACTTGATCCGGGAAAAGCAAAACTAGTAGAAAATGCAGCCTTTTATAAGGAAGATTATAAAGATGAAGAAAAAAAAGATGACTGGGTAGCAAATTGTGATGATTACTGGAACAAAAAAGTTTCTTATGTAGAAGAAAATGACAAAACAACATATGAAATAATTTTTAATAAAAGTTATCTTGATCAAAGTACAAATGAAAAGATAGTTTTTACTGATAAAGTTATGGTAAAAGACGGCGACAAAACTTTTGAAGCCTATAAAGAACAAAACGAAAAAGGGGAACTTGTTGTTAGATTTACTCTAGCAGGAAAATTAAAAAAAGAGATTCCATTAGTTATTCATTCTATTAAACAAGGTTATGATTATAATGTTATTCTGCAAGTAAGAGATACAACTAAAGAAGAAAATAACCAAGAAGGGCAAACAAATTTACCAGAATTTGATGACGAAAAATCAAAAGATATAGAAAATGCAGCCCTTTATAAAAAAGACTATGACCCTACAGATGCTGAAGAAGATAAAGAAGATTTTTGTAACGATTTTTGGGACAAAGAAGTTCTTTATCAAGAATTTGAAGATAGAAACTCAACTGTATATGAAATAGGTTTTTCAAATAATTATAAAAAAGCTAATGGAGAATACATGGTTTATACAGATGAAGTTACAGCAGTAGTAGACGGAAAAGAGTATAAAGCAGTAGCAAAAAAAGTAATGGGAGAAGACGTACACTTCAAATTTGAAATTCCTGGGAAAGTAAGAAAAGAAATTCCTTTAAAAATACACGCACTACCTAGTAAAGATAATCCAGACTATGCTTATAGAAATGTTCTTCTTCAAGTAAGAGATACAACTGTAAAAGAAACTCCTAAACCTAAAGAAGAAGAAAATAAAATAAAAGACGGAATATATGATGTAAAAGTAGATTTAAAAAACTACTATGAAGATAAAGCGTCTATGGGTAATAAAGCAATAAATAGTGATGCTAAAATAATAGTCAAAGATAATAAAGCAACTATAGAATTATCAGTAAAACCTATAGAATTTATGAATACTTTTGGAGGACTTACCAACTTATTCAAATTAGAAGGAAGTTATAACTACAAAGACAAATCAAATAGAACAGAAGCTGAGAAAAAAGACAAGAAAAAATTCAAAAATGAAAAAGCAAAAGTAGAAAAAGAATATTTTACAAAATTCTCAATGGAAGTGCCACTATCAGCAGTTAATGAAAAAGCAGAAATTCCAGTTGTAGTTTGGGTTGATGCAATGGATCACTTAAATGGTGGAAAACCCGGAGCAGGAGAACAACCAGCGACTTTAAGAATTTTTGGGAAAAACACAGAATTTAAAACTTTCGAGCAAACTGAAGGGATACCGGGAAAACCAGATGTTCCAGAAGCTGCCGAAATAGCTCCATTAACAAATCCAAAAACAGTATATGCAATGGCAGAAAGATACCAAGATAGTGGAGTTCCTTCAATGGCAAATACAACTTTAGATAAAGAAGTTAAGGTGCAAAAAGTAGGCGACAAAACAAGATATGAAGTTAAATTTAAAGAATTTGTAGATAAAGAATACAATATAAATGAACCTATGGTAAGTGTAGGACAACTTTGGTATAAAGACTCTGATGGAAAAATAAAAGAAGCCTATCTAGCAAAAAAAGAAGGAAACGATAGAACTTATAGATTTGAAATATCAGGAGATATGAAAGATGAAGTAGAATTAACAGTTCTAGTTGTTCCTATGCAAAAACTTTTAGGAGATGGAGCAGCGATACAAAAAGCAAATTTAGTTCTATCTAATAAAAAAATTGTAGGAGATATAATTGACGAAAGATATGAAAGAACTCCTTATGATATAAAAATACAAGAAGATAAAAACTTAGAAAAAGGTAGTTTTTATGTCAAACAAGAAGGAAAAACAGGAATTAAAAAAGTATATAGAACATATGAAGCTATCAACGGAGTATCTACTGGAAAATTACTAAAAACAAAAGAAGAAAAATTTAAAGACTCTACAGACAAAATTATAGTAGTTAATAACAAAAAAGACTATGAAGAAGCAATAAAAGAAATTGCTAAAAAAGTAAAAGTAGAAAATGGGCAAAACTTACAAGCAAAATTTGTCGTTGCAGATAAAAAAGAAGTAGAATTTGAAGAAAATCCATTTTTCACATCATATGTCAATGTAACAGAAGATAATGGAGAAAAAATATATACAGTAAAATTTGCTCCTAAAACTATGTTTTTACCATCAGTATATAAATTATACTTGATAAAAAATGGGCAACAAATAGAAGCACAATCTCTTGGAACAATAGAAAAACAAAGTTCAGATGGTACAAAATGGAAAGAAAATGCCGATCACTCTACAACATTCACCTTTAAAGTAAAAGGAGATATACAAAACGAAATATTAACTAGAATTTTATATAGTGGAAATTTAAAATCAGATAGTATTTTATTAATTAATCCAAAAGAAGTGAAATTTGGAGCAGAAGTATTTAGTAAAACAGAAAAAATCCCTTATAAAACAATAAGAAAAGAAGATAAAAACTTGCCAAAAGGAAAAGAAGTAGTAGTTCAAGAAGGGCAAGAAGGAGTAAAAACAGTAAACTCATATTATAAAACTGTGGATGGAATAGTATCAGCAGATAAAGAAAAAATTTATGAAGAAGAAACTGTTTTAAAAAATGAAAAAGATAGAATAGTTACATATGGAACTTTTGATATAAATAATACAAGCGAAACGCCAGATGTAACACCTACACCTACTCCAGCTCCAGAGGTAAAAGCAGGCTGGGAAAAAGATGAAGTAGGATATAAATACCAACGTGCAAATGGA
>NZ_KQ959862.1 GCF_001553005.1 Gemelliphila asaccharolytica | reverse complement strand
CTAATACCAGAGTTAGAACTAAACTAGCTCTGGTATTTCTTTGTACTTTCCTACCCCTAGGGTTAGGAAATTTTTATGCTGCATTTTTCTTTCTATATTCTACTGGTGATAAATATCCTAATTTTTCTTTTATCCTTTCTTCATTGTAATATTTTATGAAATCTTCTATTGTTTGTTTTAAGTGTTCATATGAATAGAATTTGTTTCCGTAGTATACCTCTTGTTTTAATATTCCAAAGAAGTTTTCCATTGGTGAGTTATCTAAGCAATTGCCTTTTCTTGACATGGATTGGCTTATACCGTTAGATTCTAGTTTCGATGTGTATTGTTTCACTTGGTATGCCCAGCCTTGATCTGAGTGAAATATTCTTTGTTCTTTTGTTTTGTTAGTTACTTTTATGGCTTTGTCTAATGCTCTTAGGATTGGTTCTATTGTAGGGTGTTTTGATATTTCATAGCTTAGTATTTCACTGTTGTACATGTCTAAGTATGGATTTAGATAGAGTTTCTTTATTTGATAGGTTCCTGATTTATCTTTTTCTAAATACTTAAATTCTGTTGTGTCTGTTGTTATTTGTGTGTATGGTTTTTCTACCTTGAAATTTCTTTTTATCTTATTGTCAGCTATTTTTCCTACCTGTCCTTTGTAGGATGAGTATTTTCTAGATTTTCTTGAATAACTTTTTACTTGTAGTTTTAGCTTTTGAACTAATCTTTGTACTTTCTTTTTGTTTATTGTTACTCCTGATCTTCTTAACATAGCTGTTATTCTTCTGTAGCCATAGTTTGGATTGTCTTTTCTTATCTTAAGTATTTTATTTTCTATTTCTATATCTTTATTTGGTTTATTTAATCGTTTTTGCCAATACATGTATGTTGATTTTGGAATATTAAAGTATTTTAACAGGTCTTTTATTTTGTATTTATCTCTTAAGACTTCAATTGTTTCAGCAATTGTCTTATTTCTGTATCTGTCATTTGAGATAATTCTATCTTTTTTTT
>NZ_KQ959861.1 GCF_001553005.1 Gemelliphila asaccharolytica | reverse complement strand
CGTGGGTTCGATTCCCATCAATCGCCCCATTTTAGAAAATATGATGAATTCTAATTTAGTTATCTAGATTAGAATTTTTTTTATTATACTTTGAAAAAAGAACCATTATAATCAAATGGAATATAGTTATATTTTATGATATAATCTTTTTATTAATGATAGGAGAAAAAATGATATATATATCTGAATTATTAGAAAAATTAAACAACGAATATAAGTTAAATATAAATAATAAGGAAAATTATAAGAAGGCATTTACACATTCTTCATATGTAAATGAAAATAAAAAATATTCCAAAAGTGATGATTATGAGAGATTAGAATTTTTAGGGGATGCTGTCCTTGAAGTATCTACAAGTGAATTTTTATATAAAAAATTTCCTGATTTAACAGAAGGGGAATTAACAAAAATAAGATCTTCTCTTGTATGTGAATTATCATTAGTTAGAGAAACAAAAAAATTAAATTTTTCTAAATATATTCTTTTAGGAAAAGGAGAAGAAAAAAATGGTGGTAGATGCAGAGCATCTTTATTAGCTGATATATTTGAAGCATTTTTAGGAGCACTTTATTTAGATAAAGGCCTAGATTCAGTGAAAAAATTTTTAGATAATACATTGTTTAAGGAAGTTAAAACATCAAATTATCACGTGTTTATAGATTATAAAACTTTGCTTCAAGAATATTATAGTCACAATAATAGGGGTGTAATTAGATATGATCTTATATCTTCTTCCGGTCCTTCTCATGAAAAAATTTTTGAAATTGCTTTATATGTTAATGAAAAAAATCTTGGTAAAGGTAAATCAAGAACAAAAAAAGAAGCAGAACAACTTGCGGCAAAAGAGGTGTTAACTAAATTAAAATTAATTTAATAGTGAGGTAATATGAATTTAGTAGGTATTGAAATTGATGGATTTAAATCCTTTTATTCAAAATCAAAAATTAAAATAGATACTAATTTATTAGGAATAGTAGGACCTAATGGTTCTGGCAAAAGTAATATAGTAGATGCTATAAGATGGGTTTTAGGAGAACAATCTGCTAAAAATTTACGTGGAACTAACATGCAAGATGTCATATTTTCTGGTTCAGAAAAAAGAAGTTCTAAGAATTATGCAAAAGTATCTTTAATTTTTTTAATTAATAATGTAAAAAAAATTATTTCAAGAAAATTATATAGAAATGGTGATAGTGAATATTTAGTTGATAACAAAAGAGTTAGATTGAAAAATATAACAGATATTTTCCTTGATTTAGGAATAAATAAAGAGAGCTATAGTTTAATAACTCAAGGGAAAGTTGAATCTATTATATCATCAAAATCTGAAGATAAAAGATTAATTATTGAGGATGTAGCAGGGATACTTAAATATAAGAATAAAAGAAAAGAATGTTCATTAAAAATAAATAAAACTGAGGAAAATTTAAAAAGAATAAAAGATATATTTAATGAGATAAAAGAAAATCATGGAAAATTATTAATACAAAAAAATAGAGCTGAAAAATTTATAAATTACAAAAAAGAATTGAAAGAAAAAGATATAGTTATTAATTCATTCAATATAAAAAAATGTGAAATTAGTTTGAAGAAGGATGTTGATAATTTAAATAAATATTTAAAAGAAAAAGATAACTTACTAAAACAATTAGATAAGGTAGAAAAAGATATATCTGATACTAAAGAAAGATTAATAAAAGTAGATTTATCTTATCAAGAAAAAAAAGAGAAAGAAATATTTTTAATAAAAGAAAAAGAAAAGATAAATTCAATAATAAAAATAAATAATGAAAGTAAAAAAAATAAAAAAAATTTATTAAAAACAGTTCAAGAAAATATAAATGTTTTAGTGGAAAGAAAAGGTAATATATTAATAAAGATTAAAAACATAAAAAAAGAAAAAGAAATATTTGAAGAGAAATATAAAAAAATATCAGAAGAATTAGCTTTATTAGATACCGATTTGGAAAACAGGATAAATTTAGCAGAAAAAGATATAGAAAGTTTAAAATCAACTTTTTTCACATTATCTAATGAAGAATCAAAATTACAAAACGAAAAGAATTTTGCAAAAAAAGTTGAGGACAATAATAACAGTAGAAAAATAAATATTTTATCAGAAATAAAAAATATAAAAAAAGACATAAATGTAGAGAAATTAGAAATCGACAATATTAAAAAAAGTATTAATGAAATTAATGGTGAAATTACTGCTTTAAACATTTTGTTAAAAAAATCAAATAAAAATAAAGAACTTTTAGAAACTTTGAGTGTTGAATTAGAGGAAACTAATAAAAAATTAAAAGAAAAAATTTTAAAATACGAAAATAAAAAAAATTTCTTATTTTCTCAAATAAATAATTATTCTTTTTATAATCAAGGTGTAAGAGAAATAATAAAAAATAAAAAAAATATATTAGGAATAATAGGAATTGTTGCCGATATTTTTGATTTTGATAAAAAATATTCAATAGCATTAGATACAGCATTAGTATCTTCTCAACAAAATATAATTGTAGAAGATGAAAAAGTAGCTAAAAAATGTATAGAATATTTAGCAAAAAGTAACAAAGGAAGAGCAACTTTTCTACCTATAAATAATATAAAAAAAAGGATAGTTAACTACGACACTTTGCAAAATATAAAAAATGAGGAAGGTTATATAAATATTGCATCTAATTTGGTAAAAGTAGATAAAAAGTATTATAATATAGTACATTATTTATTATCGAATGTTTTAATAGTAGACAATTTAAAAAATGCTAATATTATTTCAAAAAAAATAAATCATAAATTAAAAGTAATTACTATAGATGGACAAGTTATAAATATTGGAGGCTCTATTACAGGAGGAGCAACAATAAAAAGTAATTCAATTATAAAAAATAAAAAAAATCTTCAAGAATTAACAAATAATATTTATGAATTAAATAAAAATAAACTTCAATTAAATAAAAAAATTGATGAAAACAATAACAAAATTAAAGAACTAGATATTAGTATTTTTAATATTAAGAAAAATTTAGAAAAATTTAATACTGAAATAATTGAAAAAAAATTAAAAGTAAAATTAAAAGAAGAAAGTTTATTATCATTAAACCAATTTTTGAATAAAAATGAAGAAAGATTAAAAAAAATTAATGAAGAAAATTCAAAATTATTTTTAGAAAATAATATAGAAAAGAAACTATATCAATTAGATTTAGAAATAAAAAAAATAAATGATGATATAGAAAATAAAATAGTAGAAAAAAATGAACTGACTATACAATTCAAAAAAAATAATAAAGAAATAAATATAATGAAAATTAATAAAAATTCTTTATTAGAAAAAATAAATATAAAAAAAGAATTATTATTTAACTTTAGTTCTGATATTAATTATATAGAAGAAGAAATAAAAAATAAAAAAATAGAAGAAAATAATTTATTAAATTATGTATCATGTGATAATAATGAAGATAATAAGAAACTATTATTAGTAAATGATAAATTATTAGAAATCTCAAAAGAAATAGATATAATAAAACAATCTAAAGATAGTGAATACAATAAAGATATTGAATTGAGCTCTGAACAAAAAAAAATATATAGTTATATTAATTTAGCTAGTAAGAAAATAAATAATTTGGAATTTAAAATTAAAAAAAATGAAAAGGAATTTAATGATATAGTAACATACTTATTTTCAAATTATAATATAACAATTCAAAATTTAGAGAATTATTCTTTGGATTCTAATGAGATATCATCATATATAAATGATATAAAAAATCTAAAATTAAAAATTAATTCTTTAGGAAATATTAATTTAGAATCAATAAAAGAATATGAAGAGTTAAACGAAAGATATCTTTTTTATAAAAAACAAATAGAAGACTTATCAGTATCAAAAGAAAAATTATTAACTACAATAGTTCAAATAGATAAGGAAGTTAAAGAAAGATTTTATAAAACATTTACTGAGGTATCTAGTAATTTTAATAGAATTTATAAAATGTTATTCAATGGAGGAAATGCTAGATTAACATTAGAATTAGGTAAAGATATTTTAGAAACTGGGGTTAATATCGAGGCAAGTCCACCAGGTAAAAAATTACGCAATATGTCGTTACTTTCAGGAGGAGAAAAAGCTCTTACAGCAATTAGCTTACTTTTTTCAATACTAGAAATTAAAAACACACCATTTGTTATATTAGATGAAGTTGAAGCGGCGCTAGATGAAGAAAATGTTAATAGATTTGCAAAATTTTTAAAACTATATTCTAAAAATAATCAATTTTTAGTAATTACTCATAGAAGAGGAACTATGGAAGTAATGGAAAAATTATATGGAATTACTATGCAAGAAAAAGGAGTTAGTTCATTATTATCAATAGATATAAATGATTTTTTTGAGGAGGAAAATATAAATGAGTAATTTTTTAGAAAAAATAAAGAAAAAATTTTCAAAAAAAGAAGAATTAAAAGAGGAATTAATAACATTAGATGAATATGAAAAATTTGTAGAATCCGAAATTGTAATAGAAAAATTTAAAAGAGGATTAAAAAAATCTAGAGATAATTTTCAAAGTTCATTAAATTTATTATTAAGTTCTCATAGAAGCATAAATGAAGAATTTTTCGAAAAATTAGAAGAAATTTTAATAGAATCTGATATTAGCTATAATACAGTATTGGAATTAACAGATTCCTTAAAACAGGAAGCTAAAATAAAAAATATTAAATCATCAGTAGAATTACAAAATATCATAATAGAAAAATTAGTAAATATATATATAGATGAAGAAGAAAAAACTGAACTAAATTTTCAAAAAAATAATTTAACAGTTTTTTTATTTGTGGGAGTTAATGGTGTTGGAAAAACCACTTCTATAGGGAAACTAGCTTATAAACTAAGAAAAAATGGCAAGAAAGTTCTTATAGCTGCTGGAGATACTTTTAGAGCTGGAGCAATTGATCAATTAGATGATTGGGCAAAAAAAAGTGGAGTTAATATAATAAAATCAAAAGAAGGAGTTGATCCTGCATCAGTTATTTATGACGCTTTACAATCAGCTAAAGCTAATAATTATGATGTTTTATTATGCGATACAGCTGGTAGGCTTCAAAATAAAGATTATCTAATGAAGGAATTAGAAAAAATTATAAAAATAATAAAAAGAGAAAATGCTCATGAGCCTCAAGAGGTTCTATTAACTATAGATGCTACAACAGGACAAAATGGAATAATACAAGCAAAAGCATTCAAAGAAATTTGTAATGTTTCTGGGGTTATTTTAACAAAATTAGATGGTACAGCAAAAGGCGGTATTGTTATTTCTATAAAAAATGAATTGGATATTCCGGTAAAACTCGTTGGATTGGGAGAAGGATTGGATGATTTAGAAAAATTTGATTCAGAAAAATATATATATAGTTTATTTGATAAAAGTTATGATATTAGTAATGAGGAGAATGATAGTGAATAAATATGATGAACAAATATTAGTTGTAAAAAGAAAAAATTTATTTGATAATGAAAAAAATTTTTTTAATGGTTTTTTGAATATAGAAAATGAAAAAGTAAAAAATATTATAGAAAACTTTAAAAATTATGAAGTCAAAAGACGTGGTAATATGGAAAATGATTTTTCATATAAACAGCTTATTGGATATACTATAATTAAAGATAAAAATACTGGAGAAATATTAGTTTATACTAGACTATCTGGAGGAGGAGAAGGCAGACTACACGGGAAATCTTCTGTTGGTGTCGGTGGGCATATGAATGATGTTGAAAATAAAAATATTTTAGATATCGTAAAAATAAATGCTGCAAGAGAAATAGAAGAAGAAATAGGAATAAATATTTCTTTGGTTATTAATAATATAAGGTTAGTAGGTCTTATAAATGATGATAATACTGAAGTAGGAAAAGTTCATATAGGATTAGTATATATTGTGGAAATTGATAAGAAAAATGTAATAGAAAAAGAAAAAGATTCCTTATTGATTAGATGGTTAAATACTTCTGATGCTAAAAAAATATCAAATTACGAATCATGGTCAGAATTTTTAAAACCAATATTTTAAACAAACAGCTCAAATTGTAATATGTATATGCGTATGATATAATTAAAATTAATATTATTAATAAAAGAGGGAAAAAAGTGAGATTTTTAAAAGAATTATTTGAATGGATAATTGTTATAGCTATATCGGCAGTATTATATTTTCTAATATCTACTTATTTATTAGCTCCATACAATGTAAAGGGTCATTCTATGGATTATACATTTTCTGATAATGACAAGGTAATAATTAATAGAGTAAGTAAAGATTTTAATAGAGGAGATATAGTAGTTTTTCACGCTAATGAAACAGACGATTACATAAAAAGAATAATAGGTGTTCCTGGAGATACTATAGAAATGATAGATGATGTTTTATATATAAATGGAGAAAAGTTTAATGAACCATATCTTGATAAGAAGAAAAAAGAATTTAAAAAAACTGATTCAAATAAAAATTTAACTCCAGATTTTAATATAGAATATTTAGTTAGTACGAAGTCAAAAAAAGTGCCAGATAACACATATTTCGTTATGGGAGATAATAGACCTAATAGTACTGATAGTAGAATTTTTGGATTTGTAAAAAAAGAAAAATTAGTAGGTAAAGTTATGGTAATATATTATCCATTTAGCAACATAAAAACATTTTAAAAAATATAATAAATAAATCATATAATAAAATACGAATATCAACAAAAAAGACAAAAAAAGCTTGTTTTTAAAGTTGATATTTTTTTTGATTCTATAATAAACTTTTTGATAGCGGATTTTAGTCTGAAAAAAAGAGAATTTCTTTAAAATTATACTAAATTATTATTATTTTAAATTTTAAAATTGTTTATATTTAGAAAATTAAATGTTATAATAATTTTTAAGATTTTATAGGAGTGATTTTTTTGCAAAAGATATTAATTAGAAATTTAACGGTAAAATATGGCAATAAGATAATATTAGATAATTTAAATTTTTTTGTGAATAATGGAGATTTTATAGTTATTTTAGGAAAAAGTGGAGCAGGAAAATCAACTCTTCTTAATAGTATTAATAAATTCATAAAATTTACAGGTAAGGTGATAATAGACAATAAAGATATTGGAAAATTAAGTACTAAAAATATGAAAAAAATAAGAAGGAAAACAGGAATAATATTTCAAGATTATAATGTTTTTAATAATTTGAATGTTTTAGAAAACACTATGTTACCTTTTTTATCAAGAAAAAATATATTTCAAACTTTATTAAATGTATATACTAAAAATGAATATAAAAAGGCCATAATGTCACTTCATAAAGTAGGATTATCAGATAAAGATATATATAGAAAAACAAAATATTTATCCGGAGGGCAAAAACAAAGATTAGCAATTGCAAGAATGCTTTGTCAAGAACCTGATTTAATATTAGCAGATGAACCGATAAGTAGTTTAGACATAAAAAATTCTGAAGAAATTATGACACTATTTAGCGATTTAAATAAAAATAGAAAAATTACTATAATTATGAGCCTTCATGATGTAAAAATTGCAAAAAAATATTCTGATAAGATTATAGGCATCAAAGAAGGTAAAGTTATATTTTATAAAAATACAGAGGAAGTAACTAATGATGAAATTGAAGACTTATATGTTTAAAAATAAGTTAAATATTATTTTAAAATATTTGATTATTTTTCTTTTTGCTATATTATTTTATAATTTTTATAATCTAAATAGCATAAGAATAACGAGTTTAAATTTTAATATTTTTTCATCAAGAATTAATATGAGAGATTTTAATATAATGGAAATGCTGTATTATCCCTTATTAGAAACCTTATTCTTAGCCATATCTTCTACTATTTTTGGTATATTTACCACTATTTTTATATTACCAATTCAAATTAATATATTGTTTAATAAAAAGATATTTCCTAAAATATTTTCTAGTATTTTTTCTATAGCAAGAACAATTCCTTCTTTAATAATTGCAGCTATATTAGTAAGTTTATTTAGTGTAGGGAATTTTAGCGGATTTTTATGTCTTTATATTATAAGTGTTCTTATGTCATCAAAAATTTTAAAAGAAATTGCAGAGGAAACTAATGAAAAAAATTTAAAAACACTTTATTCATTAGGATTTTCAAAGTTTAAGATATATAAAATAATTTTAAAGGAAAATTTAAAACCAAATATAATGAGTGTCTTTTTTTTAGTATTAGAATCTAATATTAGAGGAGCGAGTATTTTAGGTTTAGTGGGTGCTGGTGGCATAGGTAGAATATTATGGAGAGAATTAAATTATTTAAGATATAGTTCTGTAATATTGATTATATGTATACTTATTGTTATAATAGCTTTAATTGACCTAATTAGTTATTTTTTTAGAAAATATGCCTTTATTTTTAGCGAAAATAGATATAGTAAAGTATTTTATTTTGTAATATTTTTAATAAATATTATTCTTTTTTTTAAGATTATTAATATTGATTTAGATAAATTACATAAAGGAATATCTTATTTAAAAATAATGCTTATTGGGATTGTTAGTATAGATTATGGTTATATTTCAAAATCTATCTTTTTTTTAACTATTAGTATAATTATAAGTTTTACTTCTACATTTGTCGCATCTATTATTGTTGTTTTTTTATCTTATTTTTATTTTTCTAGGTTTTTTAATAAATATTTCACTTTTTGTATAAAAATAATGGTAAATATATTTAGAACAATACCTCCTGTTATAAGTTCTATCTTTTTTTTCTGTTTATTAGGCCCAGGATATTTAAGTAGTTTTTTTGCGTTGTTAATATACACAGTAGGAGTTATGACAAAAATGTTTGGAGAAATTATTGAAAATAAAGAAAATAACGTTTTGTTATATTTAAAATCTTTGGGAATAAGTGATTTTTTATGTTATAAAAATGTATTATTTAAAGAATATTTTCCTGAATTTATTTCTATAATGCTATACAGATTTGAGATGAATATTAAAAATTCAACTATTTTAGGAATGGTAGGAGCTGGAGGTATAGGTCAACTTCTTTCAAATAATATAGAATTTAGAAATTGGAGTAGGGTATCAATTATATTAATATTATTATCTTTAACAGTTATTTTCATAGAAAATATTTCATATTATGTAAGAATTAAATTAAAAAAATAGGAGAATTGTATGTTACTTAAAGTAGGAAAGATTGTTAATGTTCATGCACTAAAAGGAGAATTGAAAATAATTTCAACTAGTGATTCTATTGAGGAAAGGTT
Organism: Gemelliphila asaccharolytica; assembly: GCF_001553005.1. Classification (GTDB taxonomy): domain Bacteria; phylum Bacillota; class Bacilli; order Staphylococcales; family Gemellaceae; genus Gemelliphila; species Gemelliphila asaccharolytica. The sequence continues at coordinate 153,952 of NZ_KQ959861.1, read as the reverse complement.
AAATCATAATTATGTATTACATATCACAAAAAGGGGTGAAATTATAAGAGATGTAAAAGTAGCATCGTCAAGAAAATATAAAGGGTGTTATTATGTAAAATTTTTAGGAATTGATAGTATAGATGAAGCAGAAAAATATAAAAATTGTGAATTGAAAATTGATTCAAATTTAGTTGATGACCTAGAAAATAATGAATATTATTTTTATCAAATTATAAATTCCAAGGTTTATGATGAAAAAAATAATAATTTAGGAGTAATAACTAACATTTTTAAAACTGGAGCTAATGATGTATGGGAAATGAAAGACGATAATAATAATCTTTTTTATATTCCCTTTATAGAAGAAGTAGTGAAAAAAATAGATGTGAATGAAAAAAAAATAACTATTAATGTAATAGAAGGATTGCTAAATTAATGAAAATAGATATTTTAACACTTTTTCCTGAGATGTTTAATGCATTAAATTATTCAATTATAGGAAAAGCTCAAGAAAAAAAAATAATACATTTAAATACAGTAGATTTTAGAAAATTTTCAAATAATAAACATAATCAAGTAGATGATTATCCTTATGGGGGAGGGCATGGTATGATATTAAAAGTAGAACCAATATATAATGCACTCAACTTTTTAGGTAAGAATGAAAAAACTAAAGTTATATTATTATGTCCTCAAGGAGAGAAATTTAATCAGAAAAAAGCAGAAGAATTATCTAAAGAAGAACATTTAGTTTTTATTTGTGGACATTATGAAGGATATGATGAAAGAATAAGAGATTTTTTAGTAACTGATGAAATTTCCTTGGGAGACTTCGTTTTAACAGGTGGCGAGTTAGCTGCAATGACAATTATTGATAGTATAACAAGATTGATTCCTAATGTTTTAAGTAAGGAAGAATCACATATGGAAGATACATTTACAACTGGACTTTTAGAATATCCACAATACACTAGACCTAGAGAATTCAAGGGAATGAAAGTACCAGAGGTTTTATTTTCAGGTAACCATAAAAAAATAAAGGAATATAAATTATATAATAGTTTAATGAAAACTTATAATAGAAGGCCTGATTTATTAAAGAAATATACTCTAAATGAAGAAGAGAAAACTTTTTTAGATAGAATACAAAAAAATAAATTACAAAATAAGTGACATTAATGATATTTTGATGTATAATTAAATATAGTATTGTAATATTAGGAGGACAAAGAAGTAATGACGACTTCATTTGAAGAATTATTGAATAGCACAGAAATGTTAAAGAAAGGAGATAAAGTAACTGGAACCGTATCGGCAATAGAAGAAAATAAAGCATATGTTGATGTTTCAGGAGCACAATATGATTGTGTTATTTTAAAAAATCAGATATCACGTAAATTTGTTAAAAATATATCTGATTTCTTAAAAATAGGAGAAGAAATAGAAGCAATTGTTACAGGGATTAGAGCTGATAGAGAAAAAAAATCTGAAGAAGTTCCTGGAGTTATATATCTTTCTAGAAAAGCTATAGAAAATCAAGAGTATAAGAAAGAATTAGATTCTGAATGGGAAGAAATCATTGCTAAACATCAAAATAATGATTTAATAGATGCTACTGTATCCTCAGTGATAAAAGGAGGATTATTAGCTAACATAAAAGGAATTAGAGCATTTGTACCGGCTTCATTAATTGATATAAAATTTGTTAAAAATTTACAAAATTATTTAAATAAAGAATATAAGTTTAAAATAGCTGAAATTGATAGAGCAAAAGGTAGATTAATTCTTGATAGAAAAACATTATTAGAAGAAGAAAAAGATAAAAAAATAAAAGATATTTTAAATTCACTTAATGTAGGCGATGAACTAGAAGGTAAAGTAATAAGAATTGCCAATTTTGGGGCATTTGTAAATATAGGGGATATTGATGGATTAGTACATATTTCGGAAATTTCTCATAATCGTTTCAAAAAAATAGAAGATGTACTTAAAATAGGAGATATTGTAAAAGTTGCAGTAATAAACCTTGATAAAGAAAATAATAAAGTTGCTTTATCTATAAAAAAATTATTACCGACACCATGGGAAATTGCTACAAAAGAAATATCTGTAGGTGATGAACTAGAAGGTAAGGTAAAAAATATAACAGATTTTGGTGCTTTCGTAGAAGTTATGGACGGAGTAGAAGGCCTTGTACATATTTCACAAATATCATATGATAGAGTAGAAAAAATAGAAGATGTGCTAAAACGTGATGAATTAGTAAAAGTAAAAGTGTTGGATGTAGATTTCGATAAAAAAAGATTATCATTATCTATAAAAGAAACTAAAGAAAAACCAGTAAAAAAAATAGATAAAAAAGAAGATGATGAAAACTCATTTGATACTTCATACTTAAAATCAGAAAATTCTGAATTTAGTTTAGCTGATAAATTTAAAGAATTAAAATAATAGTAAATTGTCCATAATAGTAATAGAATTTTTCTATTACTATTATTTTTTAAAAATAGGAGGTTAAACATGTCTAATCCTACAATTGCAATAATAGGCAGACCTAATGTAGGTAAATCAACTATTTTCAATAAGATTGTTGGAGATAAAATTTCTATAGTAGAAAATATTGAAGGAGTTACAAGAGATAGAATATATTCACAAGGTGAGTGGTTAAATAATAAATTTTTTATAATCGATACTGGTGGTATACAAATAGAAAATAAACCATTTCAAAAACAAATAAGAGCACAAGCTGAACTAGCAATAGATGAAGCAGATGTTATAATTTTTTTAGCTGATGGAAAAAATGGTTTAACAGAAGATGATAAGGAAATAGCAAAATTATTATATAAATCTAATAAACCAGTGGTACTTGCTATTAATAAAATAGATAATTTTGATTTAAAATATTTAACATATGATTTTTATTCACTTGGTTTCGGAGAACCTTTGGCTATATCAGGATCTCATGGACTGGGAATAGGAGATTTATTAGATAGAGTATGTGAAAATTTTAAAAATAAAAATTTTGATGAAGAAAAAAATAAAGAGAATTTGAAATTTTCTTTAATAGGAAGACCAAATGTTGGGAAATCTAGTATAATAAATTGTTTATTAGGAGAAGAGAGAGTTATATCATCTGAGATAGCAGGGACTACCAGGGACGCTATAGATACTGATTTTATATATAATAAAAAACAATATACCGTTATTGATACTGCAGGTATAAGAAAAAGAGGAAAAATATATGAATCTTGTGAAAAGTATTCAGTTTTAAGAACTTTAAAGGCAATCGATAGATCTGACGTAGTATTAGTTATTATTAATGCAAATGAAGGAATAATAGAGCAAGATAAAAAAATTGCAGGATACGCACATGAATCTGGAAAAGGTGTAATAATAGTGGTAAATAAATGGGATCTAATCGAAAAAAATAATAATACTTTAAAAGAGTTTGAAGATAATATACGTGATAATTTTCAGTATTTATCCTATGCAAAAATTATTTTTGTATCAGCAAAAACTAAAAAAAGAATTTTTAATATATTTGATTTGATTAATGAAAGCTACTTAAATAACAACAAAAGGATACAGTCATCCTTGTTAAATGATTTAATTAACGATGCCATATCAATGAATCCTACTCCTCAAGATAAGGGAAAAAGATTAAATATATTTTATTCTTCTCAAGTAGCGATATGTCCTCCTACATTTGTTTTATTTGTAAATTATCCAGAATTATTACACTTCTCATATGAAAGATTTTTAGAAAATAGGATTAGAGAAGCATTTGATTTTAAAGGAACACCTATTAGATTATTAGCAAGAAAAAGAAATTAAATATAAATGGAGAATAAGTATGAAAATTTCAGTAATTGGTTCAGGTAGTTGGGGTACTGCATTATCTCAAGTGATAATAGATAATAATCATGAATGTCTGTTGTACTGTAGAAACGAAAAGACATTAAATGAAATAAATATAGAACATACTAATAAAAGATATTTAAAAAATACTATATTACCTACAAAATTAAAAGCAACTATGGATTTAGAAGAGGCAGTTAATTTTGCTGATTTAATTGTTATTGCAGTGCCTACCAAAGCAATGAGAAGTATTTGCGAGAAAATTAATACCGTTTTAACATCAGAAAAATATATAATTCATGTTTCTAAAGGATTAGAATTAAAAACAAATTATAGAATGTCTGAAGTAATTGTTAATACAATTAATAAAATAAAATCAGTTGGTGTATTAAGTGGACCGTCTCATGCGGAAGAACTTATATTAAGAAGACCTACTGTAGTAGCCATAGCTACAGATGATAATGAACTTGCAAAAATAGTTAAAAATACATTTCAAAATGAATACTTTAGAATATATGTAAATCATGACGTTATAGGTGTTGAAATAGGCGGAGCATTAAAAAATATTATAGCACTAGGTTGTGGTATAATAGATGGTCTTAATTTAGGCGATAATGCAAAAGCGGCATTTATAACAAGAGGCTTAATAGAAATAACAAGAATGGGAAAAAAAATGGGGGCAAAAGAACTTACTTTTTTAGGGTTAGGAGGTATAGGAGATTTAATTGTAACTTGTACGTCTAAACATTCTAGAAACTATAATTGTGGATTGCTGATAGGCAAGGGATATTCATTAAATGAAGCAGTAAACAAATTAAATATGGTAGCTGAAGGAGTACTTACAACTAAAGTGTGCTATAATTTGGCTAAAGAAAAAAATGTATATATGCCAATAACAGATAATATTTATAAAGTACTATATGAAGGAAAAGAAGCAAAAGAGTGTTTGAAAAACTTAATGACAGGTATTACATCATTAGAATTAAATGAATTTTAATTAAATTTTAAATTAAACTATTGATAAAACAGTGCTAGTATGGTAATATTTATTGAGTAGAGTAGCACTTGTTGCTATATCAATATATTGGAGGATATTTATTAATGAATAAATCAGAATTAATTGCGAAAGTTGCTGAAAAAGCTGAATTGCAAAAAAAACAAGCTACAGCGGCTATAGAAGCATTTGTTGAAACAGTAGAAGAAACATTAGCAAAAGGAGAAAAAATACAAATCATAGGATTTGGTAACTTTGAAGTAAGAGAAAGAGCAGCAAGAAAAGGACGTAATCCTCAAACTAATGTTGAAATAGAAATTCCAGCAACGAAAGTTCCAGCATTTAAGGCAGGAAAATCATTAAAAGATGCTGTAAAATAGTATTTAAAAAAGTTATCAATTAATTTGATAACTTTTTTATTATTTTAAAAGGAGAAGAATTTGAACAACAAAGAAGATTTCAAAAATTTAATACAAAAACTACTTATAAATATAGGTGAAGATGTCACAAGAAAAGGATTATTAAAAACTCCTGAACGCTGTGCGAATATGTACAGTGAACTCTTATGTAAAACAGGAGAAGATCCAAAAGAAGAAATAGATACTTTTTTTGAGTCTGAAACTGATGAACCAATTTTGATAAAAGATATAGAATTTTATTCATTGTGTGAGCATCATATGTTACCATTTTATGGATTGTGCCATGTTGCATATATCCCTAATAAAAATAAGATAACTGGGCTAAGTAAAATAGTAAGAGTAGTAGAGAATGCAAGTAAAAGATTACAAATACAAGAAAATATGACTAATATGATTTCAAAAGCTATTGATGAAAAATTAAATCCAAAAGGAACATATGTGATTATAGAAGCAGAACATATGTGTATAGCTATGAGAGGAATAAAAAAAACAGGATCAAAAACTATAACAACTAAAAAAACAGGGATTTTTGAAACTAATTCTGATTTAGTAAGAAATATAGATTTAAAAATAAAAGGATAAGAGGTTTTTATGAAAGATGCAACATATATTTTAATAAGAGGGGAAGAAAATAACGTTAAAGTAATAACAAAATTATTAAAAAATGAAGAAAATCTTGAAATTATAAATCAAGGAGAAGTTTTATTAATAAATTTAAGTAATGATATATTGTCATTAAAAATATCAGGGAAAGCAAGAATAATATCTCAATTAAATCCTATTATTTCTGAATAATTAAATTTATCTTATAATTGTTAAAATAATTAACAATAAAAATATTATTATGACAAGGAGGAAAGTATATGATAAAAGCAACATTTAAAAATGTTATATTAAAAAAAGCAGAAGAAAATAATTTAACAACAAGTGGTATTATTTTGGATGCAAGTTACAATAAAGATCTAAACATAGGAAAAATAATAAATATTGGTGAAAAATGTGAATTGAATAAAGAATTTTTAAAAGACAATAATAAAGTAATTTTTGGAAATAATTTTAAAAAAATTACTTATAATAATGAAACATTCTATATTGTTAATGAAGAAGAAATATTTGCAATAATTAAATGAAGTATAAAATAATTTTTCAGGAGATTTAATATGATAAAAAAAATAAAATATTCAGAAGAAGCAAGACAACTTATGAAATTAGGTGTAGATAAATTAGCTAATGCTGTAAAAGTTACATTAGGTCCTAAAGGAAGAAATGTTGTTTTAGACCAACAATTTGGATCACCAATAATAACAAATGATGGGGTTACAATTGCAAAAGAAATAGAATTAGAAGATCCATACGAAAATATGGGAGCAAAACTAGTAGCAGAAGTAGCTAATAAGACTAATGAAGTTGCAGGAGATGGTACAACAACTGCTACAGTATTAGCACAGTGTATGATAAATGAAGGACTAAAAAATGTTGTTTCCGGAGCAAGTCCAATAGAAATAAGAAAAGGCATGGAGATAGCTCTAAAGGAAGCTATTAAGAAGTTAAAAGAAATTTCTGTAAGTGTAAGTTCTAAAGAAGAAATTTCTCAGGTTGCTTCTATATCATCTGCTGATAAAGAAATAGGAGAGTATATATCTAACGCTATGGAAAAAGTTGGATATGATGGAGTTATAACTATAGAAGAATCCCAATCATTGAGTACAACGTTAGAAATAGTAGAAGGAATGAAATTTAATAGAGGATATATATCTCCATATATGGTTTCAGATAATGAAAAGATGATATCAGATTTAGATAATCCATACATATTAGTTACTGATAATAAGATATCAAATATTTCTGAGATATTACCAGTACTGGAAGAAGTAGTAAAAGAAACAAAACCATTATTAATTATAGCTAATGATTATGGTTCAGAAGCAACGCAACAGCTGGTTGTAAATAAATTAAGAGGAATATTTAATGTTGTGGCTGTTAAAGCTCCAAGTTTTGGAGATAGAAGAAAGGCGATTTTAGAAGATATTGCAATATTAACAGGAGCAACTTTTATAACAGATGAAACTGGAATAAAATTAAAGGATGCTAATATTAGCTATTTAGGAAAATCTAATAAAATAAAAGTTTCTAAAGAAAATACAATTATAATTGATGGAAAAGGTGAAAAGAATAAAATTAGTGATAGAATAAAACAGATAAAATCACTATATAAAGATTCTATTTCTGAATTTGATAAAGATAAATATAAAGAAAGATTAGGAAAAATATCAGGAGGAGTTGCTGTAATTAAAGTAGGAGCAGCTACTGAGGTAGAGCTTAAAGAGAAAAAAATGAGAATAGAAGATGCACTTAATGCTACAAAAGCTGCAGTTGAAGAAGGAATTGTTTCAGGAGGAGGAACAGCATTAATTCAAGCACTTATTCCAATAGATAATTTGAAAGCAAAAGGAGATATAAAAACTGGGATTAACATTGTAAAAAAAGCTTTAGAAGCCCCAGTAAGACAAATATCAAAAAATGCAGGGTTAGAAGGTAGTGTAATAGTTTCAAAATTAAAAAAACAAGAACCAGGAATAGGATATGATATATCTACTGATAAATGGGTAAATATGATTAAATCAGGGATTGTTGATCCTACAAAAGTTACAAGAACAGCACTACAAAATGCAGTGAGTATATCAAGTTTATTTTTATCAACAGAAGCAATAGTGGCAAATATAAAAGAACAAAAAAATAATATTTCTGAAAAAATGGAAATGATGTAGAGTAATTGCAGATAGGAAAATAATATGAATAAAAATGATAAAATTATCATAAAAGGAGCAAATGAAAATAATTTAAAGAATATAAATTTAGAAATTCCCAAAAACAAATTTGTTGTTATTACAGGAGTTAGTGGGAGTGGAAAAACTTCATTAGCTTTTGATACTATATATTCAGAAGGCCAAAGAAGATATATAGAAAGTATAAATACTTATGCAAGACAATTTCTTGGTAATATAAAAAAACCTAATGTAGACTATATAGAAGGACTTTCTCCTTCTATTGCAATTAGCCAAAAAACTACATCACAAAATCCACGTTCAATAATTGCAACAATAACAGAAATATATGATTATTTAAGACTCTTATATGCTCGTATAGGGAAAATATATTGTCCTATACATAATGAATTAATTCAATCGACTTCCATTTCTGAAATAGTAGATAGAATATATAATTATCCAGAAAAGAATAAAATAATGATAATAGCCCCAATAGTGAAAAATAAAAAAGGTTCGCATAAGATTATATTAGAGAAACTGAAAAAAACAGGCTATGTAAGATTTAAAATAGATAATGTAATATATGATGTAGAAGATATACATGAATTAGAAAAAAATAAATTTCATAGCATTAGTGTTATTGTTGATAGATTAATAATAAAAAAAAATATTAAAGAAAGAATAGCAGACTCTGTAGAAAGTGCTTTAAATTTATCAAATAATGCTACTGTAGAAATTCAAGATGTTACTAGTAATAAGGAATTTACTTATTCTACAAAAAATTCTTGCATATATTGTGGCTTTTCATTAGTTAATTTAGAACCTAGCATATTTTCATTTAATAGTCCTCAAGGAGCTTGTTCAATGTGTAATGGATTGGGAATAAATGAGATGATTGATATAGATAAAATAATAAATCAAAATTTATCAATTAATGAAGGAGCAATAAGTATTTTTGAAAATTCTACATCCCCATTCTATCCGAATTTAATTAAATCAGTATGCGAAAAATTTAATATAGATAGAAATATACCTTTTAAAAATTTACCAGATTCTAAAAAACAGATTTTAATATATGGAAATAATGAAACAACAATTAAACATATATATGAGAACAATGAAGGAAAAATAATAAATAAGGATAAATATTTTTCAGGATTAGAGAAAATAGTATTAAAAAGATATAAACAAGGCATGACAAAATCTATAAGAGAAGCAATGAAAAAATATATAAAAGAAGATAAATGTAGACATTGTGATGGTAAAAGATTAAAAAAAGAAATTCTTTCAGTTTATATTGGCGGAAAAAATATTATGGATTTTTGTTCTATGACTATAAATAACAGTTATAGTTTTATAAATAATCTAAAATTATCAGAAAAAGAATATAATATTTCTAAATTGATTTTATTAGAGATATCGTCTAGAATTAAATTTTTAAATGATGTAGGTTTAGGATATTTAACTCTAGATAGAGAAAGTGGAACTTTATCTGGAGGAGAAGCACAAAGAATAAGATTGGCAACTCAAATAGGTTCTAAACTGACAGGAATAACTTATGTTTTAGATGAGCCATCTATAGGATTACATCAAAGAGATAATAATAAATTAATAAATACTATAAAATCAATGAGAGATTTAGGAAATTCTATTATAGTTGTAGAACATGACGAAGAAACAATTTTATCTAGTGATTATATTATTGATATAGGCCCTAAAGCGGGAGTAAACGGAGGAAAAGTAATAGCTGAAGGTACACCTGAAGAGATAATAAAAAATAAAAAATCATTAACTGGAGATTATTTATCAGGAAGAAAAAAAATACTTGTTCCAAAAAATAGAAGAAAAGGAAATGGTAAATTTATAGAAATAATAGGAGCAAAAAAAAATAATTTGAAAAATATTTCATTAAAAATACCTTTAGGTAAGTTTATTGCTATTACAGGAGTTTCAGGTAGTGGCAAGTCTACTTTAATTAATGAAATTTTGTTTAAGCAGTCAATGAATAAAATAAATAATAAAAAAATTGATACTAATTCTTTAAAAAGTATAGAGGGAGTAATAGAAAACATTGATAGAGTTATACAGATAGACCAAAAGCCTATTGGTAGAACTCCTAGAAGTAATCCAGCAACATATATAAGTGTTTTTGATGATATAAGAGAGTTATATTCAATTACAAATGAAGCAAAATTGAGAGGGTATAAAAAAGGTAGATTTAGTTTTAATATAAAAGGTGGGAGATGCGAATCCTGTTGTGGTGATGGTATTATTAAGATAGAGATGCATTTTCTACCAGATGTTTATGTATTATGTGATAAATGTAATGGGAAAAGATATAATAACGAAACATTAGAAATAAAATATAAAGATAAAAATATATCAGAAATATTAGATATGACAGTAAAAGATGCTTATAACTTTTTTATAAATATTCCAAAAATTTCGAAGAAATTAAAAACAATGATTGATGTAGGTCTTGAATACATAAAATTGGGACAAAGTTCTACTACTCTATCGGGTGGAGAAGCACAAAGAGTAAAATTAGCAAGTGAATTACATAAAAAATCGGAAGGAAAAACACTATATATACTTGATGAACCTACTACAGGTTTGCATATGGATGATATAAAAAAATTGTTATCTATACTTAACTTATTAGCCGATTTGGGTAATACTATTGTTATAATAGAGCATAATTTAGATGTTATTAAATCTGCAGATTACGTTATAGATTTAGGACCTGAAGGAGGAGAATTAGGAGGAAATATAATTACAAAAGGGGAACCAGAGGAAATTATTAGTTGTGAAAAAAGTTATACAGGGAAATATCTTAAAAAATTATTATAATTATAATATAAGATATTTTCTATACTTGTAATTTCTATATAAACATTGTATAATTTAACCAATGTTTACTTGTAGGGAAGAAACCAATTTAGGAGGATAATTTATGGCTATCGAAATAAAAAATAATTTAGGTACTATTTTTATAAATGACAACGTAGTCGCTTCTGTAGCTGGTGGTGCTGCTGTTAGCTGCTATGGAATTGTTGGTATGGCAAGTAAAAATCAAGTAAAAGATGGTATTAATGAAATTTTAGGAAAAGAAAATTATTCTAAGGGAATAGTAGTTAACAGAGATGAAAATATTATAAACATAGATATGTATATAATTGTAATATATGGAACAAAAATATCAGTAATTGCAAATAATGTACAGTCAACAGTGAAATATCAAATAGAAAAAACATTAGGAATTAAAATTAATTCGATAAATATTCATATACAAGGAATAAAGGTTGTAGATAAATAGGAGGCTAAAAAAATTGGAAAAGATTAATGGAGTAATTTTTGCACAAATGATTGATATTGGAGCTAAAAACTTATCAAGAAATGCAGAAAAAATTAATGCACTAAATGTTTTTCCAGTACCAGATGGAGATACAGGAACAAATATGAATTTATCAATGACATCTGGAGCGAATGAAGTTAAAAAAAATATAGAAGAAAGCATAGGAAAAGTAGGAAAAAGTTTCTCTAAAGGTTTATTAATGGGAGCAAGAGGTAACTCTGGAGTTATTTTGTCCCAATTATTTAGAGGATTATCACAATATATTGAAGATAAAAATGAAATAGATGCAAAAGATTTTGCTAATTCATTTAAAAATGGAGTCGATATTGCATATGAAGCGGTAATAAAACCTGTCGAAGGTACTATTTTAACAGTAGCAAGAGAATCTGCAGAAGCTGGTGTGAAAATATCTAATAGTACATCTTCAATAATAAAAGTGATGGAAGAAATATTAAAAGTTGCAGAAATCACTTTAAAAGATACGCCTAATAAGTTACCTATTTTAAAAGAAGTAGGAGTAGTAGATTCTGGTGGACAAGGATTGGTGTGTGTATATCAAGGATTTTTAGCTTCATTAAAAGGAGAGGAAATTTCTAATATTTCTGATGTTCAAACTAATATAGTTAATATGAATTTTGATAATGAACATTCTAAAATGGATTTTATTTCTCCAGAGGATATTAAATATGGATACTGTACTGAATTTACTGTAAGATTAGATAAAAATAAAAAAACATATAATGAAAAAATATTTAAAGAAGATTTAAATAAATTTGGAGATTCTCTTTTAGTCATTTCAGATAATGAATATGTAAAAATACACATTCATTCTGAATATCCAGGGAATGTATTTAATTATGGACAAAGTTATGGAGAATTGATAAAAATAAAAGCAGAAAATATGAGAGAACAGCATAGAGAGGTTTTAAAAAACCGAAATAACAAAGAAAAGAAAAAATATGCAATAATTACAGTATCTATGGGTTCAGGATTATCTTCTCTTTTTAAACAATATGGAGTATCTTATGTAGTAGAAGGAGGTCAAACTATGAATCCTTCAACAGAAGATATTTTAAATGCAATAAAATCTGTTTATGCAGAAAATATTTATATTTTGCCAAATAATAAAAATGTAAAATTAGCAGCAAAACAAGCTGCCAAACTTGTTAGTGAAAATGTTTTCGTAATTGAAAGTAAGTCAGCTCCACAAGGAATATCGGCATTATTAATTTTTGATGAAGAAAAAGATCCTAATGAAAATTATGAAAATATGAAAAATGCAATAAAAACGGTTAAGACGTTAGAAATTACATATGCAGTTAGAGATACTAAATTAGATGGAATAGAAATAAAAAAATCAGATTATATAGGAATTATAGACGATAAGATAGTTTGCTCTAAAAATAATATAAAGGAAACATTGCAATATATTATAAATAATTCTGTAGACGAAGATTCTGAGATAATAACAATTTATTTGGGAAAAGATAGTATTGAGGAAAATACATTATTTTTAAAAGATTTAATTTCTAAATATTATCCAGATGTAGAGATTGAACAAGTACAATCACAACAACCAGTATATCCATATATTATAAGTGTTGAATAAAAAATGTTAGTCTATTGATTAACATTTTTTACTTTAAGGAGAATATAATGATAGATATTATAATAATTGTTTTATTTTTATATGGTATTATTAGAGGATATAAAAAAGGATTGATAAAATCACTATTAAATTTTATTAATTTTTTTATATCTTCAATAATATCATTTATGTTGACTAGGAGAATTTTTTTATTAATAGCCAGCACCATTAACATTGACGATATTGTAAAAAATAATGATTTTTTCTCTAAAAATATTAATTTGTCTGAGAATCAAATGAAAATAATTTTATTTTTTATTTTTTTCATTTCAGTAAAATTTATTATAAGAATTATATTTAGGTTATTAAATAAAATATCTAAATTACCTTTAATAAATATATCTAATTCATTTTTAGGAGGAATATTAGGATTTTTACAAGTCTATATAGTATTACTTATTTTTATTTATATAATAATGACATTTAAAGTAAATGAAATATTATATTATGAAATTAATAAATCAATGCTTTCAAATTTTATTTACTATAAAACATCTGATATAATAGAATATTGTTTTGAATATTTTATTTAATTGATATATTAAATGTAAATTAAATATATAAAAGGAGATTTTGTGAAAACGTCTGTTATAAAAAAAATAAATTTAGATTTGATATTGGATGATATAGAAAAATATTGTTTTTCTGAAATGTCTATAAAAAAAATCAAAAATTTACAATATATTAAATCATATGAAGAATTGTTAAAAATACACAAAGAAAATTTAGAAACATATTATTTTATTAAAAATAATGGCAATGAAATAAATTTTAAGATATATGATTACTATGATATATTAAAAAAATCTAAAATTAAAAGTATTTTATCTGAAAAGGAAATATATAAAATATTAAATAATTTAAAAATATATAAAAATTTCAAAAATTTTTTTAAAAAAACTACGCTTGATGAAAATGATTTTCCAATATTATCAGGGTATCTTGATAATGTAGAAGACCATACTAAATTATTAAATTTTTTAAATAAAATCCTTGATGAAGATGGATATATAAGAAATGATGCATCTCATGAACTTAAAACATTAAATATAAACATATTAAAATTTGAAAAATCTTTAGAAAATACTGTTGCAACAATAGTAAAAAAATTTCAGAATAAACTATCTGAAAATATAATAACTAAAAGAAATGATCATTATGTAATATTAGTAAAATCAGAATTTAAAAATGATTTTGATGGTATTATTCATGATAAATCATCTACAGGAAACACTTTTTATATTGAACCTAATGAGATAGTAAATATTTACAATAAAATTTCTATTTTAAAAAGAGAGAAAAAGCAAGAAATAAATAGAATTTTAAAATTAGTTACGGAAACAATATCAAAAGAAACAAATTCTTTAGAACATTCATTACTCAATTTTTCAAAAATAGAATTTTCTTTTTCAAAAATGAATTTTTGTATATCTAAAAATTTTAATCCTCCAATAATTTTAAATAATCAAATTATAAAATTAAAAAATTTATATAATCCATTAATTGACGAATCACATAGAGTAAAAAATGATATATTTTTAAGTAATAATGGAGATTCTTTAATAATAACTGGACCAAATACAGGAGGAAAAACAGTTTTATTAAAAAGTTTAGCGGTGGCTATTTTTCTAGCTCATATAGGCATGTTTATTCCAGCTGATGCTAATTCTAAAATAGGATATTATAAAGATATTTTTATAGACATAGGTGATAATCAATCTATAAAAAATAATTTATCTACATTTTCATCACATATAAAAAACATTATAAATATAGTAAAAAATTCTGATGAAAATAGTATAGTTTTACTAGATGAATTATGTTCTGGAACTGACCCAATAGAAGGAGCTGCACTATCTATAGCAATATTAAATAAGTTTAAAGAAAAGAAAGCAACAATTTTTTGTACAACTCATTATTCAGAAATAAAAAATTATTGCTATGAGTCAAATTATTATAAAAATGCATCTTTATATTTTGATTTGACAACACTTAAACCTACTTATAAGCTTATAATTGGTCTTCCAGGGCAATCAAATGCAATTAAAATTTCTTATATGTTAGGTTTAGAAAAAGATATTATAGCTGATGCTGAAAAAAATTTGAAAAATTTAAAAAATGAAAATAATTTATATGTAGAAAAACTTTCTGAAAATATAAAAAAATATTCAGACAAAATAGCTTTTTTAGATGAACAAATAAAATCTTTAGATGAAATTGAAAGTACATTTATTCACATATTAAAGGACTTTAAAAAATCTAAGGAAGTATTAAATAATAATTTAAAACGAAAATTTAATGAAGAAATAGAATCTAAAAAAATAGAAATAAAAAATATTTACAATAGCATGAAAGACAATTCTAGAACACTAAAGCAACATGAAATAAATGATTATATACAACAAATAGAAAAACTTAGATATGATTTATCAGATAATTGTAATAAAGATATAACTAATAATAATTGTGATAAAATATCTGTAGGAGACAGTGTTTTGGTAATAAAATATAATCAAAAAGCATTAGTTACAAAAATTATAAATGACAAAATTCAAGTGAAATTAGGTCTTTTAAAGATAGTATTGAATAGAAAAGAAGTTATTTTATTAAATAATGAAGAAAAAGAAGATGAAAATAAAAAAACAAATAACTTTATTTTTAAAAGAAATAATGATAATATATCTTTAGATGTTAATGTTATAGGAAAAAATACTGAAGATGCATTAATTGAAGTAGAAAAGTATATTGATAAAGTTCTTATAGCAGGGTATGATTCATTTACTATAATTCATGGAGTAGGATCTGGGATTTTAAGAAAAAATATAGCTAAATATCTAGAAAAAAACAAGTATATATTAAATTTCAGATCTGGTAATGAAAATGAAGGTGGTTTAGGAGTCACTGTTGTTAATATGAAATAATTATAAGGAGAAAAAAATGAAACAAATAAATGATGAAAATTTTTATAAAGAAATAGATAATGAAGGGATAAATCTTATAGATTTTTGGGCACCATGGTGTGGTCCTTGTAAAATGTTAGCTCCAGTATTAGAAGAATTAGAACCAGAATTAGAAAATATTAATTTTATGAAAATTAATATTGATGAAAATCATGAAATTGCAGCTAAACATGGAATTATGTCTATTCCTACATTGCTTATAATGAAAAATAATGAAGTTATTGAAGAACTTACTGGCTTTAGAAGTAAAGAAGATTTAAAAGAAATCTTAAAAAAATATAATTAATTAAAAAAATAGTAATAATTTTTGTTATTACTATTTTTATTTTATTTATAAATTATATAGAAATGAAGTATTCTTTGTGATAAAATAACATAAGAATGAAATTTTAATAATATTAAATTAAGGAGAAATAAAATGCTCGTTGAAGAAAAACCACTTATGTTATTTTCATTAGATTCTAACATACCATTAGCAGAGAAAGTAGCGGAAACGTTAGGAATAAAACTTAGTAAATGTAGTGTTAAAAAATTTAGCGATGGTGAAATATCAATAAATATAGAAGAAAGTGTTCGAGGTAGTGAAGTTTTTGTGTTACAATCTACTAGTAGTCCAGCAAATGAAACTTTGATGACACTTTTAATAATGATTGATGCACTAAAAAGAGCT
The DNA here is from genome assembly GCF_001553005.1 of Gemelliphila asaccharolytica. GTDB lineage: Bacteria > Bacillota > Bacilli > Staphylococcales > Gemellaceae > Gemelliphila > Gemelliphila asaccharolytica. The sequence continues at coordinate 137,298 of NZ_KQ959861.1, read as the reverse complement.
TCTGTAGATACAATAAATGTTGTTATGCCATACTATGGATATGCAAGACAAGATAGAAAAGCAAGAAGCAGAGAACCAATTACAGCTAAACTTGTTGCTAATTTGATAGAAACTGCAGGAGCAGATAGAGTTATTGCCATAGATTTACATGCACTACAAATACAAGGATTTTTCAATATACCTGTTGACCATTTAATGTGTGTGCCAATTATAGCAAAATATTTCGCTAATAAATTAGATAATTTGGATGATGTAGTAGTAGTTTCTCCAGATCACGGAGGAGTTACAAGAGCTAGAAAATTAGCTGATAAGCTTAATACTCCTATAGCAATAATAGATAAAAGAAGACCAAAACCTAATGTAGCAGAAGTAATGAATATAGTAGGTAATATTCAAGGAAAAACATGCATATTAATAGATGATATAATAGATACGGCTGGAACAATAACATTAGGTGCAAAAGCTTTACTTAAACAGGGAGCGAAAGAAGTATATGCAAGTTGCTCTCATGCTGTTTTAAGTGGACCAGCATTAGAAAGATTGGAAAATTCTCCTATTAAAGAGTTAGTATATGCTGATACTATAAACATACCAGAGAATAAAAAAATAAGTAAGATGGTTCCATTATCAACAGGGGAATTATTGGGAAAAGCTATATATAGGATTCATAAACATGAATCAGTAAGTGATTTATTTGAGTAAAAATAAAAATAAATAAATAAAAGGCAACAATTGTTGTCTTTTATTATTTGAGGAGGTTTTTATGAAATTAATAGTAGGATTAGGAAATCCTGGAGAAAATTATAAAAATACAAGACATAATATAGGATTTATAATATTAGATTATTTAGCAAAATGTAAAGACATAAAATTTGATAAAAAAAAATTCAATTCTGAATATACAATAACATATATAAATAATGAAAAAAATATTTTAGTTAAACCAAACACTTTTATGAATTTATCAGGAGAAAGTGTAAGAAAATTTATGAATTATTATGATATTAAAAAAGATGATTTATTAGTAGTATATGATGATTTAGATACTAAATTAGCTAATTTCAAATTGAAAAATAAAGGAAGAAGTGGAGGGCATAGAGGTATAAAAAATATAATTGAGAATATAAATAGTACTGAATTTAATAGATTGAAAATTGGCATAGGTAGACCTACAAATAAAATTGATATAAAAGATTATGTTTTAGGAAAATTTTCAAGGATAGAATTAGAAGAATTAAAAAATATTTTTGATAAAAGTATTTCTTGCATAGAAGACTTTTCAAAATTATCTTTTCTTGAATTAATGAATAAATATAATTAGGTAGAATAATGATATTAAATGAATTAATAAATATAATAGGGATAAATAAAACTATTGATTATAATATAGAATATTATGGAAATAATATAACAAGTAAAATACTAATAATCTATAGATATTTTATTGATACTAACAATACAATGATAATTTTCACATATTCAGAAAAAGAAGCAGAATATATTCATTCTTCACTATCCAATATAGTTGATGAAGTATTTTTATATCCTGAAATTAAATTTAGTGAATCTTTTATTAATAAAAGTAATGATTTACAAAATATTTCTATAAATATTTTAAATAATTTGTTAAATAATAAAAAAATGATTTTAATAATTACTCCTAAAATTATTTTAAAAAATTTAAAAAATCCTGAAGATTTTTCTAATAGTATAATTAATATAGATTTTAATAAAAATATCTCTTTTGACGAATTACAAGATAAATTAATAAATATTGGATATGAAAAAAAAAGTAATGTATATAATATAGGAGAATTTTCTGTGAGAGGTAGTATCATAGATATATATAGTCCGGTGGGAAAAAATCCTATAAGATTAGATTTTTTTGACTCTGATTTGGATTCTATGAAAGAGTTCGATATCAACACACAAAAGTCAATTAGAAATATAGATAAATGCAGTATATATCCAACGAGTGAATTTTTTTTATCAAATGATGAAAAAGATTTAATAGTAAAAAAATTAAAATTAATATTGTCAAATAATTATAATATCAGTGATCAAAAATTATCAAAATATAGAAATGTTATTTCAAATAAAATAAATGTATATGAAGAAAGTAAAATTTTTAATGGTTTAGAAATTTTTTCTAAATTTATATACGAAAAACAGAGTTTTAATATACTAAATTATATAAAAGAAAATTATGTTATTATATTTGATAATTATAAAAAAATAATAGAAGAAACCAAAGAGTTAAGGGAAAATCTTCATAAAAATTTAAATTTTTATGAAGATAGAGTGGAATATAATTTTGAAAAAGAACTAGGAAATTTAAAAAATAATAAAATTTATTTATCTACATTAAGTTCTAATAATGCTCAGAATTGTAATAATTTAGAGATTAAGGATATTCCTTTATTTCATAATATTAAAATATTAGTATATGAATTGAAAATAAGATTAGAAAAAAATTATAAAATTTTAATTATATATAATACTAATAATCAAAAAGAGTATATAGAAAAAATTTTATATGATTATAATTTAGATGAATTTTTATTTAATAAAATTAAAGAATCAAAAATATGTTTAAAAAAAAGTGAATTTAGATTTAAAGGATTTGAAATTGAAAAAAATAAATTTATATTAATAACGCCAAGAGAATTATTCAAGAAAAATAAAATTAATTCCAAAAAATATTTGTTACAAAATAGTAATTCTGAAAAAATAAGAAATTACCAAGATTTAGAAATTGGAGATTATATTGTACATCTTTTTCATGGCATTGGCATTTATAAAGGTATAAAAAATATCAAGGCGAATGGAGTCTATAAAGATTATTTAGAAGTATCATATAGAGATAATGATAAAATTTTTGTTGATATAGATAATATGAAATATATTCAAAAATATAAATCATCTAGTGATGAAAGTAGGCCTGTTTTAAGTAAATTGGGAACAAAAAAATGGGATCAAACAAAAAAAAGAGTGAAAAAAGAAATTGAAAATATATCTAAAGAATTAATAAAGTTATATATATCTAGAGAAATAAGTAGAGGTTTTTCATTTAGCAAAGATAATGTATTACAGCAAGAATTTGAAAGTGATTTTTTATTTATCCCAACTTCAGATCAATTGAAAGTAACAGAAGAAATAAAAAAGGATATGGAAAATGAAAAACCTATGGATAGGTTGCTTTGTGGAGACGTAGGATTTGGTAAAACTGAAGTAGCTATGAGAATTGCATTTAAGGCTATTATGGATAATAAACAAGTAGCAGTATTAGTTCCTACTACTTTATTAGCTAAGCAACATTATGATAATTTTATAACAAGATTTGCTAATTTTCCGGTAAATATAGATGTTGTTAGTAGATTTAAAACTAAAAAAGAGATAGATAAAATTAAAGATAAACTTAAAAATGGGGAAATTGATATTATAATTGGAACTCATAAATTATTACATGAAACTTTTAAATATAAAGATTTAGGACTTTTGATAATTGACGAAGAACATAAATTTGGTGTTAAACATAAGGAAAAAATAAAAAAATTAAAAAATAGTATAGATGTTCTTACATTAAGTGCTACGCCAATACCTAGAACAATGCATATGAGCCTCATTGGTATTAGGGATTTATCTATCATAGAAACTCCACCATTGCAAAGACATCCCATTCAAACTTATATAGTAGAAGAAAATGAAAAAACCATAAGAGATGCTGTTTTAACAGAAATTCAAAGAGAAGGACAAATATTTTATATTTTTAATAATGTAGAAAAAATGGAAAACAAATATTATTTTTTGAAAAGTATTGTACCTGAAGCTAAAATTGCATATTCTCATGGAAGAATGACAAAAAATCAGATAGAAGAAATATTAACAGATTTTATAGATAGAAAATATGATATACTCCTCACTACTACAATAATAGAAAATGGAATCGACATTTCTAATGTAAATACACTTATTGTAGAAAACGCAGATAAATTTGGATTAAGTCAACTTTATCAATTAAGAGGTAGGGTAGGAAGAAGTAGTAGAATTGCTTACGCATACCTCATGATAAAACCTAAAAAATTACTAAATGAAAATTCTGAAAAAAGACTATTAGCAATGAAAAATTTCACTTCACTAGGAAGTGGTTTTAGAGTTGCAATGCAAGATTTATCTATAAGGGGAGCAGGAGATATGTTAGGTGGTAAACAACATGGTTTTATTGATTCAGTAGGATATACCTTATATTCTCAAATGTTAGAAAAAGAGATATTAGAACAAAAAGAAATCATCAAACCTATAATTAAAAAAGATAAAAATCAAAATATAGAATATTATCAAAATATTTTGAAAAACAATAGCAAAGATATTAAAAATTTATTTGTTGAAAAAGAAGAAAATAATATTCTTATGAACCTTAATGTAAGTGCATATATTCCTAAAGAATATATAACAAGTGATGCGGATAAGTTATATTTTTATAAATTAATTACAAATTCCAATACTATAGAAGAAATAAATAATATAAATAATGAATTAGTAGACAGATATTCTAATTTTCCAAAAGAAGTTGCTAATTTATTAAATATAAATATCATAAGAATTTTATCAAAAAATCTTATGATATCTAAAATAAATGAAAATAAAAAAAATATAGATATATATTTTGAAAAAGATTTTATTGGAAAAATAGATGGTAAATTGCTTTTTATATCATTAAGTAATTATGATAATTTAATAGTTAAATTTGATAAAATTTTAAAAATAACATTAATTTTAGAATCAAATTCAGATAAACTACTTCAGCTAATAAATTTATTTAACGATATTTTATCTGTTCTTTCAGGAAAATGAGCTATTGAAAAAAATAATCTGTTATAGTATAATTTTCTTTGTGAATAAATTTATAAGGAGTAATATATATGACCAAATTGTATTTAGAGCCGAGTGAAATTTTTGAATACTCAGCTGAAAAAGGAAAAGTAAAAGCCAACGCTAACCTAATTTATAAGATAATTCTTGGATTTTTAGGGGGAGCATTTATCAGTGTAGGATATCTAGCATATATAAGAGTAGCTGGAACATTTCCTCATGAGTGGGGAGGTTTTGGTACTTTTGTTGGTGCCTGTGTCTTTCCCGTAGGTTTAATTTGTATATTAATTGGAGGAGGGGAACTCATTACAAGTAATATGATGGCAGTAGGAGCAGCCTGTTTATCTAAAAAAATAGCATTTTCTAAACTATTGAATAATTATGTTATTATTACATTAGCAAATGTAGTAGGAGGACTTTTTGTTGCATACTTTTTTGGACATATAGTAGGTCTTACAGAGGGTGATGTTATCCAAAAAACAATACATACAGCAGAATCAAAAGTTTTTTCTACTCCATTACAGATGATAGTATCAGGTATCGGATGTAACTGGTTAGTAAGTATGGGAGCTTGGTTATGTTTTTGTGCTAAAGATGTTATAGGAAAAATATTAGGAACATGGTTCCCTGTTATGACGTTTGTTGCGATAGGATTTCAACACGTTGTAGCAAATATGTTTGTTATTCCTGCAGCTATGTTTGCTGGTGCTAATATAACATTAGTACAATTTTTGACAAATATGTTATTTGTTTGGATTGGTAACGCTATAGGAGGTATAGGGTTAGTAGCAAGTTTTTATTATTTTGCTTATTACAAATATAAAAGTAAAGATAATTCTAAATAAAAAAACTTGTAAAAAAAATATTGGTTGTACAATATAATCGTTGATAAACGATTTAGAGAAAAAAACAGCTTTAAAATAAAAAAAGAAATATCAACACAAAAGACAAAAGAGTATTTGTTTTTGACGTTGGTATTTTTTTTATAAAAAACATTTATATTTTATATAAAAGAAAAAATAATTTAAAAATTATAAAATTTAATATTATATAAAAAATTGATTGTAATTCAATATTGATTTTATAATATTGTCTTTTATTATTTCATATGCTAAAATATAGAAAGATTAGTATAATCAATTTGTTAAAATTAAGTATATGTAGTTAGTATTACTTGTTATTAGCTGTATATATTTATTTTTAATTTAATTAAATATATAAACTTAAAAAAGGTACTGTAACATATGCTTAATTCTAAAAATTTTTGGAAACTTGTTTACTTATATACGACTAAGTATAAATATGAGGTTTTATATTATAAACAAGGACAAGATGATATTTGGTTAATAAATAATAAAAATGAAGTAATTCGTTTTATATATAAGGAAAAATTTGATGATAATTCCGTAGACTCAATAGTTTATAATATTGTTCAAAACGAAAAAAGATTAAAAAAAGTTTTTAGATTAAGTAATTTAAAAATAAAAATATTATTTTTATCAAATAATGAGAACATATTAGAGTATAAAAAATATAAAATATCCAATGTGTTATCGATTGAAAGAATTATTTTAACTTATAAAAATCTATTTAATTTTATAGAAGAATCTGATTTAACCTTTTTTGAAAACGTTATCTATGATGAAGGAAGATTAAAAAATAGGATATTAAAACCTTATTTGGAAAAAGATAATATAAATTTTCCTTTTAATATTAAATTTAATCTAATATCTGTATTTATTTTGTTAATATATTTTTTGAACAAATTTTTTGAGTATTTTTTGAAATTTAATTTATATTCTTTAATAGAATATGATTATCAAAAAATTATATCTGGACAATTTTATAGATTATTTACAGATATTTTGGTTTATAAAAGTTTTTTATCTGTTTTCATAGTAATTTTTTTGATATTTATATCCTCCTTTATAGTTGGGAAAAATATGCATATAAAAAAAGTTTTGATTATAGTATTAATTATATCTTTTATTTTAAATTTATTTATGATATTGGGACAATTAAAATTTTTAGAAGATTATAATATATTATCCTTTACTGGAATTTTAGGAGCAATTTTTATTTCTCAGTTTAAAAATATAGAAAATAATTTCAATTTGATTATATCTATTTTTCTTCCTATCGCATATATTTTTTTAATTAATGTTATATTGAAAAAAAGTATTAATTTAGGATTATATTCTTTTATATTTATATTAGGTATTTTTTTATATATATTATTTGAAAAAAAAATATATATATATTTTAGTGCTATGTGCATTTGTTTTATTTTTATTGCGGAATTAAGTATTCTTTTTTTAAATTATAATTTGAAAATTAGGATTAATAATTATAATTTAAAATATGTAAATGAAAGAATAATTAATAAAGACATTAGTAAAATTGATGAAAGTATTGAATATTTAGAAAAAGATTTAAATTCTTGTAATAAATCTTCACTTACTTATTATGAACTGGGAATGTATAAAATTGTTAATCAATCTTATTATGATGCTGAAAAAGTTTTTTTAGATGGAATTAATTTTGATAATGAGTTTCCTGAATTTTATTTTCAATTAGCACTTATTGAGTATAAAAAAGGTAATAATAAGAAAAGTTTAGAATATCTTAAAACGGCGTTGTCATTATCTAATAAAAAAGAATATAAAGATTTTAAAAATGAAATAAGTATTAAGGAATAATTAAATATGGAAACAATTTATGATGTTCAACAATTATTGAAAAAATTTGATATTTTAATTTATATGAAAAATAGAATTTATATGCTAAACTTATATGGCCTAGAAATAGCAGAATTATATAGATTAAAATTAATAGATCAAAGCGATTATTTAAAATCTGTTACAATAATAAAAAGAGAATTAAGAATTTTAAAAGAAGAAGTTTAAATTTATTATATAAATATACAAAGAGAAAGAAATGAATATTAGAAAAGAAATAAAAATAGCGATACAAAACAAAAAATATAAAAGAATTGATTTTTTAGTTACACTATCATTGATTGTTTTACTTATATTTAGCTGTATTATGGTATATAGTGCAAGCATGATAGGAAATAAATATGGAATGTTTACGGGTGGTGTTCAAGTTTCATCAAATTACTTTTTTAAAAAACAGATACTGTGGGCAATTTTATCTTTATTGTCTTATTTATTTTTTTCTGTTATATTTCCTTATAGAATATTTAAGGAAAAAAAATTTTATGAAATTTTTGCAATTTTTTTGGCAATATTGTTATTATTACCATTTTTGCAATCTTCAGTAAATGGAGCTCATTCTTGGATAAGAATAGGCGGTTTTACTTTTCAACCTTCTACTGCGGCTCAGATATTCGTAATAGCGTACATGGCTTTAATGTTTGAATCAAGAAGAAAAATTTTAATTAGACCTACTTCTTTGAAAAATATACTCCATATTTTTGCTATTCCTTTATTTATTATATTTTTAATTTTTATTCAAAATGATTCAGGAACAATGTTAATAACTACAACAGTAGTGTTTGTAATATTATTATGTTCTAATATGTGCTTCAGTAATATATTAAAAATATTAAAAATTTCTTCTATATCGTTTCTAGTTTTAATGTTTTTTTTACTTTTATCTTCATTGTTTTCTGGTAAAAGTTCTTATAGAGTTAACAGATTTAAAACATTTATAAATCCTTTTTCGGGGAATACCATTTCTGATAATCATATTGTTAATTCTTTAATATCTTTCAGTAATGGAGGAGTTTTTGGAAGAGGATTAGGAAATTCAATTCAAAAATTGGGGTATTTACCAGAGGCACATACCGACTTTATATTAGCAGTAACAGCAGAAGAATTAGGATATATCGGTGTTTTGTTCTTAATATTATTATTACTTATAGTTGTTTTAAAAGTAATATACACAGGATTAAAATCTCATGGTACTTTTGAATCATTATTTTCTTTGGGATTTGCTTCTTTATTATTAATTCAGATTATTATTAATATAGGGGGAGTTAGTGCTTCGTTACCTATGACAGGTGTTCCTATTCCTTTTTTTAGTTTTGGAGGTAGTTCTATGTTTATATTGGCTACTACTTTGGGAGTAATAATGAATATTCACTCTATTATTAAACTTGAAAATAATAGATAAATAATTATTTATTTAATTCTAATAATTAAGGAGAAAAAATGAAATTAGAAAACTTTGACTATAAATTACCTAATGAACTAATAGCACAACATCCTATGGATAAACGCGATGAAAGTAGACTTTTAGTTGTAGATAAGGATACTGATCAATATCAACATAAAAAATTTTATAATTTAATAGATTACTTAAATTCCGGAGATACATTAGTGTTGAATGATACTAGAGTTATGCCAGCTAGGCTTTTTGGTAAAAAAATTACTACTGGTGCTTTAATAGAAATTTTATTATTAAAAAATAAATCTAATGATGTGTGGGAATGTTTAGTAAAACCAGCAAAAAGAGTGGCTGTAGGAACTATTGTGGATTTTAATGGTATTATGAGAGCAGAATGTATTGAGGCTAAAGATGATGGATTTAGATATTTTAAATTCACTTATGAAGGAATATTTCAAGAAAAATTAGAAATATTAGGGACTATGCCATTACCACCATATATTAAAGAACAATTAAAGGATAATGAAAGATATCAGACTGTATATTCTAAAAATTTAGGTTCTGCGGCGGCTCCTACAGCTGGATTACATTTTACAAAACAACTATTAAATGATATAAAAGAAAAAGGTATAAATGTTTGCTATATAACCTTGCATGTTGGAATTGGGACTTTTCGTCCTGTGGTTGTTAATGAAGTTGAGAATCATAAAATGCATTCTGAATTTTACCAAATTGATGAAAAGACTGCAGAAATAATTAACGAAACTAAAAAAAATAACAAAAAAATTATTGCTGTAGGAACGACTACTATAAGAACTTTAGAAACAGTAGCAAAAAATAATAATGGAAAAATAGTTTCGTCTTCAGGATTTACTGATATATTTATTTATCCAGGTTTTAAATTCAGATGTGTAGATTCATTGGTGACAAATTTTCATTTACCTAAATCAACACTTATTATGCTAGTCAGTGCATTTTACAATAGAGAAAAAATATTGAATATATATAATATTGCAGTTAAAGAAAAATATAGATTTTTCAGTTTTGGTGATGCAATGTTAATACATTAATTTAGGAGAATATGTTATGAGAAATATAAAAAAGAATGCTGTTTGGTATCAACACATAAAAACATGTAAACAAACAGGAGCACGGTTAGGAATTGTCCATACACCTCATGGGAGTTTTGAAACTCCTGTTTTTATGCCAGTAGGGACTCAAGCAACAGTAAAAACTATGTCACCAGAAGAAGTTAAAAATTTAGGTGCTGATATAATATTATCTAATACTTATCATCTTTGGTTACGACCTGGAGAAAAAATAATAGAAAATGCTGGTGGTTTACATAAATTTATGAATTATAATTCAAGTATTCTTACAGATTCCGGTGGATTCCAAGTTTTTTCTTTGAGCAAATTAAGAAAAATAGAAGAAGAAGGAGTATATTTTAAAAATCATTTATCTGGTGCTGATTTATTTTTATCGCCTGAAAAATCTGTTCAGATTCAAACAGCATTAGGCAGTGATATAATGATGGCTTTTGACGAATGTCCAGGATTTAATCATGATTATAATTATATAAAAAAATCTGTTGAAAGAACTTCTAGATGGGCCGAAAGATGTTTAAATGAACAAAAAAATCCTGATAAACAAAGTCTATTTGGTATTATTCAAGGAGAGGGATATAAAGATCTTAGATATCAAAGTGCTAAAGATTTAGTATCATTGGATTTTCCTGGATATGCTATAGGAGGGTTATCAGTTGGAGAACCTAAGGATGTTATGTATAGAGTATTAGATGAAACTACTTCATTATTACCCTCAAATAAACCCAGATACTTAATGGGGGTAGGATCTCCTGATGCATTAATAGAAGGAGTTATTAGAGGCATAGATATGTTTGATTGTGTACTTCCTACAAGGATAGCAAGGAATGGTACATGTATGACTAGTATAGGACGAATTGTTATAAAAAATGCTAAGTATTCAGCTGATTATACTCCACTAGACCCAGAATGTGATTGCTATTGTTGTAAAAATTATACAAGAGCATATTTAAGGCATTTATTTAAATCAAATGAAATTTTTGGAGCAAGACTTGCAACAACACATAATATATATTTTCTAATAAAATTAATGAAAAATATAAGAAAAGCAATTTTAGAAGATAGATTACTTGATTTTAAAAATGAATTTTTTGAAAAATATGGATTAAATAAAAATAATCCTAAAAATTTTTAAAAATAGTTTATTTTTATATTAATATATAGTAGAATTGAGATTAATGAAATTTATAGAGAATAGGAGAATTTTATGCAGAATATTTATAATATAGTTATTTTTATTGGGATTTTTGCACTTATGTATTTTTTTGTAATAAGACCACAAAATAAAAGAAATAAGGAACTTAAATTACTACAAGAATCACTTAAGGTAGGAGATAAAGTTGTAACTTTTGCGGGAATATATGGTGAAATTGTAGAAATTGGGACATCAACGGTTATTTTAAAAATATCACAAAAAACTGAAATTAAGTTAGAAAGAGTAGCTATAAGAGGATTAGCATCATAGTATAAGTATAATTTTAAGATTGATTTTACATCAATCTTTTTTTTTTAAGTAACTTAAATTTTAACTTTTATTGACAATTAAATATATATATTGTAAAATTTGATATGTGATAAGTATAATTTCACAAAAAATATTTAAGAGAGGTTGCAAATGTTTTATATAGAAATAATTGCAACTTTGCTTGTTGGCATTTTATTAGGGTATTTTGTTGCCAAAAATACTATTCAAAAAAAATTAGTTTTATCAAAGAGAGATTCAGAATATATAATAAATGAGGCTAAAAAAGAAGCAAAATTTGTTTTAGAAAAGGAATTAATTTCTGCTCAGGTAGAAGCAAAAGAAATTATAAATAATGCTAATAATGAAATAGAATTAAAAAAACAAGATATAAAGAAAAATGAAGAAAGACTAATTCAAAAAGAAACTATATTAGATAGACAATCAGAGCTAGTTAATAAAAAAGATGAATTAATAAGCTCTAGAGAATTGAAAATAGAAGAAAAACTTCAAAATATAGAAATAAAAAATATAGAATTGAATGAGTTGAAATTTCAACAAGAACAAGAGTTGCAGAGAATTGCAAACTTAACTGAAGAACAAGCTCGAGATGAAATTATGTCTTCATTAGAAGATGAAATGGATAGAGATACAGCTATCTATATAAGAAATAGAGAAATTGAGGCTAAAAATATAGCAGATAAACGTGCTAGAGAAATAATAGTGCAGTCTATTCAGAGATATGCTTCTGATGTTGTTTCTGAAACAACATTATCAGTTGTTAATTTACCCAATGATGAAATGAAAGGTAGAATAATAGGAAAAGAAGGAAGAAATATAAGAGCTTTAGAGACATTAACAGGAGTTGATTTGATAATAGATGATACACCTGAGGCAGTTCTTCTTTCTGGTTTCGATCCTATAAGAAGAGAAGTAGCAAAAAATGCTATAAATATGTTGATATCTGATGGACGAATTCATCCTGCTAAAATAGAAGAAGCAGTAGATAAAGCGAGAAAAAATATAGATCAGGTTATAAGAGAAATTGGAGAACAAACAACATTTGATTTAGGAATTCATAATATGCATCCAGACTTGATAAAAATATTAGGAAAAATGAAATATAGAACTAGTTATGGACAAAATGCTTTACAACATTCTGTCGAAGTAGGATATATTTCTGGACTAATAGCTGGAGAATTAGGATTAGATATTCAATTAGCTAGAAGAGCAGGATTATTACATGATATTGGGAAAGCAATAGATCATGAAATAGAAGGTTCACATGTAGAAATCGGTGTTATGTTAGCTACAAAATATAAAGAACATCCTATTGTAGTGAATGCTATCGCTTCACATCACGGTGATTGCGAAGTAATTGATCCTATATCAGTAATTGTGGCTGCTGCAGATGCCTTGTCTGCTTCTAGACCTGGAGCTAGAAGAGAATCACTTGAAGCATATATAAAAAGATTGCAAAATTTAGAAGAAATTGCAAATCAACATAAAGGTGTTGAAAAAACTTATGCTATACAAGCTGGTAGGGAAATAAGAGTAATTGTAAATCCAGAAGAAATAGATGATACAAAAGCTTTTAAAGTAGCAAAAGAAATAAAAAATAAAATAGAAGAAACAATGCAATATCCAGGAAATATTAAAGTAAATGTTATACGAGAAGTTCGAGCAGTTAAAATAGCAAAATAAAAAAGTGATTTAATAAAATCACTTTTTTATTTTGCTATTTTAATTTTTATAAATTTGATTAAGATTCCTGTTGATTGAGCACATAAACTAATAATAAAAAAAATAAAAATATAAAACACCATATCTAAATTTAAAATTAATAAACAATGAAATAAATATGCAATACAAATAAAAATAGAAAAAATAATATATATTTTTTCATATATAAAAGAAAAAATAAAATTAATAATAAAAATCATAATTGGAAAAAGTATAAAATTTAAACTAATTAAATACTGAACTCTATTAATAGAAAAATAATATAGAAAACCAGATAATGTAAATAATGTAAATACAAATAAAAAAAATGGACTATATTTGATATGATTTTTCATTTTTACCTCCATATATAATAAATCAATTACAGGAGTATAGTTTAATGTTTTATTTTAATTAATTCCTTATAACTCCTCTTTTTATTATATCATAGATAATTAAATATATCCTATATTCAAAAAGTTTTTTAAAATATGTTAAAAAGTTAGAGAAAAACTAAAAGTGTATTTATTATACTAAAAAATAAGAAATTAAGCTTAATTGATTTTTAAAAATAATTATGATAACATAGTTTAATATATAGAATAATAATTAAGGGGAATATAAATGAAATTTTTTATAGATACTGCTAATGTTGATGATATAAAAAAAGCTTACGATTTAGGTGTTATTTCTGGAGTTACTACTAATCCTTCTCTTATTGCTAAAGAAGGAAAAAATTTTAATGAAGTAATTAATCAAATAACAAGCATAGTTAATGGTCCTATAAGTGGAGAAATAAAAGCTACTACAGACAAAACTGAGGATATATTAAATGAGGCAAGAAAAATTTCAGCTATTCATCCTAATATGGTTGTAAAAATACCAATGACTAAAAATGGTTTGAAAGCTGTATCTATACTTTCAAAAGAAGGAATAAAAACAAATGTTACATTAATTTTCACACCTATTCAAGCTCTTTTAGCAGCTTCAGCAGGAGCAAACTATGTTTCTCCTTTTATAGGTAGATTGGATGATATTTCTAATAATGGAATGAAATTAGTTTCTGATATTGTAAGTATTTTTAATGTATATAATATAAATTCTAAAATAATAGCTGCAAGTATAAGAAATCCTATCCATGTTTTAGAATGTGCTAAAATAGGGTGCGATATAGTAACTGTTCCTTATAAAGTAATATGTCAATTAATAAAACATCCGTTAACTGATGAAGGAATAAAAAAATTTAAGGATGATTATTTAAAATCTATTAACAATTAGTAAAAAATATTTTACTTTTGTTTAATGTATTGGTGAGGTCATGAAAGGAAAATTTATAACAATAGAAGGTATAGACGGTTCAGGGAAGAGTACGGTTATTAAATATATAAATAATTATTTAGGAAAGTTAGGTTATGATATAATTTTGACTAGAGAACCTGGAGGAACGGAAATATCAGAAAATATAAGGGAAATTATTGTTAATAAAAAAATAGATATAAAAACAGAAGCATTATTGTTTGCTGCCAGTAGAAGAGAACATGTAGTCAATAAAATAATACCAGCTTTAAAAAATAATAAGATAATAATTTCTGATAGATTTTTGGATAGTTCTATAGCGTATCAAGTATATGGTCGTGGTTTGAAAAAAGAAGATATTTTATATATAAATAATTTTGCTATTGAAGGTCTAACTCCTGATTTTACTATATATTTGGATGTGGATATCGATGTAGCATCTAGCAGACTTAGAAACCGTTTGGTAAATAATGTTTTAGATAATGAAAATAAAAAATTTTATAATAATGTAAAAAAGGGTTATGTAGAGTTATTAAAAAAATATAATAATAGAATATGCGTTGTCGATGCTAATAAAGATCAAGAATGTGTAAAAGAGATTGTTATAAAAAAAATTCAGGAAAAATTTAAGGAATGGCAAATAAATTAGAAAATTATTTAGACAACATTATAATGAAAAATAAATTATCTCATGCTTATATTTTTCATAGTAATAATGAAGAAGAGTTAGATAATATTATTTTACTTTTTACAAAAAAAATTTTTTGCCCTAGTGGAATAAATTATTGTAATAGTTGCAAAATATGTAATCAAATAAATGTAAAAAACTATATTAATTTTTACTGCCTTGAGACAGAAGGAACTATAAAAAAGGAAGATATTGAAAATTTAAAATTTAATTTTTCTATTTCTCCTTTATTAAATAAAAAGGTATATTGGATAAAAAACATAGAAAACATTACATCTCAAGCAGCTAATGCTGTTTTGAAATTTTTAGAAGAACCTCCAAAAGATGTTTTAATATTTTTAACAACTACAAAAATTAAAAGTGTTATAAGTACAATAATTTCAAGATGTCAGATTCTAAATGTAGGATATTTTAATAATAACGAATTAAGTACAATAAGTAATGAAGAAGAATTTGTTAAAGAAGTTTTTGAAGAATTTTTGAAGAAATATTCACCAACTGAGTTTTTTGTTATTTTTTATGTTATGGATAAATTAAAGGTGAAAAAAGATATTTCTGTGTTTTTTAGTATGTTGTTAAGATATACATATAACAATATTAAAAATAATCAATATTTAAATAAACTATATGAACTGGCATTGAAATCAAAAAATGAATTAGAAAATAATATTAATGCTAGACTAGTATTAGATTCTTTTTTGTTTGAAATGTGTAAATCAAATATAGAGATAAGGTAAATAAATATGTTAAAAGTAGAAAAGATAGATTTTTTATCAAAAGATTTAAAAATAATACAATTGGAAAATCATTATTCTGTTTCTACAGATTCATTTCTTTTAGCATATTTCTCGAAAGTTGTAAAAAAGTCTAACAAGAAAATTTTAGATATGTGTGCAGGCAGTGGAGTTGTTTCCTTATTATTGAGTAGAAAAACAAATTCTGAAATATACACTTTAGAAATACAAGAAGAATTAAATGATTTAATAAAAAAAAATATACAAATAAATAAAATATCAAATATTACCCCATTATGTGGAGATTTAAGGAATATAAAAAATATCTTTAATCCTTCAACTTTTGATAATATAGTATGTAATCCGCCATATTTTACTATGTCATCTATGCCTAAAATTAGAAAAAAAGAAAATCATGATATTTCTAGACATGAAATATTATGTAATATAGATGATGTTTTAAAAAGTATAAAATATCTTTTGAAACAGAATGGTAGTTTTTTCTTAGTGCATAGAACATATAGAATGATTGAAATAATAGAAAAATGTAGAAAATATAAAATATCTATTAAAAGAATTAGATTTGTCTATAGCAAAAAAGAGTCGGAAAATTCTAAAATAATTTTATTAGAAGGTAATATTTCTAATAGTAAAGATGTGAAAATTGATAAACCATTGTATATTTATAATGATAATGGAACGTATACTGAAGAAATGAAAAGAGTGTATGATATTGTGTAATCAAAAACAATTTACATATATTTTATTATGTAATGATAATACTTTTTATATAGGATATACTAATAATTTATATTTAAGAATACTAAAACATAATTTAAAAAAAGCAAGTAAATACACAAGAGGTAGGACACCTGTCAAATTAGTTTATTATGATGAATTTAAAACAAAGAGTGAAGCTTTAAAAAATGAATTTATTTTAAAAAAATATACAAAAAAACAAAAAATAAAATATATTACTCTAAATATGACAAGTGAAAAAAATATGTTAATAAAAAAAATAAATGAGGAAAATAAATTATAATGTTATATCTAGTAGCAACACCTATTGGCAATTTGGATGATATTACAATAAGAGCATTAAAAATATTAAATTTAGTTGATATAATTGCATGTGAAGATACTCGTAACACATTAAAAGTACTTAATCATTATGAAATTAAGAATAAAAAATTAATTTCATACCATAAGTATAATGAAAATAAAATTAGTGAAAAAATAATAAAATTACTTAATAATGGAACTAACATAGCATTAGTATCGGACGCAGGTATGCCTTGTATTTCAGATCCCGGATATATTTTAGTTAAAAAATGTAAAGAAAATGGAATAAATGTAGTTCCTATTCCAGGAGCTAACGCTGCTCTTACAGCATTAGTTGGAAGTGGGATAGAGTCATATAATTTTACTTTTTTTGGTTTTTTATCAAGAAAAAAAACTGATCGTAATATTATGATAAATAAAATATTAAAAAATAATCTAACTAGCATAATTTATGAGTCACCTCATAGAATTAAAAATTTGATAGAAGAAATAGAGAAAATTGATTCAAAAAGATTAATAAGTGTAGGCAGAGAATTAACTAAAATTCATGAAGAAATTATAACAGATACAGTATCAAATATAAAAAATTTAATAAGTGATTCAATTTTGAAACAAAAAGGGGAATTTGTGCTTATTATTTCACCTCATAGAATTCAAAAAGAAGAAATTCCTAATGAACTAATTATAAAAGAAATTGATATTTTAATAAAAGAAGGATATAAAACTTCTTATGCAATAAAAGAAGTATCAGCAAAATATGATTTGGCTAAAAGAAAGATTTATGAAATATATCATAAACAATTATAAAAAGTATATTTATTAAATTTTAATGTTTATAAAATGCTATAATTTGACAAAAATAAAAAAATAAGTTAATATATTAATTATAATTAATATATTAACCGAAGGGTGGTGAATTATATTCTCCGCTCTTTTTATTTGAAAAGAAGGGCAAAATAATAAATTATGGAAATAATAGAAAAAATAAAAAAGTTGACATATGAGATAATTAAAGACACAACATATTATTTGTATGATGTAGAATATACAAAGGAAAATGAAGAAAATTTTTTAAGAATTTACATTGATAAAGATAGTGGAATTACAATAGATGATTGTGTATCGTTAACAGAGAAAGTTGCTAGCAAATTAGATGAAGAAGATTTCATAAAAGAAAGATATTATCTAGAAATATGTTCGCCAGGTGCAGAAAGAACATTGAGAAATTTAGAAGAAATAAAAAGATCAAAAGGAAAATATGTATTAGTAAAAACATATGAAAAAATAAATGGAATTAAAGAATTTTTGGGATATTTAGAAAATGTTAATGATATAGGTGTCACAATAAATTATAAATATAAAAATAAATGGCAAGATTTAAAAATAGAATATAAAAAAATTTCGAAAATAAGATTAGCAATAAAAATTTAATTATTTAGTATTATTATTTAAAGGAGAAGAAAAATGAGCAAGAATTTGCTTAAAGCAATTGATTTAATAGAAAAAGAAAAAGGTATTGATAAAGAAATTTTATATGATGCAGTAGAGTTAGCATTATTATCTGCATATAAAAAAAATTATAATTCTTCTAAAAATGTAAGAGTTAATTTTGATAGAGATACTGGAGATTACAAATTCATAATAAGAAAAGACGTTGTAAATGAAGTATACGATGATAGAATAGAATTTTCATTAGAAGATGCACTAAAAGTCAATCCAGCATATGAAGTCGGCGATATATATGAAGAAGAGGACATTCCAGAAAATTTTGGTAGAGTAGCAGCACAAGCTGCCAAACAAGCTTTAATTCAAAGATTAAGAGAAGCTGAAAAGGAAGTTTTATATAATAAATATGTAAAATATGAAGGAGAAATTTTATCTGGTTATGTAGATAGAGTTGATTCTAGATATGTCTATGTCAAGTTAGGAAACATAGAGGCAATATTAGGAGAAAAAGATCAAGTTAAAGGAGAAATCTATGTTCCTCAAACATCGATTGAAGTATATGTTGTAAAAGTAGATAATCCTACAAAAGGATCTAAACCACACGTACTCGTTTCTAGAACTCACCCCGATTTTATAAAAAGGTTATTTGAAAAAGAAGTACCAGAAATTTATGATGGTACTGTAGAAATAAAATCTGTATCTAGAGAAGCTGGTGAAAGAACTAAGATAGCGGTTTATTCGGAAAACAAGAATATTGACCCTGTAGGAGCATGTGTAGGTACATCAGGTATAAGAGTTAATAATATTTTAAGTGAAATAAATGAAGAAAAAATAGATATAATACCATGGAATAAAGAAGTTGATAAATTTATAATCAACTCATTATCTCCTGCAAAAGTTTTAGATATAAAACTATGTGAAGAGGATAAGACAGCTATAGTAAATGTTGATGAAGGACAATTGTCATTAGCAATCGGAAAAAAGGGACAAAATGTAAGATTAGCTGCAAGACTAACAGGATGGAAAATAGATATAAAAACAAATAAAAAACAAGAGGAATAATATGAAAAAAAAGAAACTTCCTATGAGAAAATGTATAATTACAAATAAAATGTATTTAAAAAGAGATTTATTAAGAATAGTTAAAAATAAAGATGGTGAAATATTAGTAGACTCTACAGGAAAAGCTTCGGGTAGAGGAGCATATGTTATTGCTGATCTTGAAATTATAAGAAAAGCACAAGAGATGAAATTTTTAGAAAAGTTTTATGAAGAAAATGAAGAAAAAATAAAACCTATTTATGATGAAATAATAAGATTAATTTATAGAAAGTCAATACCTAAGAAATAATGGAAGATGTACTTAATTTAATAGGGCTAATGGCAAAGTCAGGTAATATAGTCAGTGGAGAAGAAAATTTAATTAAAAATATAAAAAATAAAAATATAAATTTATTGATAGTATCAAGTGACTGTGGAAAAAACACAAAAAAAAAATTAATAAATAAAGCATATTATTATGATATTGATACTATATCTTGTTTTACTATTAATGAATTAAGCAAAGCAATAGGAAAAGATAATAGAGTAGCTATTGGAGTAACAAACAAAAAAATTATTAAAAAAATTATCAACATGATAAAAAATAAATAAGGAGGAAATATTTTATGGTAGAAAAAATTAGAATATATGAGTATGCTAAAAAAGTAGGCAAATCTTCAAAAGAAATCATAAATATATTAGTTGATGCTAATATACAAGCAGGAAAACATATGTCTTATTTATCTGAAGAAGGATTTATATATTTAGAGGGTATATTTAATAAAAAAGAACATCATAAAGAAAAAAATAAAAAGATAGTAGATAAAAAAAATAAAAAACCTAAACTTAATAAAAAGAAAAAAATAAAAAAAGATAAGAGAAAGAAAAACAGTAAAGAACAACCAGCAACAATTGTATCCTCTGTTGAAGATAATATTAATTCAAATGTAATATTAGTAAAAGAAGTAATGACAGTAGCAGAGTTAGCTGAAAAATTTGAAATTAGTTCAACAGACTTAATAAAAAAATTATTTGTTGAATTAAAAATAATGGCTAATATAAATCAAACATTAACTTTTGAACAAATAGAACTTATTGCAATAGCATATGGAAAAGAAATTCAAAAAGAATTAGAAGTCAACAAAGAAGATTTAGACATATATTTTGATGTTGAAGAAGATGAAAAAGATTTAGTGTTAAGAGCTCCTATTGTTACAATTATGGGTCATGTAGATCATGGTAAAACTACTTTACTAGACAATATAAGACATACAAAAGTAACATCTGAAGAGTCAGGTGGTATAACTCAACATATTGGAGCATATCAAGTAAATTTAAACGGAAGAAAAATCACATTTTTAGATACACCAGGACACGCAGCATTTACAACTATGAGAGCAAGAGGAGCACAAATTACTGATATTACAATATTAGTAGTAGCAGCTGATGATGGAGTTATGCCACAAACTATAGAAGCAATAAATCATGCTAAAGCAGCTAATGTTCCTATTATAGTAGCAGTTAATAAAATAGATAAACCACAAGCAAATCCAGAAAAAGTTATGGGTGAACTTGCAGAGTATGGATTAACTCCAGAAGCATGGGGTGGTGAAACTATATTCGTTCCAATTTCTGCACTTCAAAATAAGGGAGTCGATGAACTGTTAGAAATGGTACTATTAGTATCTGATATGCAAGAATTAAAAGCAAATCCAAACAGATTAGCATTAGGAACTGTAATAGAAGCTAGATTAGACAAAGGAAGAGGAACAGTAGCTACATTATTAGTTCAAAATGGAACTCTTAAAATATCTGATCCAATAGTAGTAGGTAATACATTTGGTAGAGTAAGAGCAATGATAAATGATAGAGGAAAATCAATAAAAAATGCACTCCCATCAACTCCTGTAGAAATAACAGGATTACAAGACGTACCTAATGCCGGAGATAGATTTGTAGTTTTTGGTGATGAAAAAACTGCAAGACAAATAGGAGAAGCTAGACAGCAACAATATATAGAAAGTCAAAGAGAATCGCAAGCTTCATTATCTCTTGATAGTTTATTTGAACAAATGAAACAAGGGGAAGCAAAAGATTTAAATATAATTTTAAAAGCTGATGTGCAAGGATCTGTAGAGGCATTATCAATGTCACTGGCTAAAATCGAAGTAGATGGAGTTAATGTAAGAATAATACATACAGGTGTAGGAGCAATAAATGAATCTGATGTTACCTTAGCGGCTGCATCTAAAGCTGTTGTTATAGGTTTTAATGTTAGACCAGATGCTAACGCAAAACAAAAAATTCAAGAAGAAAAAATTGATGTTAGATTGCACAGTATAATTTATAAAGTTATAGAAGAGATAGAAAATGCCATGAAAGGACTATTAGCACCTGAATTTAAAGAAAAAATATTAGGTTTAGCAGAAGTAAGACAGGTATATAAAGTTTCAAAAATTGGGACAATTGCAGGTTCTTACGTAACAGAAGGTAAGGTACTTCATAATGCTCAATTAAGGGTAATAAGAGATAGCATTGTAATATTTGAAGGTAAAATTGGAACATTAAAAAGATATAAAGATGACGTTAAAGAAGTACAAAATGGATATGAATGTGGAATAACAGTTGAAAACTATTCTGATATTAAAGAAGGAGATGTTTTTGAATTATTCGTAATGGAGGAAACAAAAAAATAAAATAATATAAGAAGGAATTTAAAATGTCAAAATTAAGAGCTAATAGATTAGCAGAACAGATAAAAAAAGAAATATCATTTGTAATATCAACAAAAGTAAAATCATATAATTTAGGTTTTATTACAATTACAGATGTTAACATGACAGCAGATTATTCTCAAGCTAAAGTATATTATACAATATATGGAAATGATAAAGAAAAAGAAAATGTCAAAAAATCATTGTCTAAGTTAAAAGGATTTATTAAAACAGAAGTATCTAAAAAAATTAAAATTAGAAAATTTCCTGAATTATTTTTTGAATATGATAATACTTATGAATATGCTCAAAAGATAGAAAATATATTATCAGATTTATCTAAAAATTAACATCATAAATAATTAAAAGACTTCTTTATATACAAAGAAGTCTTTTAATATTTTATTTTTTTATGTGTTTTTTTATTTTTATATATTTTGTAAATTATCACCTATATTTTTATAATTTTATAACGTATACACATATCAATGATTGTTTTGATGTATCAGTATCCTAATATGTATTGAACAGTTTTTATATTTTTTTACTACTTTCAAATAATAAACTATAAATCTACATTTTTTAAAAACAGAAAATATTAACATTGCATTTAAACTTAATATTAACCAAACTATCCAACATTCCTTTTAAGTAGTTTTTTCCTGCTTCTATATTTATTAAGTTTTTATTTTTTTAAATATATAAAATTTCCATTTTTTAATACAAAAAAGTAAAAACATATAATGTGGTTATAATTGAGGGACAGTTACATATAATAATTCATAAAATTTTTCTTATGTAGGTAGAAAAATAAGAGTTACATTAATAATAAGAATTTTTAAAAAAATTTATGAAAAAAATAAATATATATAAATTATTTAATATTAGTATATATTTTATTTTAAAGTTATTTTTAGATAAAAAAACTATCCTCTAAAAATTTATAATTTTAGAAGATAGATAACTATTTCTATTTATTTTTTAGTTTTTAAATTTTCTTTCCAATCTTGTAACCCATTTTTTAGCATATATATATCAGAATATCCATTTTTTCTAAGAGTTAATGCCGCTCTTGGTGATAATGTTCCATTTTTATCACAAAGGTAAATAGGTTTGTCTTTTAAAAGAGACATACATTTAAAATTAATTTGAGACATAGGTATATTTCTTGCTCCATTTATATGTGCATACATAAATTCATCCTTTTCTCTAACATCTACTAATTGTACATTTCTTATATTTTTTTTAAATTCATCATAATTAAGTTTTGTTACTGCTTTAGATATTTTAAAATAATTATATACTAAAAATATTATAATAAATAAGAAAACTATCGCTAAAAATATTAAATAATTCATAATGCCTCCATACATATGATATAATGTATAAGTAATTGTATCATATGTATTTAATAAATTCAATTTTTAAAAAGGAGATAAGTTTTGATAACATCTATTGAAAATAAAAAAATTAAGCTATATTTAAATTTAAAAAAAAACAAACAAGTAAAAAAGAAAAATTTATTTGTGATAGAGGGAATTCACTTATTGAAAGAAGCATTAGCATCTAATGTAGTAAAAGAAATTTTTTTAACAGATAAGATAGGTGATGAATACTTAAGACTAAATAATTTTTCTAAATATAAAACAACTATAATAACTGAAAATATAGCAAAATGTTTATCAGAAACAATTCATAATCAGGGAATATTTGCTATTTGTGAGATAAAAAAAAAGAAATTAGAAATAAATAATTACAAAAACATTATTATTTTAGATAGAATCCAAGATCCCGGTAATTTAGGAACTATTGTCAGAAACGCTGATGCTTTTGGCTTTGATTGTGTTTTATTAGGAAAAGGATGTGCATCATTATATTCGCAAAAAGCTATAAGAAGTATGCAAGGAAGTAATTTTCACATAGATTGTTATGAAAATATAGATATAATAAAACAATTATCAAACATGAAGGAGTTCGATATAATTTCAACTGCTCTAAACTGCTCTATAAAGCTAAGTGATTTAGATAAAATAAGTAAAAAATATGCTATTATTTTTGGAAATGAAGGAAATGGTATAGAGCCAGATATTATAAAAAAATCTGATTATAAAATTAAAATAGATATGAAAGGTAAGGCTGAAAGTCTCAATGTTGCCATAAGTTCTGGAATTATAATGTATTACTTAAAAAATATTTTAAAATAAATTTACTAATTTTTTTTTATATGTTATTATTATAATATATTGTTGGAGGAGATATTATGTTAAAAATTATCGCTATTGATAAACTAGGAGGTTTGCTAACAAATTTATCATTAGAAGAAGTAAAAAACGATAATATTTCTTGGTATTGGGTCGATTTTAACTGTCCTACTAAAAAAGAAATAGAATTACTTACTACGTTTTTTAGGTTTCATGAATTACTAATTGAGGATTGTCTTACATTATTAGAAAGACCAAAAATTGAAATAACAAGACAACAGATTTTTTTGGTATCGCATATTTTAAAAAATATTGATTCTGAATATGAAACTATAAATATGTTTATTGGAAAAAATTATATAGTAACAATTCATTTAACTCATATAAGATTTTTAAGTAAAGTTATTTCTAAAGTTTTGTATAAAGGTGATGAATATTCCCCAATGCATGTTATGCATATGTTAATATCAGAAATAGTTGAAGGATATATTCCTTTAATTTCTAAAATAGAAAATAGATTAGATGAACTAGAAGAAAATGATGCACATACAAAAGGTAGTAAAATCATGAACGAAGTTTTTGATTTAAGAAGTGATCTTTTAAAATTAAGAAGAGGATTACTTCCTATGAGAGAGTTAATTCATAGATTTTTAGTTTCTAGAAGAGTTGATATGACAGATAACGATAGAAAATATTTTCATGATGTATATGACGAATTAGTTCAACAAACTGAAATTATTGAAGCTAGCAGAGAATTAGCTAGTGATATAAGAGAAAACTATATGACGTATAACTCATTTAAATCTAATAACATAATGATGACACTAACAGTTATATCTACTATATTCCTACCTTTAACTTTCCTAGCTGGAGTTTATGGAATGAATTTTTCATATATGCCAGAACTTCAAACAGAGTATGGATATTTTGTTCTTTGGATTGTTATGTTTCTTATCGCCGCTGGAATGTTATGGTTCTTTAAGAAAAAAGGATGGTTTGATATGTTTTAGGAGTATAATATGAAAGTAATAAAGTTGTTTTTATTATTTGTTATTATTATTTTAGTAAATAAAATAATTATTAAAATAGATTTTCAAAAAATATTTAAAAAAAATTCAAATAGGGAAATATTCTTTTTATATATGATTTTATCAATAATCATAGGATATTTATTTTATTTATCAATTTTAGAAATATACCAATTATCTATATTTTAAATACTTTTAGTTAAGAAAAGGAGAAAAAATGAAATTAGTTTTAACAAGACATGGAGAAAGTCAATGGAATCTAGAGAATAAATTTACAGGTTGGGTAGACGTCGACATAACTGAAAAAGGAAAAAATGAAGCACAAAAGGCGGGAGAAATTTTAAAAGATTTAAATATAATATTTGATGTGGCATATACTTCATTTCAAAAAAGAGCAATAAAAACATTAAATATTGTATTAGAGGAAATGGATCAATTATGGATACCAGTATTAAAAAGTTGGAGATTAAATGAAAGACATTATGGAGCTTTGCAAGGATTAAATAAAAAAGAAACAGCAGAAAAATATGGTGATGAACAAGTATTACTTTGGAGAAGAAGTTTCGATATAACTCCCCCTCTAGTTGATGAAAATAGTGTATATTATCCTGGTAATGAGTTAAGATACTCAATAATCCCTAAAAATGAAATACCTAGAGGAGAAAGCCTAAAACTAACTATAGATAGAGTACTACCTTATTGGAAAAAAGTAATATCTAATGATATTAAAGAAGGGAAAAATGTTTTAATTTCAGCTCATGGTAACAGTTTGAGAGCATTAATAAAATATCTGTTAAATATATCAGATGAACAAATATTAAAATTAAACATACCTACAGGTAAACCATTAGTGTTTGACATTGATGAAAATTTAAATATAGTAAAACATCCAGAACTTTTTTAAAATACTATGATAAAAAAAATATATATATTAATATCTATGTTATTTTTAATATTAACTCTTTGTTCATGTGGCAATAAACCCTCTGAAATCGTAAATCAAGAATATATAAATGATATATTTAAAAATTCTAATATCACTCATTTGGAAAAAATAGACTACAATTCAAATGAAAAATTATTAATTTTTCACATTAATGATGAAGTTATATCAGAAGATGAATTTAAGACAAGTTTATCAAATTATCAATTTAAAAAAAACTATGGCTTAGAAGCATTTAAAGATGATAAAATATTAAATATATCTAATAAAATAAAATTTAGTTATAAAAATAATAATAATTTTATTCTTGATAATAAAGATAGTAAAATAGTTTCAAATATAGTTTCGTACACTTATTCATCTGAATATATAAATCAAAAATTAAAAAATATAGCAGAAAATATTATAAAATTTAATGATATAATTGGGAAAATAGAAGTAGATTTAGATAAAAATTTAATAAGTGAAAATGTTATAGAAATTCTAAATCAAAATTATAATATATTATTACAAAGTATCAATGATTTTGAAAATATTAAAAATAAAGATATTTATTTGAATAACACCGATATAGATACAATAAAAAAATATTCTGAAATATTAAAAAATAAATCGGAAAAAGCTATATCATTAAAAAATTCAAAATTAATTAGTCAAGAATTTTTAAAAATAAATGAATTAGACAAGATAGCAAGAAATTTAAATAAAGAAAAATAATAAAAAACTAGAGTTTACTCTAGTTTTTTTAAAGATTTTATTATTTGTCTATTATAAGGAGAATTATATGAAAAATAAAAAAATAATATTTATGGGTACGCCTAATTTTTCTGTTCCAATTTTGGAGATGTTAATAAAAAATTATAATGTTGAACTTGTAATAACTCAACCAGATAAAAAAGTAGGAAGAAAAAAAATATTAACTCCATCTCCTATTAAAATTTTAGCAGAAAAGTACAATATAAAAGTAATTCAGCCAGTTAAAATATACTCTGATTCTAAAGTATTAGATGAAGTAAAAAAAATAAATCCAGATATAATAATTACGGCTGCATATGGACAGATAGTTCCTGATAGTATATTAAATATTCCAAAATATAAAGCTATTAATGTTCATGCCTCATTATTACCTATGTTAAGAGGGGGAGCTCCAATTCAATATGCACTCATGAATGATTATAAAAAAACAGGTATTACTATAATGTATATGATAAACAAATTAGATGCAGGAGATATAATAGAACAAAAAGAAATTGAAATTACTGATGATATGAACTATGATTCATTATATGAAAAATTATCTAATTTGGGAAAAAATTTACTAAAGGACACATTACCTAAAATTTTTAATAATACTATAAATCCAATTAAACAAAATGAAAATGAAGTGTGCTTTGCTTATAACATAACTAGACATGATGAAAAAATAGATTGGAATGATAATTCTAGGATAATATTTAACAAAATAAGATCATTAGATTCTGTTCCAGGAGCATACACTTATTTGAATAACAAAATATTTAAAATATATAAATCAATAATTGGAGAAATAGATTATAGTAATGTAAAACCAGGGACTATAATACAACAAAATAAACAATATTTATTAGTAAAATGTGGAGAAAATACAACATTAAAACTTAAAGAAGTACAGATATCTGGTAAAAAAAGAATGTGCATAAATAATTTTATTAATAGTAGAAATTATGAAGGAATTATTCTTGGAGAAAATAATGATTAAGAACCGTACAAGATTTTATATTTATGAAATTTTATTAAAAATATTTTCCGATGATGCTTTTAGTAATATAACATTAAATAATTTTTATAAAAAAAATAATATTATAGATATTAAAGATAAAAAATTTATAACAGAAGTAGTGTATGGTACTATAAAAAATAAATTGTATTTAGAGTACATAATAAAATGTTTTTCTAAATCAAAAACTAAAAATAAAATAAAAGTTATATTATTAATGTCTTTATATCAAATATTGTTTATGAATAGAACACCTAATTATGCTATTGTAAATGAAGCTGTTATAATTTCTAAAGAAATAGACGGTAAATTTTCCAGTTCATTTGTTAACGCACTTTTAAGAAATATAATAAAAAATTTTAATGCTAATAATATTAATTTTAAAAATGATGAAGAAAAATTCATGATAGAAAATTCCTGTCCTAAAGATTTATTTTATATTTTAAAAAAAGAATATGGCACAGAAAAAACTAGAAAAATTATTTTATCATTTAACAATAAAAGTAAAAATTCTATAAGAGTTAATTTAATTAAAAACAATGTTAAAGAATTAAAACAGTATTTTGAAAATAAAAAAATAGAAGCTGTACATAGCAATATATCTCCCGATAACCTTTTATTAAAAAATATAATAAGTAATGATGAAAAATTCAACTTAGGAAATTACATATTTCAGGGAGAGTCAAGTTCATTAGTAGCTCATTCTATAGGAGAAAATAAAAAAATAAATTATAAAATATTGGATACTTGTGCTGCTCCTGGGGGTAAATCATTACATATTGCAACACTTTATCCTAATTCTATAGTCTACTCATGCGATAAGCATGAACATAAAATAAGTTTAATAGAGGATAATGCCAAAAAATTAGATATTAAAAATATCAAAGTTTTTAAACAAGATGCTACTATTTACAAAGATGAGTACAAAGAAAAATTTGACATTATTATTTGTGATGTTCCTTGTTCTGGAATAGGAGTTATAAAAAATAAACCTGAAATAAAATATAAAATAAACACTAACTACATAAATCAAATAAGAAAAACACAGTTAAGCATCTTAGAAAATTCAAAAAAATATTTGAAAGAAAATGGTATTTTAATTTATTCAACATGCACTATAGATAACAAAGAAAATGAAGATAATATTAAAAAGTTTTTGAAAAAAAATAATAATTTTGTATTAGAAAAAATTTCAATAGATAATAGTATAATAAAAGAATATAAAAAAGGAATGATTAAAATTCTTCCAGATGAGTATGAATGTGATGGATTTTTCATATGTAAATTAAGAAAAAAAGGAGTATAATGAAGCTTTCAGAGTTCAAAAAATATAATAAAAATCATTGGATTAAAAATTTTGATAAGATGTCTATATATTCTCTAAGAATAGATCAACTTGAAGAATATATTTTGTCTATTGGAGAAAAAAAATATAGAGCAAAACAAATATTTGATTTTCTTTATAATAAAAAAATTAAAAATTTTGATAATATAACAAATATACCAAAAAACTTAATTTTAAAGCTAAAAGAAGATTTTACAATTACAACGCTTAAGACACTTGTAAAACAAACCTCAAGAGATGGGACTATAAAATTTTTATTTCAACTTCAAGATAAATATACTATAGAGAGTGTTCTTATGAAAAATAAATATGGTAATTCTCTATGTGTAACAACTCAAATAGGATGCAGAATTGGTTGTACTTTTTGTGCTTCGTCCTTAGGGGGCCTTAAAAGAAATTTGGAAGCAGGAGAAATTGTTTCTCAAGTGTTAAAGGTACAACAAGAACTTGATAAGACTCATGAAAAAATATCTAGTGTAGTTATTATGGGAATAGGAGAACCTTTTGAAAATTATACTGAAATGATGGATTTTATTAGAATAATTAATTCTCCTTTTTCATTTAATATAGGAGCAAGACATATAACTGTTTCAACTTCAGGAATTGTCCCTAAAATATATGAATTTGCAAATGAAAATACACAAATAAATTTTGCAATATCGCTCCATGCACCTAATGATGAAATAAGAAGTAAAATTATGCCGATAAATAAGGCGTATAGTATTGAAAAATTAATGACAGCAATAAAATATTATCAAAAAGTTACAAATAGAAGAATAACATTTGAATATGGTTTAATGGGAAGAGTAAATGATAAGCCCGAACATGCTTATCTTTTAGCAAAATTAATTAAAGGATTGAATTGTCATGTCAATTTAATTCCTATAAATTATGTTCCAGAGAGAGGTTATGTTCGAACTACTAAAGAAAATATTCTAAAATTTAAAAATATCTTGAAAAAAAATAATGTTAATGTTACGATAAGAAGAACACAAGGTGATGACATTGATGCAGCATGCGGTCAATTAAGAGCTAAAGAAAGAAAAAAAGAAATTATTGGTGGTGGTGAAAATGTCAGTAGCATATTTTTATAGTAATAATATAGGTTTGAAAAAACAAAAAAATGAGGATGCTATTATTGTAAAAAAAAATAGTCAAGGATATATTTTAAGTGTAATATGTGATGGTGTTAGTAGCCATGATAATTCACTTTTTTCAAGCAATTATATTACAAAAAAGTTATCAAAATTATGGGTAAATACTAAATTTTCTAGCTATGAAAATATGAAAACTTGGGTTTTAGAAAAAATAAACCATTTTAATGATGAGATATTAGATAAGTCAATTAAAAGTAATATACAAATGGGTACTACTATTTTAATAACTGTAATATATGACAAAAAAATATTTACAGCAAATGTAGGAGATAGTTTGTCTTTTGGAATAGTTGATAGAAATATTGAACTTTTAAGTAGTGATGATTCTTTTGTAGGAGTACTTTTAAATGCTGGAGCAATTACTGAATATGAAGCAAGTAAACACCCTAAAAAACATTTTTTGACTCAAGCTTTAGGAGTTTCAGAAAATATAAAAATTCATTACAAAAATGAAATAGATAGATTTGAATATATAATAAATTGTTCTGATGGTTTAACTACTATGTTATCAAAGAAAGAAATTGTAGATATAATATACAAAAATGAATTAAAGATAGCGGTTGAAAAACTTATAAAATTGGCAAATGAAAAAGGAGGAGTAGATAATATTTCTATTTCTTTATTTAAATTTTTAAGAGGTGTAGAAGGTGTTAAATAAATTAATATGCAATAGATATAAAATAATTTCCCATCTTGGAACGGGAGGGATGGCTACCGTTTGGTTAGCAGAAGATATAATTTTAAATAGAAAAGTAGCTGTAAAAACATTTAATATTAATTCTGATGATGAAGAAGCTATAAAAAGATTTAATAGAGAGGCGAATGCGGTAACTTCTTTATATCATAAAAATATTGTATCAATATATGATGTGCAAAATGAAGGTAATTTCTACTATTTAATATTAGAATACGTAGAGGGTCAAACATTAAAAGATTATATGTCAGAAAATCCGAATATTCCTATTGAAAAGGCAATAAATATAATGACACAAATAGCTAGTGGTTTATCAGAAGCACATAAAAATGGAATAATTCATAGAGATATTAAACCTCAAAATATATTAATGACAAAGGATTTGACTTGCAAAATAACAGATTTTGGGATATCTAGAGCTTATGGAGATACTACTTTAACTCAAACTAATCAAATGTTAGGAACAGTATATTATTTATCTCCTGAACAAGCTAGGGGAAATGTTGCTACAGCACAGAGTGATATTTATTCATTCGGGATTTTGATGTTTGAACTAATAACAGGTAGAATACCATTTAAAGGTGAGTCTCCTGTAGCTATAGCATTAAAACATTTAAGAGAACCATTACCAGAAATAAGTAAATATAGAAACGATGTTCCTCAAAGTGTAAAAAATATAATAAAAAAAGCTACAATGAAAAATCCAAATGAAAGATATATTAGTAGTAAAGAATTAAAAAATGATTTAGAAACTTGTTTAAATGCAGATAGAATAAATGAAAATTCATATTTTGGTTTTGATAGTTTAGAAAATGATAGTGATTCATATGAAAAAACTTCCATTAAAAATATGAATTTAGATGATGAGGATAATCAAAATCTATTAAGAAAACAAAATGAAAATGATAATATTAAAAAAAATAAAAATGCAAATAAAAAACGGCTTTCTAAAAAAGCAAAAGTTTCATTATCTATAATAATACTTTTATTAATTGCTATATTAAGTTATTTTTCATATAATTATTATTTGAAATCTAATATATTAGTTCCAGATTTGAAAAATATGACAGTAGAAGAAGCTGAAAAAAAACTTAAAAAATTAGATTTGAAATTAGGAGAGGTAACAGAGACACCTAGTGATGATGTGGATGAAAATGAAATTATAAGTAGTGATCCAGCGGCTGGTAAAAAAGTTAAAAAAGGGACAGAAATTAATGTAAAAGTTTCATCGGGAAGAAATACAATTTCTATGCCGAATTATGTAGGTATGACAGAGGAACAGGTAAAAAAATCAGTCGAGGATATCGGGTTCAAAAATGTTACGTTTGAAAAATCTGAATCTGATGAATACGAAGAAGGAAAAGTCATGCATCAAAGTATAGATGCAGGAGAAAAAGTTACTCCTAAAAAAACAAATCTGATAATAAAAATATCTACAGGATCTAAAGCAATATCAGTTCCTAATTTTGTAGGAAAAGATTTGAATGATGCCTATGTAATTGCTGAAAAACTAGGTATTCAAATTAAAGTTGGAAGCAGTGAATATAATTCAGAATATAAACAAAATCAAATAATTGACCAAAATCCTGAAAAAAATTCTAAGATAAAAAAAGGGGACAGTGTCACAGTAACTTTATCAAAAGGAGAAGATCCAAATAAATCTTCAGTTAATGTTAAAAATTTTTCTAATCAAGATTTTAAATTAATAAAAGATTGGGCACATGATAATAATATTAACTTATCAATTTCTTATGAAAAGAACTCAAATTATTCAAAAAATATTGTAATTTCACAAAATCCTAATACAGGAATGCTAAAAAAAGGTTCTACTATAACTGTTGTAGTAGCAAAATAATATTGTTAAAAAGATAAAGAGTAATGCTTTATCTTTTTTTATGAGGATTAAAAATGAATGATATATTAAAAAATAAAATAAAAATACTACCAAATAATCCTGGATGTTATTTATATTTAGATCAAAATAATAAAATCATATATATAGGAAAAGCAAAAAACATAAAAAAACGTATCTATTCTTATTTTAATGATAATGTTAATGTAAAAACTAAAAAACTTGTAGAAAATATAAAAGATATTCAATATATAGTTGTCTCATCAGAAAAAGAAGCTTTATTTTTAGAAAATAAATTAATAAAAAAATATAAACCATATTATAATATAAAATTAAAAGATGACAAGAGATTACCCTATATAGTTATAACTAATGAAGATAATCCAAGGGTTATCATTTCTAAAAAGTTTAATTATAATTCAAAAAATTTGTATTTTGGTCCATATCAAAATAATAATTCTGCTAATATATTGAAAGATATTATATATAAATTATTTCCTTTAAGGCGATGTAATCCTATAGCTAAAAGACCTTGCTTATACTACCAAATTAACGAATGTATAGGCCCTTGTGCTAAAAATATATCTAGAGAAGAATATAATTTAAATATAAAAAAAATAGAAAAATTTTTAAACGGCAACAAAGAAAGTGTTCTAAAAATATTAAATGAAAAAATTAAAAATAATGTTAAAAAATTAAATTTTGAAGAAGCCCAGAGAAATTATGAATTGATAAAATTAATTAATATATCTTTAGAAAATCAAACAATTTATTTGAAAACTAAAGAAGATAGAGATTATGTGGGCTATTATTTAAATGAACATTATATATGTATTCAAATTTTTTTATACAGATTTGGAAGTATAATAGAAAGAAAAGTAGAATATTTTGATGTCTATGATGATTATAAAGAGTTAATATATTTATATTTAGTACAATATTATACAAAGAATAAAAAACCCAAAAAAATATATATAAAAGGCGTAAATAATAAATTTTTAGAAGATATATTAAAAACAGAAATTATTTCTCCTAAGAGAGGCACAAATAAAAAAATAATAAAAAATATAGAAATAAATTCTAAAAAATTTTTAGAAAATAATTTAATAAAAATACAAGAAAAACATAAAAAAAATAAAAAAATTGTAGAAAAAGTATCTAATATTTTAAATATTGGATATGCAAAGAGTATAGATATGTTTGATAATTCGAACATTTTAGGTCAAAATGCTGTTTCAGCAAAAGTTAATTATATAGATGGTGAAAAAAATAAAAATGGATATAAAAAATATAGGATACAAAATAATTACATAGATGATGTTTTTACATTAAAAAATGTTTTATATAAAGAATATAGAAAAAAAGAATTTAATTTACCAGATCTTATTATTGTTGATGGAGGAATTCAGCATGTTAAAGGAGCTATAGAAGTAATTCACAAAAAACTAAAATTAAATATAAAAATAATAGGATTAGTAAAAAATAAAAAACACAAAACCGACCATATTATAACTGATGAATTTGAAAAAATAAAAATTAAAAAAAATTTAGAAGAATTTTTATTTTTAGAAAATATACAAGAAGAAGTTCATAGATTTGCTATTTCTTATCATAGAAATATTAGAAATAAATCTATGTATAATTCTGTATTTGACAATATAAAAGGTATAGGTATAAAAAGAAAAAAAATTTTATATGATAATTTTTCTAGCATAGAAAGCATATTAAATACAACAGATGAAAAATTAGTTAGTATAGGAATTCCATTAAAAATAACGAAAGAATTGAAAAAAGTTTTGTCAAAAAAATCAGTCTGAAAAATTATTAAATCTTATATTATTTTTTATTGAATTTATTGTAAATAAGTGAGATAATAAAAAAAGACAAAAAAACAAGGAGATATATTATGACAAAGATATTAGCTATTAATTCAGGTAGTTCATCGTTAAAATTTCAATTATTTGAAATGCCTGAAGAAAAAGTAATTGCAAAAGGATTAGTAGAAAGAATTGGAATAGATAACGGTATATTTACAATTAAATTTGGTGACAAAAAAATAAAAGAAGAATTAGATATTCCAAATCATAATTTTGCAATAGATAGATTATTAAAAAAATTAACAGAACTTAAAATAGTAGAAAATACAAATGAAATAGAAGGTGTAGGACATAGAGTTGTACATGGTGGTGAATTTTATGATTCATCTGTTTTAGTTACGGATGAAGTGTTAAAAAAACTTGACTCAATTGAAGATTTAGCTCCATTACATAATCCTGCTAATATAATGGGAGTAAAAGCTTTTCAAAAAGCTTTACCGGGAGTGCCAAATGTTTTAACTTTTGATACTGCTTTCCATCAATCAATGCCAAAATCTACATATATGTATGCAATTCCTAGAGAATTATACGAAAAATATGGGGTTAGAAAGTATGGAGCACACGGTACTAGTCATAGATATATAGCTAAGGCTGTTACAAAAATTTTAGGAAATAAAAAAGATTTAAAAATTATTTCATGTCATATAGGTAATGGGGCATCTGTTTGTGCTATAAAAGATGGAAAATCATTAGATACATCTATGGGATTCACACCACTTTCTGGACTTGTTATGGGAACTAGAACAGGGGATATAGATCCAGCTACTATCCCATACATTTCTCTTAAAACAGGATTATCTCTAGATGAAATAATACATATATTTAATAAAGAATCAGGATTAAAAGGACTTTCATGTGTTTCTTCAGACCTAAGAGATGTTGAAGACTTGAGATATAAAGATTCAAGATCAACAGAAGCAATAGATGTTTATTTAACTAGAATTAAAGAATATATAGGATCATATGCGGCACTAATGAATGGTGTAGATGTTATTGTGTTTACAGCAGGAGTAGGTGAAAATGCTTCTTGGGTACGTGAAGAAGTACTAGAAGATCTTTCATTTTTAGGAATTGAATTTGATAAAAAAGCTAATGATGTGAGAGGAAAAATTGCAGAAATAACAAAACCTACATCAAAAGTAAAAGCATTTGTTATTCCTACAGATGAAGAATTAATGATAGCAAAAGATACGTTCGAATTGTCAAATAAATAAGAAAATAAATAAAAATAATTATACAATATAATTATTAACAAATTATTTTTTTAAAAAAATTGTACGATATAATCGTTGATAAACGATTTAGAGAGAAAACTAGCTTAAAATTTAAAAAATAAAAAAAGAAAAATCAACAACAAAAATATACTTGTTTTGTTGTTGATTTTTTTATATTTGTTTTTATAAAAAATAAAAAAATCTTGTTATATAGGTTTTTCATAAACTATGAACTTTCTTTAAATTGTGGGCGACTTTTAATGATAAAAAATAAATATCATGATATAATTGTTAATATAGAAGGAGGAATTTATGTCTACACTTAATATAACTAATTTAAATGTTTCTATTAACAATAAAAAAATATTAAATGATTTAAATTTAAAAATAAACTCAGGTGAAATTCACGCTATTATGGGACCAAATGGTGCAGGTAAGTCAACGTTAGCATCTGCAATCATGGGAGATCCTAAATATAATATTTTAAAAGGAAATATAAAATTAGATGATAAAGAAATTTTAGATATGACAGTTGATGAAAGAGCAAGAGAGGGATTATTTTTAGCTATGCAATATCCTTCAGAAATTCCAGGTATCACAAATTCAGAGTTGATAAAAACAGCAATAAATTCTAAAAACAAAGTAAATATACCTTTATTATCATATGTTAAAAAATTAGATGAAACTATGAAATTTTTAGAAATGAATTTGAAGATGTCACAAAGATACGTAAATGAAGGATTTTCTGGAGGCGAAAAAAAAAGAAATGAAATCCTTCAAATGATGATGATAAAACCTAAATTTTCAATTTTAGATGAAATAGATTCAGGATTGGATATTGATGCACTTAAAATTGTATCTAAAGGTGTTAATAAAATGAAAGACGAAGAAGATACTGCATTTTTAATTATTACACATTATCAAAGATTGCTTAATTATATTAAACCAGATTATGTTCATGTGTTAATGGATGGCAAAATAGTAAAATCTGGAGGACCTGAACTTGCATTAAAATTGGAAAAAGAAGGATATGATTGGTTGAAAACGAAATAAATAAGAAAGGGTAGATATGAAAGAAAAATATATAAATATTTCAAATGATGAGCTTTATTTAATAGCTAAAAACACTAATGAATCTGTTGAATATTATAATTTTAGGAAAAAATTAAAAAATAACTTTAATTCCAGAAATATTTCATTTGAGGATAAAAAAACTAAAAATTTAAAATTAGATTTCAATATAAAAAATTTTGTATATGATAAATGTTCAAAAAAAGATTATAAAAAATTATTTTCCTTTAATAATGATGATCTTGTTATTATACAAAAAAATAATAAAATAGAATATTTCAACATACCAGAAAAATATAAGGATAAAATAATTATTAAGAATATTTTTCAATCTTTAAATGAAAAAAAAATAAAAAATTTTTCTGAAATTTCATTATTAAATGATATATATAAATATTTGCATTATATTTTTATAAATTCAGGAATATATATAGAAGTTTTAGAAAATTGTGAGATAGATATTCCAATGAAATATTATGTCTTTATTGAAGACAATTTTTCTTTATATAATCATGTATTTTTAAAATTAAATAAAAATTCAAAATTAAATTTTATTGAAAATTATATATCATCTTTTTCTGATAAACCATTCAATATAATAACAGAAGCAATAACCGAAGAAAATTCTCATTTGCTATATGATTCTGTTAGTAACATAAAAAATAAGGAATATGGTTATATTTCTCATTTTGGTAAAACCTTAACTAACTCTACAATAGATTGGAATATAGTAGCTATAGATGAATCTAATATATATTATGATAATGATACAAAAATAAAAGAAAAAAATTCTACTTCTAATATTAATGTTGTCACAATAGGTGCAAAAAATAAACAACATTATTTTAATACTGAATTGACAAATATTGGAGAAAAAACAAGTGGAAATATACTACAAAGAGGAATTTTGCTAGAATATTCTGATATTACATTTAATGGAGTAGGTATAATAATTAAGGGAGCACATGATTCAAAATCTTTTCAAAGCTTAAAATTGATGTCACTTTCTAAAAATGCTAAAGCAAAAACAAATCCTATACTTTTGATTGATGAAAACGATGTTAAAGCAGGCCATGGAGCCTCAATAGGAAAAATAAATGAAGAACAAATTTATTACTTAAATAGTAGAGGAATATCAACGAAAGATGCCAACTTTTTACTGTCATCAGGATTTATTTTTGAAATAATTCATAAAATAAAAAATAAAGAAATAAAAGAATATATTATTGAAAATATAAAAAAAATAATAAGGAAAAGTGAGTTTTAAATGAATATTGACAATATAAGGGAAGATTTCCCGATTTTAAAAAGAAAAATTAATAACAATAAAATAATTTTTTTTGATAATGCTGCTACAACACAAAAACCTAATGCAGTAATAAATTCTATTGTTAATTATTATGAAAATTATAATTCCAATATCCACAGATCTGTATACACATTAGGAAATGAATCAGAAAATTTATATTCTGAAAGCAAAGATATTGTTAAAAAATTTATAAATGCAAAACATTCTGAAGAAATAATATATACAAGTGGTACAACAGAATCAATAAATATTTTATCAAGAATGTTAGAAGAAAAAATAGAAGAAAATGATGAAATTATAGTAAGTTCTATAGAACATCACTCAAATTTTATTCCTTGGCAACAATTAGCAAAAAGGAAAAAGGCTAAATTGAGAATATTAGAAGTAGATAATAACCATGAAATAAGTATAAAAAAATTAAAAAAAATTATAAACTCTAACACAAAAATAATTTCATTAACTTATGCCTCTAACGTTTTAGGAACAATTAACCCAATTGAAAAAATAGGAAATCAACTAAGTGAAAAAAATATATATTTTATAGTTGACGCTGCTCAAGCTGTTCCTCATTTTAAAATTGATGTCCAAAAAATTAATTGCGATTTTCTTGTTTTTTCTGGTCATAAACTTTTAGCATCAACTGGAATAGGAGTTTTATACGGTAAAAAAAATATCCTAGATAATTTATCTCCTGCAAAATATGGAGGTGGAATGATAAAAACAGTTAATGATTTTAAATCATCGTGGGCTCCAATACCTTATAAATACGAAGCAGGAACTCCTCTTTTAGAACAAGCAGTATCACTTATGGCTGCAATAAATTATATTAATAATATAGGCATTGATAATATTGAAAAATACACTAAATATTTGACCAACTATTTATTGAAAAAATTAGAAACAATAAAAGACTTAGAAATTTACGGAACAAGAGATGTAAATAAAAAAGTTTCATTAATTTCATTCAATTTAAAAAATATTCATCCTCATGATCTTGCATCATTTTTAGATGCTAAAGGTATATGCGTAAGAGCAGGACATCAATGTACTCAACCTTTATTATGTAGACTTAATGTTTCTTCTGTAGTTAGAGTTAGTTTGTACTTTTATAACACAATCGAAGAAATAGATATATTTATTGAAACATTAAAAGATATAAGGGAGTTTTTTAAAAATGAATTTTGATAATATGAGAGAAATTTATAAACAAGTTATATTAGACCATAGTTCAAATCCTCATAATTTTCTAAAAATAAAAGATTATAATCATGAATTAGAGATGTTAAATCCTAGTTGTGGCGACAGAATAACTGTTTATTTAAAAATAATTGATTCTAAAAT
This sequence comes from Gemelliphila asaccharolytica, assembly GCF_001553005.1. Classification (GTDB taxonomy): domain Bacteria; phylum Bacillota; class Bacilli; order Staphylococcales; family Gemellaceae; genus Gemelliphila; species Gemelliphila asaccharolytica. Next base: position 97,236 of record NZ_KQ959861.1, on the reverse strand, counting down.
AAAAAATATTTCATTTTTAGGGGAAGGATGTTCTATTTCTCTAGCTTCATCGTCAATATTAACTGATGAATTGAGAAATTTATCTATAAGAGAAGCAAAAATAAAAATAAAAAATTTTCTTAATATGATAATGGGTAAAAATTATGATGAAAATATATTAAATGATGCTATAGTTTTAAAAAATATCTCTAAACTCCCAGCTAGAGTTAAATGTGCAGTGTTAAGTTGGAAAATAGTAGAAAAAATATTAGATGAGGAGGAAAATAAAGTTGAATAAAAATGAATCAATGTTCTCAGAATATAAATATGGTTTCTCAGATGCAGATATTTCCATTTTTAAAACTAATAGAGGACTTACTAGAGATATAGTAAAAACCATATCTATTAGAAAAAAAGAACCTAAATGGATGTTGGAATATAGATTAAATGCATTAGAAGAATTTTATTCAATTCCTATGCCTACATGGGGAGGAGATTTATCAGAACTTAATTTTGAAGATTTAACATATTATGTTAAATCTTCAAAAAAAACAGAAAAAAATTGGGATGAAGTGCCTTATGAAATAAAAAATACATTTGAAAAATTAGGTATACCAGATGCTGAAAAAAAATATTTAGCTGGTGTATCTGCACAATATGAATCAGAGGTAGTTTATCATAACATGAAAAAAAAATTTGAAGATCTCGGAATAATTTTTGAAGATACAGACACAGCATTAAAAAATCATGAAGAAATTTTCAGAAAATATTTTTCAAAATCAGTAAAATCATCAGATAACAAATTTTCTGCATTAAATTCTGCTGTTTGGTCTGGAGGATCTTTTATTTATTGTCCTCCAAATGTATCAATAGAATCACCTTTACAAGCCTATTTCAGAATTAACTCTGAAAAAATGGGACAATTTGAGAGAACATTAATAATAATTGATGAAAATTCATCAATTAATTATGTGGAAGGGTGTACAGCTCCTACATATTCAGCAAGTTCTTTACACGCTGCTGTTGTAGAAATATTTATTAAAAAAAATTCTAGATTTCGATATACTACAATACAAAACTGGTCGACAAACGTTTATAATTTAGTAACAAAAAGGGCTATTGTAGAAGAAAATGGAAATATGGAATGGATAGATGGGAATTTAGGATCAAAATTAACCATGAAATATCCATCTTGTGTACTTATGGGTAAAGGTGCTAGAGGTAGTACTCTTTCTATTGCATTAGCTAGTGAAAATCAATTTTTGGATGCAGGATGTAAAATGATTCATTTAGCACCTAATACTTCATCTACAGTTATATCTAAATCTATGTCTAGACGTGGAGGTAAGGTTAATTACAGAGGATGGATAAAATTTGGAGAAAATTCTGATGGTTCAAGATCTAACATTGAGTGCGATACAATAATATTAGACGAATTATCAACATCAGATACCATACCATATAATGATATAAAAAATCCTAATATTTCATTAGAACACGAAGCTACAGTTTCAAAAATTTCTGAAGAACAGTTATTTTATTTAATGAGTAGAGGTATAAATAAAATAAAAGCTACAGAAATGATTGTTATGGGCTTTATAGAGCCATTTTCTAAAAAATTACCTATGGAATATGCTGTAGAATTAAATAGACTTATTTCATTTCAAATGAAAGATTCCATAGGATAAAATTGTTAATATAATTTTTGTTGTTATTAATATTTACTATTAAAAAATTTATAGAATAAATATTTTATATATGATATAATTTACTAAAAATAAATGCATTCTTAATTAAAAATTGTTAGGAGAAACTGATGAAATTTTTATCTTTTAAATATAAAAATGTTGAATTATACGGTGTTAAAGTAAAAAAAGAAGAAAAAGTTTGGAATATTATAGATATTATAAAAGATTTTGATGATGACGACTTTATACCATCTACATTGAGAGAAGCAATAGAAGTATACGGAATAGAGTTTATAGAAAAAATAAGATTATTAATATCAAAAGTTCAAAAATCGAAAAATAGTGAAAGTTATAAAATTTCTTTATCTGATATTATATGGAGAGCTCCAATTATAAGACCTCCTAAAAATATATTTTGTGTAGGACATAACTATCCATCACTAATTAAAGAAATAAAATATGATGATATTAAAACTCCAAAAGATATAATAATATTTACAAAAGTAGCTACATCTGTAGCGGCCAATAATGAAATTATTCCTTCTCATAAAGAATTAACAAGCCAACTAGATTATGAAGGAGAATTAGCTGTAGTAATAGCAAAAAAATCAAAAAATATTTTGAAACCACTTGCTCTTGATTATGTTTTTGGTTATACAATTATTAACGATATAACTGCTCACGATATGCAATACAAACATGGCCAATTTTTCTTAGGTAAATCGCTTGAAAAATCGGCTATAATTGGTCCATATCTGGTTACAAAAGATGAATTTTCATCACCTGAATCTATGAATATAATTACAAAAGTGAATGGGGAAATAAGACAAAATTCATCAACCTCTGAAATGTTATTTAGAATAGATGATTTATTAACTGAAATAAGTAAGGTAATTCCCTTTGAAGCGTGCGACATAATAGCTACTGGTACTCCCGCTGGTATAGGATCTACAATGAATCCACCACAGTTTTTAAAAAAAGGAGATGAAATAAAAATATCTATTGATGGAATAGGCACATTAACAAATACAATAGGAGATTAAAATGGCTAAAGAAAAAAAAAATAAAATAAATATAAATACTCCCTCAAACAGAGAAGAGGCACTTGCTAAGGCGATAAAGGAAATAGAAAAAGTTTATGGTAAGGGTTCTATTATGAATTTAGAAGGTGATTATACTGTAAAAGTAGAATCAATATCTTCTGGTTCTCTTTCCATAGATAAAGCACTAGGAATTAATGGATATCCTAGAGGAAGAATAATCGAAATATTTGGTCCAGAATCTTCTGGTAAAACTACTGTGGCTCTTCATGCCATAGCAGAAGCACAAAAACAGGGAGGAGTAGCAGCATTTATAGATGCTGAAAATGCTCTTGATACAGAATACGCAAAATCGTTAGGAGTGGATTTCACCCCAAATAGATTTTTCTTATCACAACCTGATACTGGAGAACAAGCATTAGATATAACTGAAAAATTACTTCAATCTGGAGGAATAGATATAGTAGTTATTGACTCAGTTGCAGCTCTTGTTCCTAGAGCTGAAATAGAAGGCGATATAGGGGATTCTCATGTGGGCTTGCAAGCAAGGCTAATGTCACAAGCATTAAGAAAATTAACAGGAATAATTAATAAGTCAAATGTTGTAGCTATTTTCATAAATCAACTTAGAGAAAAAGTTGGAGTAATGTATGGAAATCCTGAAGTAACAACAGGGGGACGTGCATTAAAATTTTATTCTACTATAAGAATGGAGGTAAGAAGGGGAGAGCAAATAAAAAATGGCTCTGATGTAATAGGTAATAGAACTAAAATAAAAATAGTTAAAAATAAAGTAGCACCTCCTTTCAAAATAGCTGAAGTAGATATGATGTATGGAGAAGGTATATCTCCTATAGGAGAAACATTAGATATAGCTGCAAATTTAGAAATAATCAAAAAAGCAGGATCCTGGTATTCATATCAGGGTGAAAAGCTCGGACAAGGAAGAGAAGCATCTAAAAAAGTATTAAAAGAAAATAAAGAATTATATGAAGAAATTAACCAAAAAGTTAAAAAAATATTTTTAAAAAATTATGAAAATTCCAACGAAAATTCAACTATAGAAGAAGAAAATAATATAAAAGAGGAATAATTAATATATGAATAAAAAGATTTTTAAAGTCGTAATATGGTTAATGATTATTTCTATAATCTCAAGTTGTATGATTGCTGGTCTTTCTGTTTTCTTTTAATTATTCTTTAAAAATAAATAAATATTTAAATAGAACTAGAAATACTAGTTCTCTTTATTATGTATAATCCAGATAATAAAATAAAATATTAGGAGAAATTATGTTAGAGTATCTAGAAACAATGAATGACAACCAAAAAGAAGCAATACTTACAACTGAGGGGCCACTTATTATCCTAGCAGGAGCAGGTAGTGGAAAAACAAGAGTTTTAACTCATAGAATAATGCATTTAATAAAGGAAAAAAAAATAAATGAATCAAATATTTTAGCCATAACTTTTACTAATAAAGCTGCTAATGAAATGAAAGAAAGAATATTCAATTTAATAGGAGATACTACAAAATATATTTGGATAAATACATTTCATGCAATGTGTCTTAAAATTTTAAGAACTAATATAGAATATTTAGGATACAAAACTAATTTTACTATATTAGATAATAGTGAACAAAAAAGGGTAATTAAGGATATAATAGAAAATTATAAATATGATATTGATCAATACAATCCTAATTTTATACTAAAAGTTATTTCTAATTCAAAAAATAAAAATGAAAGTCCTGAGGATTTAAGTCAAAAATCAAAATTCGGATTTATGAAAAATGTCTCTAATATATATTTAAAATATCAACAATATTTAAAAAAAAATAATGTTCTAGATTTTGATGACTTAATAATAAAAACTATAGAATTATTTGAAAAATCAGATGAAACATTAAAATATTATCAAAATAAATTTAAATATATCCATGTTGATGAATATCAAGATACGAGTATAATACAGTATAAACTTATAAAATTACTATCAAATTTTCATAAAAATATATGTGTAGTTGGTGATGATGATCAAAGTATATACTCTTGGAGAGGTGCTAACGTAAATAATATAACAGATTTTGAAAAAGATTTTAAAGATTCAAAAATTATTTATTTAAATCAAAACTATAGATCAAATAATATTATATTATCCGCTGCAAATAGTATTATAAAAAATAATATAAAAAGAAAAGAAAAAAAATTATGGACAAATATAATATCTGACAATAAAATTAATTTTAATTATGCTGAAAATGACATAGAAGAAGCTGATTATATATCTAAAAAAATAAAAAAATTAAATAATTATAATAATACAGCTATACTATATCGAAATAATTATTTATCTAGAGTAATAGAAAATTCATTAATAAAAAATTCAATACCATATAAAATTCTAGGATCTCTTCATTTTCTAAATAGAAAAGAAATTAAAGATATTCTTTCTTACATAAATGTTTTAATAAATCCGGATGATGAATTAAGCATAAAGAGAATAATAAATGTACCTAAAAGAGGAATAGGTAAGGAAACATTAAAAAAAATAGAAATATATATGCAACAAAATAAAATAAATATGTACGAAGCATTAAAAAATGTAAAAGATATAAGATTGTCGACTAATATAACAAAAAAAATAGTAGCATTTATAGAAATATTTGAAAAATATAAAAATTTTAATGATTATTCTATTGCAGAAATATTAGAAGGAATTTATATAGATAGTGGTTATAAAGAAATGTTAGAACAGACTGTTAATGTTGAAAATAGAGAAAGAATTTCCAACATTTCAGAATTGGTATCATCATCTATACAATATTCTAAAAATAATAAATCAATTTTAGAATTCATGTCAGATATATCTCTATATTCTGATACTGACAAAAATGAAAATAACAAAGATAATTCTGTTACATTATCAACGATTCATGCTTCTAAGGGCTTAGAGTATGATACAGTATTTATAATAGGTCTTGAAGAAAATATATTCCCATCCAATATAATGGAAGATGATACAGATATAAAAGAAAAAATTGAAGAAGAAAGACGACTAGCTTATGTTGCAATAACTAGAGCAAAAAATAACTTATTTATAAGTGCTACAAAAAGAAGAATGAAATTCGGGAAAAATATAACTAATAAATTATCTAGATTTATTACTGAAATTCCTAATAATTTAGTTATTACGAATAATGAAAATAAAACTGATTTATACAATGCCTCTACAATATCTATTCCTATAATAAAAGAAAAAAATGTTATTTCAAAATCAAATAAAAAATTTTCAATCAATGATAAAGTTTCACACAAAAAATTTGGCACTGGAACAGTGATTGATATAAATGATAAAGAAATACTAATAAATTTTCTAGAGTATGGTGAAAAGACATTATTACTAGAATATGCTAATTTGCTTAAGGAGTAATTTTTTATGATAAATAAAAAAATAAAATTTGAAATTGAAAATTTAGTAAAAGTTTTAAATGAATATTCTTACCAATATTATGTAGAAGATAACCCTAAAATAAGTGACACAAAATACGATATACTATATAAAAGATTAGAAAAATTAGAAAAAGATAATCCCGAATTAATAAAAAGAAACTCTCCCACTCAAAGGGTAGGGGATAAAATTTTAAACAAATTCAGAAAAGCTAAACATACAGTACCAATGCTAAGTTTATCTAATACATTTTCTAAAGAAGATTTATTAAAATTTGATAAAAAAATTAAAAAAAATTTAAATATAAATAACATTGAATATATATGCGAATTAAAAATAGATGGTCTTGCCGTTAGCATAAAATATAAAGATGGTATTCTCTATGAGGCCTCAACTAGAGGTGATGGCAAAATTGGAGAAATAATTACCGAAAATATATCTACAATATTTTCTCTTCCAAAAGAATTAAATAGAAAAGAAAATATAGAAGTAAGAGGAGAAGTATATCTACCTAAAAAATCATTTGAACTTTTAAATGAAGAAATAAAAAATAATAATAAAAAAATTGAAATAGAAAATGAAAAAATAGAAAAAGAAAATAAAATTAAAAAACTTAAAAATTTAAATTTAATTAATAAAATAAAACTTCAACCACTTTTTGCTAACCCTAGAAATGCAGCAAGTGGTTCTATAAGACAATTAGATTCAAAAATATCATCTCAAAGAAAATTATCTATTTTTATATATAATGTTATAGATAGTAACCAAAAAACGCAAGAAGAAAATTTAATTTATGCTAAAAAACTAGGACTTCCTATTAATTCTAATTATAAAATTTTTAAAAATATTAATGATGTATTAAATTATATAGACTATTGGGAAAATAATAAACAAAATTTAACATATGATATTGATGGAATAGTTATTAAGATTAATGATATAAAATTACAAGATATGTTAGGTAATACTATTAAATCTCCAAAATGGGCCACATCATATAAATTTCCAGAGCAAGAACTAGTAACAAAATTAGTAGATATTACATACAGTGTAGGAAGGACAGGAATGATAACTCCTGTAGCGATATTAGAGCCTATTGAAATATCAGGAAGTACAATTACAAAAGCATCACTTCATAATAAAGATGTTATGGAAAAACTGGATATTAGAATAGGAGATACAGTTATTGTAAAAAAAGCAGCTGAAATTATTCCAAAAGTAGTAAAAGTAATGAAGGAATTTAGAAATAAAAACTCTAAAACACTAGTATTTCCTATTAAGTGTCCCTCTTGTGGACAAATGTTAAAAAAAGATGAAGACACCTCATTTATTTTTTGTACTAATAATAAATGCAAACAAAAAAACATAAAAAAAATTATTCATTTTTCTTCTAAAAATGCTATGAATATAGAAGGATTAGGTGATAAACAAGTAGAACTTCTTTTTTCAAATAATATAATAAAAACAGTAGTAGATTTATATAAAATAAAAAAAGAAGATCTGTTAAAAATAGATAGAATGGGAGAAAAATTAGCAACTAAAATATTAGACTCTATAGAAAAATCAAAAATCTCTTCTTTAGACAAAGTTATATATTCTCTAGGAATCCCTAATGTAGGAGAAAAATCTTCGAAAACTCTTTCAGAAAAATATAAAAATCTACAAAATTTTATAAATTGCAGATTTGAAGAATTAAAAAATTTAGATGATTTTGGTGATATTATGTCAAATTCAATAGTTAATTTTTTACATCAAGAAGAGAATTTAAATTTAATTACAGATTTAATTAAATTAGGTATTAATCCTGAATATAAAGATAATAATATTAAAAATTCTATATTTTATAAAAAAGAAGTAGTTTTTACAGGAAAATTATCTCTAATAACTAGAAATAAAGCAAAAAGTGCGTTAGAAAAAATAGGTGCTAGAGTATCATCGTCGGTGAATAATAAAACCGATTATATAATATACGGTGAAAAACCAGGAACTAAATTAGAAAAGGCAAAATTAATGAAAATAAATATAATTTCAGAGCAAGAATTTTATAAAATATTATCGGAGATAAATAATGAAAAATAATAAATTAGCATATAAAATTTTTATTTTAGTTTTAATTATTGTATCATTTATAACATTTTTAATAATGAATTATAATCCTGTTCAAGTTACATTTATATTTTTTTCGGCCAAAATTCCACTAACGTTATTATTTTTTATATTTTTTTTTATAGGAGCATTATTTGTTAATTTTTTTTGGAATAATAAATATAAAATTTTGAAGCAAAAATTAGAAAGAACAGAAAAATTATTATTTAAAAAAGAAAATATATATACAGAGAGTCAAAAAGAGGAAAATAAATAATGGGTTTAAGATATGAATGGAATATAAAAGAACACTCTAAAGAAATAATAAAAGAATTAATTGAAAATTATAATTTAACTGAAGTACAGTCTAAAATTTTCTTATCAAGAAACATATCTAAAATAAATGATATAAAGGAATATTTAATTAATGATTATGATGAAGGATTTGATCCATTTTTATTAAGTGATATGAAAAAATCTAAAGATAGGATATATTCTGCTATAGAAAAAGAAGAGAAGATTTTAATATATGGTGATTATGATGCTGATGGAATTACATCAACAGTATTATTATTGGAAACTCTTTCCTCACTAGGAGCAAATGTAACAACCTATATACCTAATAGATTTTCAGAAGGATATGGCCCTAATAAACTAGCTTTTGAAAAAATCATAAAATCAGGCGTATCTTTAATTATAACAGTTGATAATGGAATAGCTGCTATAGATGAAGTTGAATTCGCTAATTCATTAGGGTGCGATGTGATTATTACTGATCACCATCAAATTCAAAATAAAATGCCAAATGCTTTTTCTATAATTCATCCAGAACACCCTAATTTTAAATATCCATTTAAAAAATTAGCTGGAGTTGGCGTAGCATTTAAGCTTGCTCATGCACTTTTAGAAATATTTCCAGACTTTTTATTAGATTTGGTAGCAATAGGTACTATATCTGATTTAGTTCCTATGGAGTCTGAAAATAGATTATTTGTAAAAAATGGACTTAAATTAATTAATGAAAATACTAGAATTGGGATAAAACATTTATTAAATATATCAAATTTTAATGGAAAAATAGATGAAAAAACTATTTCATTTATTATAGCTCCAAGAATAAATGCTATAGGTAGATTGTCATCAGCAAAAGAAGGAATATTATTATTCACAGAAGAAAATGAAAAAAAAGCTTACAGTATTGCTGAAAAGATTAATGAATTAAATATAGAAAGAAAAAATATAACAAAAGATATATTAATAGATGTTGAAAAAAAAATTAATAATAATAAAAATAATTTATTAATTATATATGGAGAAAATTATCATGAAGGAGTTTTAGGTATTGTTGCATCAAATATAGTAGAAAAATATAATAAACCAGCATTAATAATTAATAAAAAAGGTGAAATTCTTAAAGGTTCTGCTAGAAGCACAAATAATTTTAATATATATGAGGCAATGGAAAAAATAAAAAATTTATTTTCAGCATTTGGTGGACACAATATGGCTGCTGGTTTTACAACAAATATAGAAAATATAGCAACAATAGAAAAAGAATTAAATGAATCCTATAATAATTTTTTAAAAAAATCAAATAAAAAAACGATAAAAAATATTGACTTTAAAATATCATTAGAGAATATTAGTTATCAATTATTAGGAGAATTAGAAAAAATCAAACCATTTGGTATGAACTTTGAAGAACCTATTATTTTACTAGAAAATGTAAATGTTATAGAAAAAATAAAATTTGGAGAAAATAATCAATATTTAAAAATTATAATAAAAAATAAAAATCAAAAATTTGAATGTGTTAGTTTCAAAAATAATGATATTTTTGATGATATAAAAGAAGGAGACATCATATCTATAATTTTTAATTTAGAAAAAAATAATTTTTATGGTAAAACAAAATTACAATTTTCTCTGATTGATATAGAAAAAAAAGATTTTATTTTTGCTGATTATAGAGATGAAAACATAGAATTAAATTTATTAGATATAAATGAATTAAAATTGTCAAATTATTACAATGATGAAAAAAATAATTTTTTTAAATATGATCAAATAGAAAAACTTAATCATGATGAGTATAAAATAATAAATATTATTGACATTCCTCATGACAAAGAAATTATTTATAATATCTTAAAATTAAAACCTAAAAAAATTAAATTACTTTTTAGTAAAAATTTAAATAAAAAATATATTTTAGATAAGAATAAACTAATAAAATTATTTAATATCGCATATAATCAAAAAAGTATATTATTAGAAAAAGAATTTTTAAATAAATTATTAAAAATATTAAAAATAGACATATCTAACTTAAAAATTATGATAAAAATTCTTTTAGAACTAGATTTAATTTCATATGAAAATAATAAAATTAAAATTAATCAAAATTATAAAAATATAAAACTTGAAAAATCACAAACTTATATGAAAATAAACAAAATAATAGAATCAGAGAATTTTTTTACTAGAAATAATATAGAAAGTATAAATAACGAATTTTGTCAAAAGTAAAAAATATAGTATAATTTAAAAGTCGAATAATTATAATTTATATAGGAGAATATTATGAATTTAGAAAAATATGTATCAATAGTTGAAGATTGGCCTAAAAAGGGTATTAGTTTTAAGGATATAACAACATTAATGGCAAATGGGGAAGCATATAAATATGCAACAAATAAAATTGTAGAATATGCTAAAGAAAAAAAAATTGATGTTGTAGTTGGCCCGGAGGCTAGAGGTTTTATAATTGGTTGCCCAGTTGCTTATTCTTTAGGGATAGGATTTATTCCGGTAAGAAAACCTAATAAATTACCAAGAGAAGTAATAAGTTATAAATATGATTTAGAGTATGGTAGTAATACACTAACAATTCATAAAGATTCAATTAAAAAAGGACAAAGAGTTTTAATAACAGATGATTTACTTGCTACTGGTGGAACAATAGAAGCTACTATAAAATTAGTAGAACAGTTAGGTGGAATTGTTGCAGGGATTGCGTTTTTAATTGAATTAAAAGAATTAAATGGCTATGAAAAACTAAAAAACTATGATATTCTAACTTTATTAACAATGTAATGGAGTGTGATTATGAGTTTTGAGTTAGTAGAAAAAAGATATTTAAAAGATATAAATACTACTTCATATAAATATGTACACCTTAAAACAAAAGCTGAATTATTGTTTTTTAAAAATGATGATGAAAATAAAAGTTTTAGTATATCTTTTAAAACAATACCTAAAAATGATAAAGGAATTTTTCATATAATAGAACATTCTGTTCTTTGTGGTTCTAAAAAATACCCATTAAAAGAACCTTTTTTAGAATTATTAAAAGGTTCTTTTAATACTTTTTTAAATGCAATGACATTCCCAGATAAAACAGTTTATCCTGTTTCTTCTAAGGATGAAAATGACTTAAAAGTGTTAATGGATATATATTTAGATGCTGTTTTCAATCCTAATTTATTAGAAAACAATAAAATTTTTATGCAAGAAGGATGGCATTATCATTTAGAAAATTTAGAAGATGAGATATCCTATAAAGGTGTTGTTTATAACGAAATGAGGGGTGTTTATGATTCTATAGATGAATTAATAGATATAAATATATCAAAAAACCTATATAAAAATTCTCCTTACATGTATTCTTATGGAGGAGACCCTAGAAAAATAGTAAATTTAGAATATAAAGAATTAGTAGATGAATACCTAAATTGTTATCATCCTAGTAATGCTTATATTTTTTTATATGGAAATCTAAATATAAATTCTTTTTTAAAAATTATTGATGAATATTTATCTGAATATAATTTTAAAAATTACTCTAATTATGTATTAAACAAACAAGATAATTTTAATAAAAATATAGTTACAGTAAATTATCCAAATAGCGAATTGCTAGATAAAAATTATTTCACAGCAAGTTATTTAATAGATACAAATGAAAATATAAATTTATTATCATCAATTGAAATAATTAACGAACTACTTTTAGGAAATTCTGATTCCTCATTTAAAAATTATTTTATTGAAAATAACATATGTGAAGATGTTTACGGGTATTTACAAAAAGATAGATTAGAAGTTTCTTATTCTATAGTGTTTAAAAATGTAAAAGATAAATATATTGATAAAATTGATAAAATATATGATAAAAAATTAAATAATGAAATAAAAAATGGATTTAATAAAAGACATATAAAATCCATTATAAGAAATTTTGTATTTGACATAAAAGATGAAATTAATAAAAGTAGTGAGCCTAAAGGAGTTAATTACGCTATATTTTTATTAAGAAACTGGATACACAAAAAAGATCCATTACAAGTGTTTGACTTTGAATCCATTATAAATAATTTGAAAGATAATTTTATTAATAATAATTATGAAAATATAGCTACAAAGTTTATTTTACAAAATGAAAAAAAATCACTAATAAAAGCTATTCCTCAAAAAAATAATATTAGTTATACAAAAGCTTTTTTTGAAGATTTTGATGAAAATATAAAAAAAGGTATAATGAAAAAAACTTCTGATTTTATAAAATGGCAAAATAAAGAAAATAGTGCTGAAGACCTTCAAAAAATAAAAGCTGTTGATTCTAAAAAAGTTTTAATAAAAAATCCTATTAAACCCTTAATATTTAAAAATATCAACGGCATTAGACACACTAATTATCAGGTTTTCACAAACGATATTATTTATTATAAATTTATATTTGATATAAGTGATTTTTCTGAAAAAGAGTTAAAATATGCTTCACTCATATCATATATATTATTTAATAATAATACTAAAAATAAATCAAAACTTGAAAATAATATAGATATAAATTCCTTTTTAGGAGGAGTTGATACATTTATAAATGTATTTAGAAATTCTAAAAACAATGATTTAAAAATAAAATTCATACTATCTGCAAAAAATTTAAATATATATATGAAAGAATCTTCAAAAATTATAAAAGAAAACCTTATAAATTATGATTTTTCCAAAAAAGATAACATTAAAAATATCTTAGTAGAATTAAAACTATATTTAGATAATAAATTTAAAGAAAATGCTCATTTATTTACTTTACAAAGATTATCAAGTTATATGTCAAAGGCTAATTATATTAAAGAAATTATAAATGGTTTTAATTTTTATATTTTTATAAAAGATTTATTAAAAAATATTAATGTTAATTATAATGATATATCAGAAAACTTAATTAACACTATGAAAAAAATATTGAATAAAGAAGATTTACTAACAATTTCTACATGTTCTGAATATGATGATAAATTATTTTTAGATAATATAAGTAATATTACCAATTTTATAAAAAGTGAGAGAAAATATAAACAATCAAATATTTTATTTAATACGAAATCTAATAAATATTCAGAAGCTTTTTATTTTAATACTAATGTACAATATGTATCTTTAGCTTCAAATATTAAATGCAATTATAATGGTAAATTATTAGTTCTAAGTAATATCATAAATTTTGATTATTTGTGGAATAAGATCAGAATTAAAGGTGGAGCATATGGAACTGGTTTTAGTATTAATAGATATAATGAAATTTATTTTTGGTCATATAGAGATCCAAATTTAACTAAAACTATAGATATTTATAAAGATATAAGTAAATTTATAGAAAATTTAAGTATATCTGATACAGATTTGAATAAATTTAAAATAGGTGCATTAAATACATTTAATCAATTAATGTCGCCAAATGAAAAATCATCAATATCTTTAAAATATTATTTATCAGACATTGATATAAAAGAATTTGATAAAATTATTACAGAAATAAAAAATACAAAAATAGAAGAGTTAAAATCACTAAAAAGTTTATTTGAAAACATAAAAGAAAAAAACCATATATGCGTAGTTTCTTCCAAAAAAAATATTGAGGAAAACCAAAAAATTTTTAGTGATACCATAAAATTAGAATAGTGAGGATATATGAGAGTAAGAAATAACCCAAAGTCTAAAACTAGATTAATGAATTCTAACTTAGTATTAGTAGATCCAAGAGAAAAAAATAATAATTGGAATGATATTTTTAAAAATTCTAATCCTATTCATTTAGAAATAGGTTCTGGAAAAGGAAAATTCATTATTGATATGGCTAAAAAATTTCCTAGAATAAATTTTATTGCATTAGAAACACAAGCTACAATATTGTGTAGTTTATTGGATAAATTAGAAAACACTTCTATAGAAAATATTAGATTAATCTGGGGAAATGCTAATTATATAACTGAATATTTTGATAAACAAGAAATAGAAAAAATATATTTAAATTTTTCAGACCCATGGCCTAAAAAAAGACATGAAAAAAGAAGATTAACATCATTATCTTTTATAGATAAATATCTTATTATATTAGGAAAAAATAATCTTATAGAACAAAAAACAGACAACATTAATTTATTCGAATATAGTTTAAAAAATTTTACAAAAAAGAATTTTTCAATAACTGAAATTTCTCTTGATTTGGAGAATAGTGATTTGAAAAATAATAATATTAAAACTGAATATGAAGATAAATTTACAAAAAAAGGAAATATAATTTATTATGCAAAATATGAGCGATAAAAAAATTTGATTTTTTTTATTAATTTTTTTATAATAAAATAAATAAATAAAAGGAGAAAAAAATGATTTCTGTAAATGATTTTAAAACAGGTGTTACAATAGAAGTAGATGGTAACATCTGGAAAGTATTAGAATTTCAACATGTTAAACCAGGTAAAGGAGCTGCATTTGTAAGATCCAAATTAAGAAATTTGCGTACTGGGGCAGTAAATGATAAAACTTTCAGAGCTGGAGAAAAAGTATCTAAAGCATTAATAACTAATGAAAAAATGTCTTATCTTTACTCATCAGGTGATTCGTTTGTTTTTATGAATAATACTACTTATGAACAAATAGAAATACCTAGAAGTCATATTGAATATGAATTAAACTTCTTAAAAGAGAATATGGAAGTATCTGTATTGATGTATGGTTCTGAAATTTTAGGTGTCGATCTCCCTTCATCAGTAGAACTGCTTGTTACTGAAACAGAACCAGGAGTTAAAGGAGATACTGCTACTGGAGCAACAAAATTAGCAACGTTAGAAACTGGTTATTCCCTTCAAGTTCCACTATTTATAAAAGAGGGAGACAAATTGATAATAAACACTGCAGAAGGTCATTATATTTCAAGAGCTTAAATAAAATAGTTGAAATTTTATTTATTCTATATTATAATATGTCTTGTGTATGTAGTAAATGTTATGAATATACATTCTAAAGGAGGAATAATTCATGGCAAAAGTTTGTTACGTAACTGGGCGTAAAGTTCGCTCTGGAAATGCTCGTTCTCATGCAATGAACGCTACAAAAAGAACATTTAAAGCTAATTTACAAAAAGTAAAAATATTAGTAGATGGCAAACCAAAAAAAGTTTGGGTTTCTACTCGTGCTTTAAAATCTGGGAAAGTAGAAAGAGTATAATACAATACTAACTTTAAACTATCTAAGTAAATCTTAGGTAGTTTTTTACTTTTTTATAAATAAATGTTATAATAGATATAACTATTCGCATAATACATATTATATGAATAATTATATTTCTAAACTTATGAGGTTTTAATTTAAAATGAATCAAAAAGATTATTATAAAAAAATAATAAATAAGAAAATAGAAAATTTTCCTTATTTCATAGAAGATTATTTCGATACTTACTATGATATTCTTTCTCCGCTAACATTAAACAGATATTTAGAAAGTTATGATACATTTCTATCTTGGATAATAAAAGAAAATTTAACTAAAGCAAACATAATAAAAGATATAAAAATTGATGATTTAGAAAATATTTCAAAAAAAGATATGGAATTTTATTTTAAATTTTTATCTAGAGAAGAAATAAATAATAAATACAGATCAAAATCTACTATAAACAATTATAAAGCTGCTATGAGATCTCTGTTTAAATTTTTATCAGTTACAAGCGAAGATAAATTTGGAAAATCATATTTAAATAAAAATGTTATGCTCAAAATCCCAATTAATAGAATAAAAGAAACACTTTCTTCAAGATCAAAAAAAATTTCAAAAAATATCTTTTTTGATTCAGAAGATAAAAAATTTTTACATTATGTAGAATTTGATTATGAAAAAACCTTAACAAAACATCAAAAAATATTTTTTTCAAAAAATAAGGATAGGGATATTGCTATTCTTACACTCTTTTTAAAAAGTGGAATCCGTGTTAGTGAATTATCTAATCTAAAAATAAAAGATGTTGATTTAAAAAATAATGAAATTAATGTTATTAGAAAAGGAAATAAAGAAGATTCTGTTATTATTACTCAATCAGCCATTAATAAAATAAAAGCTTATTTAAATAATTCTACTGTTACATTAGAAAGAGATGATTTTTTATTTGTATCAAATAAAAATAAAAGACAACTTTCTATTAGGGCGATACAAAAATTAGTTATTAAATATACAGAAAGCTATAATGTTCCTATGTCTCCACATAAATTAAGACATAGTTATGGGACTAAATTGGCATTAAAAACAAACGGAAATATTCCTATAATAATGACTCAAATGGGTCATTCTAATAGCGATACATCTATGTTATATATAAATGAGTCTAAAAAA
Source organism: Gemelliphila asaccharolytica (assembly GCF_001553005.1). Lineage (GTDB taxonomy): Bacteria > Bacillota > Bacilli > Staphylococcales > Gemellaceae > Gemelliphila > Gemelliphila asaccharolytica. Next base: position 80,314 of record NZ_KQ959861.1, on the reverse strand, counting down.
ATTATTAAAAAAAATATAGAAAAACTTGACGATTAAAGATTTCTTTTACTATTTATTATTACTAAAAATAAAAATACTTTGATATAAATTGTTATCAAAGTATTTTTATTTACATTTACAAAATATTATATTTTATTTTATATAAATTATTTAAATACATAAATTGCATTTTTAAAATATTCCAATCCAGAAATAATTGTTAATATAAGAGATAACCACAAAACTATCCTATCAAATGGAATACTATAATAATTAAATATTGGATTCCCTAATAATATAAATATTATTGCTAATAATTGCATTACAGTTTTTAATTTACCTAGTATACCTGCTGCAATAACTTCTCCTTGTTCTAAAGCCAACATTCTCAACCCAGTTACAGCAAATTCCCTTGTTATTACACATACTACAAACCAACTTGGAATTAAATTAAGTTCAATCATAACTATAAAGGCACTACATACCAATAATTTGTCTGCCAATGGATCTAAAAATTTTCCAATATTTGTTACTAAATTATATTTTCTAGCTAAATATCCATCTAAAAAATCAGTAATTGCAGCTATTATAAATATAATTGTAGCCATAAATATATTTGTATCAATCTTTCTACTTCCTAGCAGAACAATTTCTCCTGAAAAGTTATATAATAATAAAAATATAAATATAGGAATCAATATAATTCTTAAAATCGTTATTTTATTTGGTAGATGTCTATCCATAAAAATATCCTTATCACAAATTTTATTTTAAATATATATCATATATACTATACATTAAAATTATAACATATTTTAATTTTCACAACAATAAACAGAAATAAACTAATTATTATTTTCTAAAAATTCAGGTTCTAAAAAAACTTTTCTAGGTTTATTACCTTCAGAAGGTCCTATATAGCCATCTTCTTCCAAATAGTCTATTATTCTTGCTGCTCGATTATATCCTATTTTAAATCTTCGTTGCAATAAAGATGCAGACGCTTTTTGCGTTTTAGCTATAAATTGTAAAACTTCTTGATATATAGGATCAGTATCAGTAGCAACATTTTCTTTATTTTTACTTTCTGAAATACTCATATTAGGATCATATTCAGCAATATATTGATTTTTAATAAATTCAACTATTTTTTCTACTTCTTGATCTGATAAATAAGCTCCTTGAACTCTTTGTGCTTTTATAGAATCGGAAGATTGAAATAACATATCTCCTTTTCCTAGTAACATTTCTGCACCTGATTTATCTAGGATTGTTCTAGAATCTACATTAGAACTTACAGAAAATGCTATTCTTGAAGGTATGTTAGATTTTATTACTCCAGTTATAACATCTACTGATGGTCTTTGTGTAGCTATTATTAAATGAATACCTGCAGCTCTTGCCATTTGAGTTATTCTAACTATAGACTCTTCTACTTCTTTAGAAGCTACCATCATCAAATCTGCTAATTCGTCTATTATTACAACTATGTAAGGTAATTTTTTATATTCATTGTCTTCTAAAGCTATTTTATTATAGCTATCAATATTTCTTACTCTAGCTATTGAAAATTCCTTGTACCTTCTTTCCATTTCTAAAACTACTTTAAAAAGTACTTCTGCAGCTTTAACTGGATTCGTAACTACTGGAGTCATTAGATGAGGTATTCCGTCATAAACAGATAATTCCACCATTTTAGGATCTATCAATATTAATTTAACCTGATCTGGTTTATTCTTCATAAGTATACTAGAAATAATAGTATTAATACAAACAGATTTTCCACTTCCTGTAGATCCCGCAACTAATAAATGAGGCATTTTATCTAATCTTGCAAATATGGGATCTCCTGAAACATTTTTACCTAATGATACAGATAAAGGAGAAGTATCTGTATTTTTCAAAATTATTTCTTTTAAAGTTACTATTTTTGTTTTTTCATTAGGTATTTCTACACCTATTAAGGATTTTCCAGGAATGGGAGCTTCTATTCTTACGTCTTTTGCAGCTAAATTTAGTGCAATATCATTACTTAAATTTATAATTTTACTTACTTTTGTTCCAGGATTTGGCAATATCTGGAATTGTGTTATTGTTGGCCCTACAACAGCTTTTACTATTTTTATATTAACTCCAAAATTTTCCAGTGTTTTTTTTAAAATTTTGGATTTTTTTAAAATCTCATCTTTTGATACAACATTTGTATCTGTAGCATCATTTAATAAAGATATAGGTGGAAATTTATAATTTATATAACTATTATTGTTTTTATCTTTATTACTATCTAAATAATCTGTATCATTATGATGCAAATCTAAATTATCATAATTAGTAGCTAATTTATTAGGTGATTTTTTTTCATTATAAATAGAATTTTCATTCATAGTTATTTCTAAATCATCTATACTATTTTCAATTTGTTTATTTTTTTTATATTTGTTATTTACTGTATCGTTATTTATTACATCTATAATCTCATCATTTTTTTCCTTATTTTTATTAGATTTATTTATTAATAATTTTTCTATAAATAACGTAACTTTATCAGGATATATTATATTTGCATATAAAATAATATCTACTAATATTGATGAGATAATAATTATTATTGTCCCATAAAAAGAAAGTAAATTAGATAACATCATAACGGGATAATATGATATTACTCCTCCCCCCAAAAAAGAATTATAGTTTTCTTTTACTAAATTATAATTCAGTAAATTATAATTTGAAGTTTTTATATAAATCAATTGAAATAATATACACGTAAATATAATAAATAAAAATAAGTGAATTTTACCTTTTAGTTTTATATTGAAAATTAATAATATTAGAAAAATAAATAACATAATGTATATTATGTAAGCCGTGCTACCTATTAGATATTTCAGCACATTATCAATTATTTGACCTATAATACCCATTCTTAATAAAGATATTAAAGTTATAATAATAGAAAAGAAAACAATTATTAAATCATACAATTTTTTATTTTCTTTTTTAAAATTTAAGATAATATCAAAAATATTAATTTTATTTTTTCTTTTTTTATTATTTTTTTTACTTATTTTTTTCTTTACCAAAATAAACTCCTTTTTATTTAGAATTAGATATTTTAATTGCATTTACAGGGCATGAAGAATATGATTTTAATATTTTCTTTTCAAATTTTTTATATTTAATATCAGTACTAATTTTACAATATGGTACACCTTCGTAGTCACAATCAAATATCTCTGGACATAATGAATAACAATTTCCACATAGTATACATTCATCTTTACAAATTTTTATTTTCATAAATTGTTCTCCAAATATTGTTTCAATTTATCAAGTGCTTTTCTTCTATGACTTATTTCATTTTTTTCAATATCTTTCATCTCAGCAAATGTTTTTTTATATTTTTCAACAAAAAAAATCGGATCATATCCAAATCCATATTTTCCTTTTTTTTCTAATATTATTTTTCCTTTACATTCCCCTATAAAAGTTTCATGATTGCCATTTGTAAAAACTATTGTAATAGCAGATATAAATTTAGCAGAAGATTCTTTCCCATTCAATTTCTTTAATACTTTTTCTATATTAGCATCATCTGTTCCTTCATTCGAGTATCTTGCAGAAAAGACTCCCGGTTCTCCATTTAACAAACTTATACATAATCCACTGTCATCAGCTATTGTATTTTTAGAGCAATACTTAGATACAATAGTTGCCTTTTTTAATGAATTACCCTCAAATGTGTTTTCATCTTCTAATATTGAATTACAAAAATTAATATCCTTTAATGATAAAATTTTATAATCTTTTAAAATATTTCTTATTTCTTTTAATTTGTGTTCGTTATTTGTTGCAACAACTAATTCTTTCATATACTACCCCACTATAAATCTATTTTATTTATCTCTAAATTTTTATGTAAAATATCACTAGCTATATTTTTAAAATTATTATTTTCTTTTGTTACAAAAATTTTAGATTTAGAATTATTAAAAAAATTTTTATTATTCATAGTATCTATTTTTAATATGTCTTTTATTTCGCTTATAAGTCCATCTCCAGAAAAAATTATTTTTTTATTACCACCATAATAATTTTCAATTGCATTTTTTAATATCTTAAAATGTGTACAACCTAATATAATGGTATCGAAATCTAATTTTTTTGTTTCTTCTAATTCATCAAATAAAATTTTATTTAGTTTATTTTTATTAATATATTCTTTATTTTCAATAAAATCTACAAATGGTTGACATGCCTTACTATAAATAATCATAGACTCATCTATTTTTTTTAATTCATTTTCATATATTTTAGATTTAATAGTAAAATTTGTTCCTAATATTAAAATCCTTTTGGTTTTTGATATAATTGAGGCATCTTTTACACCCGATTTTATCACACCTAGTATTGGAATATCATAATTATTTTTTACTATGTCTAATGCTGCTGCTGTTGCCGTATTACAAGCTATTATTATGATTTTGGCATTATTTTTTATGAAAAATTCTACAGCATTTTTAGTATATTGAATAATTTGACTTTTTGTTTTATTACCATATGGACAATTTTTTAAATCTCCTAAATAATAAAAATACTCATTAGGAAAATTATTCATTAACTCAATAGTGATATTTAGTCCGCCTACTCCACTATCAAAAACTCCTATTGGTCTACCAATCATTTTTATATTCCTTTCATATAGATTTTAAAAAGTTTTCTAATTCTAATATTTTTTTATATGATTTAAGATTAATACCTGAATATTCTAAAAGAATGATATTTATAAATTTATATATTATAAGTAGTTCATTATTATTTAATTTAATATTTTTTATCGTGTTATATTCACTAGTAAATATCAAATAAATATATTTTACTAATTTATCATTAATTTCGTAAAAAGATAAAGAATCATTTTTTTGATCTAAAAACATATTATGTATAAAAGAATACCCTATATAAAAATTTTTTGTTTTTTTATATTTAAATGTAAAATTATCTTTCTTCAAAAATTGTAATATAAAAAAAATACTAGCTAAAATAGGATTTATCTTATTTTGATTTACATCATTTAGTATATTACAAAATAATATATACATTTCTTTATTTGAATTTTTAAAATAAAATATAAGTTCTATAATGTTTTCAATATATATATATTTGTTTATATCATAATTAATATCATTATAATGTTTAATAGGTTCTAGTTTAAATATTTTTTTTAATCCTATGTTATTATAAAAAAAAATATTTATAAATACTGGTATATTTATATTTATTTTTTTATTATCTTTATAAAAGTTTTTATAGAAAAAACTTTCAATTTTACCATTTTCTGTAAATACATTTATTATTTCATGATAATCTTTATATTTTATTTTTTTTATTACAATTCCTGAAATAAATGAATGTTTACGAGAATATATCATCTCTATAACCTAATTCTCTTATATTATATGAACTATTACGCCATTCTTTTATAACTTTAACCCACAACTCTAAAAAAATCTTTTCTTGTAATAATTCTTCAATATCTTTTCTGGCTAATTTACCTATTTTTTTTATTAAATTTCCTTGTTTTCCGATTATAATTCCTTTTTGAGATTTTCTTTCCACTACTATGGTAGCCATAATATGTTTTTTATAATTATCTTCTTTCTCTATCTTATCTATCACTACTGATACTGAATGTGGTATTTCTTCCGATGTTAATAATAAAACTTTTTCTCTTATAAACTCAGATATTAAAAAATATTCAGGAGAATCCGTTATTATATCATCTGGATACATTTTAATACTTTCTGGTAAATATTTTTTTGTTAAATTTATTAATTTATTAACATTTATTGATTTCAATGCAGATATTGGTATTATCTCTTTAAAATCATAAAGTTTTTTATAAAAATCAATAATTTTAAATATATCGTCTTTTTTTATTAAATCTATTTTATTTAATATTAAAAAAGTAGGAACGTTTAATTTTTTTACAATATTTATGATTCTTTGATCTCCAGAACCAAATTTTTCATCAGCACTTATTATTAAATATATTATTTCAGATTCACTTAATGCTCCATTTGCTAATTTCATCATATAATCACCCAATTTATGCTTTGGTTTATGGATGCCTGGAGTATCTATAAATACTATCTGAGAATTTTCATCAGTATATATTCCATTTATTATGTTTCTTGTTGTTTGGGGCTTATTAGACATAATTGCAATTTTTTGTTCTAATATATTATTAAGAAGTGTGGATTTACCGGCATTTGGTCTACCTATAAGTGTTATAAAACCTGTTTTTATAGTATTATCCATGAGTTTCTCCTATCTTTTAAGCCCAAAAATATCTAATATTTCTTTTTGCTTTCCAAACATAATTTTTTCTTCTTCAGGTAATTCATGATCATAGCCTAAAAGATGTAGAAAACCATGTACTGCAAGAAAACCTACTTCTCTTTCAAATGAATGATTATACTCAAGAGCTTGTTTTTTTGCAATATCTACACATATTAATATATCTCCTATATAATTTTTTTCATCTCCTCCTATAATTTTAAGTTCTCCATCAATTTCATCATTAAGTGCAAAAGATATAACATCTGTAGGCCTATCTATATTTCTATACTCTTTGTTAATTTTATGTATTGTTTTAATATCTACAAACGATAAAGAAAGTTCTGTTAACTTAGTATCTATTTTTTCATAATCTGCTGCTACTTTTAATAATTCTTGTACCATTATTTTTAAAGAATTATCCATTAATAAATCATCATCAATAATTTCAACAAATCCCACAGTTTTTCTCCTTTTTAAAATATATTTATTATGTTTCCATTTTTATCAATATCTATTTTTTGCATATTTGGTTCTTCTGAAAGTCCAGGCATAGTTAATATTTTATTTGTATATGCAACTATGAAGCCTGCTCCAGCTTTTAATTTCACGTCTGTTATTTTTACTGAAAAATTTCGTGGTCTACCTTTTAATTCTTTATTATCTGATAATGAAAGTGGAGTTTTAGCCATACATATAGGCAATTTAGAAAAGCCTAATTTCTCTATTTTTTTTATTTCTTTTAAGGCTTCTTCAGTATAATTAACATTATTAGCTCCGTATATTTCAGTACAAATTATTTTTATTTTTTCAAATATAGATAAATTATTTTCATATAATAATTTAAAATTTTCTTTGTTATTTTTTATTATATTTATTAATTTATTTGCTAAATCTATTGCACCTTTTCCGCCTTTTGAAAAGACTTCTGTTTTAGAGTAAATTACATTATTATCTATAGCCCACTTATCTATTATTTCTAGTTCAAGATTTGTATCAGATTCAAATATATTAAGAGATACTAAAACAGGAAGATTAAATTTTTTCATATTTTCTATATGTTTTTCTAAATTTTGTATACCTTTTTTTAAGGCATTAATATTTTCTTCATTCAATTCATTATAAGATGCTCCACCATGTAATTTTAATGCTCTTACAGTCGCTACAAGAACAACAGCTTCTGGTCTTAAATCTGCTTTTCTGCATTTTATATTAAAGAATTTTTCAGCACCTAAATCAGCCCCAAACCCTGCTTCTGTTACAACATATTCAGAACATTTCAGTGCAGTTTTTGTTGCTATGACAGAATTACAACCATGTGCTATATTAGCAAAAGGGCCACCATGTATTATTGCAGGATTATTTTCTAAAGTTTGAACTAAATTAGGATTTATCGCATCTTTTAAAATAGCGGTTATTGCACCTTCTATTTTTAAATCTTTTATATATATCGGATTGTCATTTATGTCATAAGCAACTAATATATTAGAAATTTTTTCTTTTAAATCTAGTAAATTCTCTGATAAACATAAAATTGCCATTAGTTCACTTGCTACTGTGATATCAAAATGGTCTTCTCTTTGAATACCATTATTTTTTGTAGCCACTTCTATATGTCTTAAAGATCTATCATTAATATCCAAAACTCTATTAAAAATAATTTTCTTAATATTTAACTTATTACCTTGAAAAATATGATTATCTAAATATGCAGAAATTACGTTATTAGCAGTTGTTATTGCATGCATATCTCCAGTAAAATGTAAATTTATATCTTCCATTGGTACAACTTGAGAATATCCTCCTCCACATGCTCCACCTTTTTTCCCTAATACAGGACCAAGTGAGGGTTCTCTTAATACCACACATGATTTTTTCCCTATCATATTCAAAGCATCTGATAATCCAATTGTAACTGTAGTTTTCCCTTCTCCTGATGGAGTTGGATTTATTGCAGATACTAATATCAAATTAGATTTTTTCTGATTATTCTTTAAATTTTCATATTTTATTTTTGCCTTATAATTTCCATAGATTTCAAGGTTATTTTCATTTATATCTAATTTTTTCGCTATATTTTTTATATTTTCTTTTGTTGCCTTTTGTGAAATAATGTAATCTTTACTCATTTTACCTCCTTTAAATATATTATAAATTTTTAAAATTTTGTTGTCTTAAAATTTCATATAATACGATAGCCACTGTATTAGATAAATTTAACGATCTTACGTTTTTACTCATAGGTATTTTTAAGCATTTATCTATATTATTTAACCTGAAATTTTCAGGTAATCCTTTGGTCTCTCTACCAAATATTACATATATATCTTCATTAATTTTATCTTTAAAATTTTCTTCATAATATAATTTATTACCAAATTTAGTAATTAAAAAATAATTTTTTGAATTAGTTTTTTGCAAAAAATCTTCAAAAGAATCCCATATAATTAAATCAAGATTTTTCCAATAATCAAGACCTGCTCTTTTTAAATGCTTGTCATCTAATAAAAAACCTAATGGTTTTATCAAATGTAATCTTGTTGAAGTCCCTACACAAGTTCTTGAAATGTTACCTGTATTAGATGGTATTTCTGGTTGAAATAGTACTATATTAATCATTTATATTGTCTAAAAAGGAAAATTTTTAGAAAATAATTTTCCTAATCCTTTCATTTTATTTTTATTGTCAAACATATTACCAAATTTTTTCATGACTTTCTTCATTTCATTAAATTGTTTTATTAGTCTATGAACTTCAGAAATCGGTCTTCCACTTCCTAAAGAAATTCTTTTTCTTCTTGAAATATTTAAAATATCAGGATTTTCTCTTTCCTTTTTAGTCATAGATTTAATAATTGCTTCTATATAAACAAACTGCTTTTCATCAATTTTGCTAACATCAAAGCCCTTTAATTTGCTCATACCAGGAAGCATTCCTATAATATCTTTTATAGACCCCATTTTTTTTACTTGCCCTATCTGCTTCAAAAAATCGTCAAATGTAAAAGTTTGTTTTAACATTTTTTCTTGAATCTTTTTAGATTCTTCTTTATCTATTGTACTTTGTACCTTTTCTATTAATGATATTACATCGCCCATTCCTAGTATTCTTGATGCCATTCTATCAGGATAAAAATATTCTAAATCATTCATTTTTTCCCCTAATCCTACTAATTTGATAGATTTATTTGTTACTGATTTTATTGATAATGCTGCTCCACCTCTGGCATCACCATCTAATTTAGTTAGAACCAATCCAGATATATTTAATTGATCGTCAAATGATTTAGCAATATTAGCTGCTTCTTGACCTATCATAGAATCTACAACCAATAATATTTCATTAGGGTTAGAAACAGACTTTATCATTTTTAATTCATTCATCAACTTTTCATCAATGTTAAGTCTTCCGGCTGTGTCTATAATTATATAATTATGATTATTCTCTTTAGCATAAATTAAGCTCTTTTTTACTATCTCAACAGGTGTTTTTTCACAATAAAAAACAGGTATATTTAATTGCTTCCCTAATAATTGTAATTGTTGAACAGCAGCTGGTCTATATGTATCAGCTGCTACTAATAACGGATTTTTATGATGTTTTTTCTTTATTTTAAGTGCTAATTTTGCTGCTGTTGTTGTTTTTCCTGCTCCTTGCAAACCAATCATCATCACTACTGTTATTTTTTTCCCCTCGGATAATTTTGCTGATTCTCCTCCTAATAATGAAACTAATTCTTCGTTAACTATTTTTATTATTTGTTGTGCAGGAGTTAAGGATTTCATAACTTCTGTTCCAACAGCTCTTTCGCTTACTTTTTTTATAAAGCTTTTAACTACCTTAAAATTAACATCAGCTTCTAATAATGCCAATCTTATTTCTCTCATCATTTGTTTAACATCATTTTCTGAAACTTTCCCTTTTCCTGTTATTTTTGAAATAGTATCTTGTAATTTTTTAGATAATCCCTCAAATGCCATTTTATTCTCCTAATTTTCTAATTTAATTAATTCTTCAATCATATTTGAAATTTTTTCATCATTATTAATATTTTCTATTTTTTTATATAACTTATTTCTTTTATCACTTTGTTCAATTAAAGACAATTTTTTTTCATAATTTTCTAATTCTAATATACTTCTTTTTATATTATTCGAAACTGCTTGTTTTGATATATTAAAATTTTCTGAAATTTCTGTAAGAGATAAATCATTGAAAAAATAACTTTCAATATATTTTTTTTGTTTTTCTTTTAACAATTCTGAGTAAAAATCATATAATTTGGTTATTTTTAAAATTTTATTTATTTCCAAAATATTCTCCTTAAAAAGTATTTATATATTATTTTATCACATTGAGTTTAAACTATAAAGCATAAAAAATTATATCAATATATTAACTCATATTTAGATATTTAATAATAAATTATTATATATAATACTGACTATTCAAAAAAACTCATATCTCTTAAAAAGCTTATATAACAAGGTTTTTAATTTTTAAATAATCCATAAAAACCCAGTAAATAAAAAGTAACGTTACATAAACGTTACATAAAATTAAAAATCAATAAAAAACATTTTAATGTTAAGCTTATAATTAAGATTATTAGAAAACTTAAAAACACTGCAAGGTAGGTTTTATAGTTACTTTTGTTTTCAAATGGAAAGATTAAATATTTTTTGGTCATATTCGTCCATTTCTTCTTTCCATTTTTTTATGTTTTTTACGGTTTTTTTGTCTATATCTCCTCCTATAAATTCATCTGATACGAACACTCCGTCCCTACTTGCTTTTTTTTGACTTTTCACTAGGTTTATATATGATGTTGTTTCTATATATTCCAATTCTTTTCGTACTTTATCTTCTTCATAGATTTCTGCGTTGACTGTTATTGCTAATTCAAACGATAAATTCGTTAAGTTTTTTATTAATTTATCATTTAATGATTTTGGAAAATGTTTTATATATAACACTTGTGCGTATTCTTCATTTATTTTTAGGAAGTTTTCTTTTATTTCTATTCTTGACGGTGCTATAAATGATTTTGCTCCTATTTTACTTTGTTTTATGTCTTCGTATGTGTAGCTAAAGTTACTATTTCTATTTAGTATTTCATCAAATAGTTTTAGTCTTTCTACTCCGTTTAATTTTTTTAATGATATGTCAATCCCGTTAAAAAAACACTACTTGCGTGTGCTTTTGAGTATGAAAAAAGAGTAACTTTTGTTACTCTCTTTTGTTTTATTTAGTTGCCTTTTTTTGGTGTATTACGCTATCCACACTCCATCACAACCTACTTTGTATCCGTCTTGTGTTGTTGTGTTTGTAAGCATTGCTCCGTTTTCTCCTAGGTAATAATTACCTATCCAGATACTAGCTACCATATATCCAGACTCGTTAAAATAGTACCAACTTCCGTGAATATTACTTGATACATTTATATTCCCAATATTTTCCACACTTTTTCATGAGTTTACTTTTTATCAGTTTTTGTATTTTCTATTTCTTTTAAAAGTTCTTGTTCATCTAAATCTTCTTCATCTTCTATTTGTTCAAATACTGCTTTTCTTATATATTCTTCTAAAGTTTCTTTTTGTTCTTTAGCGTATTTTTCTACAAATTTCTTTTCTTCTTTTGAAAAGTTTATTTTTATTTCTTCCATATTCTTCCCACTTTTTATTTATAGATATTTTTTCTGTGTCCAAATTCTAATGCTAAAATTATTAATTCTTTGTCTTTTATTTCACAGATTAGTCTGTAATTTCCTATTCTATATCTCCATTGTCCTATTCTATTATAAGATAATGCTTTCCCTTTTTCTCTAGGATTTATACAGTTTTGTAAATTTTTATCTATCTAATTATATATATTTTTTTGAAGTTGTTTATCTGCTTTTTTAAAATCTTTTAGAACTGTTTTTGAATATATTAGTGTGTACATTCTTTTATAGTCCTAATAATATTTTCATTTCATTGTGAGAATATGTAGTTTTATCTTTTTCATATTCTTTTTTTGCTCGTTGATAAGCTTTTTTATCTTCTTCATCTTCTATTTGTTCAAATACTGCTTTTTTTATATATTCTGCTAAAGTTTCTTTTTGCTGTTCAGCGTATTTTTCTACAAATTTTTTTTCTTCTTTTGAAAAGTTTATTTTTACTTCTTCCATATTCTCTCCCCCTTTTTATTTAAAAATCATAAGTTATTATTTAATAATTTCTTTCTCTACAACTGAAATTACTTCATCTGATGTTCTGCACATTAGTATTTTTTTTGATAAATTTTTCATTTCTGAAAATTTCAATTTTTTAATATGTTTTCTAACCTTAAGAATTGATGTAGATGTCATTGATAACTCATCTATGCCCATACCTACAAGGATAGGTATAGCTATAGGATCTGATGCCATTTCTCCGCAAATTCCAACCCATTTATTTTCATTATGTGCAGACTTTATAATAAAATCTATTAATCTAAATACTGCTGGATTATAAGGCTGATATAAGTAAGATACATTTTCATTCATTCTATCTGCTGCCATTGTATATTGGATAAGGTCATTCGTTCCTATCGATATGAAATCTACCTCTTTAGAAAAAAAGTCAGAAAGTATAGCCGCAGATGGTACCTCAATCATAACTCCAATTTCTATATTTTCAGCAATTTTATATCCTTTTTTCTTTAATATTATTTTTTGTTCTTCAAATATTTTTTTTGCTTCTCTTAACTCTGTTAATGTCGATATCATAGGAAACATTATACATAATTTCCCATAAATAGATGCTCTAATTAATGCTCTTAATTGTGTTTTAAAAATATTTTTTTCTTTCAAACATAATCTAATTGCCCTACATCCAAGAAAAGGATTCATCTCATTAGGATATCCTAAATAAGGAACTCGTTTATCTCCACCTATATCTAACGTTCTCACTACCACAGATTTATTTTTCATATTTAATAGGATTTGCTTATATATATTAAACTGTTCTTCTTCAGTTGGTAATTCTCCCTTTGTCATATACAAGAATTCAGTACGATATAAACCTATCCCTTCACTACCATTCTTTTTTACTTCTTGCAAATCTTTTAATGTTCCTATATTAGAAGATAAAATAATTTTTTTATTATCTGCTGTTTCTGTTTTCAATAATGACAATTTATAAAGATTTTCTTTTTCCTTTTTTAAAATTTCCTTTTTTTCTTTATATTTTTTTAAAATTTCATTATTTGGATTAATTTCCACAATACCAGTTGTACCGTCGACTATTAAAAAATCTCCATTTTTAATAATACTTGTTATATTATTTGTTCCTACAACTGCAGGAATTCCTAATTGCCTTGATATTATAGATGAATGAGAATTTTTTCCACCTATATTAGTAACAAATCCTTTTATATATTTATGATTTAATTGTGCAACTTGTGATGGTGTTAAGTCATTAGCTACTATTATTACTTTCTCATTTATTAGACTTGGATTAGGTAAAGAAACTCCTAATAAATGAGCTATAATTCTTTTAGAAACGTCTTTTATATCGGATGCTCTTTCTTTCATATATTTATTATTCATTGATTCAAACATATGTATAAACATATCTGACGTTTCTTTTAAAGCATATTCTGCATTTATTTCTTTTGATATAATATCAGTTTTTACAGTTTCTATATATTCTTCATCTTCTAAAATTAATAAATGTGCTTCAAATATATTTGCTTTATCATTTCCAATCATTTCTGAAGTTTTTTCCTTTATTAATTTTAGTTCTCTTCTTGATAATTCTATAGCTGAGTCTAATTTTAATAATTCTTCTGAAGTGTTGACTATTTTTTTTTCTAATACTTCCAACTTTGGATTATTAAAAAAATAAGCCTTTGCAAAAGATATTCCTTGCGACGCAGCAATACCTTTTATTTGAATCATCTATACAAGGCCCTCTGTTTTTAAAGTATTTTCTATATTTCTAATTGCATCATTCTCATCAGTCCCATCTGCTGTTATGGTAATTGTAGAGCCTTGAGATATACCTAAACTCATTACTCCCATTATGGATTTCAAATTTATTTTTTTATTTTTAAATTCTAATTCTATAACTGATTCGTACCTTGATGCTACTTGAACCAAAATAGTTGCCGGTCTTGCGTGTATACCTGTTTCATTAATAATCTTATATTCTTTTTTTATCATTTTTTTCTCCTTTTATTTAAGCATTTACAATGCAATAATACCATATAAAAAACTTATTTACAAGTTTATTAAAATTATAGTATTTTTATATAAATATTTTTTAAATTTAACTACAAAAATAACGATGTATATGATTTGTATTTTTTATTGTATTCTTGAGCTTCTTTTTTTATTTTTTTTATGTTTATACCTTGTTTAATAGCAGCATATATACACCCACAAAAACATTGTCTATATATATTATATTCTTTACACATTTCTACTGATCTTTTATATCCATTATTCTTTTTAAAATCTGATGGTAAATAATATATAGATATTCTTTCTTGTATATCATATCCTATTTTATTAATTTTAATAGAATTTTTTTGCGGACTTATTGTTAAGGCAGATGCAAAATAGTCAAATCCTAATTCTTCTGCCTTTTTAGCGGTTTCCTCTAATCTCATTTCATAACATATATTGCATCTTTCTCCACCTTCTTGAACTTTTTCTAAACCTTTTGTTTTTTTAACAAAAACATTAGGTCTATACTTCTCACTTATAAATTTAATATTGTTACCTGTATTAACATTAAATTCATATATGAAGTTCTTCTGAACTAATGCTCTTCTTATATATTCATCTTTAGGATGTATATTAGAATTAGAAAAATAAATAGTAATATTAGCAAATTTAGATAAATATTCTAATACATATGTACTACAAGGAGCACAACAAGAATGTATCAATATATTGGGTTTTATTTTTTTGTTTTCCCATTCTATAATTAACCTTTTTAGTAAATTATCATAATTAATTTTTTGATTTTTGTGTCTTATATTTATAAAGTTTTTACTATCAATCATCTATTTGTCCATATATTCCTCTCCTAGGTGTTCAAATGCTTTTTTTGTAGCTCTTCTTCCTCTTGGGGTTCTTTCTATATATCCTTCTTTTACTAAATAAGGTTCATATAAGTCTTCAATTGTTATACTTTCTTCACCTATAGAAATGGCTATAGTTTCTAATCCTACAGGCCGTCCTGAATACCTTTTAACCAAACATTCAAGAATTTTATAATCAATATTATCTAATCCGGATTCATCTATTTGCAATGCATTTAATGAATTTATTGTCAATTCTTCATTAATTTTTCCATTATTTTGAACTTGAGCATAATCTCTTATCCTTTTTAATAATCTATTAGCAATTCTTGGAGTTCCTCTAGACCTTTTGGCTATTTGATAACAGCTATACTTATCTATATCGAAATTATATATTTTTGAACTTCTATTTATTATCTTTTTCAATTCATCAATATCATAAAACTCTAATCTACAATGTACACCAAATCTATCTCTCAATGGTGCAGTAAGTGCTCCTGCTCTTGTTGTTGCTCCTACTAAAGTAAAAGGAGGTAAATCTATTCTAACTGTCCTTGATTCCTCCCCTTTTCCTATTATTATGTCTAAATAAAAATCTTCCATTGCTGAATATAAAATTTCTTCTATAGATCTACTTATTCTATGTATTTCATCTATAAATAGAACATCTCCTGGTTCTAACGTTGATAAAATAGCAGCCAAATCACCTGCTTTTTCTATTGCTGGCCCAGATATATATTTAATATTAACTCCCATTTCATTAGATATTATAGTTGCTAAGGTAGTCTTACCTAATCCAGGCGGTCCATATATTAAACAATGATCTAATACTTCATTTCTAATTTTTGCAGCTTTGATGAAGATATTTAAATTTTCTTTTATATTTTTTTGGCCAATATACTGATTTAAAAATTTAGGTCTTAATGTATATTCATTTAATCTATCTTCATCATTCTTTTTTTCTGAAAGCAATCTTTCATCCATAAAATCTCCTAATTATTAAATTTACTTATTTATTAATAACTTTAATCCTTCTTTTACATAATCATCTGTTTTTTCAAAATTATATTCATATAACTTATTTTCTATTTTAGATAATTCAGTTTTATTATATCCTAGTGCTTGTAAAACTAAAATTGCATCTACTACCTTTTGATTAGATTTTTCTAGATTATTTTTTGAGAATTTTAATTTTCCTTTCAAATCTAAAATTATCTGTTGCGCTGATTTAACTCCTATTCCAGGAAATTTTTTCATGAATTTAATATCTGAATTATTAATTGCAGATATTATCTCACTATAATTAGCACTTGCTAAAATAGCTAAAGCACTTTTTGGACCTACTCCTTTTACTTTAAGCAAGTCCAAAAATAATTTTTTTTGTTCTTTTTTTTTAAAACCATATAAATTATTCGAATCTTCTCTTATTTGTTGACTTATATATATTTTAATTCTATCTCCTATTTCATATTCATAAGGATTAGAAACAAAAATTTCATAACCAATATTAGAAGATTCTAAGATAATATTCTTAGGATTAATTTCTTTTATAATACCATTTATATACGCATACATTTAACTATCGAATTCCTTACTATTTTTTAATGATTTAAAATGTTTCATTATGTAATTATATTATTCTTTATATATTTTTAAAGCTAATAAAAAAATACCTAAACAAATAAATGTATCTGCTAAATTAAATATAGGAAAATCATACCCAAAAATATGAAAATCTAAAAAATCTATGACTTCTCCTTTTATTATTCTATCAAGAAAATTTCCTAGTGCCCCCCCTATAATTAAGGAGAACATAACATAATCATTTATTTTTAGTAATACTTTATTTTTATAAATATAAAAAAATAATAAAAATAAAAATAAAATAGTAATAAATAAAAATAGATATCTAGAATTTTGCAATATACCCCATGCTGCTCCTCTATTTCTATGCGATGTGATATAAAAAAAATTTTTTATTATTTCTTTACTATCTCCTATATTATAATTTAATTCTATTATTTTTTTAGAAATTTGATCTATTAAAACAAGTATAATAGATATAACCACTATTACTATCATTTACTACTCCTATTATATGTACAAATTTTAGAAAGTCCACAACCATCGCATTTAGGATTTATAGATTTACATTTATATCTTCCAAAATGAATTAATTGATGATGAATTTTTCCCCATTCATTTTTAGGAAATATTTTATTCAATTTTTTTTCAACTTGTAAAACTGTATCTTTTTTGTCAGCTAATCCTAATCTTTTAGATACCCTTTCTACATGAGTATCTACGGCAATTGTTGGTATATTAAAACCTACTGATAAAACCACATTTGCAGTTTTTCTTCCAACCCCTGGTAATAGCAGTAATTTATCTAATTCATTAGGAATTTTATTATTAAAATCTTTTTTTAACATTATAGCCATATTTTTTATATTTTTTGATTTAGATTTATATAAGCCTAAACTTTTAATATAAATTTCTATATCAGAAATTTTAGCATTTGCATAATCATCAATAGATTTATATTTATTAAACAATTTAGGTGTAACTCTATTGACATATTCATCTTTACATTGCGCAGACAATATTACAGCTATTAGAAGCTCTAAATTATTTTTAAAATTCAACTCACATTCTACATCAGGATACATATCATCTAAATATTTTTTTATCAGTCTACTCTTTGAAATATTAGTCATGGAGCCATTCATAAAATAAAATATCATCCTCATCTTCTTTATTATTAATATTTATTGGCTTATTGTTAAGTATAGCATCTACATAATTAATATTTTTCGATGATTTAAAGGCACTAAGTATTTCTTCTTTTGTATAGCACTTGTCTATCCAAGTAGATAATATATTCATTTCTTTTGAATTTAAAATTTTATTAGTTATCTTTTCTACTACAATATATAATTCTTTTAGTGTATAATAATTCGCTGATTTATCTAATAAAAATTGAATTTTATTTTTTTCTGAAATAAATAAAATATTTTTTTTATAAAGAGAATTAATATTAGCTATTAATTCTTCTTCTGACATAGAGAGTTCAGAAGCAAATCTCTTTGAATCAAAATTTATTTTTCCCTGATTGGAAATATAATTTAATTGCAATAAAAAGAATGCCTCGCTCGAATTAATATTATATCGGCTATAATTTAATAAAAAATTTTCTTCTATAAATAAACCTTTTGTTTGTATATTTTTCATATTTATGGTTTTAATCTATTTAGTAACCTAGGAAATGGTATAGTTTCTCTTACATGTCCATTACCAGTTATCCAAGCTACAGTCCTTTCTAATCCTAATCCAAAACCTGAATGTTCTACAGAACCATATTTTCTTAGTTCTAAATACCATTTATATTCATCCAAATTTAGATTGTTATTTTTTATGTTAGACAATAATATATTATAATCATCTTCACGTTGTGAACCACCTATTATTTCTCCATATCCTTCTGGAGCAATTAAGTCAGCACACAATACTGTATTTTTATCATTTATATCTTCTTTCATATAAAAAGGTTTTATATCTTTTGGCCAATTTGTTATAAAAACAGGTTTATTATAATGGTTAGCTATAAATGTTTCATGTGGAGAGCCAAAATCTTTTCCATATTCTATGTCTTCAAAACCATTTTTTTTAAGCAATTCTACAGCATCTTTATATTTTATTCTTGGAAACTCTCCAAGACATTTTTTTAACGGTTCAATATCTCTTCCTAATATGTTTAGTTGTAATTTATTTTTTTCTAGAACTTCTTCTAATAAATAATTAACATATTTTTCTTGTAATTTCATACTATCATCATGATTGTAAAATGCCATTTCTGGTTCTATCATCCAAAATTCAATTAAATGGCGTCTTGTTTTAGATTTTTCAGCCCTAAATGTAGGTCCAAAAGAAAAAACTTTACCAAATGACATAGCACATGCTTCCATATATAATTGTCCAGATTGTGAAAGAAATGCTTCTTCATCAAAATATTTAGTATGAAATAATTCTGTAGTTCCTTCTGGAGCTGAAGATGTCAATATAGGTGGATCTAATTTTAAAAATCCTTCGTTTTCAAAAAAATCATATGTTGATTTTATTATCTGATTTCTAATTGTTAAAATCGCATGTTGTTTTTCTGATCTTATCCATAAATGTCTATTATCTGCCAAAAATTCTACACCATGTTCTTTTGGAGTTATTGGATAATCAGTAGATATATTTATTACTTCATAATCAATTAGCTCTAATTCTACTCCTGAAGCTTCTCTAATATTTTCTTTAATAATTCCTTTGACATTAATAGATGTTTCTTGAGGTAAATGTCTTAATTTATTATATTTTTCTTCTCCTAGTTTTTCTTTTATCGCTACTGCTTGAATAAATCCTTTTCCATATCTTAATTTTAAAAAGGCTATTTTCCCGCTACTTCTTTTGTTAGAAATCCATGCTCCAAAAGAAATTTCATTTCCTACTTGTTCTTTAAAATTATATTTATTCAATTATACTTCTCCTTATTTTTATTATTCATATTATAGTATATCAAAAATTTATATACATTCAAATGCTTAGAATTTCATCAAAAAATTAATTAAATAATTTTTCTAAATAATAACTATAGGTAAAAATACTTTTATCGACATAGCAATAGAACTTATAATTATCATTTTTTTCTATATATTTAAATAATTTATAAAAATTATCAAAATAAGAGTAATTCTTATACTTTTTATGTTTAGATTTTTTTCTTTTATAATAAGATACATCTTTTTTTATATTGTCATCAAAAATTATAAATTTATCACAGGATTTTATACTATTTATTTTATCTTTTTTTTGATTAATGTTTAAATAAATTATTTTTTTTGAAAATAATTTATTTAAACAGTTTTTTTCTTTTGTTTTATGACTATATTGTATATAAATACAAGGATAGCTATTAATTATTTCGAAACCTACAATACCATCAATATTAAATAATAAAATCTCCTGAAGTTTTTTTAAAAAAATATTTGTTAAATATAATTTATTTTTTATTTTATTCACATCTTGTTTTAATATTTTAATTTCTGATATAAAATATTTAATATGCTCATTATCAACTTTTTTATTGTTTTTATTATACAATATGTATATAAAGTCTATCATTTTTTGTATTTTATTTAAAATTAATATATTTCTTTTTGCATCTAAGCCATCATTATCTATATCAAATTCTTTCACTATATCTCTAAAACTTATTTTAGATGAAAACATTTTTTTTATCTCTAATTTCAATATATCTAAGTCTTCAAAAACATATATACTATTAGAAAATAATGTACTTTTCCATATATTTCGAAATGTATTATAACTTATTACAATGTTTTTTTTATTTCTTGAATTTTCAATATTTTTTTTATAAAAATAATTTTTTTTATTTTTACCTTTATATTTTTTCAAATACTCTTTTTCTTCATTATTTATATTTAACTCTATTAAATTTCCTGTATCTGTTTCCATTATCCATACAAGAATTTTCATATATAAAAATAATTCTACTTTATTCTCAATTACTATTTTTTTATGAAAATTAAAATCAATATAATCACTAAAGTTTCCTAATACTAACGAGTCATTTTTTTCATCAGATAAAAAAAATGATATATATTCATTTTCTAATATTGATGTAACATGTATTTTATTAACTTTATCTTTTTTTGTTTTTATTTCCTGTATTTTCTTAAAATAAATTCCTTTATTTTTAAAGAAGTCATTTTTGTTTATTTTTATTTTTCTATGAAATCTTTCTCTAAAATTTTTCAAAAAATTATAATAATCTATTGAATATATTTTTAAAACATCAATCAATTTACTATAATTTGAAATATTCAAACAAGAAGATTTATACAAAATTTTTAATAATAATTTATATGTAATATACGCATCGTTATCTGCTCTATGATATAAATCTATATTTTTTATATCAAGTTCTTTCGCTATTTTTTCAAGCCTATAACTTTTTAATGTTGGAAAAAAAATTTTAGATAACTCCAACGTATCAATAACTATATTATTTAATTCTTTATTATTATTTTTTAAAAATTCTGTCTTCAATATTTGGTAATCTTGCTGTCCCCCATGAAAAATTAATGTGCTATTTTTTATTTTCTGATAAATTTCATAAGATATTTCAAAAAAATATTTTTCTTTTTTTACCATTTTTTTTCTTATACCTGTTAATTCAGATATAAAAGATGAGATTTTAGAATTAACATTACAAAAATAGTTTATTTTATCAATAACTTCAAATTTTTCATTTAAGAATATAATAGCTATTTGAAGAATTTCTTTTTTTTCTGTCAATTCTAAATCTATAACAGAAAAATTATATTTTTTCATGCTATAAATCTCCAATCCTTACTATAAAATCTTTTATTTTATAATTATCATTTTCTAAATTATTAAGTAATATATTATTAATAATCTTGTCTTTTATATTTTTAATCCAAGGACCCGGTTTTTTAATTTTTATTGTATCAATTATTTCTCTATTAGTGATATTAACATCCGAAAATGAATTTATAGGTAATATTATTTTTTTTATTTTTTCTATATCATCTTCATTAAAATATTCTATAACCTTTAAAACAAAAATAACTTTTTCTTTGCTAAAATCAAATATTATTCTATTTATTAAATTTGAATTTTTTATCAAATTAGATATTTTTAAATAATCTTTTATCTCTTTGTAATCTTTTTTTGATAATTTTAATTTTTTTAAATCTTGTATTTCAATAGAATTCTTAATTAATAAATAAAAAATTATTTGATTAAAATTAAAATTTGAAAAATTTGTTATACGTTTTACATATTTAAAAAAAGGTATATAGATATTTAAACCACTTTTAATTAACAAATTAAATGAATTATAATTATTTTCTCCCATAAATAGTTTTTTTAATTCATTAACTATTCTTTCTATAGAAATATATTCTATCAATTTTTTATTTTTACATATAGAATCATAAGTATCTTTTTCAATAATAAAATTTAACATAGACGAAAATCTAAAAGCTCTAAGCATTCTTAATGCATCTTCATTAAATCGCTCATCAGGATTATTAACAGTTCTTATTAATTTTCTTTTTATATCTAATATTCCCGAATGTAAATCTATTAAATCTCCTTTTATATCTAATGCCATAGCATTTATCGTAAAATCTCTTCTTTCTAAATCTTGAGAAATAGATTTTTCAAAAAAAACTTTTTCTGGAAATCTATGGTTGATATAATTTCCTTCACTTCTAAATGTTGTTATTTCATACGGGATACCTTTATTTATAACAGTAACCGTCCCATGTTTTATTCCTGTATCTATAACATTATTAAATATTTTTTTTATTTCATCAGGAGTAGCAGATGTTGTTATGTCTATATCACAAAAATCTTTGTTAAGCATAAAATCCCTAACACATCCCCCAACAAAGTATGCATCATAAGAATTTTTTTTGATTTTTTCTAATAATGGTAATGCATTCTTAAACTTTTTATTAAAATTACTTTTTGAAAACTCTATCATAAATTTCCTCTAATCTTGAAACATGATATTTATAGTTAAAACAGTCATCTAATTCATTTTTAGAAAGATATCTCATTATTAATTTATCATTTAACAATAAATCTTTAAAATTTATCTTATTTTCCCAAGAATACATTGCTTTTGGTTGAATAATATCATATGATTCTTCTCTAGATAAGCCCTTTTCTACTAATTTAAGCAATACTCTTTGGGAAAAAATAACTCCGTTAGTTTTATCTATATTTTTTATCATATTTTTTTCAAATACTTTTAAATTTTTTAATATGTTTGTAAATCTAGTTATTTGATAATCTATAAGATTAGTTGCATCTTGAGAAATAATTCTTTCTGCAGATGAATGAGATATATCTCTTTCATGCCATAATACAACATTCTCATACGATGTTAACATATATCCTCTAATTACTCTAGCTATTCCTGTTATATTTTCAGAAGAGATAGGATTTCTTTTATGAGGCATGGCACTAGAACCTTTTTGTCCTTTATCAAAAAATTCCTCTACCTCTCTAACTTCTGTTCTTTGTAAATGTCTTATTTCCACTGCAAATTTTTCTATTGAGGTAGCTATTAGTGCTAGTGTTGAAAAATAATGTGCATGTCTATCTCTTTGTAATATTTGTGTAGATATTTTACTAGAATTTATATTTAGTTTTTTACAAACATAGTCTTGTATATATGTTGGAATATTTGCATAAGTACCCACAGCACCAGATATTTTCCCTGCCTCTACCATTTTTCTAGCTTCTGAAAATCTTTTATAATTTCTTTCCATTTCGTCATACCACAAAGCCATTTTTAGTCCAAAAGTGGTTATCTCTGCGTGAACGCCATGAGTTCTTCCAATCATAAAAGTATTTTTATACTTATACGCTTTTTCTTTTAAAAGTTTAATAAGTATATTAAGCTTATTGTCTATTATATTATTAGCTTGCTTATACAAATAGCCATATGCAGTATCTACAACATCTGTAGAAGTTAATCCATAATGAATCCATTTTTTTTCATATCCTAATGACTCACTAACAGCTCTTGTAAAAGCTATCACATCATGTTTTGTTTCTTTTTCAATTTCATATATTCTTTTTAAATCAAAAGAAGCATTTTTTCTTAAATTTATTATATCTTTTTTTTCTATTTCTCCTAAATTTGACCAACCTTCACAAGATAATAATTCTACTTCCAACCACGCATTATATTTATTATTCTCCGACCAAACTTCCTTCATTTCTTTCGTAGAATATCTTTCAATCATTTTTATCTCCTTTTTTTATTTAATATAAAATATTAAGTTAAATTACTTAGTAAAAACCAAAGAACACCAATCATTTTGATGAATTTCTTCTTTTAAAATAAAACCTTTTTTTATAGCTTTTTTTAGAAAATCATCTTTTTTATTTTTTATAATTCCTGATACTATAAAATATCCATTTTTTTCTAATAATTTATATGCATCTTCTAACATTTTTTCTATGATATGAGGAAGTATATTAGATACTATAACATTATAATTATCACTTTCATTTTCTAAAAGATTTGCTTTTTGTACTGATACCCTATCTAAAATATTATTTACTTTAAAATTTTCTTTTGATATTTCAACTGCTTTTTCGTCTAAATCTACAGCTTTTAATTTTCCACACGTCAAATAACTTGAAACTATAGTTAGTATTCCACTACCACACCCAACATCAATAACATTATCATCTTTATTTAAGTATTTTTCTAAATTTTTTATGCATAAAGTTGTTGTTTCGTGACCTCCAGTGCCGAAAGCCATACCTGGATCTATCCTAATAATATTTTTATTATTTTCATTTTTGTATTTTTTCCATGTAGGAACAATAACAAAATTATCTCCAATTTCCAAAATTTCAAAAAAATCTTTCCATGAATTTTCCCAATCCTCATCCTTTATAATTTTATAAGATATATTGAAAAAATATCCAATGTCAAAATTATTAGAAATACTTTTTATTTTTTCTTTTAGTTTCTCAAAAAAATCTTTTGAAAAATCTGTTTTTTCTATATAACCTCTTATAAGCACCCCTTCGAATGAATATTTTTTTTCATCTATAGCTACTATTGTTCCTAAATTATCATCTAAATTTTCTTCAAGTAACGATTTTCCTTCTATTGAAATACCGCTAGAGCCTAATTCGAAAAGAATATTTTCTATAATTTCACTGGCCTCAACAGTAGTATTAATTTTTATTTCAACCCAATTATTCATAATAACTCTCCATTTTTATTATTTATTATAACATTACATTGATTTTTTTTCTATTTTAATTTAATTTTAAATTATAGAATTATTTTATTATTAAGTATATAATTGTTTTATATTATTATTAAAGGTGTAGTGTATGGACAAAAATAAAAATAAATTTAAAATAAAAAGTTTATATTCACCAAAAGGTGATCAAAAGTCAGCTATAAAATCTATTACAACAGGATTAAATAATGGATTAAAATTTCAAACATTATACGGAGCTACAGGAACTGGTAAGACATTTACAATTTCTAATATAATAAATAATTTTTCTAGACCTACTCTTGTGCTTGCTCATAACAAAACTTTAGCAGCACAACTATATAATGAATTTAAAACATTTTTCCCAGACAATAGAGTAGAATATTTTGTTTCATATTATGATTATTATCAACCAGAGGCCTATATAGCCTCTTCTGATACTTATATAGAAAAAGATTCTTCAATTAATGATGAAATTGATAAATTAAGACATAGTGCAACATCATCGCTATTAGAACGTAAAGATGTAATTGTTGTATCCAGTGTCAGTTGTATATATGGACTAGGTTCTCCAAGAGAATATGAACATTTAAGACTTAACATAAAAATTGGAATGGAAATATCAAGGAAGTCAATAATACAAAAATTAGTTAGTATACAATACGAAAGAAATGATATCAATTTTTCACGTGGCACTTTCAGAATTAGAGGTGATGTTATAGATATTTTTCCAATCTCCAAAAGTGACAATTCATTCAGAATAGAATTATTTGGTGATGAAGTAGAAAAAATAAGAGAAATAAACCCCACAACTGGAGAAATTTTATATGAACTAGAGCATATTGTTATTTATCCCGCAAGTCATTTTATTGCAGGAGAGGAAACATTAAAAAAAGCTATAGAAAGAATTAAAAACGAACTATATTATAGATTAAAAGAATTAAAATCGCAAAATAAATTACTTGAAGCTCAAAGATTAGAAGAAAGAACAAATTATGATATCGAAATGTTAGAAGAAATGGGATTTTGTTCTGGAATAGAAAACTATTCTCTTCATCTAACCTTACGAGAAAGAGGATCAACACCATATACACTACTTGACTATTTTCCTAAAGATTTTTTATTAGTTATAGATGAATCCCACGTTACAATTCCCCAGGTTCGTGCATGTACAATGGTGACCAAGCACGAAAAAAAAGTTTAGTAGATTATGGATTTAGATTACCTTCTGCTTTAGATAACAGACCCCTAAATTTTGAAGAATTTAGAAAAAAATTAAATCAAGTTATATTTGTTTCGGCTACACCATCAGATTTTGAAATAGATATAAGTGATAATATTGCAGAACAAATTATAAGACCTACAGGTTTACTAGATCCAACTATAGTAATTCGTCCTATTGATAGTCAAGTATTTGATTTAATTAACGAAATAAAAAAAGAAATAAAAAAAAATAATAGAATACTTGTTACTACTTTAACAAAAAAAATGGCTGAATCACTTTCTGATTATTTAAAAAATGCAGAAATTAAGGCAAAATATCTACATTCAGACATAAAAACTTTAGAAAGAACAAAGATAATAAGAGATTTAAGAATAGGTAAATTTGATGTTCTTATAGGTATAAATTTACTAAGAGAAGGATTAGATATTCCAGAAGTTTCCTTAATTGCAATATTAGATGCAGATAAAGAAGGATTTTTAAGAGGAGATAAAGCATTATTACAAACAATCGGAAGGGCTGCAAGAAATAGTGAAGGAAGAGTTATAATGTATGCTGATACTATAACAAAAAGTATGAAAAAGGCCATCGAAGAAACAAATAGAAGACGTAAAATACAAAAATCTTATAACAAAAAAAATAATATAGTTCCTACTACAATAAAAAAAGATATAGAAGATATAATATCATATAAAAAAGAAAGATATAAATTAGAAAATGAGTTAAAACTCCCATTAGAATTTTCAGAAAAAGAAATAAAAAAACAAATTAAAAAATTAGAAGAACAAATGTTTAAATATGCGGAAAAATTTGATTTTGAAAATGCTGCTAATACACGAGATAAGATATATGAATTAAAAGAAAAATACAAAATAAAAGATGAATAGTATTATCATATATGATATAATTAGTAAGCATTTAAAATTACAAGGAGAAGAATATTATGAAAGAATCCATTGCAATAATCTATGGTGGGAAAAGTGCAGAACATGAAGTTTCATTACTTACGGCAAAATCTATAATAAACGCCATAAATAAAAATAAATATAGAGTGTTTCCTATATTTATTTCTAACAAAGGAGAATGGGCAAGAGGAGAAGAAATAGTTAAAGACATAAAAAATGAAAGCCAATTGATATATAGTGATTATAATAAAAATATTAGTGAATTACTCTATATAAATGATAAAAAAATGGATTTAGTTTTTCCAGTTTTGCATGGACCAAATGGAGAAGATGGAACTATTCAAGGACTTTTAGAAATAATGAATATTCCTTATGTAGGAAATAAAGTATTATCGTCTGCAACAGGTATGGATAAATCAATAATGAAAAAATTATTTTCCATTGCTAAATTACCACAGTTACCTTACTATGATTTTTTAAACAACGAATGGATAAATAATAAAGAAAATATAATTACTGTTTTACAAAAAAGAATTGGATTCCCAATGTTTATAAAACCTGCAAATATGGGATCATCAGTTGGTATTACAAAAGCTCATAATGACATAGAGTTAATAGAAGGCATTAATTTAGCATTTAAATACGATAGAAAAGTTGTAATAGAAAAAGGTTTATCAGCAATTAAAGAAATAGAAGTAGCAGTTCTAGGAACTGCAAAAAACTCTGATGCAACATATCCTGGAGAAATTATTAATATATCATCAACCGAATTTTATGATTATAAAACTAAATATACTAATGGAAAATCTAAAATGGAAATTCCAGCCAATATCGATAACAACTTATATGAAAAATTTATGGATATGGCTAAAATAGCATTTGACTCTATCGATGCTAATGGACTAGCTAGGGTAGATTTCTTTCTAACTGAAAAAAATGAAATATATATAAACGAAATAAATACAATGCCTGGATTTACCCCTTTTTCTATGTATCCTTTACTGTGGAAAAATATGGGTCTAAGTTATTCAAATCTTATAGAAAAATTAATAAAACTAGCAAAAATAACATTTGATGAAAAAAACAATTTACTTTAAAAAGGACATCTTTATGGAATTTAAAATTACTGAATTACCTCAAATACTAGATACTAAAATATACAATATAATAGATAAAAATTTAAAAATAACAGGGATTTCACTAAATAGTAAAAAAGTTAAAAAGGGAGATCTATTTATACCATTCATTGGTGAAAACGTTGATGGACATGATTATATAGAAGAAGCTTTTAAAAACGGAGCAGTATGCTCTTTATCTATAAAAAAAAATATAAAACTAAAAAATAAAAATATAATCTTTATTAATGATTCTCTTTCCTCTATTCAAAAATTAGCTATGAGCTATCTAAAATCATTACATACTAAAGTTGTAGCTATTACTGGTTCTAATGGTAAAACTACCACAAAAGATATAATTTCTAAAATACTATCTACTAAATATAAAGTACATAAGACAAAATCTAATAATAATAATGAGTTAGGTGTTCCTATTACTATTCTTAGTACACCTTGTGATACTGATATTCTGATACTTGAGATGGGTGCTGATAATTTTGGTCAACTAAAATTACTATCTGAATTATCTAATCCTGATTTTTGTGTTATAACTAATATTGGAGAAAGTCATATTGAATTTTTTAAAACTAGAGATGGTATAGCAAAAGAAAAATTTGAAATTACAAGAGGTATGAAAAAAAATGGGACTTTAATATATAATGGAGATGAACCATTACTTAATAAGTTAGTATTAAAAAATAACATCAAAAATATATCCTGTGGTTTTAATAAAGAAAATGCTGTAAAAGTAAATAATTATTCGCTAAAAAAAGATTGTATAGATTTTAAACTAAATATTATGAAGAATTTGATAACAACTAAAATAAAAGGAAAACATAATATTTTAAACATAACCTATGCAATAACAATAGCCAAAAAAATGAATATAAATGAACAAGAAATATTAGATACACTACATGAATTTAAAGACATAACAAAAATGAGATTAGAAGAAATACCTTATGGAAATAATTCATTGATTATAAATGATGCTTATAACGCAAGTCCAACCTCAATGAAAGCTGCAATTGATGTTTTAAATGCTCAAGTAGGTTACAATTATAAAAGAATCATTTTAGGAGATATGTATGAATTAGGAAAAAATGAAATATTATTTCATGAAAATGTAGGTAAATATATTAACGATATAAAAAATAATACAATAAATGAAGTCATATCTATAGGAAAATTGGCAAAAAATATAACAAAAAATATAAAAAAAGACACAATTAAAACAATCCATTTTGATGATATAAATAAAATTTCTGACTACATTAAACAAAATAAAATTAATAATGAAATTCTATTATTTAAGGCTAGCAGAAGTATGCAATTAGAAAAAATTATAGAATACATAACAAAATAAAAAAAATATGATGTTAAATCTAATTTAGGTTTAACATCATATTTTTTATTTTATATATATATTTTTTTATTACCTTTAAGTAACTTTTCTTTCATAAAAGAATTTGCAATATTCTCTTCAGTATTATCTATATTTAAAAAATCAAAATTACTATATTTGTTATTTAACGCTTCTCTAATAAGAAAATCTGCTAAAATAGGATTCTTAGGTAAAATTGGTCCGTGTAAATATGTTCCTATCAAATTATTGTATAAAAGTCCTTCTTTTTTATCAAAATCGTTATTTCCATAACCTACTAACACTTTTCCTAAAGTTTCATACTCATGAAAAGTTCTACCCCCATGATTCTCAAAACCTACAATACTGCCAAATTTTTTTGATTCTACTAAAATATTTCCTATCAAACGTTCTTTATTATTATATGATTCTGTATAAAAATCTAATATATTTAACCCTTCTAATTTTTCTCCATCAGCTGTTTTATAATATTCTCCTAAGAATTGATATCCACCACATATAGTTAGTGCAGGAACTCCACTTTCTATAGCTGATTTAAATTCATTTTTTATTTTCATAAATTCTTTTGTTGCTATACTTTGTTCTCTATCAGATCCTCCCCCTATAAAAAAAATATCACAATTAGAAAGTTTTACATCTGATGTATCAGTTATATTAGTTATTTTTAAGTTTATTCCTCTCCATTCACAACGTTTTTTTAAAGCAATGATATTACCTATATCTCCATATAAATTAAGTTTATCTGGCATAAAGTGATATAATTCTAATTCCATTATTTTAACTCTCTTTCTACTTCTTTTTTAGTTTTAATCAATGCAGTATAATTAGGTATTATTATATTCAGATTTGAGTTGTTATTTTTTAATAAATAAATAGCTGATTTTATATCTTCTTCAACATATATCTTTACTTTTATATCTGTATATTTAAGCCGTAAAGCTAATTCCTTTGCTCTTTTACCAGAACAAATTATATTTTTAATATTTTGATTTTTCAAGATTTCAAAATCTGCATCCCATATCCATGATATATCTAAACCATCAGCATAGTTATCATTTAGTATTAGCAAATAACTTATACTTAAATCATTTTTCACGTTATTTGCTATTGATAGGGAAACATTCATCCCAGCAGGATTTTTAGCTAAATTAATTATATATTTTAAATTATTTTTATCTTCAAAAATTTCCATCCTTCCATTTAATGAAACATAACTAGAAAAACCTATTTCGATTTCATTATCTGAAAGTTCTAATTGTTTTAATAATGAATATGCGGCTAAAATATTATATACATTAAAAACACCTAACATTTTAGTATGAAATTTAGTTTTATTAATTAAAATATTAATTTCAGGATTTAAATCTATTTTTGATACAGAATAGTTTGGATTTTTTCTTTTAAAGCCACATTTTAAACAATTATATATTCCTAATTGACTATAATGAATAAATTTATAATTTAATTTATTAGAACAGACAGGACAAAACTTAGATTCTGTAATACCTGTATCATTAAAATCATATAAATTTTCCTCTAAACCAAAATATTTATTATTTTTTCCATGTTTATCTAATCTCATTACAAAAGGATCATCAGTATTTAAAATCAATTGAATATCTTTATTTTTTATTTGTTCAGATATAGTGCTTATAAGGACATCAATTTCTCCAAATCTATCAATTTGGTCTCTAAAAAAATTGTTAAATACAATTTTAGTAGGAATTATAAAATTCATGATTTTTTTTATAGATCCTTCATCTACTTCTAATATTGCTATTTTTGTTTTTGAGGTATTCTGAATAGCAATAGAAGTAATAATTCCATCAAGCATATTAGCCCCTTCATAATTATTTACAATTTTTTTCCCTATTTTTTTTAATGAATATCCAATAAGATTAGATGTTGTTGTTTTTCCATTTGTTCCTGTTATAAAAATTATTTCATCAAAATTTTTAGATAATTTTTTTAATACATTCTTATCTATTTTTCTTAATATTTTTCCAGGTAAATCTGTTCCTTTTTTATTAATGCATTTACATGATATGCGTATAAAAATTGCGACTATTTTACAAATAATATTATACATACTTCTCCTTTTAATTTTTGTTTGCATCAAACTTATAACCAGTACCCCATACAGTTACTATCATCTTAGCAACATCTTTAGATTGCTCTGAAATTTTTTTCCTTATTCTTTTAATATGTGTGTCAACAGTTCTTAAATCACCATATGTATCATAATCCCAAACAGTTTTTATAAGTTCTGTTCTACTATATACTTTATCTGGAGATTTTGCTAAAAATATTAATAAATCAAATTCTTTAGGAGTTAAATTAACCTCAATTCCTGCTACTATAACTTTATGAGAATTAACATCAATGATTAAATCATTAAATACTAAAACATCTTTAACACTAAATTCTGGCATATAAAAAACACTTTTCTTTGTTCTTTGTAATATTGCTTTAACTCTTAAAACTACTTCTCTAGGACTAAAAGGTTTTACAATATAATCATCAGCTCCCATTTCAAAACCATCTACTCTACTCTGTTCATCACCTTTTGCTGAAATTATAATTATTGGCGTTGCTTTCATTGTCCTAATTTCTCTTAAAATTTTCACTCCACTCAATTTAGGAAGATGTGTATCTAAAAGAACACATGAATATTCAATATTTTTTATTTTATTAAGACCAGATAACCCATCAGATGCCTCATCTACAATATATCCTTCTCTCTCTAAATACATTGTCAATAACTGTCTAATTCTATTTTCATCATCAACAATCAATATTTTTTCAGACATTTTTATACTCCTTTTTTACATATGATATTAATTATTTTTGGCTAAATTAATTAATGATTTGACTTCATGCACTGTTAAAGGTCTGTATTCTCCTATTTTCAGTCCGTTTAAATTCAAAAATTCAATAGAAATTCTTTTTAATTTTAAAACAGTATAATTTAAAGACTCAAACATCTTTCTTACTTGTCTGTTTTTACCCTCATGAATTGTAATTTCTACTAAAGTATTTGAACTTTTATTTTTATTTTTTATTATTCTTACCCCTGCTTTAGATGTTATATAATTTTCTACTTTAACACCTTTTCTTAATTTTTTTATGTCTTCATCATGAACATATCCTTTTATTTTGGCAATATACACTTTATTTATAATATTTTTAGGATGAGTTATTAAATTAGTAAATTTGCCATCATTTGTCATTATTAATAATCCAGATGTATTGTAATCTAATCTCCCAACTGGATATACTCTCTCTTCCACATTATTAAAAAAATCATTAACACATTTTCTTCCTTTTTCATCGGACATAGATGTTATAACTTTTTCTGGTTTATAAAAAAGATAATACTTTTTATTTTCTCTCAATATTCTTGTTCCATTAACTATAATAATATCGTCAGCTGTAGCTTTAGTACCTAGTTCTTTTACAATATTACCATTTAAAGAAACTTTACCATCTAAGATTAACTCCTCTGCCTTCCTGCGTGAAGTATAACCTGATGAAGCTATTATTTTTTGTAATCTTTCTTTCATCTTTTCTCCTTATAATTTTTTACTGTAAATCTACATCTTTTATTTTTGGCAAATCATTTAAACTTTCCATATTGAATATATCTAAAAATAAATCAGTTGTTTCGTATAATTTAGGTTTACCTATTTTATCTAAAGTTTTTTCTGAATAAATAAGACCCTTTTCTAATAAATTATATATTATTGTATCACTATTTATTCCTCTAATCTCTTCTATTTGCATTTTAGATATAGGTTGATTATATGCAATAATAGATAATGTTTCTAAAGAGGCTTTGGAAAGTCTGGTCATTTTTTTTATAGATAAATTTTCTTTAATATTTTTGTATATATCGTTTTTTATAAGCATTTTATATGTGTTACCAAACCTTTTTATTAAAAATACACTATTTCTTTTGTTGTACTCTTCCATAAAAATATTTAAAGTATTTTTTACCTCTATCTTTGTTTTTCCAGAATACTTAACATAGTAATCTAAAGATATTCCTTCGTTACCCTGTATAAAAAATAAAGCTTCTATAACCTTTTTCTCGTTTTCTAATAACATATTATTTGTCTTTCGCCTTTATTATTATTGTATTACTCTTACTGTCATAAGTTATATACTGTTCGCTTAACATATCTAAAATGCACAAAAATCCTAATATTAGTTCCGATTTGGAAACAAAATTTAAAAAAATATCATTTAAGTATATATTTTTTTTATCTCTAATTTTAATTAATATTTTATTTCTT
The DNA here is from genome assembly GCF_001553005.1 of Gemelliphila asaccharolytica. Classification (GTDB taxonomy): domain Bacteria; phylum Bacillota; class Bacilli; order Staphylococcales; family Gemellaceae; genus Gemelliphila; species Gemelliphila asaccharolytica. The sequence goes on along the minus strand of NZ_KQ959861.1, from coordinate 46,172 downwards.
ACATCTTTTTTTGATATTTCTTTAAATTTTATAATATTATTACTATGATTTTCTTGTTTATAATTTTTTATTATTTTTATAAAGGAATTCATCAATAAATTAATATCAATATTTTGTAATTTTTCATCTATAAGAATATCTTCACTTTCTTTTTCACCAAAATTTTCTCTTATATTCTTCATATCCTGCAAAATTAATGATATTTTCTTATAATTTTGATACTCTACTAGCTTAGAAACAAAAATTTTTTCTTCTTTATTGTTCTCTTCATTTTCTATTGGTAACAATGATTTGCTTTTTAAGTACAATAATTTTGAAGCCATAACTAAATATTCTTCTGCATTTTCTAACGATATAGTTCTCATATTTTTTATATATTCTAAATAATTTTCAGTTAATTTAGCTATAGAAACATTATAAATATCTATTTCCATTTTTTCTATTAGATATAATAATACATCCATAGGTCCTTTATAACATTCCAAATTTACATTATACATCTATTACCTCAATTATTTAATTTATTTCTTGGATGAATTTTTAAAAATTTATTTGATAAGTTTTTATTTTTAATATTAACGTAACATTTTTTTAAACTTTGTGTAGATGAAAGTCCAAAAATATCTCTAACCTCTTCTAAAGTTAATCCATCATCAATTAAATGTAATACTAAAGAATTTCTAAAAGTTGTAGGTGTAAGTTCTTTTTTTAAATTAATATCTTTTTGACGTCTTTTAAAAATTTTCCAAAAAGCTTGCCTTGTTAACTTTTTCCCCTTTTCTGAAACAAATAAAAAATCAGACTGAATATTTTCTTTTTTACGTAATCTTAAATAATTTTTTATTGATTGAATAGACTCATAATTCAATGGATATGTATGTGTAACATTGTTTTTAAAATATTTTAGATATCCTATGTTAAAATTTATATTAGATAGTTCTAAGTTTATACAATCTGAGGGCTTTATACCTATAGAATAAACTAATTCAAAAATAGCTTTATCTCTAAGTGATATTAGTGTAAAATCATTAAAATCTAATATCTTTTTTATTTCTTTTTTTGTGAAAAAATCATCTTCATTTTGTCTTGAATTTGTTTCTTTTTCAAAATTTATTATTGATATATTTATTTTTGCTTTATATTCTATTATATTTTTTTTATACAAAAATTTATTAAAAGTGTTTATAGAAGAAATGACCCTTAATAATGTAGCCTTAGAATAATTTTCTAACTTTAAATATGTTATATATTCCTCAACTTCATGATAATTAACAGTAATTTTTTCAATACTTTTATTATCATAATACATATTTAACTTTTTTATATCTAGTAGATATGAATTTATTGTATTTTTTGAAGAAAAATTACTATTCAAATAAGTTTTGTAATCTTTTAAAACATCTATTTCCACCATTATACCTCATTTTCAAATAAATATATGTCATGTACAACTGCTAAAAATAAATTTAATGTCAATATTATTATAGGTACCAATATAGCATGTTGATGTAATATACTAGATAAAACTCCTCCTATAATTACACCTAGTAAAAAAACTGAAATTATTATTATGTAAGTTAATGCATTTATTTTACTTAAATTTTCTTTATTATAAAAATATCTAAATAAATGCTCGCTCATAGATCTTAAATTTCCAGTGCAAAAAACACTTGCAAAAGGTACACTATTAACTCTCCTAAAACTATCAAATTGCATTGCACATGTAAATGATATTCCCCATGGTCTTATGTCAAATATATATATTTTTGGTATAACATATATTAAAACTAAAACAAAAATCTGAATTAATAAAGAAATATTTATATAATTTGAAATTCTTATATTCTTTATTTTATTCATTATATACTTATTAAAAATAACCCCTAATACAAATGATGCTATTGAAGGAACATATCTTAATGCTCTATGATATTCTCCTTGTGCTATCTCCAAACCTATAAAAATCAAATTCCCTGTTTGTGCGTTAGCAAAAATACCATTACAATTTACAAACGTATATGAATCAAAAAAACCACCAGATAACGTCAATAACATCGCAAAAATTATTTGTTCATTACTAGGCAATGTTCTTTGAAAAAAAATATTTTTGTTTTTTTGTGTTTTTTTTAAGTTACTGCTACTCAAAAAATGCCTCCCAATTTCCTTTATCATTATAACATTTAAAAGCTAATTCTATTTGTTTCTTAGTTGTTCTATTATTTGATAATTCTGGCAAATTATTTATATCAAAAAATCCTACATTATTTGTTTCTATATTATCAATAAAATTATGCTTAATATATTTACATAAAATTATTATTTTTACCATACCTAGTGGAAATAAAAATTCATGATGAAGATTATAATTCATAATAGAAACAATTTTTATAGGGGTAACTAAAGCACCTGCTTCTTCATAAGATTCTTTTATAATATTTTCTCTAATACTTTTATTAGCGTCTTGGTATCCTCCTGGCATAGCCCATTTTCCATCAGATTGTTCCCTGACTAATAATATTTTATTTTTATGAATTATCGCAGCTCTATTTTCTAGTTTAGGAGTTTGGTACCCTGTTTCCTGAGCAAAATTTTTTTTAATATCATTTATACTTTTATCATATTTCATGCTCATCATTTCACAAGAAATATCTCTAATCCTTTTTGCTCTTTCTATATCAAATTTATTTTTACTATATGCTAGTGTATTTTGAGCCAAAAATTGAAGTTCAAATGCCCAAGATAAAAGTAAGTCTGATTTATATATTTTACTAATTTCATATATGCTACTTATAGTTATTATATCATTTTTTTCTATAAAATTATTTGTATTATTTTTTAAAAAAATAGTTTTAACGTCATTATTTAATTTATTAATATCAGAAGTTAAAAATAATAAATTCTTTTGTTTTTTTGGTAATGTATTAATAAAATCAAATTTTATGTTATTTCTCTTAAAAAAAATTTCTTCTCTCTTAGTTATTTTATTTTTTAAATTATAATCAATTAATAATTTATTAAACATATTTACTCCTATGAACTGTTGTAATAAATAATATTATATCATTTTAATGCATTGCTTTCAAATAAACATAAAGAGTATTCCAAATTCTATTTTTGGTGTTTTTTACTTTTTTAATGTTTAAGCAACCTTTTACTAAAATATTTTGAACAATTTCTTCTTTCCACTTCTTAAAAAATGCAACACATCATTATCTATTTAAAATACAAAAAAGCAAAAATAAAAAGCTTATGCAGAAAGCTTTTATTAGATATTAATATTTTGCTTAAAATTGTATTGAAAGTTTAAATATTATATAATGAAGTAAATAATTTACAAGGAGAACATTTATGAAAATATATATTGCAGGAGCCTTATTTAATGAAGCGGAAATTCATCAAAGAAAAAAAGAAGAAATTATATTAAAAAATGAATTTAAAGACAAAATTAATATTTTTAATCCAATAAATCAACCATTTAATAAAAATAAAGAAGGTATTCCTTCTCCAAAAGAAATATTTTCAAATGATACAGAAGCAATAAAAGATTGTGATATTTTCTTAGCTGATATTACAAACGAAGATAGTGGTGTTATGATAGAATTAGGAATAGCAATTTCTTTAGGTAAAAAAATTATTGCAGTAAACTCTGATATTAGACTTAAATCAGCTAATAAGTATGATATACCGAGTTATTCAATAAATCATTATTTATTGGGGGCAATATTAGCAAATGGAGTATTAGTATTTAATTTTAGAGAAGCTGTAGAAGAATTAAAAAAAATATGTATATAAAATATTTTAAAAAATTTAAATTTATTTTGTTGTTAGCTCCTGCTGACAACTTTTTTATTTTCTTCTCCTCTATGATATAACTAATTTCCATATAAAAATAAGATAACAATTGCCTTACAAAAAAAAATACAAAAGACAAAAAAACTTGTTTTACCTTTTGTATTAATATTTATTTTTTTATTTTTTTGATTTTAAAGCTAGTTTTCTCTCTAAATCGTTTATCAACGATTATATTGTACAACCAAAATGTATAAAACTATATAATCAAAACTCCACAGGCAGGACTCGAACCTGCGACCCTCTGATTAACAGTCAGATGCTACTACCAACTGAGCTACTGTGGAATGATATTAAAATAAAAATGGAGCGGGTGATGAGAATCGAACTCACAACATCAGTTTGGAAGACTGAGGTTTTACCACTAAACTACACCCGCAACATAATAATATAATATTAACTTCTTATAATATTATATTATTATTAAACTAAATTGTCAATGATTTTTATTATTTTATTACCTAGTTTTTTTATATTTTATCTTCTCTGAATTTGTTGATAAAAAATCTTTTAATTCATCATCAGGAACTAATCTTAAATATAAGTTAGCTCTTAATGTTGAATCTTCTTCTCTACACGTTGATAAGACTAAATATTTATCTTTAGGATTTATTTTAATATTAGGATTTTTAAAAATAGCTGTTTCTGAAACAAGTTTAATTTGTTCCTCAAATTCTTCGTCATCTTTAAAGGAATTTTTATAAAGAGGAGTCGTTTCTGGAACTATAAGAAAATATGACACTTGATAATAATATCTTCTTTTTGGAGTTTCTACAACTACAAATGGATGACTATCAAAAAAATCTTTATTATCATAAAAATTAACATCATTAAACATTCTATTGTCTGAAACTTGACTTCCTCTAGCATGCCCAAAAAGCCATGTTAATTTATCACTAAAGTCACTTTTATTATCCTTATCCATAAACACAGTTCCAAAAAAAGGTTGCTGTTTACCTTCAAATGTTTTATCTAAATATGTAGTATTATCATTAGTTTGAACAACAGGTTCATCTAATTTTGTACCTGGTATATATATATAAGCTATAGTATCCTTATTTATAGAAGATAAATCATCAAATTTTTTCTTCAAATATTCTTTTTCATTATCATTTATTGTATAAGTATTTTCTGCTATATTCTGTTTTTCATTATGTTTTTTACTATTGCCTACTAAAAAAAAGAAAATAGAGAATAATATTAAAAAAATTAATATTACAAAAAATAATTTTTTAAAAATTTTACTGTTCTTTTTCATCTTTTTACCTTATAAATAATATAGTATACAAAAATATTAAAATTTTATTATTTTAATTTTACAGCAGTCCCCACAACAGATATTAATATCATAGCATTTTTGGTACCCATACATTGAAAATTAAAATCTATTCCTATTATAGCATCTGCCCCTTTATTTCTTGCTTTATTTTCTAATTTTTTTATTATTTCCACTTTAGCATTGCTTATTTCTTCTTCGTAACCTTTACTTCTACCTCCAATGATATCACGAATAGATGCTCCAATGTCTTTAAAAATATTAATTCCTATTACTAATTCAGAACTTATCAATCCTATATATTCTAAATTTTCATATCCTGAAATATTATTAGTAGTTGTTAATAACATTATTATTCATCTCCTTAATCTACTATTATATCGACAACCTCATCCAATTTTGCTCCTAAAAAATATGAATTAATATCTATATCTTTTAAAACATTTGTTATTTCTTTTTTATTATATTTTACTCCGATTAATTTTTTAGCTATATCTTCTACATCCATAACTCCAAAGAAATCACCAAAAAATTTTATTCCTGTTATTATACCATTATCTACCTGAATATTAGCTTCTATTTTTCCTGTTAAAAGTCGTCTATTTCTCTTAATATTGAAATTTGGATTTTTCCCATATACCCAGTCCCATGAATTATTTTTTTCTTCTTGAATTTTCTTAATTTCCTCTAAGTCTTTTTCAGTAAATTCATAGTCATTCATACCAAATTTTTTATTCATAAATTTTTTCAAAGCATTTTTGAAGTCTAATACTGTCATATCTTGATTTGGTAAATGTTCTTTAATATTAGTAACTCTTGAACGAACAGATTTAATTCCTTTAGATTCTATCTTATCTTTAGAAACTTTTAAAGCTTCAGATAGTACACCAGTATTAACGTCAAACATTAAGCATCCATGATGCATTATTCTTCCAGAACGAACATATTGTGCGTTACCGCAAAATTTTTTACCAGATATTTCTAAATCATTTCTTCCTGTGAAATTTGCATCTACACCTAAAGAAGATAATGCCTCTAAAACTGGTTTAGAGAAACTTTTAAAATCAAATGCTTTTTCTCCGTTACCATTTGATATTATAGTATAATTCAGATTATTTAAATCGTGATATACTGCTCCTCCACCACTAACTCTTCTTACAATTTTTATATTATTTTTATCACAGTATTTTTGATTAATTTCTTCTGTTGTATTTTGATTTTTTCCTACAACTATACAAGGTTCATTAATCCATAGCATAAATATATCATCTTTTTTTGCCAATTCATTAAAGGCATACAATTCTACCGCCGTATTATATCTAGGATCATTTGTATTAGTTTCAATATAAATCATATTAACTACTCCTTTTATTTTCTTTTTATTTAATAATAATAAATATTTATAATTAATTCAAAAAATTTGCTTTATAAAGAGAACTTGTTTAATCTGCTTTTTCATTAATTTCTCCTGAACGATACTTAGACAATAATACTTTTAAAATCTCAATTTGTTTAATTATTTCTTTACCTGTGTCAGTATCTCTTATCATTTTTCGTTTTAGATTTTGATCTACTACTCTCTTAGTAGAAACAATGTCAGTTTCTAATTTTATTGCATTTTCTTTATTACTAAAAATATCATGTTTCATTATCTGTAAACCTATAGAATTATATGTCAAAGTATACCCACCATGTCCTGTTGTTTTATTATAAGGTTTAGACATTCCACCATCAATAACTATTGTTTTTCCGTTAGCTTTTATTGCATCTTCTCCATTTTTAGATTTTATAGGAGTATGTCCATTAATTATATGTCCTTCACCAGTTAATCCAAACTCTTTTAGTAATCTTTTAGCATATTCTTCTTTTTCCCTTAATTTGTAATAAGGATTCTTTTCTTCTACATGAGATTCTTTATCTGCAATAAAATATCTTTCAAATGTAGTCATATCTTTTTTACCAAACAATGGCGAATTTTCTCCTTGCCATAGGTATAAAAATATCCCGTGCCCATCTTTTTTATTACTAAAAAATATTTCTCTTACTTTTTTATCAAAAAAATCTAACATTTCCTTACTATAATAAGTTTTCCCTTCATATGTTATACCCTTAGGATTTCCTTCTTCGTCAACAGGCATACATCCATGTATAAGTAAATTATCATTATAGCATTTATACATAGCTCCATTGTTTATCATAAATTCTATATGTCTTCTTAATTTTTCACTTGTAGAGAATGATTCACGTAATTTTTTTACTAATACTTCTTCTTCTTTAGTTAATTTATAAGGATCATTTTTATCTACTGTTGGCAAATATAAACTAGTTAACTTATATATTTTTTCCCCTACTTTAACTGTTTTATGCTCATAATCTATCTTATCAAGTAATAATCTTCTAGATAAATTAAATTCTGGATATTTTTCTATAAATTTTTTTTCTAATTTAAATTGGATTATTGCCATAGCTTTTTGCATTCTAGCTATTTGCATTATTTCTCTTTCTGAATATTTTTCTTTATCTGCTAACTTCGGTAAAAACTCTTTACAATCATCTTTACCATAATAAAATTCACTAAAATTCATCAATCCTCTAAGTGGAATTCCATATCTATCCTCAACAATGTCTAAATTATCATATCTAGCACATATTCTAAGCACATTAGATATACACAATAAATCTCCACAACACGCTCCTATCCACAACATATCGTGGTTACCCCATTGTATATCTACAGAATGATAATTCATTAATCTTTCCATTATTCTATCAGGATATGGGCCCCTATCATAAATATCTCCCACTATATGTAAGTGGTTAACAACAAATTTTTGTATTGAATATGATATACCAGCTATAAATTTTTCAGAACATTCAAGTTCAAATAAAGAATCAATTATCCTACTATAATACTCTTTTTTATCTGCATTAAATTCCATTTTATAAATTAATTCTTCAATAATATAGCTAAAATCTTTTGGTAAGGTTTTTCTTACTTTAGAACGTGTATATTTTCTAGCTGCAACCTGTAAAACTTTTAATAATCTTAAAATCAATTCTTTTTGAAAAATAATATATTCTTCTGCTGAAAAATCTTTTTTTAATAATTTTAATTTTTCTTCTGGATAGTATATTACTGTTGCTATTAAATTAATTTGTTTAGGATCTAACTCTTTTCCAAATATTTGTTTTAATTTTTCTTTTATTACCCCAGACCCATTTCTTAATATATGATCAAATGCCTCATATTCACCATGAATATCACTTATAAAATGTTCAGTCCCTTTTGGCAATGATAAAATAGCCTCTAAATTTATTATTTCTGTTATTACCTCATTTTTATTCTTAAAATTTTTAGATAATAACTCCAAATGATCTTTTGAAATTTCCATATTTTTCCCTTACTCCTTTTATAATTTTATATATTATATTATACATCTAAATTAGTAAAATTTTTAGTATAGTTTTATTTTTTATTTTAAAAGTCTAGAAATATCATTCCATGTCACTGCTATGGTAAGAATAAATAGCAACAAAGCAAATACTATCGTTATATAATATTGTGCTTTTTTATTAATAGGTTTTTTAAATATTGCTTCATACAAAACAAATACTATTCTTCCTCCATCAAGAACAGGTATAGGAATTAAGTTCATCAATCCTAAATTAACACTAAGTATTCCAATCCATCTCAATGTACTCTCTAAACCATTTTTAGCAACCTCACTAGACATTTCGTATATTGCAACTGGACCTCCCAATTGATTTAAACTAAAAATTCCTTTTATTAAAGAAATAAAAAGTCCTACAATCCCCATGAAAATTATACCACCATAATATAATGTTTGTTTTAGTCCATACTTAATAGAATACATTAGATTTTTTTCATATTTTACTTTTATCCCTAATGTATAGGTGTTTTTTAAATTACCATTTTTATCACTTAATGTTTCTTTTTTAGGATTTATATTATATTCTAATGTTCTACCTTCTCTTTCTATAATTAATCTTAACTCATTTCCGTTAGTTTCTTGAACTTTATTTCTTATTTCATTCCAACTTTTAATTTCATTATCATTAATTTTTTTTATAACATCATTCGATTTCAGTCCTACATTATATGCTGGTGAATTATCGATAATACCACCAATGATAGGTTTATCTACAGGTACTCCATTCACCATCGATATACCTACAAATATACAAGCTGCTAAAACAAAATTCATAAAAGGACCAGCAAAAAGAGTTGCTATCTTTTTTCCACACGAATGTGAAGAAAACATTCTATTAATAGGTGCTATCTGCTCTTCCATACCTGAAAAAACTACACAAGCATCATCTTTTACTAAAAATTTTTCTAAAGTTTCTCCTCCATTAGAGTACCCTTCAATAAACAATTTATATGTTAAGTCACAATCATTTACTTGTATTTTAACTGCGTCTACATCATTAGTTACATCTAATAAAATCTTTTGCACCTTATTATCTTCATCAAGTTTTAAATATATATTCATTCCTTTTTTAATATCATAAGGTGACACCTCATTGTTAAAATCAAAAACATTGTCAGGCATCTTAACATACCCACCAATAGGAAGTAATCTCACTGTAAAATTAGTTTCTCCTATTTTTTTATGGAATACTTTAGGACCAAATCCTATAGCAAATTCTTGACAAAGTATCCCTGATTTTTTTGCAACTAAAAAATGTCCAAATTCATGAACTGTTACTACAACAAAAAATACAATTATAAAAACTATTATTCCCTGCATTAAATTTCCTTTCTACACGTTATAATTAATTATGATAAAATTAGTCATCTTAAAATTTCTACTATTATAAGAAGAAATGGAGATGCCAATATTAATGAATCAAATCTATCTAATATCCCCCCATGTCCTGGTAGTATATTTCCACTATCTTTTACATTATATTCCCTTTTAAATGCCGATTCAATTAAATCACCTATTTGACCCAATATACTTACAATAAATGTTATAAAAATTGATAGTATAATATTATTAAATATATCTGTAAAAAAGTAAAATACAATACCCACTAATAATGATGAAAATGTTCCTATACACGAACCCTCTATTGTCTTTTTAGGACTTATATTTACAGATAATTTATTTTTACCATACTTCATTCCTCCAAAATATGCCATACTATCTGTAACCCAAATAGTTATTAAAATAAAAAATATTAAATTTATGTTAATATTCCTCAAGAGGTCTAATGAATAAAATCCTATAGATGCATATATTGTCAGTGATATTGACACTAATATGTCAATTAACTTAACCTGATGCGAACTAAGTATTACTTTTATAAACATAAAAAGAATTATAATAAAGAATAATAATAATCTAAAATAAAAATTTTCTATATTTTTACTAAGAAATATATATAATACTAAGTATATTTCTAATAATAAAATACTAATATTCTTTTTTTTAAAAATTATATTAAATATTTCTTTCGATGCAAAAATAGATAAAATTATATTAGCAAATAAATAGTAATTATTCCCTAAAACCAAAAAAGGTAAATATATTATTATTGCTAAAATAGCTGTTAATATTCTAGTTTTCATTTAATCCCCCGTACCTTCTATCTCTATTTTGAAATTGTACTAATGAATTATTGAATTCTTCTTCTGAAAAATCAGGCCAATAAACTTTTGAAAAAACAAATTCACTATAAGCTATTTGCCATAATAAAAAATTAGAAATTCTTTGTTCTCCGGAAGTTCTTATCAAAAGATCTGGATCTGGATAACTTCTTGTTTCTAAATAATTAGAAAATATAGAATTATTAATATTATCTAACTTTATAACAGAATTTTTATAATCTATAGCTACCTTTTTTACAGCATTCAAAATTTCTGTACGTGCTCCATAATTCAATGCAAAAATAAGTTTTAATCCAGTATTATTTCTAGTTTCGTATACAGCATTATTTACAACTTTCCTAGTATGCTCAGGTAATGAATTTATATCACCTATTGTATTAATTTGAATATTTTCTTTCATTAAAGAAGGTAAAAAAAAGTTGAACATTTTTTCTGGTAAACTCATTAAAAATTTAACCTCTTCTTTGGGTCTATTCCAATTTTCTGTTGAAAATGCATATAATGTTAAATACTCTATACCTATTTTAGAGGCATATACAGCTATTTTTTCTACTCTTTTCATTCCTTCATAGTGGCCGTTTATTCTTGGCAATTTTTTCTCTTTTGCCCATCTACCATTTCCATCCATTATTATTGCCACATGTTTGGGAACTTTTGTAAAATCTTTGTTTTTAAAATTATTAATTGATTTTTCTAAAGTATTATTTTTTTTAAAAAATTTTTCAAACATAAAAACTCCTTATATTAATTAATAGTCCTGTATAACATTTTAATTATAACATAAATGTTCAACAAAAAATATATTCTAATTTTATTTACTTATATATAAGTAAAAACTTATAAAAATTAAAATATTCGAAACATTATGTATTGAATTTTTTCTGATTTATGTTATAATAATTCAGTATATTAATTTTAATTAATATTATTTGTTTGAGTGGGAGAATTTTAAATTCATCTACCACATCACGAAAAATAGGAGGTATAATCGTGGCTAAAAAAATTATAAAAATAGTCAAATTACAGGTTCCAGCTGGGAAAGCTAATCCAGCACCACCAGTAGGACCAGCACTAGGACAAGCTGGTGTAAATATAATGGGATTTTGTAAAGAATTTAATGCTCGTACACAAGATCAAGCAGGTCTTATAATTCCTGTTGTTATCTCAGTATATGAAGATCGTTCTTTTACTTTCATTACAAAAACACCACCTGCTCCAGTTTTACTTAAAAAAGCAGCTAAAATCGAAAAAGGATCTTCTGTTCCTAATAAAGATAAAGTAGCTACAGTAACTAAAGAGCAAGTTAAAGAAATTGCAGAATTAAAAATGAAAGATTTAAATGCCGCATCAGTGGATGCAGCAATGAAAATGATTGAAGGTACTGCTCGAAGCATGGGTATCTTAATTGCTGAATAGGAGGAAAAATAATATGGCAAAAAAAGGTAAAAAATATCTTGAAGTTGCTAAATTAGTTGATTTTTCTAAATCATATTCAGTTTTAGAAGCAGTTAATTTAGCTCAAAAAACAAGTGTTGTTAATTTTGATGCAACAGTTGAAGTTGCATTTAGATTAGGTATTGATACTAGAAAAAATGATCAACAAGTTAGAGGAGCTGTTGTTTTACCAAAAGGTACAGGTAAAACTGCTAAAGTTCTAGTCTTTGCTAAAGGTGATAAAGCAGCTGAAGCAGAAAAAGCTGGTGCTGATTTTGTTGGACAAGGAGAATACATAACTAAAATACAACAAGGTTGGTTTGATTTTGATGTCATTGTAGCTACCCCTGATATGATGGGAGAAGTTGGTAAAATTGGACGTATTTTAGGTCCTAAAGGTCTTATGCCTAATCCTAAAACAGGAACTGTTACAATGGATGTTGTTAAAGCAGTAAATGAAATCAAAGCAGGTAAAGTAGAATATAGAGCAGAAAAATCAGGAATTATCCATACACCTATTGGAAAAGTATCTTTTTCTACTGAAGATTTAGCTGAAAACTTTAAAGCTATTCAAGAAGCTTTATCTAAAGCTAAACCAGCTTCTTCGAAAGGAACTTATTTTAAATCTGTTTCTATTACTACAACTATGGGACCAGGAATTAAAGTAGATACTTCAGAATTTAAATAAAATTTTAACTCTAGAATTTTCTAGAGTTTTTTTATAATTATTTTTAAGGAGTTACATGATATCAATAATAATACCAATTTATAATGAAGAAAAAATTCTATCAAAATTTATAAAAAATATATTTGAAATAGAAAATATTAATAACTGCCAAATAATTTTTATTGATGGAAAATCAACAGATAAAACTAATAAAATTTTATTAAAATATAAAAACTTAGGCTATGAATACCATGTATCCCCCCAAAAAGGAAGAGCATATCAAATGAATTATGGAACAAAATTTGCAAAAAAAAATATATTATGGTTTTTACATGCAGACTCACTTTTAGAAAAAGATGTAGTGAATAAAATAATTAACTCAAATTTCCCTGTTGGATGTTTAAAAATAAAATTTGAACCAAATAATATATTAATGTATATTAATTCAATAATGTCTACTCGAAGAGTAAAAAAAAATAATATAGCTTTTGGAGATCAAGGGATTTTTATTAAAAAAGAAATTTTTAATAAAATAAATGGATATGCAGAAATTCCTATCATGGAAGATATTAAATTATCAAATGATATAACAAAATTTGGATATAAAATAAACATTCTAAATTCAACAATAATTACTTCTAGTAGAAGATATAATAATAAATTTTTTAAAACAATTATTTTAATGAAAAAATTGCAAAAACAATATAAAAAAGGTATAGACATAAATAAAATTTCTAATGAATATAAAGATATACGATGATAAAAATAGTTACGAATGCTTGTATATAAATGCCTATATATGATATAATCTACACAAATAATGTAAGGAGATTTAAATATGACATATTTTAAAAGAGATCATTTAAAAGAATTTTCAGAAGGAAAATTTGGTGAAGATGCTCCAGAACTATGGAAAAAATTTTTAAATTATTATTCTTCTGTTATGGATGAAGGTGATTTATCTACTAGAGAAAAAGCATTAATTGCTTTTGGCGTAGCACACGCAGAAGGATGTCCATACTGTATAGAGGCATATACTACCAAATTATTAGAAGAAGGATGCGATCAAGACCAATTAGCTGAAGCAATTCATGTTGCATCTGCAATGAAAGCAGGTATGACTATAGCTATGGGACTCCAAAGCAAAGAATTATCTGATAAATTAACTAACTAATTTTATTGAAATTTTTTATGAATAATATCCCTTCCTTTTATAATAAAGTTAAAAATAAACATTTTTTATTATCAGAAGAATTCCCATCTATAATGCAAATAAATCTAGGTAGTCTCTGTAATTTAACGTGTTCTCACTGCCATGTTAATGGTGGCCCGAACCGTAAGAATAATATGACAAAAAAAACATTAGAAAGTGTAATAAAGGCGTTTAAATTTGGAAATTACTCTGTAATAGACATTACAGGAGGAGCTCCAGAAATGAATGATAATTTTAGATGGTTTCTAAAGGAAATTAAAAAATATGCTAAAGAAATAATTGTAAGAACAAATTTAGTTATTCTTCTTTTACCAAAATATAAAGACATACCCAATCTTTATAAAGAATATAAAGTACATATAATCGCATCATTGCCTTATTATAATGAAAAAGTAGTTTCAAAACAACGAGGTGAAAAAGTATTTCCCAATTCTATAAAAGCTTTAAAAATGCTTAATAAAATGGGATTTGGTATAGAACCATATCTAAAATTAGATTTAGTCTACAACCCTAACGGTGCTTTTCTTCCTCCAAAACAAGAAAATTTAGAAAGAATATATAAAAAAAAATTATATAATAATTTTGAAGTAACCTTCAATAATTTATTTGTTTTTACAAATAATCCTATAGGAAGATTTAGTGATTTTTTGAATAAAAAAAATTTATATGAATCATATATAAATAAACTTTACAATTCCTATAACGAACAAACAGTAGAAAATATTATGTGCAGATTCATGATTTCAGTAGGACCAGATGGAAGATTGTTTGATTGCGACTTTAACTATATTGAAAATATAACAATTAATGGAAAATTTAAAAGTATTTTCGATTTAGTAAATAATAAAATTGGTCGAAGAAGAATACAAACTTCTATACACTGTTATGGTTGCACTGCAGGAGCAGGTTCTTCTTGAGCAGGTGAAATAACATAAAAGTATGGTTACTTATATAATAAAAAAATAGAAATTATAAATATTATAGTTTCTATTTTTTTTATTAAGATTATTAACTCTATATACTAATTGTTCATTTTTGATTTAATAAATTCTACTAAATCTCTTACCTTTTTAATTTTTGTTGTATCTTCATCAGAAAATTCAAAATTATACTTTTCTTCAATATCCATTACTACCTCTGCTATTTCAATAGAATCTGCATCTAAATCGTCATTTAAATCAGACTCCATTGTTATATTTTCTGGCAATACATCTATATGTCTTGTGATTATTTTCTTTAAATCTTCTAAAATCATAGTATACTATTCTCCTTTAAATTCTTTTATCATCTTTTCATAAAGATTAGTTTTATATATTTTTTTTGCCTGCTGTACTGCAAAATAGATAGCTTTTTTATCGGCAGATCCATGCACCTTTATTAATGGTTTTGTTAATCCTAACAAAATAGCTCCCCCGTATTCTGAATAATCAAATTTTTTTTTGAAAATTTTTAATTGTTTTTTTATTAATAACCCAGATATTCTAGATAATATACTAGAAAGAAAAATGCTTTTTATCATAGAAGACAATGACTTAGCTACTCCTTCAATAGTTTTCAATAAAATATTTCCTGAAAAGCCATCTGCTAATATTATATCATATTTATGATTTAATATCTCTCTAGCTTCCATATTACCTTTAAAATTTCCAAAACCATTTTTTAATAATAAAAATGCTTCCTTATATAACTTATTGCCTTTATTTTCTTCTGTTCCTATATTAAGTAAAGATAGTGTAGGATTATCAATTTTATAAATATTTTTCATGTATAAAATACTTAATTTCGCATAATTATACAAATCCTTAGGTTTTGCTTCTACATTTGCTCCTAAATCAGCCAACAAAAATTTATGCTCAGTTACGGTAGGTAAAACTGTTGCTAATGCCGGTTTTTTTACATCCGATATTCTACCTATAATAAATATTCCACTTGCCATATAGGCACCTGTACTTCCTCCTGATATAGAAATATCGATTTTATCTTCCTTTAAATCATTAATCATTCTTATCATAGTAGAATCTTTTTTTCTTCTATGAACTCTTGCTGGATCGTCTGAAATATGTACTTCTTCCGAACAAAAAATTTTTTCTATATGTTCATTTTTTATAAAATTCAAATCTTGTGGTATTCCATAAGATACCATAGTCACATCTTTTTCATAAAAAGTATTTAAAAAAGATATTATTTCATTTTTATCATCTACACCTGATAAATCTATTCCTATTCTCATATTATTCTGATTCTTCTCCTAAAAATTTACATTCCACAACAAATCTTTCCTCCCATTCACCTGTTACGCTATTATATCCGTCACAAGTAAACATAGTTAATTTTTTCGGCTCATCAAAATGTTGCTCTAAAATCTCAGTTTGATTTTCTCTTACATTATAAATATTTACTACTTCATAATTTAAAAGTTTATCTTTAGTTATTATCTGAACAGATGTACCTATTGTTATATGTTTTAAATTATAAAATCTTATATTTACTCCTTGTACACTATGTCCAGCAATGACCACATTCTGATATTCTAGAGTTTGATTTTCATCTACAGTAGCTACACCATTTATAAGATTTATTTCTGTAGCTCCTTGAAAAATTGGTTCTTTTATATTTAAATCATTTATATATAGTATTCCTAACATAGAATCCTTTAATTCTATATTTGATGAATTTTCAGTAAACATTTTTTTCCACCATGGAATTTTTAAATTATCTTCATTATTTTTATATGCAGTTATTATTTTATTATTTATATCTCCAGTAAAGTATTCTCTAATATAATTTTTAAATATTAAAATTAGAGATAATAAAAGCAAAATTATTATAATAATATTTATTATTCTATTTTTCTTTTTCATACTGCTCCTAATAATTGTAATTTTTGAAATTTATATAATTCATAATTTTTTCTCTATTCGATTTTTCTTCTAATAATTTAAATGATAATTTTTTAGCCAAATACATTAATTCTACATCTTCAAAAATATTTGCAACTTTAAATTCTGGTAAACCACTTTGTTTAATACCAAAAATATCACCAGGACCCCTATTTTTTAAATCAAATTCTGCAATTTTAAAGCCATCATTTTCTATGCACATAATATCTATTCTTTCATTTTTTACATCCGATACTAAAATACAATATGCTTGTTCCTTTCCACGACCCACTCTTCCTCTTAATTGATGAAGTGTTGCTAAACCAAATCTGTTCGCATCCATTATTATCATATAGGTTGCATTAGGAACATTAATACCTACCTCTATAACAGTTGTAGATACTAAAATATCTATATTCCTTTCAGCAAAGTCTTTCATAATAAAATCTTTTTCTTCTATCTTCATTTTTCCATTTAATATGGCAACTCTAATTTCATCTTTAAAATAATCTTTTATATCATTATATACATTGATTATATTTTTTAAATCACTTTTTTCTGATTCTTCTATTAATGGACAAACAACATAGGCTTGTCTACCTTTATCCAATTCCTTTTTTAAGTTTTTATAAACACTATTTAAATCTTTTTTATTAACTTTAAAAGTTAAAGTTTTTTGTCTACCTGATGGTAACTCATCGATATTTGTTATTTTTATATTACTTACTAACGATATTGCCATACTTCTAGGTATAGGGGTTGCAGACAACATCAAATAATTTATATTTTTACTTTTTTCTAAAAATTTTTTTCTTTGATTGACACCAAATCTATGTTGTTCGTCTACAACGGCAAATTTTATATTTTTAAATTTTACATCTTCTTGAATAATAGAATGCGTACCTACTAATACATCAATTTCTCCTTCTTCTAACTTTTCTAAAATATTTTCTCTAGTATTTTTTTTTGTATTACTTGTTATTAATTCTATTTTTATATTTTTATTTTTATAAAAATCTTTAAATAAATTATAATGTTGTACTGCTAAGATTTCTGTTGGTGCCATAATAGCTGACTGCATCCCTAATTTCGATACTGCATATATAAGAGTTGCTACTACAACAGTTTTTCCACATCCAACATCACCTTGCAGTAATCTCATTGTTTGATAAGGACTTTTTAAATCTTCACATATCTCCTCTATTGAGCTATTCTGTGATTTAGTTAGTAAAAAAGGAAGTTTTTTTATAAAAAAATCTACATCACTCTGTTTTATTTTTAATGCAAATTTTTTATCATCTTTTTTTTGGGAAAATTGTAATTGTAATTTCAATTGATAATATAATAGTTCATGAAAAGCAAACATTTTTTTTATTTTATTGTAAGTACATTCATTTTTAGGAAAATGCAAATTATAAAGAATTTTTTCTAAACTTTTAATTCCTTTAAAATTTTCTGGAACTATATCTACAATTTCATTATCTTCATTTTTTAAAAGTTCAAAAGAATTTACTATAAGTTGAGAGAATTTTTTTTGTGATATACCTTTTGGAAGGCTATAAGTGACTTTAAATTCATCATCATCATTATTAGGTAGATTTTTTAAACTAATACTTGATGCTGTAATTGATAAAGTATTTATATTATAAATTCCTATAATAAGCACTTTATCACCAATGTTTATTTTCTTTTTTAAATACATCTGATTAAAAAAGAACACTTTTAAAGAACCTATATCTGAAATAATAGTAAAATAAGATCTACTTTTATTTTTATTGTAAAACCTTGTAGTTATTAGACTACTTACTGTTCCCAAAATTTTTACTTTTTGTTTATTCTTTATTTCTCTGGTAAGGTTCGGAATATAGTTCAATTTATAGGGGACGTTAAATAGTAAATCTTTTATACTATATATATTAAATGAATTTAGCAATTTTTTTGTTTTAATACCTACTCCTGGCAGTTTGTCTATAGAAAATTGTAATACGTTATTAGTCATCAAATAATAAGCTCCTATATTTTTCGCCAGTTCTTGTTATTGCTAATCCACCTTTGGCTGTTTCTTTAAATTTAGTAGACATTTCCTGTCCTATTTTATACATTGCCTCTAATACTTCATCTGCTGGAATTCTACTTTTCACACCAGCTAATGCCATATCAGCCGCCATGACTGCTATGCTTGTTCCTGCTGCATTTCTTTTTACACATGGTATTTCTACAAGCCCAGCTACTGGATCACAAACCAATCCTAACATATTTTTTAAAGCAATTGCAAAAGCATTAGAAGACATTTCTGGAGTGCCTCCCATTACTTCTACTATTGCTGCAGCTGCCATAGCACTAGCAGATCCTATTTCCGCCTGACAGCCTCCTTCTGCACCTGATACAGAAGCATTATTTGCTACAACAAATCCAAATGCTCCTGCAACAAACAGCATGTTCAATTGCTCTTCTTTAGATATATTAAATTTTTTCTTAAGAATATGTATGCACCCCGGTAAAACACCAGCAGACCCCGCTGTTGGAGTAGCACATATAATTCCTAAAGATGCATTAACCTCATTAGTAGCAATAGCTGCAACTACACCATTTAAAAAATCTTCTCCAGAAATTGACCTTCCACTATCAAGGTAACTTTGTAATCTTTTAGCATCTCCACCTGTTAAACCAGTTTTTGAAACGACTCCTTTTATACCTTCATCTATAGCAGACAGCATAACATTTAAATTATCAGTCATTCTTTTCTTTATTTCTTCTTCATTTCCACCGTTCAACTCAATTTCTTGTTCTATCATCAATCGTGAAATTTTTTTATCATAATTAGTTGCTTGTTCTACTAAATCACTAATACTTCTAAACATAAAATCTCCTAAACTTTTTCAGCATATTTTATATCATTAATAAAAGAAAATTTTTTAAAAATATTTATTATTTTATCTTCATTTTTTAATAATTCTATTACTAATAAGCCATTTCCTTCTATCACAGAATTTGAAAATCTATAATTAGATATTGAGTCATGTTTTATTACCTCTTGTTTTAATAATTCTTTATTTTCTTTATTTATTGTAAAAAACAGTAAAAGTGTGTTTAAATCAGCAGATAATTCAACATCAAAGCCTTGAATTTCAAAAATCACCATTTTTCCTCCGCCAATAGATTTCCCAATAACTTCAAGATATTTTCCATTACCCTCAAGCTGAATTTTAGCGGTATTAGGATGAACATACTCAATATCACTTTCAATAAATTTATACTTAATTTTCTTTTTATTAGCAGTTATTAAACTAGTTTTTATAGCTTTATCATATGTATCATATCCCAATAATCCCCCTATTAAGG
This sequence comes from Gemelliphila asaccharolytica, assembly GCF_001553005.1. Classification (GTDB taxonomy): domain Bacteria; phylum Bacillota; class Bacilli; order Staphylococcales; family Gemellaceae; genus Gemelliphila; species Gemelliphila asaccharolytica. The sequence continues at coordinate 25,877 of NZ_KQ959861.1, read as the reverse complement.
CAATATCAGTACCATGTCCTTTGTATGTATCTTTAAATGATCCATATAAAGTTATTTTTATATTTTTTGGTTCTTGACCAAATAAATGTCTAGCAAACAAACCTATTCTAGCAGCACCAGCTGTATGTGAACTTGATGGTCCCACCATTATTGGACCTATTATGTCAAATACACTTCTAAATTTCATTTCTATCTCCCTTTAATATTCTATTTAAATAAAAAGGTAACATTTAAATAATATTATGTCACCTCTTATTGTACTATATTTCTATTATTGTAGGAATTATTACTGGTTTTCTTCCAGAATCTTTTTCAAAAAATTTATGTAAATTTTCTATTATAGATTGTCTTATACAAAATATATTTGTATCTTCTTCTAAAAACATATTTGTTATTGTTTTTTCAATACTATCTTTTAAAATAAGAATGATATCTTTTGTTTCATTATTTTGACTAAACCCTTTTGTGATTACGTCTGGAACACCTAAAATTTTTCTCTTATTCATATCCAAAACTACAGAAATAATAATAGCACCATTTTCAGATAATTCTTTTCTGTCCTTTATTACTACGTTACCTATATCTCCTATGCCTAAACCATCTACATAAACATCTCCTGCTTCTATCTTACCTGCTACTCTAGCAGTATCTTTTGTCAAGGCTAAAATATCTCCATTTTCCAAAATGAAAGTATTTTCTTTTTTAACATCACACTGAATAGCTGTCTTAGCGTGCATAACTTGCATTCTATATTCTCCATGAATTGGCATAAAATACTTAGGTCGTATAAGTCTAAACATTAATTTTTGTTCTTCTTTTGCTCCATGCCCAGAAGTGTGGACATTATTTATGCTAGATGTTATTACATTAGCCCCTAATTTAGATAATAAATCTATACTTTTATTTATTGATAAAGCATTTCCTGGAATTGCAGAACTTGCAAAAATTACTGTATCTGTTGGCATAATAGTTATTTTTTTATGGGTACCGTGTGCTATTCTTGTTAATGCTGCCAACTCTTCTCCTTGAGTACCTGTACATAATATTAAAAGTTTATTAGGGTCTATCTGGTTTATATGTTTAGCTTCTACAAACGTATCTTTAGGGGCTTTTATGTAACCTAATTCAGTACCTATCTTTATAGCTTTTTCCATTGACCTACCAAACACTACTATTTTCCTATTTTGCTCTATACAAGATTCTACCACTTGTTTAACTCTAAATACATTTGAAGCAAATGTTGCAAAGATAATTCTATTTTTTACTTTTCTCAAAATATTTGAAATAGTTATACCTACTTCTTTTTCACTCATAGTGAATTCTTCTCTCTCAGAATTTGTTGAATCTGCCAAAAGGCATAAAACTCCTTCTTCTCCAGTTTTTGCCATTTTAAACAAATTTGGTGGACATCCAACTGGTGTAAAATCAAATTTATAATCCCCAGTATGAACAATTTTACCCTGTGGTGTAGAAACAATAACCCCAAAAGCATCAGGTATTGAATGGGTTGTATTATGAAATTCTACAGTTAAATATTTAAATTTTATTATAGACTGTTCATCTACTTCATATAATTTCGCTCTATTTAATAAATTATGCTCTTCCAATTTAGATTTTATTAATCCTATTGCTAATGCTCCTGCATATATAGGTATATTTAAATCTCTAATAAGAAAGGGAATTCCTCCTATATGGTCTTCATGTCCATGTGTAATAACCAATGCTTTTACCTTAGATATATTATTTTTTATATAAGTATAATCAGGAATTATATAGTCAATTCCTAACATATTATCTCCAGGAAATTTTACTCCAGCATCTATAATTATTATTTCATCTCTATACTGGATTGCATAAGTATTTTTACCTATTTCCCCCATTCCTCCTATAGCAGCAATTCCTACTTCATTTTTTTTTATAAATCTATCCATTTATTTTCACCATTTTAAAATCAGATGATTTTTTTTCAAAATTTAGATATTCCTCAGTCATTTCTTGTACGTACTCTACGTTATAATTTTTACTTTCTAAATATCTTAAAACTGAAGGCTTATCTGATGATTCTATAAACATTGATTTTGTATTTTCTCGAACTGGTATTTCTTTATTATTTTCTTGATAAAAAACTTTAAATTTTTTCATTATTCATCTCCTAACATATATTTTATCATATCTACAGTAAAGTCTATTTCTTCTAAATTTGTATATTTATTTATAAAGGAAAATTGAATTAAATTTTTTTCTACAAGATATTTACTATTATAGTGCACTAAAATATTATTTATAGCTAAAGAATCTCCTAAAGTTTTTGATGATATATCATTAGGTATTTTTATAGTCATAATAATTGGAGATTGTTCTGACTGTTTAACATCAAGAACATCTAAATTTATTTTATTTATTTTTTCTTTCATATATGAGCTTTTTTCTAATATTTTATTATATATATCATCATTTTCAAATGAATTTAGTGCTTCATTCAATGCTTCCATCAAAAGAGATGGTTGTGTAAAAGGTATAGAATTATTTTCATTGGCATACTTTAAATTAAGATATATACTCTCTTTGGGAACGTCCACTAACTTTATGTTACTGCCTACGATTGCTAATCCAGCAACAGACCCTAACCCTTTACCTGAAGAACAAGCAACATAATCTACATTTGAATAATCATATTTGATTCCACCTACAGCCGAAATTGCATCTACAGCAACAATTGCTGAATATTTTTTTGCTATATTAGTTATTTTTTCTAAATTATTAATTATGCCTACACTTGTTTCATGGTGAACAAGATAAATAAAATCATAATTATTTTTACTAAATAATAATTCTATAGCATCAATATCAAAACTTTTTGAATAATCAACAACGTAAGTATCAAAATTTAAATTATGCCTTTTTGCTTGTCTTATTATCCTATTTCCAAACTCTCCATTTGACAATATTAGTCCTTTATTCAATTCTTTTGATGACAATTGTGCCAATATGGATTCATTAGCCAAAGTCCCAGAGCCATGCAATATAGTAACATCTGTTACATTTAACAATTTTTTTAATTTATCTATTGTTTGTAAGGTTAAATTCACAAATTGTTTACTTCTATGTGAATATAGTTTTTTGTGTAACTTTTCTATAACTCTTTGTGATAAATCTACTGGCCCAGGTATATAATTTATTATCTTACCACTATTAAAATTTTTAAAAACTTCATTTGTTTCATCATTTAATTTTAAAAACATAGGTATGTATTGAGCATCTTTTGTTCCTACATTTTTATAAAATCTCTTAAAACCAATATGATTATATAATTTTTCCTGTTTTGTAATTCCTGATATAAATACAATATCATAAGAATTTTGAATAGTGTAACTATAAACTCTTTTTAATAATTCTAATAAAACTTTACTTTTTCTATATTCCTTTTTCACAGAAAGTAGTCTTATTTCTATAGGATTTTTAAAAACTCCTTTATAATTTTTTTCTATGCCACCAATTTTATCGTCTAAAGAAAATGGTCGTTTATCACAAAGAGATACCATTGCAACTACATCTTTTTTGTTTTTAGCTATTATATATATATTATCTTTATGAAATTTATCTATTAGTATTTCTTTTTCATTCTTTTCATGTTGAGGAATCTCATCTACAAATGTTTTGTAATTTAATTTAAATATTTGGTTAAATTCTTCTTCTGTATTAGCTATTTTAAATATCATTTTTTCCCCTATTTCCTCATTAATAAATTTACTAATCATTATATTATCATAAGTAATATTTTTTTTCAATTATAATAAAATAAGTAAGGAATTGATATTCCTTACTTATTTTAAAATTGAAAATTATATAATTCTTTGATTTCTAATTGCAGTTTTTATATCTGTACATTCATTAATTGCTTTTGCTTCAATAACTTTTTTTGTTTTAGCTGCTAAAAATCCTTTATATTTGAATTTACCGAATACTTGAGCTATTGCATTTTTTGAACCTAACGAACAAACAACGCCTCTATCTATATATTCAAATTTTGAATTTTTTCTACCTTCTAATCTATTTGTTATATGTTTAGCAACATACGCTCCCATCTGATTTGCTATTTGTGCAGTTGTTGGATAAGGTCGCTTTTCTCCTTCTTTTATAAATGCAGCACAATCTCCTACTATATATATATCTTCATTATTTGGTACTGTTAACTCTTGAGTAGTAACCAATCTACCATTTCTTGATAACTCTTTAAAGGTATCATCCATTATTTTACTTCCTCTTACTCCTGCAGTCCAAACTAATGTGCTAGCTCTTAATTCTTTTCTCTCTCCATTAAGTTCAATTATAAAACTATCTTTTGTTGAACCTTTTATTCCAGCTCCTAATATTATTCCTATCCCGTTATTTTCTAAGTATTTTCTTGCATAATTACTATATTGTTTGTCAAACATAGGAAGAAGGACGGGAGCAGCATCTAATCCAACAATTTTTACTAATTTTTCATCAATACCATACTTTTTACACAACTCTTTTCTTTTAGTTACTAATTCGGCTAAAAATTCCATTCCTGCAAGACCTGTACCACCCACTACAATAGAAATATCTTTTTCATCTTTTTCTGTAGATTCAGCATATTTTTTAAAATTATTTTCTATTTTATTTGCAATTTTTTCAGCTTGAACTATGTCTGTTATCGCAATAGAATTATCTAACATTCCTTCTATACCAAATGTATTAGATTCAAATCCTAATCCTATAACTAAAATATCATATTTTAATTCTTTTTTACTAGTATATACAACTTTTTTACATACATCTATGCTCTCTACTTCATCTTGTACAAAATCTACATTTGGTTCTAAAATATCTTTTATTTCTATACATATATCATCACTTTTTATATTTCCAGCAGACACCTCATGCAAATTAACAGTATCATAATGATATGAATTTTTATTAACTAAAGTTACTTTTACATCTCCACTTTTAATGACTTTCTTTAATCCTTTTAAAGTTGTTAATCCTCCATATCCTGCTCCCAATATAAGTATATTTTTCATTATAACTTCTCCTTAATTTTATATTTTTTAGATATTAAATTTTTTAATTTTTTTATACGACTACTTATACTACTTTTATAATAAGTATTTAATCTATATTTTCTAAATTTATCCTACTTCCTTCCTTCTTACATTTTACCCTCTTTTTATTCTTGTTTTATTATATCTTCTTTTTATAAAAAAATATAGTAAAATGCTTACACTTATTTATGTTGAATTTGTTTTTATTATATTTTAAATTTTTTATTATTTAATTAAAAAAAGAAAAGAAAGTTATATCATACTTTCTTTTCTTTTTTTTAATATTTCTTCTTTCTTTTTATCAAATATACTAGAATCTATTTTATTTAATGCATTTTTTATTATATCTAATGATTTAGTATATCTATATTCCTTATAATATTGTTCTGCAATTGTAAGTTGTTTATGTAGTTCTATATTATCTTTTCTATATCTATTAGCATATCTTATAAGTTTTTCTATTAATTCTATATCTACTAATATATTTTCTACTTCCCTTTTATAAATATTTAATGATTCAACGACTTCTTTTACAGAATCTTTTACAATATCTATATTCATTGGTTCTTTTTGCAATTCTTCTAAAGCACATTTATAACTATCTGTTACATCTTTATACAAAACAATAAATCTTTCACTAAATCCAGGTACTCTAGTATTAAATAATTTTCTCTTTATAAACTCTTTTTCTTGATTTACACTATCCAATTTTTTACGTGAAGCTATTTCTTCTTCTCTCAAGCTTGTTAAATATTTAGAATATTCTGTTTGTTCTTCTTCTATTTTTTCTATATCTCTTGATAAATTTAAAATTTTTTCTTTCAAGTCTTTATAGTTTAATCTTGGTTGATTTTTTATATACACATCAATATCATTTTTAATTTCCATAATTTCACTAATAATATTAAAATTATTTTCAACCATTTCTTCATCTTTTGAATAAATCTGATATCTATTTTTTATTTCTTTTATATTGTTATATAAAGCATTATTTAACTTATCTTGTACTTTTATTTTATTTGAAATTTCCGAATAATTTTCCTCTACATATTTTTTACATTCTATTTCATTTTTTAAACTATTAGATAATTCATCAACAACATCATATATGTCATCTAATATAGATTCTATTAAATCTATATCTCCTGTTTTTACTTTTTCTCTTGCATCATTTAATTGCCATATACAATTTTCTATTTTAGTTGTTATATCTAAATGAGATAATTTAAACCCTTTTTTCTCCATTTCTTCAACATTCAAACGTAAAGTTTGTATTTGTGTTGGTGCTGTCTTTTCAATTTCTTTCAATATATCTGGTAATACTAACATCTTACTTTTTAAGTTTGATAACTTACTATCTAAATCAGATAATATATCTTTTGCTTCAATATATTTTCCAACAGATGTTAATTTCTTAAATTCTTCTAATATAGGTCCTAATTCTTTTATACTATTCTCAAAATTTTCAGCTGCTCCACCATATTGATGACGTTTAGCTAATAATTGTCTATTTAATTCTTTATAATTTTTGACAATTTCTTCATATTTTTCTTTATTTATAGACTCTATATCTGATAATTTTTTTATATTCATTTTTATATTTGTTATTTTTTCTTTTATTTCAGATATTAGCTCTAAACTATTAAATATTACTTCATCAGCTTTTTTAAAATTAAATTTATCAATACAAGACTCTGCAAAATATAAATCTTTATCTAATTCATCTATACTTACACTTTGAATCTCAAACCATTGATTTTCAAAATCATCATATAATTCTTTTGCCTTTCCTGATATATTCAAATTTTTTAATTTTTTTAACTCTTCCGTTATTGTTTCACGTTCTAATTCATCTTTTTCTTTCAATAATGGAAATAATTCTTGTTTTTTTCTATTTTTTAATACAAAAAGATAAATTATTCCTATTATTATTAATGCAAAAATAATTATATAAAAATAAACCATTATTTTCCTCCACATTTAATTTTGTATACTACAACAATATTATAACATTTTTATTTTAAAAAATAAATAAATTTTATTTTTTATCTCATAAATTTTTTAAAAATATTATGAAAACATTATAAAATAATGTATCTAAAATAAAATTAAAATATTATTTAATTAAGGATTCTACAATATTATTTATTTCATCATTGTTAAATAATACTTTTTTTAGATACAACCCACTTCCACTAGCTCTTTTACCTGCATACATTCTATTTTTATTTTTAAATATTTCTTTTATATAGTCTTTAGAATAGCGACTATTAGCAACATTTATTATAGTTCCAATAATTATTCTAACCATATTATATAAAAATCCATCTCCTGTAATTTCAAAAGTTATTATATCTCCATCCCTATTAATATTAAAATCAGTTATTGTCCTAATCTTATTTTCAACAGAACTATTTTTGGAACAAAAAGAAGTGAAATCATGCTTTCCTATAAATAATTCTAAGCATTCTTTGGCTTTATCGTAATCAAATTTATACGGAAAATGCCCAACGTAATTCACCATAAAAGGATCTAATATTTTAGAAATGCATAATTTATATTCATATGTTTTGCTAATACTACTATATCTAACATGAAAATTATCATTTACAATTTTTGAAGCTATTATTCTCACATCTTTTGGTAAATATGCATTAACTGAATTTACCCAACTTTTTTCGTTAATATTCAGTTCTGTATCAAAATGTATTAGCTGTATATAGGCATGAACACCACTGTCAGTTCTCCCACTCATTTGAATTCTAATACTTTTTCCTTTATGTATTCTTTTTAAACTATTTTCAATTACTTCTTGTACAGTTATAACATTAGGCTGAATTTGAAATCCAAAATATTTAGTGCCATCATATCTACAAAAAAGAACTACTCTCATAATTAACCTCATATTTCATTAACTTTAACATTAGTATAGCATAAAAAAAGAGAATTTTTACACATTCTCTTTTTTAAAAGCCTTCATTTAAATCATATAATTTTTTATATTTATCATTATTTTTGTATAATTCATAATGATTTCCAATCATTTCTATTTCACCATCATTTATAAAAATAACTTTATCCATTGATTCTACCAAATTTAGATGATGAGTTATCCATAATATTGTCTTATCTCTTGAATTTTCAAATATTGTTTTAATCAACTCATGTTCTGTTTTTGGATCTAATCCTACTGTAGGTTCATCAAGAAATAATAATTCATTATTTTGTACTATAGTTCTAGCAAAAGCTAATCGTTGCCTTTCTCCTCCAGAAAATCTTGCACCTGTTTCATAGACAGTTGTATCTATCCCATCAGATAACCTATCGATTAATTTCTTTATATGTGCTTTTTCTAAAGAATCATTTATTTTTTTATTAATTTTATTATTATTGTTTATATTTTTATTTATAATAGAAAGTGCTATATTTTCTTTTATTGTCATATCAAACAAATATGGTTTTTGATTTAACATAGATATCTTATTTCCTAACATACTTTCATTAGGGTTATTACCAAAAATTTTTATTTTACCTGTATAGTCTGCATATGTTCCAGTTAATAATTTCATTATAGTTGATTTACCAGCTCCACTTTTTCCTATAATAGCAACCTTTTCACCTTTTTTTACAGAAAATGAAATATTTTTTATTATTTTTTTATCGTCATATTTAAATGAAAGATTTTTAACTTCTATTATTCGTTCATATTCCTTATTTTCAAAAATAAATTTATTTTTATTTTTCCCTTCATTTTTGTAAAAATTTTTCACCCTATTAATTGACTCTTGATATATTGGAATATGTGATATAGCGTCCCCTGTTAATGAAACAACTGTTAAAATAGACAGTACTATCATACAAAATGAGGCTATATATACATTTTCTATATTATTATTAATAGTCATTTTTTTGCAAAAATATACAATAGATATCGCTGTTAATGCTGCAAAGAAATTTATAATGTTTTCTCTTAAATGAATTAAAATTTTTATCTTATGCTCTTTTCTTAATAATAATTTTTCTTTTTCTGTGTATTTCTCAATAAAATTTTCCACCCTGTTTGCAGAAATAAGATCAGTTATACCAAAAATAGCACTAGTTATTTCTTTATATAATTTATTTTTAGAAACTTTCATTACTTTTAAGTGTTTTTTTGTTATAACTAAAGATAAAAATGGCACTATAAATATGATAAATAATCCATATAACATAGACAAAATAGCATAATTTACATCATATTCTGATATCATCGTAATAAAAATAACATATAATATCAAAGAAATAATACTTGGAAATATACTTTTTAAATATATATTTTGTAAATACTCAATGTCATCTGAAATTAAACTCAATAAATCTCCAGACTTATACTCTTTTTTAAGTTTTAATGCCATAGGTTCTAAAATTGAATATGTCTTTGATCTCATTTTTTCTATTATTTTTAATACTAAATCATGACTAACCAATCTTTGTAAATATGAAAATACAGACTGTCCTAATGAAAATGTTCTTGTAAGAACTGTAGGTACTTGTAACATTAAAATATTTCCAATTTTTAGTGAAGATTTACTTATTAAAAAACCAGAAACATACATTAAAGCAGCTCCTGAAATGACTGAAGTCAAGCCCAATAGTATAATTAAAGTTATTTGTTTATAGTTTGATTTTAATTCATTTCTTACTATATGTATATTATCCAATATAATTGCCTCCAATTAAACTCTCTTTTAAATCTAAATATTTTGAAGTATATTTATAATTTTTTAAACTATCTAAATCTTTTATTTTCCCATTTTCTAAATGTAGTATGTAATCCATATCATTTAACCAATGTAATCTATGTGTTGCTATTATAACGGTTTTTCCTTTGAATAAATGTAATAATTTTTTCTTTATCTCATATTCAGTTTCTATATCTAAGTGACTAGTAGGTTCGTCTAATATTACTACATCTCTTTTAGATATTAAAGCTCTTGCTATGGCTATTCTTTGTGATTCTCCTCCACTAAGCTCTATTCCTCCTTCACCTATTTTAGTATCAAATCCTCTTTCCAAGGTAGATATCAACGGTAATAACCCTACCATATCACATACTTCTTCTAATTCTTTTGATGAGATTTTTCTATCAGTATAATATAATATATTATTTTTTATTGTATCCGGAAATATGTATGGAAACTGAGATATATATGAAACATTATTTATCCAATTAGAATTTTTCAAATCTATTTCTTTATCATTCAAAATTATTTTTCCTGATGTTTGATTAGAAAATCCTGTAATCAGAGATATTAATGAGGTTTTCCCTGAACCACTATGCCCCACAAAACAAATTCTATCTCCTTTTCTTAGTCTAAAATTAATGTTAGACAAAATATAAGTATCATCTTTTTTGTAACAGACATCTTTAAATTCTATGTTATTAAACTCTAAAACTCTGGTATATGTCCCTTCATCATGTGTTTGTTTATTTAAAATGTCTAATACCTCTTCATAGGCTACTTGACCATTTAACGAAGCGTGATAATCAGTTGCAGCTTGTTTCATTGGCAAGAAAAATTCAGGTGCTATTAAAAGCACTGTCAATGACGGCAATAAATTAGTATCTCCCGATAACAACAAAATCCCTAGTCTAACAGCTAAAAATGCTATAGCTAAAGTAGTAAGAATATCTAAAGCAAAACTATTTAAAAAAGCATATTTTAAAGTATTCATCGTACTTTTTCTATATTCTGCATTTTTCTTTTCCATTATTGGTAAATATTGCTTAGAAATACCTAAAAATTTTAACGTTTCTATTCCTCTTATAGTGTCTATAAAATTATTAGATAAAATTCTATATTTTTTATATTGTCTATTAGCCATTTCTTTAGCTGTTATCCCTAATAAAATCATGAATATAACTATTACTGGAATGAATGATGATATAAGTAATGCAGAAGTTTTATCAGTATAAAAAATGTATATTACAATCATAATAGGTATTATTACTGTTCTCATTTTTTTTGATACACTTAATTCATAAAAGGATTTAATTTGCCCTATTCCCTCAATCGCAAGAGTAACCAATTTACCTGTTCCTTCTTTCAATGTAAAATCAGCACCATTTGAAATATATTTTTTAATTAATTTTTTTCTTAATCTTTTTTCTAAAGATATTGCCTCTAATTCAGTAAAATACTGTTCTAAATGTAAAAATAATGTTCTTAATAAATATCCAAAAAAGAAAAATACTGAATATTTAAAAATATTATAATCATTGTAAAATAAAGATACTATAGATTTAGCTAAAAAAGCAGCCTGCATTATTATACAGGCTGCTTCTAAAAATGATAATAATATTAATAAAATAATCAAACTTTTTTTAATTGGAAGTTTACATTTCTTGTTCTTCCTTGTAGTTTTCATATATTAATACTCCAATTTATCCTCTTTTTTTAATCTTTTTCTAAAAACTATATAAGACCAAACTTGATATCCAAGTACAAATGGCAGCATGACACAAGCTACTATAGTCATAAGTGTAAGTGTATATGTTCCACTTGCCGCATCATATATTAATAATGATTTTGTTACATCTGCACTATTAATAATAGCTCTAGGAAATAATCCTACAAAAACACTTAATGTTAAAAATCCTAATGTAGCCGATGTAGATAAGAATGCAAGCAAATCTTTATGAATTAAATTTAATATAAATGATAATATAAAGAATATTACTGCTATGACTGCCAAAATTAGTCCAATATAATAATTATTTATAAAAATATCAGTTTTGAATAAAGCCCATACTGCAAAAATTAACGTTATTACTGCGGCTAAAGGGAATAGTAAAACAGAAATCTTTTGTGCTGCTTTTCTTAAATCTCCATCAGTTTTCAGTGTTAAAAATTGTGCTCCATGAACCATCATCAAAAGAAACATCATGACTCCTCCTAACACTGAAAAAGGAGATAACAATCCTAGAAATCCATCAAGTAATGATTTGTTTTCGTCAAGTCTTGAACCTGTCATAAAATTAGCTACTGCAACTCCCCATAATATTGGTGGAAGTGCACTTCCTATTAACATAGAAAAATCACAAAATTTTATCCATTTTCTATTATTACCTAATTTTCCTCTAAATTCAAATGATATACCTCTTAAAATTAGTGCTATTAACATTAAAACAAACGCTATGTAATAGCCACTAAATAATTTCCCATACCAGATTGGAAAAGCAGCAAACATAGCTCCTCCCCCTGTAAGTAACCAAACTTCATTCGCATCCCAAAAAGGACCAATAGTATTAAAATACGTTCTTTTTTCAGTGTCATTTCGTCCTAAAATATGTGATAGAACTCCAACTCCAAAGTCATATCCTTCTAATATAAAAAAACCTGTAAATAGAATAGTTATTAGAAGGAACCAAACATTAGGTAACACAATTGATAAATTCATATTAATTTACCTCCCCTATTGTTGTTTCTTTTTTATTCATTGTATATCTAAATAAAACAAATTGAGCTATTCCTAAAATTGTATATAAAAAGCAAAATACAATTAATGAGAACAATACTGAACTTGCTGGTATTGGTGATACACCAGAACTAGTTGGCATAATACCAAATATTAAAAATGGCTGTCTTCCCATTTCTGCATAAATCCAACCAGATGCTGCTGCAACTTCTACAACAAGTATCATCCAAGGCATTAAATGCAATAACCATCTTTTTTTTGTTTCTACTTTTTTAAATGCAAATATAGTGCCTAATAATGAAATTATAAACATAATTCCTCCTGCACCTGACATAGCTCTAAAAACGTAAAAAATTAATGTCACTTCTGGTATATAATTTAAATGTTCTCCAATAACAGGATAATATTTATCATCCATTTCTTTTTGTAATTCCTTCATTCCTTTTAAAGAACCATCAAATTTATCAAAAGCTAAAAAACTTAATAATCCCGGAACTTCAACTAAAGGTTTTGTCTGTTGTTGTTTTTCATTTATTGATGCTAAAACAGTAAAAGGTGCTGGATTATCAGTGTTTTCATACAAAGCTTCCGCTGCAGCTACTTTCATAGGATACTCTCTTACAAGATATTGCATTTGAGAATGTCCAGTTAACAAAAGACCCAATGATCCTATTAATGCAGCAACTATAGAAACTTTAAATGCTTTATGAAATAGTTTTATTTCATGTTTTCTTAAAATTTTCCATGCTGAAACTCCTGAAATTACAAAAGCACCCGTAGCTAGTGATGTAAATATTACATGCGGAAATTGATGCCATAGATAACTATTTGTAATAATTTCTAAAAAGTTTTCCATTTCTGCTTTTTTACCTATTACGTTATTTTCTACTATTTTAAATCCGACAGGATGTTGCATAAATGAATTGGCAGATAAAATCCAAAATGCTGATAGTATGGTTCCAATAGACACTAACCATATGCACATAAGATGCAATTTTTTATTGATTTTTTCCCATGAGAATATCCAAATACCTATAAAAGTTGATTCCAAATAAAAGGCTAATAAGGCTTCTATTGCTAGCGAAGGACCAAATACATCTCCTACAAATGAAGAATATTCTGACCAGTTCATTCCAAATTGAAATTCCTGTAATATACCAGTTACTACCCCTACTGCAAAATTAATTAAAAATAAATGTCCAAAGAATTTAGTAATTCTCTTATAATGTTCATCTCCACTTCGGACATACAAAGTTTCATATACTGCAATTAAAAACACCATTCCTATAGTTATTGGAACAAAGAAAAAGTGAAATACTGTTGTTGCAGCAAATTGTAATCTTGAAAGTAATAATAAATCCACTATAATTCCTCCTTTAAAACTATTGTTACTTTGTTACATTTATATTTTAATATAACATATTTTCTATTTAAACTGATATGTTTTATAACATTGTAATTGTTAAAAAAACACCAATAAAAGTTCACAAAAACGTCACTTTTATCGGTGTTTACCTTGTAATCCTATTACTAAACTTATAACTAATATAAAAACTATTATTAAAGATATTCTCATATATTTATAGTCTTTAATGATTGCATATTCTATTCCCATCCCTATTACTCTTATAATAGGAGTGAGTATTAAAATAAATATTCCTATCATCATTAAATTTTCATATTCTAAAAAATTTTCTAATTTCAATTTCTTAAAATCAAAAAAATAGAATTTATTTAAATTATACTCTGAATTGCCAAATATCGCCAAAATAATACCAAGTAAAATAACTATAGAACTTGAAAATATACCAAAAGTTAAAATATTAGAAATTTTTTTTCGAACATCCTTCATGATAACACACCCAATCCCTTTAATAACATATTAATAATAGTAATAAATAATACTGGTAAAAATATTATTCTTATATAAAAAGAACTTATATTCTGCATAACTATAGAACCTATTCTAGATCCTAAAAGAGTTCCAATTGCTACTGGTCCTGCTATTAAAGGATTAACCATTCCAGTAAAAAAATAAATTAATGCACTAGAACATGCTGTAACTCCCATCATAAAATTACTTGTTGCTGTACTTACTTTTAATGGTAGTTTCATATAATCATCAAGTGCTATTACCTTAAATGCTCCGCTTCCTATGCCAAGCAAACCACTTGCTAACCCTGCAGCTAGCATTACAATTGAGCCTTTTTTTACATTAGTTACCTTATAAGGTATAACTCTATTTTCTGCCTTATCGTAATATGACGTAGAAAATTTATATTTTTCTTCATATTTATCCTCTACTATATCTTGAATAACTAAACTTTTTTTTCTTATCAGTCCCGATTTTTTTAACATTCCATAAAACGAGTTTAGTAATATAATAGAAAAAAACAAATATAAAATTCTAGATGAAAAAATACCCGATAAAAGTGCTCCTATTATTCCTCCAAGAGTAGTAAAAATTTCTAAAAATAAGCCTAATTTTATATTAGCAATACCTTCTTTAATGTACGATATTGCCGACCCACTACTTGTTGCTATAACTGCTATTATACTTGAACCAATTGCATATTTTATATCAACGTTAAAAATAATGGTTAATATAGGTGTTAATATTATTCCTCCCCCTAAACCTATTAAAGATCCTATAAAACCAGCCAATAAAGACCAAATCAATAAATAAAAAACAGTTTCCATTTTTTCTCCTTAATTATCTTTTGAATATATTATTAAACACCTATTATTAGTTTCTAATATTATATCTTTTTTTTCAATAAATTCATTACTAGTTGCATTAGCTCTATTTTTTGTCAATTTTAATAAATTAGCATTATATTTTGCGTTGTATATACTAACAATTGTATCGTCAAAAAAGGGAACAAAAGATATATATTTATAATATTTGTTATATTTTATTATATTTTTACCTTCTTCAGAAAATTTGATTATATTATAATTATCTACAATAGATATATCTATACCTCTATATAAATCATTTGATATTAATAATATATTAGCTAAAAAATGATCTAGTCTTCTACCTGTTGCACCATAAATATTTATTTTTTTCAAATTTAAAAATTTTCTTATTATTATATTTAGACAAAACTCTGCATCTGTCATATCTTGATTATCTTTTTTTATAAACTCATAATCGTAATTTATCCTAGATTTTTTAAAAGAATCAAAATCCCCACAAACTAATATTGGATTTATTTTGTTTTCAATTAAATATTCTAATCCCGAATCGACAGCTATCCAGTTTTTTTTATTTCTTATATTTTCAAACTCAGGTGTTTCACCACCTAACATTATATTAATCTCTTTTATATCATTCATTATTATTTTAACAACTCTTTATATGTATTTTTCTTGTCATCTGAAGCAAACAAAAACGATCCACAAACTAATAAATCTGCTCCTTTATCTCTACAAATCTTTGAGGTTTCTATATTTATTCCTCCATCTACCTCTATTAAAAAATTATATTTTTTTTCTTTTCTTATACTATCAAGAATATTTATTTTGTCTAGCACATAACTAATAAATTTTTGCCCTCCAAATCCTGGATTTACACTCATAACTAAAACATAATCAACTGTAGATAACAAATAAATAATACTGTCTACAGAAGTTTGAGGATTTATAGCTATACCTACTTTTTTTCCTTTATTTTTTATTAATTGAATTACTCTATCTGCATGATTTGTAGATTCTATATGAAATGAAATCATATCTGCTCCAGAATCACATATTCTCTCAACATAATTTTCAGGATTATCTATCATTAAATGCACATCAAATATCTTATTAGTTATTTTTCTAATGGAACTTATAATTGGAAATGCAAAAGAAATGTTAGGAACAAAATGTCCATCCATCACATCTATGTGAAACATATCAACACCTATATTTTCCATTTCTATAATTTCTTTTCCTAAGTTGGAAAAGTCTGCAGACAATATCGAAGGTAATATCTTTTTCATTCTCAATATCTTCTCCTTCCTTTCTCTATTTCATCCATAATATTTTTATAATTATTATATCTTTCTTTTAGATAAGAATTCTCTAAATTAGTTTTTAAAATTTTTTTTAACTCACACTCTGGCTCATTTATATGATTACACAACTTAAATTTACAATTAAAATTTTTAAATTCTCTAAATAAAAATTTTAAGTCTTGTTTTTCTAATAAAGAAATATCTAGAGAAGAAAAACCTGGTGTATCAGCTATATAAAAACCATCAATATTGTAAAACTCTATATGTCTTGTAGTATGTTTTCCTCTTCCTAAAACAAAAGATATTTCTCCTGTTTTTAGCTTTAATTTTCTATCAGATAAATTATTTATAAAAGTAGATTTTCCAGCACCTGACTGACCTGATACAGATACAAATTTATTTTTTAAAATATTTTTCAAAATAGATATATCCTCTTTACTATTTGTATAAATCAAATATCCTATATTTCGATAATATTTTTTTATATTCTCTATTTTATTTAATTCTTCTTCATCTAACAAATCTAATTTAGACAATATTATAATAGTATTAACATGAAAATTCTCATTCAAAATTATACTTTTATCCAATAACTTGCTGGAAAAATTAGGACTTTTTACTGAAGTAACAATTATATTATAATCTATATTTGCTACTTTTGGTCTTAGCAACTTATTTTTTCTTTTATCTATATCAGTTATGTATCCACTATTATCTGAACTAATATCGAACGTTACTATATCTCCTACTAAAGGGGTTACTTTGTCATTTCTAAATTTTCCTCTAGCTCTGCAAGTTATCAACGAATTATTAAATAAAACATAATAAAATCCTCCTATTGATTTTATTATTCTTCCTTTATTACTTGTCATATATTTTATTTAAACCTTTTTTTATTTTTTTTGCATTATTTATCATTTCTAAAGAATGTTTTTTTGTTATTTCAGTAATAGAAGAAGTAGATATCATCTTAGCTATCTCTATAACTTTTTTATTATCATCTAATTCATAAACATCGGAAATTGTTCTTCCATTTATCTCTTTCTTTTTAATAAGTAGATTATTATCTGCTATGGCCACCATCTGTGGCAAATGAGTTATAGCAAATACTTGAGAAGAAATTGATAATTGATAAATTTTTTCCGCCATTCTTTGAGCAACCCTTCCACTTACTCCTGTATCAATCTCATCAAATATAGTTAATAATGAAGAATTTTTATTTGTATATATTATCTTTAATCCTAACATTATTCTTGATAATTCCCCTCCAGATGCTACTTTAGATAAAGATTTTAAAGGTTCCCCTTCGTTTGCACTAATTAAAAATTTTACATCATCTACTCCATGTTGTGAAAATTCTTTTTTTTGAAAATCTATTTTAATAGTACTATTTTCCATATATAAATATTTCAATTCTTTTTCTATTAATTCTTCCATTTTCATCGCTATTTCTTTTCTTTTTTCTGAAAGATTATCAGCTGATTTTCTCAATTCTAATTCTTTAGTGTTTACCTTTTTTTTAATTTGAGATAAGTTATTATCAAAATTTTCAAAATTATAAAGTTTTTCATTTAATTCTTTTTTATATAAAATTAATTCATCTATACTTTTAGAATATTTTTTTTCTATTGATTTAAGTTCAAATAATCTACTTTCCATAGTATCTAATATTTCTTCATCATAATCAATATTATTAATTAAATCATCAATATCATTATTTACATCTTCTATTAAATAATAATAATCATTAATTTTTTCAATTTTATCGTTTAATTTATTAGTGTATTTCGCTAGTTTTTCTATTAGTATCTTAATTTCATAAGTTTGTTCCAAAATTCCATTTTCTCTAACTATATTGTTTTTTATATTATTACAAATAAAATTTATTTTTTCATAATTACTTAAATAATCTATTTTTTCTTCTAAAGTAACTATTTCTCCATCTTTTAAATTTAATAACTCTAATTCTTGTATCTGATACCTTATAAAATCTATTTTTTCTGTTAATTCTCTATTTTCATTTTCTATATTAATTAATTTTTCTTTTAATACTTTGTATTCTAAATAATTATTATTATAATTTTCTATATACGGCTGTAAATCATTCATTCCAAATTGATCCAATAATAACAAATGATTTTTTTCTGAAAGTAAAATATTTCCATCTCTCTGCTCATGTATATCTATGAAAAAAGGAGATATTTTTTTTAAAACTGACAAATTTACAATAACATTATTTATCCTACAAATACTTTTACCTGACTTATAAATATCTCTTTTTATAACTAAAATTTCTTCTTTTGTAGATATATCTAAATCTTCTAATATTTTTATTAAATTCTCATCATGTATATAATCAAAAACCCCTTCAATGGTTGCCTTTTCTTTTCCATGTCTTATATATATAGTAGAAGTTTTTTGCCCTGTTAATTGTGATATTGCAGATAATATCATAGATTTACCTGCTCCAGTTTCTCCAGACAAAACTGTAAGTCCTTCTTTAAATTCTATACATAAATTTTCTATAATTCCATATTCTCTTATATTTAATTGCAACAACATAAATAAATACCTCTATAATTCATTATGAGCATTTTCTACAACTTCCTTAAATTGTAAAGATTTATCATTTTCCACATTATTAGGAGTATATTTTAATATAATTAAAAACTCAATATTCCCTTTTCCTCCTTTTATCGGGGAATGTGTTAATCCTTTAACACTAAATCCTTTTGAATTTGCAAATTCGAAAATTTTTTTTATAACATCTTCATGTACTTTTTTACTTTTAACTATTCCTCCTTTTGAAACATTTATTTTTCCAGCTTCAAATTGAGGTTTTATTAAGGCACACACATCTCCATTTTTTTCAATTATTTCTGTTAATTTTTCAAGAATAATTGTAAGCGATATAAATGAAACATCTATAGATACCACTTCTATTTTTTTACTAAAAAGTGATTTTGTAC
This sequence comes from Gemelliphila asaccharolytica, assembly GCF_001553005.1. Classification (GTDB taxonomy): domain Bacteria; phylum Bacillota; class Bacilli; order Staphylococcales; family Gemellaceae; genus Gemelliphila; species Gemelliphila asaccharolytica. Next base: position 6,380 of record NZ_KQ959861.1, on the reverse strand, counting down.
AATGTCTAAAATTAGTTTTTTCCATTACGCAGACTTTATCATTTATTCTTAATTTCCACGCTAATTGATTTGTTCCAACATCTAAAGCATATACATATTTTGCTCCATTTTGTAAAGCACAATCAGTAAATCCACCAGTAGAAGCCCCTATATCTAACATAACTTTATTTTCTACAGAAAAAGAAAATAACTTGATAGCTTTTTCTAATTTAAAGCCACCCCTACTAACGTAAGGTAGTATATTACCTTTAACATTAAAAATAGTTGTATTTTTATATTTTTCTCCAGCCTTATCTACTTTTATATTCCCAATATATACCGTTCCAGCCATTATTGCTCTTTTTGCTTTTTCTCTTGAATCAAACAAATTTTGTAAAACACAAAGAACGTCTGCTCTTTCTTTTTTCATACATTCTCCTAATATATTTTTATTTAATTTTATCACATATAATTATTTTTATCTATTTTTATTATAAATTTTACAAATTTTTACTTTTATTTTTTTCATTTTTATGTAATAATTTTTAATATCTATTTTTAGGAGGTTAAAATATTATGGAAAATAAAAAATTAATAATTTCACAAGCTAAATCTTTAATATCTAATGAAAATAATATATATGCAAATCTTTCTAATTTAAGTTCTTTTTTTAAAGAATATTTACCTGATACTAATTGGGTAGGTTTTTATATAGTTGATGATGTTAATAAAAATTTAGTTCTAGGCCCTTTTCAAGGTAAGGTTGCGTGCGTCAGAATACCTTTTAATAAAGGTGTTTGTGGTAAATGTTATACAAACAAAAAAACAATTTATGTGAATAATGTCCATGAGTTTCAAGATCATATAGCTTGCGATAGTAATACAAATAGCGAACTTGTTATTCCTATAATTAAAAATAATTCTGTTGTCGTTCTTTTAGATATTGATTCTACAAAATACAATAGATTTAATGAAAAAGAAATTTCTTTTTGGAATGACGTAGTAACAGAAATTTTTGAAGATTTCCATTTTCAACAATAAGTTACAAAATACTTTTAAATAATACTTATTATATTTATATATAATCTTAATTTTTATAATATATTAATTAAACTATAGAGCTAAATAATTAAAAAAATAGACATTGTTAATAATTAATAAAACAAAGGAGAAAAAAATATTTTAGTTAATTTCAACTAATTAATTTTTTCTCCTTTGTTTTATATTATTCTATCATTATTTCTAAATTTATTAAATTTTTAAAATTTATATATTTTAAAATATATATTATATTTCATCTAAAATCTACATATATCCTTTTAATTTATTTAATTTTGCTGGATGTTTTAATTTTTTTATTGCTTTAGATTCTATTTGTCTTATTCTTTCACGAGTAACTCCAAAAGCTGTCCCTACTTCTTCTAAGGTATGAGTTTTCCCATCTTTAAGACCAAATCTTAATTTTAATACATTTTCTTCTCTATCTGTCAATGTTTCTAAAATTTCTTCAAGCTGTTCTTTTAATAACTCATTAGACGCATGCTCTGCTGGAGACTGTGCTTCTTTATCTTCAATAAAATCTCCCAAATGTGAATCATCTTCTTCTCCAATAGGAGTTTCAAGTGATACTGGCTCTTGAGCGATTTTTAAAATTTCTCTTACTTTTTCAGGAGTTATGCCCATTTTAACACCTATTTCTTCTGGTTTTGGCTCTCTTCCTAAATCTTGTAATAATTGTCTTTGTATTTTTATTAATCTATTTATAGTTTCAACCATATGTACAGGAATTCTTATAGTTCTAGCTTGATCTGCAATTGCTCTCGTAATTGCTTGTCTAATCCACCAAGTTGCATATGTACTAAATTTAAAACCTTTTGAATAATCAAATTTTTCTACTGCTTTAATAAGTCCCATATTTCCTTCTTGTATAAGATCTAAAAAAAGCATACCTCTTCCCACATATCTTTTAGCTATACTTACCACTAATCTTAAATTTGCTTCTGCTAATTCTTTTTTAGCAATCTCTTTTTCGGATTCTGAACCATTTTCTATAATAACAGCTAACTCTAATTCCTTTTGCTTTGATAATAAAGGTACTTTCCCTATTTCTTTTAAATACATTCTAACCGGATCATTTGTTTTTATACCTGCTGGTACAGACATATCTTCTAAATCTAACTCTTCTTCATCATCCTTTTGGTTTTCATTTATCAAAACTATATCTTCTTTATTTAATTCTTCATAAAAATCTTCTATATCTTCTGCACTTATCTCGTACTCAGAAAATGTTTCTACTATTTCTTCTTGTGTCAACTGACCATTTCTTTTCCCTTTTTCTATAAATTCTTTTTTTATAATTTCAAAAGTTTTTTCATTATTATTTTTTTGCATTTTTACCTCTTTATTTTTTATATTTTTTTAACTTATTTAATAACTCTAATTGTTTTTTAAAATCAGATTCTACAATAGCAAATTTTAAATTATCTTTTATATTTTCTACATTTTTTGATTGAATTTCTTCATTTTTAACAAAATTTACATACTCTTCAATATTTAATAAATCTACCTCTTCATTTATGAAAAAATTGTTATTTTCTATATACTCAACTAAATTTATAATTTCATCATCTTCTACTATATTAATAAATTTATGAATATAAAAAATATTATAATTATTATAATATGTTACTAAATTTTTCAATAACATATTAAAGATATTATTTTCAAATTTAAAATTTTCTAGTTTTCTATAAACTAATAAAAAATTATCTCTGGAAACAAAAAAATATTTAAATAATTTACATATTTTTTTATTGAAATGCCCTTTATCATAATAATAAAAAATGTCTGAATTATTTAAAAACTTATCTTCGCTTTGAAAATTATTATTAGAAATTAATAAAATATCCTTTAATAAAATCTTTTTATCTATTAAAAATTTTTCTGAAAGTTGTGATAAAAGTATATCTTTGAGAGCAATATCCTTAATAACAGAAATATTTTTTAATAATAAATCTTTACATTTTATTTTTTCTTGTAAATTCTTGATACTATTCTTATAGTAGTCTATTTTATACTCTATATAATGAACTATATTTTTTTCTATATAATCATTAAAATCAAAGTCTATACCTTTTTTTCTTTTTTCTGATACAAATTCATCTATATCTTTTGAGCCACTAAATACCAACTTATATACATTATCACTTTTTAATAATAATTTGTCTCCTATTTTTATAGTTGCCTCTATACCAGCACTATCATTATCTAGTGCTAAAATAAATTTATCAGCAATCTGAGATATTTTATCTATTTTACTATTATCTATATTAGTACCCATTAGACCAACGATATTCTTAACATTTTCTTGATATGATGATATGACATCCATATATCCTTCAGATAACATTATTTCTTTCTTTTTTCTTATGTATGGTCTAGAGTTTGATAAATTGAACAGAATATTTTTTTTCTCAAATATTTCTGTTTCATGAGTATTATAGTATTTTGCAATATCTTTTTCTTTAGATAATGTGCGTCCTGAAAAAGCTACTATCTTACCACTATCATCTCTTATAGGAAAAATTATTCTATCATTAAAAACATCACAATATTTTTTATTTGACTCTTTTATTACACCTGCAGCTACAGCATAAGACATATTAAAATTATATTTTTCCAAAAAAGAAACTGCTGAATCATTATTACTAGGTGCATAGCCAATATTAAATTCCTTGATAGTTTGAAGACTTAATCCCCTATTTAAAAGATATTTCAAAGCAATTGAAGCTTCTGCTGTATTTAATAATATATAATTATAGTAATCTGCTAACAATATGTAGGCATAATACATAGAATCTTTTTTATTTGTTATATCATACTCAAAAGATTCTTTTTCCTCTACTTTTATTCCAAACCTAGAAGCCAGCTTTGATACAGCTTGTGCATAAGTAATATTTTCAATTTGAGATAAAAATTGAAATACATTACCTCCCTTATTACATCCGAAACAGTGAAATATTTTTTTTTCTCTAGAAACAGTAAATGACGGAGTCCTTTCACTATGAAAAGGACAAAGGCCCAAATAATTTCTTCCTTTCTTTTCTAACTTTATATATTCACTTATTAAATCAACAATGTCTAAAGTATCTAATATAAAATCTATATCTTTTTGTGAAATTTTAACCAATTAATCCTCCTAAATAGCTAAAAAAGGCTAAACGTTTATTTTATTATATCATTTTTTTATTTAAAAATAAATTACTTATTGATATATTTTTATAAAAATGTTATCATCTATATAAGCGATCTAGTGATGGTGGAAGGCTAGAAAAAATTTGGTATACAATTTTATATTTTAAAAGAGAGTATAATACTAATAAGGGTGGAACCGCGGATTTAATTCGTCCCTGTATATGAAATTAATTTTTATATACAGGGTTTTTTTATTTATTAAAAAGGAGAAAAAATAATGGACAAAATTTTAAATTTAGCAAAAAATAGAGGAATAATTTTTCAAGGATCAGAAATATATGGTGGACTTGCAAATACATGGGACTACGGACCTTTGGGTGTAGAAATAAAAAATAATATTAAAAAAGCATGGTGGAAAAAATTTATACAAGAATCTATATATAACGTAGGCCTAGATAGTGCTATCTTAATGAATCCAAAAACATGGGAAGCATCTGGACATTTAAGCAACTTTTCAGATCCATTAATGGATTGCAAAAATTGTAAAACTAGACTTCGTGCTGATAAATTAATAGAAGAATTCTTTTTCAAAAATAAAGGGGAAGATATTGTAGTAGATGGACTTTCATTCGAAGAATTAAAAAACATAATAAATGAAAATAATATCAAATGTCCAGAATGTAATGGTAATAACTTCACAGATATTAGACAATTCAACTTAATGTTTAAAACAAATCAAGGAGTTATAGAAAACTCAACTAATCAAATTTTTCTTAGACCTGAAACTGCTCAAGGAATTTTTGTAAACTTTAAAAATGTGCAAAGATCTATGAGAAAAAAATTACCATTTGGAATAGGACAAATAGGAAAATCATTCAGAAATGAAATAACTCCAGGAAACTTTATATTTAGAACAAGAGAATTTGAACAAATGGAATTAGAATTCTTTTGTGAGCCTGGTACAGAACTTAATTGGCAATCTTACTGGAAAAATTTCTGCAAAAATTGGTTATTATCATTAGGTATAAACGAAAGTAAAATAAGATTAAGAGATCACGAAAAAGAAGAACTATCACACTATTCAAATGCAACTACTGACATAGAATATAGATTCCCTTTTGGTTGGGGCGAACTTTGGGGAATTGCATCAAGAACTGATTACGATCTTAAACAACATTCAGAACACTCTAAAATAGATCTTTCCTATCAAGATTTAATCTCAAACAAGAAATTTATACCATACTGTATAGAACCATCTGTCGGAGTTGACAGAGTTTTATTAGCATTTATTTGTGATGCGTATAAAGAAGAAAATATATCAGAAAATGAAACACGTTTGGTTTTATCACTTCACCCTGCAATAGCACCATACAAAGCAGCTATTTTACCTCTTTCTAAAAAATTATCAGAAAAATCAATGGAAATATTTTATAATCTATCAAAAGATTTTATGATAACATTTGATGAAACAGGTTCTATAGGTAAAAGATATAGAAGACAAGATGAAATAGGAACACCTTTTTGCATAACTTATGATTTTGAATCTCAAAATGACAACATGGTTACTATAAGATTCAGAGATTCTATGAAACAAGAAAGAGTAGAAATATCTAAATTAAAAAGTTTCTTAGAAAATAAAATTAATTTTTAAAACTATTTCTTTTCTACTATTTTATACAAAATTCTCATTCTTAACAGTATAAAATAAGTGTCAATAAAAAAAATTGACATTTTTCTTTAAAAATATTGACTTTAAGTAGATAAAATGATAAAATTTATAAAGCTTAACAATAGCTTATTGATTCAACTTTTCATTAAATAAATCATAAACACAAATAAATTTTAAGTTGAGCAAAGTTAAAGGAGTATAAAATGGCAGTAAAAATCCGTTTGAAAAGATTAGGTGCTAAAAAATCACCTTTTTACCGTATTGTTGTAGCTGATTCTAGAGCACCTCGTGATGGTCGTTCTATAGAAAATATTGGAACTTATAATCCTATTAAAGATCCAGCAGAAGTTAAAATAGATGAGAATTTGGCATTAAAATGGTTATCATGTGGTGCACAACCATCAGATACTGTAAGAAGCCTATTATCTAAACAAGGAATTATGAAAAAATTCCATGAATCAAAAATTAGTAAATAAATAGTTATTTATTTACTAAAAAAAGGAGAAATAATGAACTGACCCCCAAAAGTTAGACCTAA
>NZ_KQ959860.1 GCF_001553005.1 Gemelliphila asaccharolytica | reverse complement strand
AAGTCGCCGTCTTCTTTGTCTGTTGCTTTTGTTATTAATGTTTTTAGGTCTAAAGTTTCTCCAACTACTATTTCTCTGTCAGCTACTTCTAATTGAGGAGGTGTGTTTTTTGGTTTTTGATAATTTTCTTTTACAGTTAATTTGTATGTTATTTCTTTTTCATCTCCATTTGGATATTTGACAATACATACTACGTCTTTAGTTCCTACGGCAGTTGTATCAACATTATTTTTTAAAGAGTAAGTTGTTCCTGCCGGTAATTTGTCTTTATTAGTTATTCCTTCTTTATAATCAAAAGGATCTCCTTTTTTAATTTCTATGTTTTTTGTTATTGGGGTAGCAAATTCTTCCCATTTTGCTTTTAATATCGTATTTTTTGTAACTGGCAAGTCAAAATTATATTCTTCTCCGTCCTCATTAAGCCATTTTAGGAATTTAGCATATTTCTTTTTCGGATTTTCAATTTTATTTTTTGGTATTTTGGTGTTTTCATAAAGATAAATGTCATCCATTTTATTTCCACCGTTAGTGTCAAATTTTACTTGTGCTACCCATGATGCTCTTAACAAAAATACTGTATCATATAGGGGGTCTATAGCTGGATCGTTATAAAGTTGCCAGTCTCTATTATAGTCAGAAAATCTACTATTTTTGTCCCAGTAATACATTTTATCTGGTTGCGGGTATGGGGTACCATCAGGACGTTTTTTTGGAGTTTTTGTGTACCAACCGTTAAAGATAAGTCCTTCTTTTTTTGGGTTTTTAGGGAAGTTTGTAGTGTTATCTTTATTTACTCTTTTTGTTATAGGGTTTTTATTGCCGTCTATATTTCCACCTTGAAGGTCGAATTTTACGTCCATAAATGCAAGTGAAATTCTCACCTGCATATCTTTTCTTGTTTGTTCGACATTTTTTATTTTTACAACAATTTTATTATATCCCTCTTTTTTTAGGTATTTATAGTCATTTTCGTAGGATAGATGATAACCGTCTGTTATTTTGCTAGAATCTATTGTTATAGTTACCTCTTCTCCCTCTTCGTATTCTCCGCCATATCTTGCGAAATTTTTATCGCTTCGTTTACCATCATAACCTACAAAGTAGTTTTCTGATTTAAAGACATTTCCTTTTGAGTCTGTGACAGTTATGGGTAAATTTTTCCACATTTCATCAAATTTTCCTTGACCTATTCCGCTATAAAATGTGTGGCCACTATGCGGATTTTCAAGGGCGTTGAATGTTAAAATTAGAGGTATTTTTTCTTTATCTTTTGCTTGTGTTGAGGTGTGATTTGCAAAGCAAGTTAGCATAGTTATAGTAGCTAACGCTACGGATAAAGATTTCTTAAGTGAATTTTTCATTTTTTTTCTCCTTTTTGTAAAAAATGACAGATAATTTTTTATTTTTTTTATTTTTTTTATTTTTTAATATCACTCTATTTTAACTTGTTTATGCGATTTTTTCAAATCAAATAATAAAAATCCCCTAAACCTTTTGAAGATTTAGGGGATGAGAAAATCATATACCTAGACTAAAATATTAATAAAATTTGTAGAGATTATTCTACTACTTTGTATGCGTCATTAAGAGTTTTTCTTAATACTCCTGCAGAGTGTTGCATTTTTTCTAATTCATCTTTAGAAAGTTCCATTTCAACAACTTCTCTTACACCTTCACGTCCTATTATAGCAGGAACACCGATGTAAAGGTCTTTAACTCCGTATTGTCCATCACAGTATCCACTTACTGCAAGTTCAGTATTTTCGTCACGTAAGATAGCTTTAACTATAGCTAGTAGAGAAATACCGATTGCATAGTATGTAGCACGTTTACGGTTAATTACTTCGTATGCTGCACGCATAACTCTTTCTTCGATTTTTTTAAGTTCGTCTTTGTTTAGTTTGTCACTTGTTTCAAGGTATTTTTCAATTGGTTTACCATAAACATAAACATTTGACCATGCTGCAAATTGAGTGTCACCATGTTCACCCATGATATAACCACGAACAGCGTTAGGAGCTATGTTTAGAGTATCTCCAACCATGTAACGTAATCTTGAAGTATCAAGTGTAGTACCTGAACCAACTATGCGGTTTTTAGGGAATCCTGTGAATTTTTGTAAAGCGTTAGTAAGAACATCAACTGGGTTAGATGCGATAACAATAACTCCGTCAAATCCTGAAGTTTTGATTTTATCTGCCATGTCTTTTACTACTTTGATGTTTTTGTCAACAAGTTGTAATCTTGTTTCACCTGGTTTTTGAGGTAATCCACCACAGATAACAATAACATCAGCGTCAGCACATTGTTCATATCCACCAGATGTTACTTTAATTGGTGGTACTAATGCACCAGCGTGGTTTAAGTCCATTGCTTCACCTTCAGCTTTTTCTGGGAAAAAGTCGATAAGACCTAATTCTTCGCAAAGACCACTTGAATATAGTTGATAAGCAAAGCTCATTCCAACCATTCCTGCACCTATTAATACAACTTTTCTATTTTTAGCTTTCATATGAAAACTCCTCCATTTTTTTATTTCAAAATAAAGTATTATTTTGTCATAAAAATTATATCATAAAAAAGCTCAAAAAGAAAGCGAAAACAAAAAAATATAATTTTCATTTTTCATTATACATATAATTTTATTAAATGAAAGAATTTTTTTTAGATATTTATGACAGCGTTAGTGAAAAAGTCAAACTTAAATTTTAAAAATCACGTTTTCAAAAAAAAGACAAACTTTTTAATTAAGTATTTTGATTGCTTATTTATCGGTTATTAATGATAAATTCGTATTGCTTGAAAATTAAGAAAAAATATATTACTATTATAAACAAACCTATAATTTGAAAGAAATAGAAAAGGTTTTATAGATATTAGTAAAAATAATGAAAACTGTTTATCTGTAGGAAAAAATCTTATTTTCATAAAATAAGTGGACAATACATAAAAAATCTGATAAAATTAAAATGAAAAGGCTTTAATAAAAAGAGAGGAGGATAAGATGACAGTTACAATTTATGATGTTGCCAAGGAGGCCAAGGTGTCTATGGCAACAGTATCAAGAGTGGTTAATAAAAATCCAAATGTTAAAGAAGGGACTAAATTAAGAGTACAAGAAGCAATAAAAAAATTAAATTACACTCCTAATGCAGTTGCGAGGGGACTTGCTAGCAAAAAAACTACTACTATAGGAATAGTGCTTCCTGATATCTCAGATTTAGCTTCTGCAGAAGCGGTAAGTGGGATAGAATCAGTAGCTAATATGTATAATTATAATATTATCTTAGCTAACTCATGCAATAATAGTGAAACAGAAAAATCGATTTTTGATTCATTTATGAGCAAACAAGTTGATGGGATTTTATATTTAGGTCATTCTATGTCAGAAAGATCAAGAGCATATCTAAAAGATATGAGAGTTCCAGTTGTACTTTGTGGAAATATCTCAGTAGGAGGGGAATTTTACTCGGTAAATATAGATTATGAAAAAGCAGGATATGACGCAGTAAAAGAATTTCTTAAAAAAGGAAGAAAAAAAATAGCTTTAGTTATAAGTTCATATGAATCACAAAAAGCTCAAAAATTAATTTCAGGCTACAAGAGAGCGTTATTAGAAGAGAATGAAAGATTTGATGCTGGTTTAATTATAGATGGGTATAAAACATATAAAGAAAGTGATAAACAACTATATAGTAGAATACAAAAAGTGGGTGCAGAAGTTGTATTATCAATGTTTGATGAAGTCAGTCTTTCTATAGTTCAACAAGCTCAAGATGTAGGAGTAAAAATTCCAGAAGAATTAGAAGTTTTATCATTTGAAAACACTAAAATATTAGATATGGTAAGACCTAAGATATCTTCATTATTCCACCCAATTTTTGATATAGGAGCAGTTTCTATGAGAATTTTGACAAAAGTCATAGACATAGAAAAAGCAAAATCAAAAAATTTAGAATATGATGAAGAAGAAGAGAAAAAACTAAATAGAAATAATAAAGAAATGTGTTTACCACATAGAATAGTTCACAGACAAACAACTATATAATATGCTAAAAAAGTTTAGCGAAATTTTATAAAAAATTTTATAAAAATTATTTCTTAATAGAAAATAAATAAGCTAGGAGAAGGCAAAACAAGGTCAGATAGCTAATAAAAAGAAGTGAAAAAGATGTTAGATCTAGTAAAAAGAAACTTAAAATAATAAATAAAAAAAGACTTTGATAAAAATAAAAACTATAATCTCTGGTAAAGCGAGTCCTTTACTGTGATTATAGTTTTTTTTAATATTAATTTATAAAATCAATTTGCTACCTATAGGTATATTTTCTAAATTGGAAGAAGTAATACATTATCATGATTACCAGTCCAGTTGCCACCCAAGCGACAAGGTCGGCATGACATATAGCATCATATCCATATTGTCCTGTATAAAATACAACGACACAAATTCTAAGACCAAGCTCTACAAATCCTGCGCACATAGCTATAAAAGCAAGTCCATGACCTTGAAGAGCATTTCTATATAGAATTAAAAGTGACAAGATAGGATAACCCCAAAATACAGTATTAAAATAATTAGTAGTAGCTCCTATAAGTTCAGGAGTTTTATCTTTAGAAAATAATCCTGCTATAGCTTCACCATAATGGGTGATTATAAAAGCAGAAACTAAACTTAAACAAACACTCACAATAGCAGCAGAGGTAACTCCTTTTTTAATTCTATGATATTTTCTTGCTCCAAAATTTTGGCTTGTAAAAGTAGCTACAGCAGCACCAATAGCAACATAAATATTATTAAGTATGTTTTGAATTCTTGTAGCAATACTGTAACCAGCTATGTAAACTGTATCAAAACTATTTAAAAAGCTTTGAACTACCATAAATCCAATACCTGTAAATGAAAATTGTAATCCCATAGGAATACCTTGATTTAAAAGTCTTTTCATTAAATGTTTATCTTTGATTTTTTCTTCTTTATTAATAGAAAGAATAGGATATTTTTTTTTCACATAAAGCATAGAGAAAAAAACCGAAATGCTTTGACTAATTATAGTAGAAATTGCTGTTCCTACAAGTTCTAAATTAAAAGCAGAAACAAAAATATAAGTTAAAATTGTATTCATGACAACTGATAATGATAAGAATACTATAGGCATAACACTATTACCAACACTTCTTAAAATACCTGAATAAAGATTATAATAAAGTAGTGGAATACAACCAAGATACAAAACAAAAAGGAAGCTATGTGTCATATCAAAAAGAACACTAGGAGTTCCCATAAGTTTAAGTAAGGGAGTGTTAATGATTGCCAAAACGACAGTTAAAACAACTCCAGTATAAAAAGTTAATAGTTTAGCATTGTAACATAATTTTCTAAGCCTCACAAAGTCCCCTGCACCAAAACTTTGTGCCATATTAATACTAAAACCTTGAGTTATTCCCATACAAAAACCAATAACAACAAAGTTAATTGTACTTGCAATACCAATAGATGCAAGTGCTAAATTTCCTACAAATTGACCAAGAATTATTGAGTTAATAACAAGATACAAGTTTTGCATTAACCCTCCAATGAAAACGAAAAATGCGAAATTTAAAATTTGTGGCAATATCTTGCCTTTAGACATATCGTTCATAATCTACCTCCGTAACCGTTTATTATATACTTGTTTTTTTGAAAAATCAAGGGTAAATATTTTTTCAAACGTTTTTATTTTATCTTTTTTTATGTAAATGCTTTAATGGTTATAAAAAAAGTTTTTATAAAAAAATATAAAAAAAATAAAAAAAGATTTTCATTTAAAAGATATTATAATTTTTATATAATTGAATTATAAAGTATAATTAAAAATAATAAGAAAAATAGTCAAAAATAAATAATAATTTTCTATAAATTTTGCTAAATATGATATAATAAAAAAAATGAAAGCTTTAAAAATAATTAAAAATTTCTCCCCATTTGTATTGATAATTTAGGGGACTAGAGTGAATAATTAGGAGGAAAAAATGAAGAAATTTTCAAGGAAAATAGAAAAAACATTAGCGTGGATAGCAAATGTTATAATGTTAATAATAACAGCAACAGTAGGAATAATTGCTTTTTCAGGATATACCCAAGATATAATAAATAACCCTGAATTTAAAAATGAATTTGAAAAATCAATAGCACAATCAGGGTATGACGTTTCTAATTATGGTACAGATGTCATATTAGGGGTAATAAAACCTATACTTATTACATATGCTATAATTTTAATTATTACTTTTTTAGTTGCACTTGTAGCCACATTAATAATGAAAAAAAGAATATTATCAGCGATTTTATTTCTAATTTCTGTCGTTTTAAGCTTTATAACAACATTTTATATTCTTATTCCATCAATTATATACTTATTAGTTGCTATATTAATGCTAGTAAGAAAAGAAAAAATTAAAGAAGTAGAAGAAGACAGTGACGGAGATAACGAAAAAATAGAAAGAATAGAATATATTTAAAAAAATAATTATTTAGTATTCTTTCTCTAGAATCAAAATATAGCAAACCCTTTTAAACTGGTAAATAAAGAACCTTTATAGTATACAAAAATAAAAAAACCCTTTTTAACTATAGTTTTAAGTTAAAAAAGGGTTTTTTATTTTTAAAAGTGCAATATATTTTAGAAATTAAGAAGGAGAAAGTTTTAGCAATTTATAAATTTTAAATATTATCAAATTTTAGTTAAATTTGATATGAAACTTCTTATATGATAAGATAATAAGCATTAAGAAGAAGGTGATTTCATGATAAAACCATTAAGGAAAATAAAAAAAACAGAAGCAATTTTAATAATTTTAACTACCTTAATAATATTAGGGGGGATTATGATTTTTGTAAAGGACGCCCCTCCTCATATAGCAGTATTGTGTAGTATTATAGTTCTTTTAATTTATGGGTTAATAAGAGGAATAAAATATAAAGATATGCAAGCTGCTATGGCGATAAGTGTACATAGTAGTATAGGAGCTATATATCTTTTCTTTTTTATAGGAATATTAATTACAGCATTGATGAGTAGTGGAGCTATACCCAGCCTTATGTATTATGGTTTTTATATAATATCTGCAAAATTTTTTTATTTATCTGCTTTTCTAATATCATCTATAATAGGAATTGCAATAGGAAGTTCCCTTACAACAGTTTCAACCATAGGAGTTGCATTATTAGGTATTAGTCAAGCTTTTTCACTAGATACAAGTATAACAGTAGGAGCTATAGTATCAGGAGCGTTTTTTGGAGATAAGATGTCTCCATTAAGTGATACAACTTCCACAGCCGCAAGTGTTGTAGGAATAGATTTATTCACTCATATCAAAAATATGACCAAAACTACCATACCAGTATTTATAATTTCTAGTGTCATATATGCTCTATTATCTCAAAATATCAATATAAACAGTTTAGAAAATATAAAAGAGTTTCAAGAAAGTTTATTAGCAACAGGGCTTGTTCATTATTATAGTATAATTCCCTTTATACTATTATTACTATTAGCTATTTTAAAAATTGATGCCATAGTAAGTATTATTATAACTACAATTGTAAGTATTTTTATCACATACATCCACTCGTTTTATAGTGTAAAACAAATGATTAAATTCTTTTTCTCAGGTTTTAAAATGGAAGGAATAAATCAAAACATAGCAAGTTTAATTTCTCGTGGAGGAATTTCTAATATGTTTTTTACGATAACGATAATAATATTAGCATTAAGCCTTGGAGGACTTTTATTTTCACTAGGAGCAATAGACTCTTTATTAGAATATGTAGAAAAACATATCAAAACAAAATTCAAAGCGACGCTATCAGTAGCACTTACAGCAACATTAGTAAACTACATAGTAGGAGAACAATATTTAAGTATCCTTTTAAGTGGAGAATCATTTAAGCCTATATACAAAAAATTAGGAATGAAAGAAAAAAGTTTAGCAAGAACTTTAGAAGATGCAGGAACTGTAATTAATCCCCTAGTGCCTTGGAGTGTGTGTGGAGCATTTATCACCAGTACATTAGGTGTTAGTGTATTAAGCTACTTGCCTTTTGCAATATTTTGTTATGGAAGTTTAATATTTACCATAATAACTGGAGCAGTAAGCAAAAAATTATAAAGTAATAAAAAAAAGCTTTTATCAAAGAATTCTATAAAATATAGAAAATCAGAGAAAAAGCTTTTTTCTTTTGATTAAAAATTCAAATTAAAACTAAATTTTAAATTTTCCAATTAATGAATTAGGTATTTTTTTTAAAATAGCTTTTGTAATAAAATAAAGAACAATTAAAAATAGTCCTTTAATAATATTGAAAGGAATAATACCATAAGTGACAATAGCTTTTAAATTATTAGTTATATCTTTTAAATCTATGATAAAACCATACATAGGTAAAAGAATAAAATAATTAAGAAAAGCCATAAATATAACCATAAGAGCTGTTCCTATAAGACCAGCAACTATAACGGAAAATTTACTATCATTTTTCTTACAAAAATAAGCAAGAGAAGATAAAAAAATTAATTCTACAACCAAATTTGCAATACTTCCTGTAGGTTCGTGAGAAATTAAAGCAAAATGAAGAACATTTTTTAAAAGAGAAATCACAAGAGCGTGTTTATAATTTAAAATTAAAATTCCAATAAATAAAGGAATAAAAGAAAGATCTAAAGTTAAAAATGGAGGAATGAAAGGCACCGCCATTTTAACTAAAGATAGAATAAGAGATAAAACTGCAAGAAGAGCAGTTAAAACTAAAGTGTGTGTATTTTGTTTATACATAATGTCCTCTTTTCCATCTTCTAGGCATAAAAAAACGTATTCATTTAAAGAATACGAGGCATAAGAAAACAAATAGTTTTTATCTTCTACCATCCAGACTATAACTGTCGGTTTTGGAATTGCACCAAATCAGCTCACGCTCGCAGACTATACTGCCGATCGGGAATTTCACCCTACCCCGAAGATTAATATAATATTATTTTTCTATATTTTAAACCGAAAAAAAGATTTTGTAAAGTAAAAACAAAAAAAATAAAAAATAAAAAATGAAGATAAAGAACTTAATATGTTATAATAGACTAAAATATTCAAAATTAAAAAGGATAACAAAATAAAAAATACAAAAAAAATTTAGCTATAGGAGGATAAGCATGGATTCTTATAAAATTTTAGTAGTAGACGATGAAAAACCAATAGCAGAATTACTAGAATATAGTTTAAAAAACGAGGGGTATGAAGTAATTTTAGCTCACGATGGAGCACATGCAGTAGAAAGAGCACTAAATGAAAAACCAGACTTGATTCTCTTAGATTTGATGTTGCCAAAAAAAAGTGGAACAGAAGTATTAAAAGAAGTAAGAGAAGAATTAGACATACCTATAATAATGTTAACAGCAAAAAGTAGTGAAATAGACAAAGTACTAGGATTAGAACTAGGAGCAGACGACTATGTAACAAAACCATTTTCTACTAGAGAATTAATAGCAAGGGTAAAAGTCAATTTAAGAAGAACAACAAAACAAGAAGAAGAAAAAAAAGAAGAAACAAAAGAAGAAGAAAAAATAAAAGACATAGTAATATATAAAGAAGCCTATATAATCAAAAAAAATGGAGAAGATATAGACTTAACAAGAAGAGAATTTGATTTATTTTATTACCTATTTACACATAAAGGGCAAGTAATGACAAGAGAAAACTTACTTCAAACAGTTTGGGGATATGACTATTTTGGAGATGTAAGAACAGTAGACGTAACAATAAGAAGACTTAGAGAAAAAATAGAAGACGACCCAAGCAAACCGATATATATCACAACAAGAAGAGGGGTAGGATATTTCATGGGAGAAGACGTAGATGAATCTTAATATAAGAGGACACAAAAGATTTTTAAGTTCTATAAGATTCAAATTTGTAATAGTATATGTTTTAGTAAATATAATATCTATGCAAGTAATAGGGCTATATTTTTCAAACCAATTAAAAGCTAAAAATATAAACACCTTTCAAACAAGCATAATAGAACAAGAAAAAAAATTAAACTACAATATCCAAGAAGAATTAATAAAAAAAGATAACGAAGGAAATAATGAAAAAAATATAGATGCAGACATCAGAAAAATAGCAAGTGAATACTCATCTCCAAAACTAATTCTTTTAAATATAGTAGATAAAGATCTCAGAGTAATAGCATCCTCAGCAACAAATGGTAACGAAAACTACTTAGGAAAACGTTCAGTAGACCCGATAGTAAAACAAGCAATAAAAGAAGGAAAAAGTATAAAAAAAGAACAGACATTCGGAGATAAAAAAGTCTGTTTCATCTATGCAAATCCAATAAAAAAAGGAGAAGAAGTTTTAGGAGTAACATACATAGTATCAGATATAGAAAGCGTCTATAATGATGTCTATGATATAACTAAAATATTCATCTTAGCAACAATATTTTCATTATTTACAGTAATAGTAATAGGTTTATTTGCAGCAAAAACAATAACAAATCCGATTGAAAAAATGAGTGCTCAGGTAAAAACGATGGTAGACGGAGACTATAGAGGTGTTATAGGAATACAAACCAAAGATGAAATAGGGGACTTAGCCTATGTATTTAACCAAATATCAGCAAAAATAAAAGAAGAACAAGCAGTAACCGAATCAGAAAAAATAAAACTAGACACCATAATAAACAGTATGGCAGACGGGATAATTTCGGCAGACTCAAGCGGGAAAATAGTCTTAATAAATGAAAGTGCAAAAGAAATACTAAATATAGCAGAAAATGAAGAAATAGCAATAGGGAAAGACGCTTTAGAAATTCTAGGAATAATACAATACAAAAGCATAAAAGAAATAATATTAGAAGAAGATTCAATCCTCATCACCAAAACAGAAGCAGAAGAAGAATACTTATACAGACTAGAATTTACAGAAGTATTATCAAATAACAATAATAATTTAAGAAAAACAGATGTAGATAGCTACATAATAGTTTTATATGACGTAACAGAAAAAGAAAGAGAAGAAAAAGAAAGAAGAGAATTTGTTTCGACTGTATCACACGAACTAAGAACTCCTCTAACAACAATGGTAGGCTATGTAGAAATGTTAGAAGAAGGAGCAATAAAAGACAAAAAACTAGCAGGAGAATTTATAAACACTATTCACAAAGAAACAAAAAGAATGATAAGAATGGTAAATGAATTAATGCAGTTAGGGAAAATGGATAGAGAAAAAGAACACTACAATAAAGAATTAATCGACATAAACAAACTAATAGGAAAAATAGTAGAAAGATTTCAAATGGCTCATCCAGAAAAAGAATTTAAACTCCTAATACCAGCAGAATCAATATTTGTAGAAGCAGACCAAGATAAATTAATACAAGTATTTGACAACATAATAAACAATGCAATAAAATACTCACCAGGGAAAAAAGATATAATGGTAAGAGTAAGACAAAATCATAGCCAAAGTAGAGTAAGCATAAACGTAAAAGACAACGGAATAGGAATCCCAATATCTCAAGTAGAAAAAGTATTTAATAGATTCTATAGAGTAGACAAAAGCAGACAAAGAGAAATGGGAGGAACGGGCTTAGGACTAAGTTTAGCAAAATCAATAGTAGAAGCTCACAAAGGTAAGATATGGATACAAAGTAAAGAAAAATATGGAACATCAGTATTTGTCATGTTACCATCAGTAATATTTGTAGATGAATGGGAATAAAATGAGAAAGAAAAAAGAAGTTATAAAAACAATAATATTAACAATTCTAATAATCTCAAGCTTAACCATATCTTACTTAACAATAATATACAAACCAGAAAAAAACTTTTTAAAAATAGATACAGAATTTAAACATGAAGAAAAAAACAAAGAAAAAACACTAGAAAACAGCTTCAAACTACTTTCACCATACATAATAGTAAAAAATAACACAGACAAAAAAGAAGAACAAGCAGTAGAAAAAGCAATAACAAAAGTAAAAAATGTAAAAGCTCTAAAAGACAAAGAACAAATAAAAGAAATATTAAAAATAATAGCAGGAAAAGAAGTTGACATAAATAGAGTAAAAAACAAAACAATAGAAGAAATAAAATCTAATAACCAAAATTATTACTTAATGAAATACAAAGCAGACACTGACACAATATCAACGCAAAAAATATATCTAGGAGAAAATAAACAAAATACAAAAATAAACTTTGATAGTATATTAATACCTGAAAATGAAAAAAACACTATATACTTATATGAGCAAGGACAAGAGGGATATATGCAAATAGTATATAAGGGAGAAATATATGACGAAATAGAAAAAATATTTAGCGTAAGTAGTAAAATGTATAAAAAATACTTAATAAACGCAACCAAAGAGTTTTACATACCAGAAAAACTAGATGATCTAACAATAAATGAATATGAAATCAAAAAAGAAGATAGCAAAGTCATGTTCAAAGACATATTCAAAATAGGTGTAGCACTAAAAACAACTTACCCAACGGAAGAATCAAAAGAAACATCAGATGGCTATGTAATATTAAGAGAAACAAAGAATCAAATTAGTTATATAAATCCCTCAAACATAGAAAATGAAAAAAATGACAAAGAAACACAAGAAGCAGAATTGCAATATAAAGCAGCCAAATTTTTATTAACAACATATAACTATGAAACATATTACAATATAATAGAAACATCAGGAAGCTCTGTAGAATATCAAGAAAGTTATAAAAATAGCATGGCATTTTCCAAAGAAGTGCCAAGCAAAATAAATATAACATCAACTAAAAATGGTATCAGTAAATTTACCATGCCAAAAATATCCAAAGGCTCACTAATAGGAAAAAAAATACCTCCACTATACCATTATGAAAACATAGACTTAGTATTAAACTACCTTTACTCAAACATAAATATAAATAACTTATATGATGTAGAAATAGCTTATGAAAAAACCTATCAAGAGGACAAAATAGTATACTCTCCAACATGGTATATAAATTATAATGGAATATATTATACCTTCAAAGAATTGCAAGAAAAAGTAAAAAAAGGAGAAATCTAATGCAGTGGGGAAAGATAAAAACGCTATTTATTTATTTATTTTTACTTCTTAATGTAGCACTTATCACAAACTATTTTTACACGGATTACAAAAATAAAGTAGAACATTATGAAGAAAAAGACGCAATACTAACATCACTAAAAAATGACGGTATAGAAATAAAAGAGCCAGAAATAGGGAAAAAACAATTAAGTTATGTAAAAGCTGTTCAAAAAATCTTATCTATGCCCATAGCATCAACAAACGAATATGATTACAGCATAGATAAGGAAGAAAAAACATTAACTATCACGGCAAAAAAACCTCTAGCAAACATAAAAGAAGAAAACTATTTAGAAAAAATAAATAGATTCATCATTTCCAATGTAGAAAGCGGGACAGCATACTCATACATAAAAACAGATAATGAAAAAAAAGAAATAATATATTATCAGCAATATGAAGGATTAAAAATTTTTGAAAATAAAAATGCAATTATCAAATTTAAAATAAATCAAAATGGAGACATCTTATCATTAACCCAAACATCATTAACAAACTTTAAAAAAGAAAAAGATGAAACCATAGTACCTTATATAGACGTCATAGCAAAACTATATCACGAAAACATGATACCTAAAAAAAGCAAAGTATCATCAGAATTGGGATATTATAGCTTTTTGCGAGTAGAAAACCAGATACTTATTCCGACATATAAAGTAACAATAAAAAAAGAAGACAACTCAGAACAAGTATTTTATGTAGATAGTTTAAATGCAAAAATATTGAACAAAGACTAAAAAGCCTTGATAAAAAAGGCTTTTTACTTTTTAAAACAAAATAAAAAAAAGAAAAGGAGAAAAATTTGAAAATATCAGTATTAGCAAGTGGAAGTACGGGTAATTGTACTTACATAGAAAAAGGAAATTTTCGTTGCTTAATTGATGTAGGATTAACAGGGAAAAAAATAGAAGAAAATTTAAAAAAAATAAATAAAAATATCAAAGATATAACTCACATATTTATAACTCATGAACACGTAGACCATGCAAAAAGTGCGGGAGTTTTAGCTAGAAAATATAAAATACCAGTATATGCAAATACAAAAACTTGGCAAGCAATGAAAGTAGGAGAAGTACCTCCAGAACTAAAATGTCACTTTGAAAAAGAAGAAACAAAAGAAATATTAGGAGTAAGTGTCACAAGCTTTGGAGTCAGTCATGACGCAGTAGATGCACAGTTTTATACAATAGAATCTGAAGGGAAAAAATTTAGTATAGTTACAGACACAGGATATGTTTCTGATAAAATGATAGAATATATAAAAAATTCAAATTCTTTAGTATTTGAAAGCAACCATGAAGAAAGTATGCTTCTAGCGTCTAGTTATCCATGGAAAACAAAACAAAGAATATTGTCAGATTACGGCCACATCTCAAATACAGATTCAGCAAATTACTTAGCAAAAATCATAGGAGAAAAGACCAAAAATATCTATCTAGCTCACCTAAGTTTAGAAAACAACACCAAAGACCTGGCATATATAACAGTTAAAAATATTCTAACAGAAAAGGGATTTGATTGTGAGAAAAAAATAAACCTACTTAATACAGATGCAAAAGAACCCACAATATTTACAGAAGTATAACCAAGATATACAAAAATAAAAAGGCTTTGTAGACACGTTTTAAATAGAAAAAAACAAAAAAACGAACAAATTTTCTGAAAATTACCCGTATTATTCAGTAAAAAATTAATACAGAAAAAATTAGTGTTATATAAAAAGACTTGACAAACCCTCGTGATGTGTTATAATATAGATAACAAAAAAAGAAAATTATAAAGAAAGAGGGAGATAGTTATGGGTAATAGTATGAAAGAAACCAAGAAGGCCATAAGTGTAGAAACATTTGTATTCCTAATAATATTATTAGTTATATTTGGAGGAATGGGCTATAAAATGGGTGTAGGGCCAATGTTTAAAACAATGATGGCAACAGCTCATAAATTATTATTAGATACAGTATTTTACATTATGGCGATGGCAGTAATTACAGGTGCATTAAGTATGTTATTATCTGAATTTGGAGTAATTGCATTAATAAATAAAATATTTGCACCACTGATGAAACCAATTTGGGGAATGCCAGGGGCAAGTGTTACGGGAGTTGTAGCAACATATCTTTCTGATAATCCTGCTATAATACCATTTGCAAAAGATAAAAAATTCACAGTATTTTTTAAAAAATATCAAATACCTGCATTATGTAACTTAGGTACATCATTTGGGATGGGTCTTATCGTTACTGTATTCATGGGAACACAAGGTACAGGATTTTGGCCAGCAGCATTAATCGGGAATTTAGCTGCTGTAATAGGTAGTATAATAAGTGTTCGTCTGATGTTAATACAGACTAAAAAATACTATGGTGAAGAAGCAAATGAAGCATATGATGATGAATTTTCAGATGGAGATATAGACTATTCAAAAGTTCGTGAAGTAAGAGAAGGAAATTTATTTCAACGTGTGCTAGATACATTACTTGAAGGTGGTAAAGTAGGAGTAGACATGGGAATTGCCATAATCCCAGGAGTTCTAATAGTATGTACATTTGTTATGATGCTAACATTTGGACCATCAAAAACAGGAGAATATACAGGAGCTGCTTACGAAGGAGTTAGATTACTACCAGTTATAGGAGATAAAATATCATTTATCTTAGAACCTCTATTTGGCTTCACATCATCAGAAGCAATAGCATTCCCAATTACAGCATTAGGAGCTGTAGGAGGAGCTATGTCACTTGTTCCAGGATTTTTGCAAAGAAGTTTAATCACAGCAAATGACATTGCAGTATTTACAGCAATGGGTATGTGTTGGAGTGGGTACTTAAGTACTCATATAGGAATGATGGATGCACTAGGAGTGAGAAAACTATCATCAAAAGCAATCATTTCACACACAATAGGAGGATTTGCAGCAGGTATAATTGCACATTTCTTATACATCTTATTATTCTAAAATATTTTAAAACCTATCCAATCTAAGTTCAAAAGAACCTTAATATCTTCAAGAATTAAGGTTCTTTTTTATATTTTTCAAGAAATTATATTTTTAAAAAATTTGTAAAAACAAAAAAAGATAGATTTGTAAAGCTAGATTTTTCGTGATAAAATTAAGTATAAAAGGAACGGAGAAGTTATGGAAAAAGTATATAATTCAAAAATTTACCTAAATTACAGATTTGAAATAATAATGCTAATAGATATGTTAATAGTAGCACTATCCACAATGATAGCTATGTTTTTAGACAGGTCAATGTATATTCCACATATGATAGCATATTATGGAGATAAATTAATATATTTCATACTAATATCAGTAGTAATATATTTTATAGCATTCAAAATAGCAAAAATAAATAGAGCATTATGGTCATACTTAGGAGTAAAAGAAATAATAAATATTTGTCTTTCAGTCATTATTTCAAACTTTATTTGTATAATCATATATGACTTTTTATTTCCAAGAACATTTTCAAACTTAAGATTTTCACTTTTTGCCCCAATGAGCATAATTGCAGGAATGATGTTTGTCAGAATACTATACAGAGCAATTCAAGAAACATCCAAATTAAAAAGAAATAGAATGGGCTACAAAAACACCCTAATAATTGGAGCAGGAGATGCAGGATATTTACTTCTAAAAGAACTTAACAAAAACAATCGCTTTAAAGCTAACCTTGTTGGGCTAGTAGATGACAAAAGAACTAACACAACAATAAGTGGGCTTAGAGTTTTAGGAACAACAGAAGACCTAAAAGAAATAATAGAAAAATATGGTGTAGAAATGGTATTTTTAGCAATACCTTCAATATCACAATATGATAAAAATAGAATATTAGAAATATTAAGAAACTGCTCAAACGTACAAGTGAAAATAATGAATCCAGGTTTAGCACTACTTGATGAAAAAAATATAACAAAACACATAAATGACGTATCAATAGAAGACTTATTAGGAAGAGGAGAAATAAAACTCAAAAAAGACGAAATAAAATCTTATATAAAAGGTAAAAATATTCTAATAACGGGAGCAGGAGGCTCAATAGGAAGCCAGATAGCAAGAGAAGTATTCACCTTTAAACCTAAAAATTTAGTCTTAATGGACGTCAACGAAAACTCATTATATATGCTAGAAAGAGATTTTGACTTTAAAAGAAGTGAAGAAGAAGAATATAAAGACGTAAAATATATTTCAGAAATAGTAAGTATAAGAGATAAAGAAGCACTAAGACACCTATTTGATGAATATAAACCAGATGTAGTTTTCCACGCAGCAGCGCATAAACACGTGCCACTAATGGAAAGAAGACCAAAAGAAGCAATAAAAAATAATGTCTTTGGAACAAAAAATGTCATGGAAGTATCTATAGAAAAAGGCGTTGAACGATTCATAATGATATCAACAGATAAAGCAGTAAATCCAACAAATGCAATGGGAGCTTCAAAAAGATTAACAGAGATAATACTACAATCTAAAAAAGACAAATACAAAACAAAATTTGCAGCAGTACGCTTTGGAAATGTCTTAGGATCTAGTGGATCAGTAATACCAATCTTTAAAGAACAAATAAAAAAAGGCGGTCCCCTAACATTAACTCATAAAAATATAATAAGATACTTTATGACAATCCCAGAAGCAGCACAACTGGTACTTCAGGCAGGATACTATGCAAAAAGTGGAGAAATATTCTTATTAGACATGGGAGAACCTGTAAAAATAATGGACTTAGCCCTAAACTTAATAAAACTATCAGGATTTACACCATATAAAGACATAGATATAAAAGAAATAGGATTAAGACCTGGAGAAAAAATGTATGAAGAACTTGTGTTAGACTATGAAAACAGCGAAAAAACAGCTAATAAAATGATATTTAAAAACACAACTTTAGACATAGACGAAGATAAATTAAACGAAAAATTAGAAAAATTCAAAGAACTATTAGAAAAAGGTTCTCAAGAAGATGTAAGAAATTATTTATTTGAACTGGTAAAATATTACAATGGAAAAGATAGCACAAAATAACACTCTAATAATATTAAAAGTAAAAAATACTAACAACTTAATAGAATATACAGATAGTTTAATACAGCAAGGATATTATATCTTACTATTGCTAGAAAAAAGCATAAATGAAAGATCTATAGAAGACAAATATAACATTAATATTCTTAGCAAAAGCCAGGAAATCAAAATAGAAAAATTAGCCAAAGAAATGAATGACGCCTTGGCATTTAAAATAGCAGTCAATACAATAATAACAAAAAACTATCAAAAAAATTTCACAAATGTAATTTTTCTATCAGATGCTACTACCTCTATAGCAGACATCACAGAAATAGTAAATGAAGAAAAAGAACAAGTAATATTAGTATCAAAAACAAGCGACATTACTATTTTAGACAATATAAAAACATATATATTTAATTTCTTTCACTTAAAAAAAATAAAAAGCATAGACAAAGACATAATATTTATGCCTATCAAACACACACCTATAGCAATAGATATAAAAAAAGACAACTATTTTTACCAAAGAATGCTAGTAAACATAGTAAAAAACAATTTACCAGTAGAAGAAGTATTTTTAGACAATATAAAAGAAAAGAAAAAAAACTACTTAGAAGAAATAAAAAAAATAAATGTAATCCTAGAAGACTTTTACAGTTACTCTAAAATAAGTTTTTTAAGCTACCTAGTAGATATAAACCTATTTAGGATATTATTCATAGTATCTTTATTTTTAGGGATAGGAGAAGAAGGGGCAAGTTTATTTATAAGCACCTTTTTAGCAAGAATAATAGGAAGTTTTATTCACTTTTACATCAATAAAAAAGAAAGAAAACAGAAAAAAAATACTTTGCCAAGATATATAGTATTAACATTTTTAAAAACATTTATTTCGCTGATGGTGATATATCTATTATTTTTAGTATCTAATATAAATATAGTTATAGCAAAAATAATAATAGACTTTTTGATTTATATACTAACATATAGCATATTTAACATTTATGTTTTTAGATATAGTAAGGAGAAATATGAAAAAAAAAGAGATAAAAACTAATGCAATGCGACTTTTAGATGAACATAATGCCAGTTACACGCACTACTCCTTTGATCCAAAAGGCAAAGAAGCAAAAACAGGAGTAGGGGTAGCAGAAATAATTAAAAAAAATCCAAAACAAATCTTTAAAACTATTTTAACAACAGATTTAAAAGGAAATTATTTTGTAGCGGTACTAATGAGTGAAGACAGTATTGACTTTAAAAAATTAGCTAAAAATTTTGGCGTAAAATCCTTAACTATGAGTCCTTTAAAAGACTTAACAAAAGTTACAGGATATATAAAAGGAGGATGTTCTCCTTTTTGTATGAAAAAAGTTTTCCCAACAATAGTAGATAAAAAATGCTTAGATGTAGAAAAAATAATTGTTTCAGCAGGAAAAGTAGGAAACCAAATAGAAATAGAACCAAAAATTTTAGTAGATTTAATAGATGCTAAAATATATGATATAGCCAAATAAAAATAAATTTAAAAGTATTCAAGCTTTAATAATTAGCTTGAATATTTTTTTATGATAAATCCTCAGTAGACAAAGATAAAAGTAAAGAAAAAATTTAAATTCTAAAATAATAATTTACAATAAATTTATAGAACCAAAATATTTAAAACTAAAATATTATTGTAAAAATAATTATTTAATTATATAATAGAGAAAAAATTAATGAAAGGAGAAATATATGCTTTTAGAATTTAAAAATGTTTATAAAAGTTTTCAAGATAAAGAAGTGCTAAAAGGAGTAAGCTTTAAAGCTGAAAGTGGGAAGCTAAATGCTTACCTTGGACGAAATGGAAGCGGGAAAACTACAAGTTTTAGACTACTATTAAATATATTTAAACAAGATAAAGGAGATATTTTGTTAGATGGAGAAAAAATAGATTTAACAAAAATCAAGATAGGATACTTACCAGAAGAAAGAGGAATGTACGACGGAGTTGGATTAGTAACTCAACTCTCCTATTTTGGACGGTTAAAAGGAATGAGCAAAAAAGAAGCAATAGAAAGTGCAAAAAAATATTTAAAATTTTTTGACATAAAAGAAAGCAAAAAAAAATTAAAAACTTTATCTAAAGGAAATGCTCAAAAAATTCAAATAATTCAAGC
Organism: Gemelliphila asaccharolytica; assembly: GCF_001553005.1. Classification (GTDB taxonomy): domain Bacteria; phylum Bacillota; class Bacilli; order Staphylococcales; family Gemellaceae; genus Gemelliphila; species Gemelliphila asaccharolytica. The sequence goes on along the minus strand of NZ_KQ959860.1, from coordinate 13,132 downwards.
AGTAATAAACGATCCTGATATATTAATTTTAGACGAACCATTCAGCGGGCTAGACCCAATAAATGTAGGAAAATTAAAAGAAATAATACAAGATTTCGTAAAAAGAGGCAAACTTGTAATATTTTCATCACACCAAATGCCAGTAGTAGAAGATTTCTGTGAAAATATAAATATTTTAGAAAAAGGGAAAATCCTTTTAAGTGGCAGACTTGACGAAATAAAAAAAGAACGTAGTCATAAAAAAATGATTTTAAAGGTTGCAAACATAGAAGATGAAAAATTAAAAGAACAATTAGAAAAAACTCCTTTAAATATAGAATATTCATTAGAAAAAGAAGGAGTATTACTTAAATTTGAAGATAAAAGTGAAAAAAGAGAATTATTAAAATACTTAGAAAAAGAAAACCTTGACATTGAAGAATTTACCCTTTTCAAACCTAGTTTAGAAAAAATATTTATAGAAACGGTAGGTGAAAATAATGAGTAAACTATTTACCGTCTTTTCATTTGAATTAAAAGAATTTGCAAAAAGAAAATCAACAATTATTATGATGCTTATATACATAATTATAGCATTCACGGTAACATTTATTCCTAATATAGGAAGCGGGAATGGAGCAGTGGCAAAACTATTTTCATCAGACTCTAATCCTAATTTTTCTAAAAGTGCATATTTAATAAAAGACCAAAATATAAAATTTGATAAAGGTGCCTTAAAAGAAGCAAAAGAATATCAAGACAAAAGTAAGTTAGAAGAAGATATTAAAAACGAAAAAATAAAAGAAGCGGTAGTAATAGAAAAAGATAAATGGCAATACCTATCAAAATCAGCATCGCTAATAAATGGAGAAAATGAATATAAAAAAGTATTTGAATACCAACTAAAAAACTATTACTTCTCCCAAAAAGGTTTGAACTATAACGATATAAAAACAATAGAAAATAATATGCCAAAAATAGAAGAAATATCGGTAGACTCTGGAAGTTTAGAAAAACGAGCATTTATGAGCGGATTTATCTATGCAGGAAGTTTTATCATGTATATGACAGTCATCATGTTTGGTAGTATTTTAGCAACAAACGTAGCCAGAGAAAAAACCAATAGAGCTATGGAACTATTAATAGTAACAGTAAAACCTAAAATTTTAATAGTAGGAAAAGTATTAGCATACTCCTCAGTTGCAATAATGGAAATTTTGTTAATAATATTATCCTTGCTTGTAGGATTAAAAATAAATGCAAAAAACTACGCTGAAGGATTAAAAATGATGCTATATACTATAGATACAAAAATTTTATTAGTTTGGTTAATATTCTCACTTACAGGATTTATAATGCTAATGTTTTTATTTGCATCATGTGCATCCCTAGTAAGCAAACTAGAAGAAATAAATACAGTAATCACTTTGCCAATGATAATATTTATAATAGCATTCTTCCTAAACATAACAGTAATTAACAATCCAGGGAAAAGCAAATTATCAGAAATATTATCATTATTCCCATTAACATCATATTTTGTTATGCCAACACGCTTTGCTATTATAGATATAAATTTTGCCGAATTAATAATATCATATCTTATCTTATTAATAGCGACAGTAATAATAGCCTTTATTTCTATTAGAGTATTTAGAAATGCCACACTTCACTATGGGAAAAAATCAAGTTTCTTTAAACTTATCAGAAAAAAATAATTTAGTTACCTAAAAAGAAAATATTATTTAAATTGACCTCTAAAATTAGACCAAAAGAATCTAAAAAAATGAGGTCTTTTTTTTCTTTGAAAAACAAAAAATAGTAAAAAAAATTAAAATAATATTTTATACATAGATATTTTTATTATAATAGCTAAACTTAATCAAAAGTGTTATAATATCCATTGAAAAATAAAAAAATAGAGGCGAAAATTCGCAATTTAAAAGAGAAAAAACAAATAATTTTTAAACTTTCACCGTGGCAGTTAACTTTAAAAAAAAATTTTTTAAAAAAGTAAGCCAGTACAAAGTAAGAAGATTTTTCACTATAAAATGAAAAAAGAAAATATAATTCCTTGGAAATAATGGAAATTTTCTTATTATAAAAAAACACTGGAGGGGGAAAATGAGAAAGTTAATATCACAAATTTTACTTTTATTAGTAACAATAATTTGGGGACTTGGATTTGTTTGGCAAAATGTAGCCAGTAAAAGTTTAGGCCCTTACACCACCGTAGGAATAAGAGCTATCATAGCAGTAATTTTTTTAATATTAATATCTTTAGCTCTTCCATCGCTTTATAAAAGTCAAAATCCAAAACACAATTTTAAAAAAATAAAATATAAAAATATAATATTACCACTTATATGTGGGGTAGCTTTGTTTTTTGCAATGAGCGTGCAACAAATGGGAATGGCTTACACTACAGCAAGTAAAGCAGGATTTATCTCAGTTATGTATATTTGTATAGTTCCACTAATAGGAATATTTTTAGGGCAAAAATTAAATAAATTTTTCCTAATAGGATTAATAATGTCAGTTATAGGTTTGTATTTATTATCAATAAAAGACGATTTCACTTTAGGATATGGAGATTTATTAATACTAATAAGTGCATTTTTATTCGCAGTACACATATTAATAATTTCATTTGCGACAATAAGAATAAATTCTATGCTTTTATCTATAGGGCAATTTTTAGTAGTAGGAATACTGAGCTTAGCAATAGGATATTTTTACGAAGGTATAAACTTGCAAGACATTTTAGCAGTAATAAATGAACTTCTAGCTTTGGGAGTATTGTGTAGCGGGGTAGCTTTCACACTTCAAATAATAGGTCAAAGAGAAGTAGAAGCTCACACTGCTTCACTAATATTAAGCCTAGAGTCACTATTCGGAGCGATAGGGGGAGTAATAATACTAAAAGAAACACTAACAACAAAAGAATTATTAGGAATGATAATCTTATTTATAGGAGTAATAGTATCTCAAAAAAAAGTTAAAAAAGCTAATAAGAACTAGACCTTTCAAAATTCATATCAAACATTCAAAAAAAACTATAAAATAGACTCAAGGAGGATGGTATGAATTTTAATTTAACAAAAGAACAAGAAGAAGAATTTAATAAAATAGTAAAAGAAAACAAAGACAAAATAAACTTGGCAATGTATAAATGTAATATAAGACATAAAGACTATGATGAATTTTACAGCTTTTGCTTAGAAGGGCTTCTAGTAAGTTATTTAATACTAAAAAATAATGATATAGCAGAAAAAGATTTTCAAAGATTTAGCTACATAACGATGAAAAGAAAAATAATTGATGAACTAAGAAGAAGAAATAGAAGAAAAATATCCTATATAGAAGAGATAGAAAACACTAAAATATTTAGCGTCAAAACAAAAGAAATACAAGAAATAGAAATAAGAGAATCTTTAGCAAAAACATTTAATAAAAGAGAAATAGAGATAATAAAAATGTTAGAAAAAGGAAAAGAAAAAAAAGAAATATTTAAAGATTTGAATATTTCAAAAAGTAAAGGATACACCATCATAGCTGATATAAAAGAGAGATATAAAAATTTACTATACAATTCATAAATAAATGGTATAATATATAACTAAAGGAGTGATAAATGATGAAACGGCAAGATAAACTTTTAAGAATATTAATGTCTACAGCAGCAGGAGTAATAGTATTTTCATTAGTTGTAATATTGATTTTACATTTTACATCTGTTGATAAAAAACCTAAAAAACACTCTTCATCAGAAACAACCGAAACAAAAAAAGAAGATAAAGATAATAAAAAAGAAGATAAAGATAACAGTAAAACGACAAAATCAAAAAAATCAGGCTATACTCAAGTTATAACTGAAAAAAATGAATCAGATAAAAAAAACGAAAATACTAAAGAAAATCACAAAGAAAATACAGAAGAAAAAACAAATAATGTAAAAAACAGTGAAGTTTTTGACACTCAAGCACAAGCCCACGAATATGGAAAAAAAGAAATGGAAAGACTTGTGAGGGAAACTAATAAATATACAGAGTATGCTGTCAAAGGAGTTAGAGATGAAAATGGCCAAATTAAAGGCTGGACAGTAGAAATATACCAAAAAGATAAAAAAGAATAAAAAGAAAAAGATATGTAAAAGCAGATTAAATTAAAACTTTTATATATCTTTTTTTTAATATAAAAGAAAAAAAGTGTAAAGAAAGAAATTTATATTAACAAAAGTAAGCTAAACAATTTTTTTAAAAGAGGTAAAGCAGTCAAACTCTAGCAAAAAAAATGCTAATAAGGTATAATATAATAGTTATATTATATTTAATTAGAAAAAATTATTAAAATAAAAACAAATAATACAAAACTTACAAATTTTAGTAAGGATAACTTTTTAATTTTAAGGAGAAACTAATATTGAATAAAGAAGTTTCTAATATTGAAAAAGCAATTAATGATTTGCTTTTAAGTAAGGAAATATTTATAGAAAAACCAAGTAAAGAAAAAATATGGATTTATAGTATTATTTATTTACTATTAACTTACTTTGGAATAAGATTTGATTTTTGGTATATATCGGGATTTTTTTCGGTATTTTTTATCTTGTTCTCTCTTGCAGATGGAGGGTTTAAGATATTTATTCCACTAAGTTTGGGGGGGATATTAATATCATATTTCACCTCAAACATTATGCAGACGGCATTTAATGCGGTGCATATCATAATAGCACTTATGATATATTTATTAATAATAAATAGAATATCTAAAGTAACGATTATTCTTTGTATAACTGCATTTTTATTTTTAGTAAGCAGTATATTTTTTATTACATTATTAAAAACAGGTTATTTAAATATAACTCCTCAAGGAGCGGGAGATTATATAAATAACTATGTAATGAATGAATTTGTGCAAAAGAGCATGGATGCAGAAATATTAAAACAAAGTTTTGAGCAACTAAAGCAGACTTTTCCAAGCATAATTTTTTCATTCTCTTTTATATATACTGTAATTTTAGTCCAATATACAATAAGTTCTTTAGCAAAAGAAAAAGCGATTATACCAGTATTCGGTAGCCTGAGATTAATAACTGTAAAAAAAAGTTATGCAACCCTTTATTTACTACTTTCATTTATAACATATCTAATTCAATTAAATATTGATAATGATTATAATGTGGTAGTTTTGATACTGGTAAACTTTTTAACTATTTTCAAATGGATTTTTGTTTTTAATGGAATCTTTACATTTGTTTACTTTATGCATCAAAATAAAAAAAATGTATCTATTTTAGAAAAAATATTATTATTAGCTGCTGTTTTTATACTCAATTTTTTATTTGAAGTTATAGGAATAGTAGATAGTATTTTTTCACTTAGAAGAAAGTATAGCGACTATATGGGAGGTAAGTAATGTATAAAAAAGGAAAAATTTACTTAATAATTACCATTTTAATTCTTTTTGTAGGTGGTATTTTTATCTTATATTTTGATATATATAGTTTATTTGTCTATTTATTAGTAATAATATTTTTAACACTGCCTATCTATCTATATGGAAGAAAAGTAGAAAAAATTAATAAAAAATATGTAGAAGAGCTTACCTTTAAAATAAAAGATTCTGCTGAAAAAGGTCTTAATAAATACCCAATAGGAATAATAATTGTAGATAACAAAAAAAATATTGAATGGGTAAATAATTATATCTATAAACATTTGGATATGGAATATGTAATAGGGGAAAATGTAACCGACGTAGTACCAGAGATAAAATCTCTATTTACAGAAGAAGACACAGTAGACAACCAGTTTCATATCGAAGAGAAATATTATAAAGTAAATTATCAAAAAGATACTGGATATATCTACTTTTTTGACATAACAGAAACAAAACTTGTTATGCAAAGATTTAAAGATACTAGACCTTGTGTTATGGCGATAAATATAGATAATCAAGAAGATGTCTATGATTCATTAAAAGACGAAGAAGCGACAAGGTTAGATTCAAAAATAACCAGTCTACTTACAGGTTTTGCAAAACAAAATGGAATATATCTAAAAAGAATGGATGAAGATAGATTTATCGGACTTTTAAATGTTAAAGATTTACAAGAAATAGAAAAAGATAAATTCTCTATTCAAGACGATATAAGAAAATTAAAAGAAGAATTTGGTGCTCAAGTGACGATAAGTGTAGGAGTAGGAAGCGGAACTGACTTTTTACCTGAATTAGGAGAGTTAGCAAAAACGGCTCTAGACCTGTGCTTAGGAAGAGGAGGCGACCAAGTAGCAATAAAAGAAGTAGACGGAACAATCAGACTTTATGGAGGAAAAACAAATCCTCAAGAAAAAAGAACAAGAATAAAAGCAAGAGTAATTTCAAACGCCCTATCTGATATAGTAAAAGAAAGTGATAAAGTTATGGTAATGGGACACACTAAACCCGACTTTGACGCTTTAGGAGGTTGTGTAGGAATTTATGAATTTGCTCGTTTAAACAATAGAGAATGTTATATAGTTTTAAATGATAGTGACAAAGACGAAACTATAACAAAAATAATGAATGAAGTAGAAAAAGATGACCATTTTGACGGAGTATTTATAGATAGCGACACAGCATGGAGCTATATGACCCCTCAAACATCATTAGTAATAGTAGATACATCAGATTCAGAACGAGTATTAGACGTAGCACTTTTAAACAAAGCAACCAAAAAAATAGTAATAGACCATCATAGGCGAGGAGAAAATATAATAGCAAATCCACTACTTACATACATAGAACCCTACGCTTCATCAGCATCAGAATTAATATCAGAATTATTAGAATATGAAGCAAGAGGAAAAAGTATTAATAACACCTCATCTACAATAATTTTAGGAGGAATAGTAGTAGACTCTCAAAACTTCGCAACAAGGACAGGGTCTAGAACATTTGACGCTGCGGCCTACCTTAGAAGTAATGGAGCAGACCCAATAAGAGTAAAAACAATCTTAAAAGAACCATTAGAAAACTTTATAAATAGAACAGAAATAATAAGTTTAGCAAAAAAAATAAAAGAAAATATCTTAGTATCTCTAGCTCCAAGTGATAAATATTACACAAATGTAATGTTAGCACAATGTGCAGATGCCCTAATAACAATAAAAGATGTAGAAGCAAGTTTTGTAATAGGAAAATTAGATTCAGAAAAAATAGGAATATCAGCAAGAAGTTTAGGAAATATAAATGTCCAAATGATAATGGAAAGACTAGGAGGAGGAGGGCATTTAGCAAATGCAGCAACCCAAATAGAAGAACAGAATATAGAAAAAGTAAGAGAAGACTTAACCTTAGCAATAAATGATATAGTAGACGAAAAATAAAGGAGAGAGAAAAAAATGAAAGTAATCTTTATAGCAGACGTAAAAGGAAAAGGTAAAAAAGGAGAAGTAAAAGAAATAAAAGACGGGTTTGCAAACTTTTTAATAACAAATAACAAAGCCTTACCAGCAAATAATGCCAATATGAAAGCATTAGAAGGAAAGCAAAAAAGAAAAGAAAAAGATAGACAAAAAGAAATAGAAGAAGCAAAAATGCTAGTAAAAGAGTTAAAAGATAAAGAAATAAAAATCCCAGTAAAAGCAGGAGAAGGGGGACGATTATTTGGTTCTGTATCTTCAAAACAAATTGTAGAAGAATTAAAAAAACAACACGGACTAAAAATCGAAAAGAAAAAAATAATCTTACCTCATGCTATACAAGCGTTAGGATACACTAATGTAAAAGTAAAATTACATAGCACAGTAGAAGGAACAATAAAAGTACATTTAGTAGAAAAATAACTAAAGGAGACTTATGAAAAATAACGAATATGAAGCGGCACTCCAAGCAGAACAAGGCGTACTAGGAGCATTAATGCTTGATAGTGAAAAAATTGACATCATAAGAGCAATATTAGAAGAAGACGACTTTTTTGATGAAAGAAATAAAGAACTATACAGAGCAATAATAAAACTAAATAATGAAAATATAGAAATTGACCATGCAACAATATTTAGTGAAGTATACAACAAAGGGGCATTTAAAAGCACAGATGCGTCACTTTATATAGTAGAAGTTTATGAAATAACACCAACTTCAAAAAATGTTGTTCACTATGCCAACATAGTAAGAAAAAACTCTATAAAAAGAGAAGTAAAAGCAATACTAACAGACAGCATGAAAAAAATGAATGATGGTATGGTAGAACTAGATGACATAGTATCATTTGTCATGCTCCAAATAGAAAAAGCAACAGAGAGAGCAAAAACAAATAATTTCAAAGAAATACAAGATGTAACAAGAGAAGTATTTGACGAAATAATAGCAAAAATGTCAGGAGAAGGAAAAAACATCGCAATCAGCACAGGTTTCTCGAGTCTAGACGGCTTACTTAGTGGATTTTCCAAAGGAGATTTAATAATACTAGCAGCAAGACCATCAATGGGGAAAACAGCATTTGCTTTAAATATAGCTCTAAATGTAGCAGGAAGAAGTAAAAAAGAAGAAGAAAAAAAAACAGTAGCACTATTCTCACTAGAAATGGGTGCAGAGCAAATAGTAACCCGTATGCTATGCAGTGAAGGAATGATAGACTCAAAAAAACTTCGTGACGGGAAAATGACAAAAGAAGATATGGAAAGCCTAGAAGTAGCAATGAGCTTTTTAAATACAAAAAAAATATATATAGATGACAGTCCCTTTATAAAAGTAAATGAAGTAAAAGCAAAATGTAAAATCTTACAAAAAGAACAAGGATTAGACTTAGTTATAATAGACTATCTTCAACTTCTGCAAGGATCTAGAAGAAGTGATAATAGACAACAAGAAGTATCAGAAATATCAAGAAGTTTAAAACAAATGGCAAGGGAATTAGAATGCCCAGTAATAGCCTTATCTCAACTATCAAGAAGTGTAGAATCAAGACAAGATAAAAGACCGATGATGAGCGACCTTAGAGAATCAGGAAGTATAGAACAAGACGCCGACATAGTATCATTTTTATATAGAGAGGACTATTATAGCAAAAAAGAAGAAGAAGAAACAGAAGACGACAAAGATGTAACAACAATAGAAGTCATAGTCGCAAAACACAGAAATGGAGCAACAGGAAGCTGTGACTTAGCCTTTTTAAAAAAATACAATAAATTTATTGCAAAACAAGGAGAATAATATGGAAAAGAAAAAAAGATTAATAGCCCTAATAGCAACAGCAATAATCTTGATATTATCAATGACTTTTGGAAAAAGCATCTCAAACAAAGAAAACAAAAGTGAAGAAAAACTAGACGAGAACCTTTATTCATTAATAGACAACTCATTAGTATTAGGAAAAAAATCAGTAGTGAAACAAGGAAATTCCAGCGAAACTATACAAGTAATAAAAATAAAAGGAGAAATAGGTGAAAACATGACCCTAGAAGATGACCCTTACTCCGTAATAAACCAAATAAAAAAAGCTAAAGAAAATAATAACGTAAAAGCAATTTTATTAGAAGTAGACAGCCCTGGAGGAGGAGTATATGAATCAAGTGAAATATACAATAGCCTTTTAGAAAGTAAAAAAGACATATATGTATCAATGCAAAGAATGGCAACCTCAGGAGGATACTATATATCAGCACCTGCCAAAAAAATTTATGCTAACACAGAAACAATCACAGGATCTATTGGAGTAATAATGAGCAGTTTATCTGCACAAAAATTTTTAAATGATAATGGAATAAAAAATCAAATAATTCGTTCAGGAAACCAAAAAGCAGTTGGAGGCCTTACAGAAGACATGCCACAAGACACGATAGACATCTATAAAGAAATAAACAAAGAAACATATAACCGTTTTGTGGACATAGTAGCAAAGGGAAGAAACATGGATAAAGAAAAAGTATTATCCCTAGCTGACGGTAGAATATATAGTGCTTCACAAGCATTAGAAAACGGATTGATAGACAACATAGGAACCAAAAAAGATTTAATAGAAGAAATCAAAAAAGAAAGCAACCTAACAAACCCAACCATAATAGAATACAAAAAAATAGATCCTAAAAAAAATATTTTAAGTAGCTTTGTAAAATCACTATCACAATCAATAGTAAATGAAATAAATGCAAATGCAAATAAAACTATAACAAGAAGTTATCTACCATAGGTGAAATATGAACGAAGAAAAAACACAAAACCAGCAAACCCAAAAAGAAAGCGAAAATATAAACCCAACAATCTATGACTATCTACAAATAGCAAAAAACTTTTACGGAGGATTTTTTACTAGAACAGTAGCATACTTAATAGATTTAATAATAATATATTTACTAGCAACCCTCCTAAACACAGTCACATTAGGAGTGTTAGACACAGGAAAATCTTTCCCAATATTAAACTGTAGCTTACCAGTAGCAATAGTATATATAATATATTTTATAACGATGACTTACATATACTCACAAACAATAGGCAAAATGCTACTAAAAATAAAAGTAGAAAAAATAAATGACGAAAAACTAACATTAGCAGATGTCTTTTACAGAGAATTTATAGGAAGAATACTATCAAGTGCTTTATTATTACTGCCATATTTAGCAGTAGTCGCAACGACTAAAAAACAGGGGCTTCATGACTACATAGCAAACACAGTAGTAGTAAAAGAAGACTTTGCTTCATTAAGAAAAAAAATAAATGCAAAAATAAAACAAGAAAAAGAAAATTAAGAAAAAATTTTAAAAAAAGTTTTTTAAAAAATAAAATGAAACCTTGGCAAAAAAGGGTAGCTTCAAAAAGATAGTAAAAAAACAATCCTTTTGGAAAATACCACAAAAAGTCAAGGTTTTTTAAAATATTTATAGCAAAAAAAATAAAAAAGTATTATAATTTATCTTATGGAGAATGAATATGACAAATGTAGAAAAATTATTTTATAAATTTGATGAACTAACAGAAAACTATGCAAAAGAAAAAAACATCTCTTATCTACAAGCATTAGCAAAAATACTTGAACTAAAAAATGATAAGGATTATTTTTTTGTATTAGACAACTTTTCAAAAGAAGAAATAAAAAAAGCATACTTATTTCTTACATTAAAAGCATATAAAAAATTAGATAATAAAAACTATGCCCCTACACCTCAAATAATATCAATCTATATATCAGCCATAATAAAAGCAATATACAAAAATAAAAAAATAAGTGCAATAGACCTAGCAAGTGGCAGAGGGACATTTTTCCTAGACTTAATAGAAAACTATGAAGGGCAAACAGATTTAACTTCAGTAGAGATAGACTCAGATTTTCTAAAATTACAAGCAGATATATTTAATCTGTTAGAAAAAGAAATCTCACTTATAAATACAGATGCTCTTAAAAATACCACTCAAGAAAAATATGATTTAGTAATAACTGAATCTCCAAGTGGTTATTACACTGACGAAGAAAACAGTCTTAACTTTAAACTATGCTCTAATGAAAACAAAACACTAAATGCCCCGCTATTTTTAGAACAAACTACCAAATATTTAAAAAAACAAGGTGTAGGAATTTTAGTATTACCAAAAGAAATATTAAACTTTAACAAACAAATAAAAAATTATATAGAAAATTTCATGAAATTAAATGCAGTAATAATGTTGCCTAAAAAAATGTTTAAATGCGAAAAAGACCAAAAAATAATAATGTTAGTAACCAAAAAAGAAAGTAAAACTTTGCCAGAAAATATCCTATTAACAGAAATAAAAGAAGGGAGAGAAGCATTTTTAGGTTTCATAAGAAACTTTAAAAAGTGGCTTGAAGAAAAATAATGACAGAAAACATACTTTATTTTAGTGATAAATGCTCCGACACAGAAGAATTTATAAAAAAACTAAAACAAAAAAATATATCTTATAGAGAAGTCAACATTACAGAATCAATGAAAAATTTAAAAGAATTTTTATATCTAAGAGATAACTTAACTGAATTTGAAAATATAATAGAACAAGGAAAAGTGGGAGTACCTGTTTTAGTAACAGAAAAACAAATACTTTTTGAAATTTAGGAGGAAAATATGTCAATGTCAAGTTTAAAAACAAATTATAAGGGAATTTTGCTTTGTCTAATAATTGCATTGCCATGTACTTATTTAGGTCATTTATTTCCATTAATTGGGGGAGCAGTTATTGCAATAATAGCAGGAATGATATTAACTCATTTCATACCACATAAAGATCATTTAAGTCCGGGGATAACATTTACAGCTAAAAAAATATTACAATATGCAGTAATATTGCTCGGATTTGGAATGAATCTTAGCGTAGTAATAAAAACTGGAAAAGAATCTTTACCAATAATCATCAGTACTATATGCACATCACTTATAGTAGCATACATAGTAGCAAAACTTGCAAAAATGGATAGCAAAACCTCAACACTAATAGGAGTGGGGTCATCAATATGTGGTGGTAGTGCAGTAGCTGCAACTGCACCAGTAATTGAAGCAAGTGGAGAAGAAGTTGCACAAGCAATCTCAGTAATATTCTTTTTCAATGTTTTAGCAGCAATAATCTTTCCAACCCTAGGAACATTTTTAGGATTTTCACACTTAAATGGAGATGCTTTTGGAATTTTTGCAGGGACAGCAGTTAATGACACTTCATCAGTTACGGCAGCAGCTGCAACATGGGATAATATGTATAATTTAGGGACGCAAACACTAGATAAAGCAGTAACAGTAAAATTAACAAGAACATTAGCAATAATCCCTATCACACTAATTTTAGCATTCTACACAGCTAAAAAAAATCACCATAGAGAAAGAACAGTCAGCATGAAAAGTGTTTTTCCATTTTTCATCTTACTATTTGTTATAGCAAGTATCATAACTACAGTTTGTGTTCATTTTGGAGTAGATATAAAATATTTCAAACCATTCAAAGAATTATCAAAATTCTTTATAGTAATGGCAATGACAGCGATAGGACTAAATACAGATATTGTAAAATTAGTAAAAACTGGTGGCAAACCTATTGCACTCGGATTTTGTTGCTGGATAGCAATTACCATAGTAACAATATTAATGCAAAATATGCTAGGACTATTTTAAAAATAAAAAAAAGAGGTAAGAATCAAAATGATATGTACCCTCTTTACTGGACAAAC
>NZ_KQ959859.1 GCF_001553005.1 Gemelliphila asaccharolytica | reverse complement strand
TTATTATACATGCTTATTATTTTTCATTATATTTCTATTTCTAAATGATTGTCATATTTGATTTTTATTGTAGAATTTTCTTTAGCACCTTTTCTTATTATTTCTAATGCTAATTTGTTTTCTATATTGTTTTGAATAAATCTTTTTAGTGGTCTAGCTCCGTATTTTATATCAAACCCTTCTTTGCTTATCCATTTAACAATTTCTTTATCATATTCCAATTTTATATTTTGTTTTTTTAATCTTTCCACTAATTCATTTAATAATTTCACTACTATTTTTTCTATTATTTCTTTTGTTAATGGTTTGAAAATTATTATATCATCCATTCTATTTAATATTTCAGGTTTGAAGTATGAATGTAATCTTTCTAATACAATTTTTTTAGTTTCATTAGATAAATTATTATTATTAAATCCTTCTAACAATTCACTAGACCCTATATTAGATGTCATTATTATAATTGTATTTTTAAAATCAACTTTAATCCCTTTAGAATCTGTAAGAACACCTTCATCTAGAAGTTGAAGTAATATATTAAATACATCGCTATGTGCTTTTTCTATTTCATCAAGCAAAACAATACTATATGGGTTTCTTCTAACACTTTCTGTAAGTTGTCCACCTTGTTCATATCCTACATATCCAGGAGGGGCTCCAATTAATCTACTAACAGAATGTTTTTCCATATATTCACTCATATCAATTCTTATAATATTTTTTTCATCATCAAATAAATTTAATGCTAAACTTTTTGCCAACTCTGTTTTACCAACTCCAGTAGGTCCTAAGAATAGAAAACTTCCTATGGGTCTATTAGGATCTGAAATTCCAGCTCTTGATCTCAAAATTGCATTAGTAACACTTGTTACCGCTTCTTCTTGTCCAATAACTTTTTGTTCTAATAATTCTTTTAAATTTAACAATTTATCTTTTTCTGTTTCAACTAATTTTGATACAGGAATACCAGTAAATTGACTCACTATATAACTTATCTCTTCTTCTGTCACTTCTTGTTTCAATAATTTATACTCATCATGTTTAGCTTTTTCTTCAACTTCTTTTAATTGTTTTTGTAATTTAGGTAAAACAGAATATTTAAGTTCAGAAGCTTTTTCCAAATCATAAGAATTTTCTGCTTTTTCTAAATTCAATCTTACTGTATCTATTTTTGCTTTTATTTTATTTGTTAAATTTAATTTTTCTTTTTCTTTATCTACTTGAATTTGTAATTTTTTTTGTTCTTCTTTTAAACTACTTATTTCTTCTCTCAACGTTTCTAAACGTTCTTTAGAAATATCGTCATCTTCACTTGATAATGCTTTTTCTTCTATTTCTAATTGCATTATTTTTCTATTTAAAGCATCAAGTTCTTCTGGATTAGAAGAATTTTCTGTTTTTATCGTTGCACAAGCTTGGTCTATTAAATCTATTGCTTTATCAGGTAAAAATCTATCTGTAATATATCTACTACTTAATTCTACTGCATCTACTATTGCTCTATCTGAAATTTTTACACCATGAAATATTTCAAATCTTTCTTTTAAACCTCTTAAAATTGATATTGTATCTTCTATTGTTGGTTCTTTTACTAAAACTTTTTGGAATCTTCTTTCAAGTGCAGAGTCTTTTTCTATGTAATTTCTATATTCATTTAAAGTAGTTGCACCTATACAGTGAAGTTCTCCTCTTGCAAGCATTGGTTTTAAAATGTTTCCTGCATCCATAGCTCCATCTGTTTTACCAGCTCCTACCAACATATGTATTTCGTCTATAAACAGAATTATTTTTCCTTCTTTTTCTTTTACTTCTTTTAAAACAGCTTTTAATCTTTCTTCAAATTCTCCTCTAAATTTGGCTCCAGCAACTAAACTCGTTAAATCTAGTTCAAAAACAGTTTTATTTTTTAAATTTTCTGGAACATCTCCTCTGACAATACGTTGTGCTAACGCTTCAACAATAGCTGTTTTACCTACCCCGGGTTCTCCTATCAAAACAGGATTGTTTTTTGTTTTCCTAGAAAGTATTCTTATTACATTTCTTATTTCATCATCTCTCCCTATTATAGGATCAATTTTACCACTTTTTACTTCTTCTACTAAGTCTCTTCCATATTTTTCTAAAACTTCGTAGCTATTTTCTGGATTTTCATTCATTACTTTCTTACCTCCTCTTATTTTATCTATTAATTGAACCATTTTTTCTAGCGAACTATACTTATCAATATTTTTTTTAAAATGTATGTTAGTAACATAACTTGCTAACAGTAAGTGCTCACATGATATATAACTATCCCCATATTTTTCTTTATATTCTTCACTTTTTTTAAATAATTTTTCTAAATCATTACTAATGTAACTTCCATAATTTACATTAGCTCCAGATATAGGATTTATCTTTTTTATTTCATCGTTTAATTCTTTTGATAATACTTTTACATTTATTTTTAATCTATTTAATATATCACTAAATAAATTAGAACTAGTCAATGCTGAATAGATTACCATTTCACTAGTGATATATTGACTTTTCGCTTCTTTAGCCATATTCTGTGCTTTAACTAAAATTTCTTTTATGCTATTTGTCATTTTATCTAAATTCATTTCATATCCTCCTCAAAATAGTTTCAAAATAGATTTGACTATTTTTGACTAATTACATTATAACACCTTTGACTATTTTTGACAATAGTTTTTGGAAAAATTTTACAAAAAAAATTTATAATGATAAAATTTAATTATATTGGAGGTAAAAATGAAATTAACCATAGATAATAATTACCAAAATATTAAAGAATTTCTAGAAAAATTTTTCCTGATTTCTAAAAAAAATCTTCACATTTTAAATATGGATAAAAAATCTATAATTTTAAATGACAAGTACACTTCTATATATTCTAAAATAAAAAAAGGAGATATTTTACAAATAAATTGTAATTTCCAAAACTCTAATTATCTTATAAATGAAAATTGCAATCATAACATTAAAATTGAATATGAAGATAAATACTTGCTAATAGTATCAAAACCTCAATCAATGAAAACACATCCTAATGATATAAAAAACGAAAATGATACTTTAATTAATTTTATAATAAAACCTTATCAATATCTTGAACCTATACATAGGTTAGATGTAGATACATGTGGTTTAGTTATTTTTGCAAAAAATCCTTTAGTTAAAACAAAATTAGATTATATGTTAAAAGAAAAACTCATAAAAAGGTATTACACTGCAATTACAAATAAATTTATTCCTCCCCAAAAAATTGTAACAAATTTAGGAAGAGATAGAAATGAGAAAAATAAAATAGCTGTGGTAAAAAAAGGAAAAAAAGCTGTTACAAACATCATAAGCTGTGAAAATTTATATGATAACTTCTTTCAACTAAAAATAAGTTTAGAAACTGGAAGAACCCATCAAATAAGAGTTCATTTATCACATATAGGAGCTAGTATAATCGGGGATAAACTATATTCAAAAGATTTTTATAAATATAAAAATATGAAATTAGGAGCTTTTAAAGTTGAATTTTTTCATCCTATTTCAAATAATAAAATTGTCATTCACTCTCATTTTAAAAAAACTTTTATTAATAAAATATAAAAATTTATTTTAATAATAAAAGTTTTCTATTATTTTAGTATATAATCGTTGTTAAATTTATTAATATATGTATTAAGATTGGAACACAAATATTTTTAGTACTTTTATAAAAATAAGCCAATACTATAGATATTAAAATATATACTATCATTATAGGTTTTATACCATCATGAGGTAAAGCAAATAAAAATCCAGATAAAACAGCTGATATTAAAAATTTATATTTTTCTTTATTTGTTTCTATCACATCATATAAATATCCGAAAATAACTCTTCTAAATATCAACTCTTCTAATATAGGAGCTATTAATAATACATATAGCATAAAAACAGGATATTTTTTCATATAATTTGCTACTGAAATAGAATTTTCACTAATAAAATCTATTCCCATATATCTAAAAAATATTATAACTAAAAATTGAGTAATCATAATAATAAAATATCCACTAACTACATTAATTAATAACTCATTTATTCTTAATTTTTTTCTGTAAGTTACTAATGAATTTAATTTAAATTTATTAATAAAAATAATTATAACCACAGCAGATACTATATTAGATATTAACAATACAATATTTTTTAAATTTATATTATTTATATCAAAATAAATTACTACCTTATAAGGAAATATCATTAACATAAAAATATATATACCTACTAAAAAAATAGACGGTATGAATTTAGCTTTTTTAAAATTTATCTTCACTTCAAAACCTCAATATTTTATTTAATTTTTCTATCTAATATTTTAAAATAATATATAGTCATCATTATTGCATAAATCGCTAAACCTAATAGCCAAGAAATCCATAATCCTTTAACTCCAATCTCTAATCTATAAACTAAGTAGAAAGCAAAAGGTATAGCTAAAACATAAAATCCTATTATTTGTGATATACATATAGGAATAACCTTTTTATGTGCTCTTAATGCTCCTACAAAACAAGATGAAAATGAATCAAAAATGGTAAAACCAATTATATAAAGAATTAACTTTTTAACTTTTGATACAAAAACCCTATCATTACCATACAAATAAGGAATATAGTCCTGAAATAATAATATAAAGATAGATATAAATATAGAAAGAACTAGACAAACAGATATTCCAATGTAAACATATTTGTTAGCAATTTTGTAATTTTTTGCACCCAGATGATAAGATACAATAATTGTTATAGCTGTTGATATGCTCATTGGCAAACAATATAAAAATCCAGAAAAATTTAATGAACTTTGATGTGCCGCTATAGTTATCGTATCAAACCTGCTTACCATCAATGACAAAGCAGAAAACATAAAAGTTTCTAACAAAACTGCAAAAGCCATTGGCAATCCTAATTTGAATATTTCAGGCCAATGCTCTAATCTAATTGGAGAAAATTTTATAATATGATATCTTTTAATTCTTGGATGAAAACTTACAACAAAAATAGCAAGTAATAATGAGATAATAAAAGTTATAATAGAAGATATTGCTACCCCTACTCCACCAAATTCATGAAATCCAAATTTACCAAAAATAAATAAATAACTCAATAAAATATTTATAGGAACATAAATCAACATCATTGTCATTGATATTTTTGTAAGTCCTAAACTATCAATAAAAGATCGAAGAGTTACATATAAAGTAATAGGTATAAGACTTAAACTTTGATATTTCAAAAATTTTACTGTTATAAATGAAATTTCTTTCTCTATATCTAAGTTTTCTATAAAAAAATACGAAAAATTATATTGTAATATTGTGACAACTAGAGATATAAAAAACCCCACATAAATAAACTGTTTTACCTTTACTGAAACTTCTTTTTCTCTTCCTTCTCCTATTAGATTTGATACTATAGGAACTAAAGCTAATACGAGAGTTGATATAACGGAAAATATAGGTGTCCACACGTTTACTCCTAAACTCACACCTGCTAAATCTTTAGTATTATAATGTCCAAGCATAAAAGTTCCTATCATATTTGAAGAATAAGAAATCATTTGATATAAAATCACAGGAATTAATATTTTTATGAAAAATAAAGTTTGTTTTCTGGTGTTTTCTCCTTTGTACATTTTTTCTCCTCTAGACTTACCATAATATTAATTAAAATTATAATATAATTTAAAAAAATAACCGACTAAAAAGTCGGTTTTTATAAATACAACATGCAACCAAGAGTTGAATAAATTTTTATGACCGTTAGTCTAATCGACAGCTCAACTTTGACAAATAACTTATACCCGGAAAATATTACTTAATGCTGCTTCATTCCTGACCTGACATGGTTCATAATTTTTTACGTCATAAGATGCCTCGGTATCAACACTACGTGTTATACTCGTCATCACAAAAAATACCCGAATCTTGGTATTCAGCCTTGCTAAAGCGGATTGCAAGTACAGGGCACCGCTAACTCCCCACCTAGCTTGTTAATTATAGCAAAACTTCATTATATTGTCAATAATCTCATTCCATGTATAATACTACCTTGTTAGTACTTTTTTTTAAATCTATTATTCTTTGATTACTGCTTCCACGAAATCTTAAATTTAAATCTTTTAATGCTAAAATAAATGGTCCATCAACTAATACATCACACAAAGACAACAATTTCTTTTTGTCATCAGTTGAATTTATTATCTGTTCATAAGTAAATCCACTATAAACCCATATATCCTTATTTCTTCCAAATTCTTTTCTTACTCTTGTAGCTAATTTTATAGCAACATTAGTATTTAAAAATGGTTCCCCTCCAAGTATAGTAAGCCCCTGAACATAACTCTTTGATAAATCATTTATTATAGTATCTTCTACAGTTTGATTGTATTCTTCTCCTGCTCTAAAATTTTGTATACTTTCATTAAAACATTCCTTACAAGCAAATAAACATCCACTTAAATATATTGAACATCTAATACCCTCTCCATCAACAAATTGAAAAGGTTTATAACTTGCATATTTATTTTTAGAAAACTTTGAAGATATCCAATCTTTCTTAGGAGCTCTATAAGTATTAAGACTTGCTTTATCAAAATTTTTTCTAAAAGAAGGTTCAATATCAATATTTTTAATTATAGTTTTAAATTTTTCTTCTCTTGACATCTTTTCACCTTCTTTTTTTTCTTAATATTAACATTTATTTTTTACATTTTCAATTTATAGTATTTTAAAAATATATTTTAAAAATTAAAAATAAAATATAAATTTCTAGAAATAATATTGTGTTTTAAAAAAATTATTAAAATAACAAAAATTTTTTTAAACTCATAATAAAATAATTATAATAATATAAAGTTAATATTAGGTTGAATAATCTAAAAACATGAATATAATTAAATAAAATATAAAAATATGATCTAATAATTAAAAATTAAATTTATTTACAATTTTTTTATATTAGTGTATAATATTTCATTGTAATAACTAAATAAATCCCTTGGAGGTACCTTATGATAAATGATATGAGAATTTTTGATTACGAGGATATTCAATTAATACCTAACAAATGTATTGTAAATAGTAGATCAGAATGTGATACCACTATTAAATTAGGAAATAGAAAATTTAATATTCCTGTAGTTCCGGCAAATATGCAAACAATTATCGATGAAAAACTAGCTAAAAAACTAGCTAAAGATAATTATTTTTATATAATGCATAGATTTAATCCAGAAAAAAGATTAAATTTTGTAAAAGAAATGAGCAAAGAAGGTCTGTTTTCTTCTATAAGCATAGGAATTAAACCAGAAGAATTTAATTTTGTATTAGAATTGAAAGAAAACAACCTTTCTCCTGAGTATATTACTATTGATATTGCTCATGGACATTCTAATAAAGTTATTGATATGATAAAACATATTAAAGAAAATTTACCTAATGCTTTTGTCATCGCCGGTAATGTAGGTACCCCAGAAGCTGTTAGAGAGCTAGAAAATGCTGGTGCCGATGCTACTAAAGTAGGTATAGGACCTGGTAAAGTATGTATCACAAAATTAAAAACAGGTTTTGGTACAGGAGGATGGCAACTTGCTGCACTTAGATGGTGTAAAAAAGCAGCAAGTAAACCTATAATTGCAGATGGAGGAATAAGAAATCACGGCGATGTGGCTAAATCAATAAGATTTGGAGCGACGTTTGTTATGGTAGGTTCTTTATTTGCAGGACACGAACAAAGTCCAGGAAAAACAATAGAAATTAATGGTGATAAATTTAAAGAATATTTTGGTAGTGCATCAGAATTTCAAAAAGGTGAAAGAAAAAATGTAGAAGGTAAAAAAATTCTTATCAAACATAAAGGAGATATATTCGATACATTAAAAGAGATGAAACAAGATTTACAGTCATCAATTTCTTATGCAGGTGGTAAAGATATTTCATCACTAACAAAAGTGGACTACGTTATAGTTAAAAATTCTATTTTTAATGGTGATAGATAATTTTAAATAATACAGTTAAATAAAAAGTTGCACAAGTTACATTGACAAAATATCTCTAAAAAGGAGAAATTAACATGAATATAAGAAATAAAATCGCTGGAGCTTTGTACGGAATGGCTCTTGGCGATGCAATGGGAATGCCAGCAGAATTATGGGGAAGAAATAAAGCAAGAAAATTTTTTAACGGACAAATTAAAGGATTTGTTGATGGACCAAAAGAAAATGAAGTCGCATTTAATTATAATAAGGCTCAATTCACAGATGATACAAGTCAGGCTCTAATTATCTTAGACTCACTGAAGGCAACTAATTATATTCCAAATTCTTCAGATATTGCAAAACGAATGCTGGAATGGGCAAAAAAAGAAAATGCATTTGAAAATAATATTTTAGGTCCAACATCAAGACTTGCATTAAGTTACTTTCGTGATAAAAAAGATGCCAGTAATATAACTAATAAAGCTTTATCTAATGGAAGTTCTATGCGAATTTCTCCAATAGGATGCTTTTTTTACCCTAATCAAAGAAAAGAACTTGTAGATTATGTTTTCAAAGTTTCTCAAGCGACACATACAAGTGATGTAACAATAGCGGGAGCAGCTATGATAGCAGAAGGCGTTGCCTCTGCAATTATAAATGATGATTTTGAACAAGTATTAACTGACATTCTTTCTGTAGAAAAATATGGATATGAAAGGGGGTGTGAAACATTCAGCCCTAGACTTGCAGAACGAGTAAAAATTGGAATACAGATTGCAAAAAAATATATTAACGATGAGGAAGAATTTTCAAAAAAAATCTATGATATTATTGGAACAGGTGTAGGAATCATTGAATCTGTACCAGCAGCAATTTCAGTTGCATATTATACTCAAGATCCAAATAAATGTTCTCTTATGTGTGCAAATCTCGGAGGAGATACCGACACAATAGGAGCAATGGCAACAGCAATTTGTGGGGCGTTTGTAGGTTATAATAATATTAAACCAGAGTATATAAAACTTTTAAAAATTCAAAACTCTAAAACCAATTTTGAAGAGTACATAAATATTATTGAAAATGGAAGGAAAAAGTTATTATGCAAACACTTGTGCTAGGTGCGGCAATTGTTGACTTAATGATGCAAATTGATCGTCTACCTAGAAGCGGAGAAGATATTCTCTGCAAAAAAAGAAAAACTGTTGTTGGTGGGTGTGCATATAATGTCGCCAACACATTAAAAAATTTTGACTGTGAACATGATTTGTGCGTACCAGTAGGTAAAGGCTCATTTGCTGATATTATACGCAGAGATATGAGAGAAAAAGGATATAAACCTATTATTCAAGAACTCAGGAGAAGATAATGGATACTGCCTTAGTTTAATAGAAAATAATGGCGAACGTACATTTATCACGGTTCGAGGAGCAGAATGCCATTTCAAAAAAGCATGGCTTAATAAAATTGATATGAATAAATACACAAATATTTATATTTCAGGTTATCAAGTTTGCGGAGAGAATGGCATAATTATTTCAGAATGGTTAAAAAAAGTTCTAAGTATATCAAAAAAGAAAATCTTTTTTGCACCTGGACCAATGATTAAGTCAATCGAAACTAAAACAATGGACAATTTTTTCAAACTAAATCCAATTCTACATATTAATGATGATGAAGCTAAAAGCTATACTCAAGAATCAAATGTAGAAAAAGCAATAAAAATTCTTTATAAAAAAAATAAAAACCTTGTTTTTATTACACTTGGAGCTAAGGGGACATTATTCTACGATGGAAAAAAAATAAAACAAATTCCAACGATAAAAACAAATGTTGTTGACACTGTAGGAGCAGGAGACAGTCATATAGGAGCAATAATTGCAGGACTTTCAAAAGGAATGAATATTGAAGATACCATAACACTTGCTAATAAGACAGCAGCAGCAATTGTAGGAATATCAGGACCTATTATGGACATTAAGAAATTTAAAAAAATTTGGGGAGAATGGAAAAATGAATAAAAAAATAAAAGAATTTTTTGCAGATTGGAGTTGGAAAGAAAAATCGTGGCTTGCTTTTGTCTTAATTGTACAAACGGTCGCTTGGGGAATTCAAAAAGAAAGTCTTTTTATGCTAGTTATGACACTAACAAGTAGTCTTAATCTAGTATTTGGAGCTAAAGGTAAAATTGCAGGTCTATATTTTGCCATTATAAATAGTGCTTTATATTCAATTAACTGTATGGGTATCCCTCTTTACGGTGAGGTAATGTACAATCTGATTTATTCAATACCTGTCAGTGCTATTGCAATATTTACATGGAATAAAAATAAAACAAAAAGTGGAGAAATAAAATTTCGTACTATGACTCCAAAAATTATCCTATTTACAACAGTTATTACAGTAATTGGAGTTTTAGGATATATGCAAGTACTTAAATGGATGGGTGGTAATCTTCCATTTATGGATTCTTTAACAACAGTGGTGGCTGTCATAGCAAGTTTACTATATTTACTTCGTTTCTCAGAACAATGGGCAATGTGGGCGATTGTAAATGCATTTTCTATTGTTATGTGGATCATGGTATTTATGCAAGGAGATTCTTCTGCACTATTAATCATAATAATGAAATCAATCAACTTTTTAAATTCAGCATATGGTCTTATGAACTGGAGAAAAATTTCTAAAAAAACTATACAAGAAAATGCAAAATAAAAAATTCTACATTCACAATCTTCAAAATCGTTAATATAAAATTACTCTTATTTAATTAAAAGTAAACCCTCTTCTCTAATTATAGTAATTAGGAAGAGGGTTTTACTTTCTTCAAAATATTATTTTTTTAAAAAAATTTATACCCTATTTTTTTTCTTCTTCCTTATATTGACATTCTGCACAATATACATATTTTTTACCTTCATATAAATTTTTATCACATTTAGGACAACATCTACTAATAGGTTTATCCCATGATACATATTCACAATTTGGATAATTTTCACATCCGTAGAATAATTTTCCTTTTTTGGATTTTCTTTCTAAAATTTCAAATTTTTTACAAACAGGACATTTTACTCCTATTTTTTTTAGCAACGCTTGTGTATAGCGACATTCTGGAAAATTAGAACACGCTATAAATTTCCCGAATTTTCCTAATTTATACAATAAAGGAGATTTACAATTAGGACAGCTTTCCCCTGTATACTCTTTTTTTATTTCTACTTTTTCTAATTCATTCTCTGCTTTTTTTACATCTTTTGAAAATCCATTATAAAATCTGCAAATGACTTCATTCCAATTTTCTATTCCATCTGCAATTTTATCCAAATCTAATTCTAAATTAGCTGTGAATTTTGTATCTATTATATCAGGAAAATATTGAAGAATTATTTGACATACTATTTCACCTAATTCCGTTGGAACAAATGCTTTATTAGTGATTTTTGCATAATATCTTTTTTGTAATGTATCTATTATAGTAGCATATGTTGATGGTCTACCTATACCTAATTCCTCCAATGTTGCAATTAATTTTGCTTCTGTATATCTTGATGGAGGGAGAGTGAAATGTTGTTCTTCTTTTATTTCTTTAAATGGTGCTTTTTCTTTTTCCTCAAATTCTGCATACGATTTTGTTTTTTCTTTTATTTTAAGAATTTTTGTAAACCCATCAAATTTTATTTTTGATTCATTAGATTTAAATAAAACGCCTGAATTTTCAAAAAAAGTACTTGTAGTTTCATAAACTGCTGCACTCATCTGACTTGCTAAAAATCTTTCCCATATTAACTTATATAACTTATATTGTTCAGGAGTTAAATATTCTTTTATAGTAGATGGAAGATAATTGATATTAGTAGGTCTTATCCCTTCATGAGCATCTTGAATATTCTTAACTTCTTTTTTATTTGTTTTCTTAATTTTTAATAAGTATTCTTCACCATAATTTTCTAGAATAAAATTTTGTGCCTGCTCAGTTGCTTCTTTTGAAATTCTTGTAGAATCAGTTCTCATATAAGTTATAAGCCCTGTAGTTCCTCCTAATTTTTTAAGATTTACTCCCTCATAAAGTTGTTGAGCTACTGACATCGTTTTTTTAGTTTTAAAATTTAATTTTCTTGATGCTTCTTGTTGCATAGTAGAAGTGGTAAAGACATTAGGAGAATTTCTTTTTTTAGCTGTTTTCAATATGTTTTTTACTAAAAATTCATTCCCTACTATTGCTTCTTTTACTCGTGTTACCTCTTCTTTTTTTTCTAATTTTAACCTTTCTCCTTTAAATGAATAAAAGCTTGATAGTAAACTTTTTCGTCCTTTTTTAAAATCAATTTCTAAAGTCCAATATTCCTTTGGATTAAAATTTCTTATCTCGTTTTCCCTATCTACTATAATTTTTAATGCTGTACTCTGTACCCTTCCTGCTGATAGTTTTGGTTTAACTTTTTTCCATAAAACTGGAGATATGTTATATCCTACTAATCTATCTAGTATTCTTCTTGCTTGCTGTGCATTTACTAAATTTATATTTATTTCTCTTGGTTTTTTTATAGCATCTTTTACAGCATCTTTAGTTATTTCATTAAAAACTATTCTATTTTTAGGCTTACTAATATTTAAAACACTAGAAATATGCCATGCTATTGCTTCCCCTTCTCTATCTGGGTCGGAAGCAAGAAAGATATTTTTCATTCCTTTTGCTTCTTTTTTTAATATTTTTATAGTATCTCCCTTTCCTCTTATAGAAATATAATCAGCTTTTACCTTCCCATCTTCTGTTATTTGAACACCCATTCTACTTTTAGGAAGATCTTTTATATGTCCCTTTGAGGAAATTACTTTATATTTTTTCCCTAAATATTTCTCTATAGTTTTAGCTTTCGATGGAGATTCCACTATTACCAAATTTTCTGCCATTATAAACCTCTCCTACTTTGATAATATGTATATTAGTTTATTTTTTTGAAAATGTCAATAATAGAAAAGATTTAATCTATTTTAGTTAATATTAGTGGTTCTTCATTTTCTCTTACAACTATAGTATGTTCATATTGAGCTACATATGAATTGTCATCTGTTATCAATTCCCATTCATCTCTTGTACTATTTTTTACTTCTGTTGCATTTGTTGATACAAAAGGCTCTACTGCTAAACACATACCTTTTTTCAAAATTATATTGTCCCATGGATCAAAATAGTTAAAGACATGAGAAGGTTCTTGATGTAATTTTGTTCCTATACCATGACCTGTCAAATTTTCTATTACTTTTAAATTATTTTCTTTAATTTTTTTATGTACATTTTTCCCTATTTGATTTATTTTTTTACCTGCTTTTGCATATTTTATTCCTTCATGAAAAGCTTCTTTTGCAACATCGCATACTTTTTGTTTCATTGGATCGTCACATGTTCCGACTACAAATGAAACTCCTGTATCTCCGTAATACCCATCTTTACAGCCAGATACATCTATATTTATTAAATCTCCACTTTTTAATATTTTGTTATTGGCAGGTATGCCATGTGCTGCTTGATGATTTAACGATATACATGTATATCCAGGAAAATCATAATCTTCTATTGGGGCAGATTTTGCTCCATATTTTTCAAATAGTTCTTTTGCCATATTATCTAACTGTTTAGTAGAAACTCCAGGTACTGCTGCAGATTTTAATGTGTCCCTTATTTTAGCACATATGTAACCTATTTCTTTCATTTTTTCTAATTGTTCTTTGTTTTTTATTATCATATTCTCACCTTTTCTAATTTATTAATTCTTTTAGATTTTTTATAGTATATGTTGGTTTAATTTTTTTCTTTAATACTTCTTCTTTACTTGTAACTCCAGTTTGTACATGTATAGTATCAATATTTGAATTTATTCCAGACATTATATCAGTTTCATAATTATCTCCAATCATAACTACATCTTCTCTTTTATAATTAAATTTATCTATAGCTAACGTCATTATTTCCTTATTAGGCTTGCCTATTATTGTCGCTTTTATATCTGTTGCATATTCTAAATATTTAATTTGTCCCCCATTACTAGGACTCATTCCCTCTTCAGTAGGAATTAATTTATCTGGATTAGTTCCTATAAATTTGGCTCCTTCCCTTATAGCAAAACAAGCCTCTTTTACTTTATCATATGTTAATTTTCTATCAAGACCTACTACAACACTTGATGCTTTATCATAAGATACTATCGAAATGTTTTCGTCTTCTAGAGCTTTTATTAATCCATTTTCCCCTATTACATATGTATTTTTATATCCTTTTTTTTTTCATATATATAGCAGCTGCTAAAGAAGATGTAAAAACATTTTTTTCAAATGTTTTTATCCCAAAACACCTTAGCTTATTAACAACTTCTTTTTCTGTTCTAGTGGAATTATTTGTTAAAAATAGATAATCAATACTATTAGAATTTAAAAAATCAATAAATTCTTTAGCATATTCTATTTTTTCTTTTCCATTATACATCGTGCCATCTAAATCTATTAAATATAGTTTATATTTTTTTATTTTCATCTTTTCAATATCCTATTTTTTAAACTTTTTTTATTATATCACATATATCTCAATTTTTCATTTTTTAATTGTTATAAAAATATTCACGTTAATAAGTTGTATTTTAAAAATATTAAAAATATTTTTAAAATAATTATAATTTACAAATAAAAAAAGACGTAAAAAAACGCCTTAAATATATTTTGTAAATATCTTATCTATAAATACCAACCATTTGTTCATTTTTGAAAACTGTTGTTTTTTATTATACCACACAACCATAACAAGTGATTGAAATAACATATACCATTTTAATTTTAATTTATATGATAATGTAGGAACAATTCCATATTCCTTAAGCCAAATATCCCAATTTTCCTGTGGAATATATAAATATAAAACAAAAGAAATATCTATCGCTGGATCACCTAATATAGCTTGTTCCCAATCAACTAAAAATAATTTATTACTATCTGATAACAACCAATTATCTTTATGCAAATCTGCATGACAGGGAGCTAAAATATCATCTTTTGGTCTGTTTCTTTCTAAATATTCAATAGCAAGTGAAATATCTCTATTTTCTAATAATTCTTTTGATAATATTTTTTTTAAATTATCTAACGATGATTTTGATGTTTCTTTCTTGAATCCCTGATTTATCATCATTTTTTTCAATTTTATCGAATTATGAACTTTTTTTAAAATTTTTGGAATTCTTTTATCTATCATTTCTTTTGATGATAAATTCCTACCATTTTGAAAATCTTGAGCTATTATTACATCTCCATTACTTAATCTTCTAGTCCACTTTAATTTAGGAACTATTTTTTCTGCTGATAATGTTGCTATTATAGGAGTAGCATTTTTTTTTATAAAATATTTATTTTCTTCTCTTGTATAATAATATTCTTCTTCGTACTGTTCACCTAATGTCCAGCCCATTTGGTAATATTCATTAGCCAAAATACCACTCCTTTCCTTTTTTCTTAAATAATGCATTATTATTTTACAATTTTTAAAATTTTTTTTCAAGTTGAATAAAATTAAATAAATATAAAATTTTTAAAAATATTATCACTATATATATATAATTTTTTCCTTTTTTTTTATATCTGTTTTCTATAAACTTATTAATAAATAAAATAAAAAAATAAAAAAAAATATTTTAATAAAAAAATATTTTTTTTAAGTACATTTAGAAATTATAAAGTGATTTAATTTTTTTTACAACAAATTTTATATATTGATTCGGCATATATTGCTACAGATAAAAGTAAATCCTCTATATACATATGCTCATTTGCTTGATGCATTGTGTCTTCTCTATCTGGCAGTAACGCTCCAAACGCAACTCCTTTTTTCATACATCTTGCATAAGTTCCACCACCTATAACCATAGCGTCATTCTTATAGTCATTTGTGTATTTTCTATATACTGATAATAAAGTCTGAACTAAATCATCTTCTTTAGGAACGTAATGTGCTGATTTGTTTGAATAAACATCTACATTGAAATTCTTTAAATTTAATTTTTTTAATTTTTCTATCAAATTGAATTTTGCAGGAAACCTTGAATCAGCTTCTATTATAGCTTTTCTTTCTTTGCTATTATAATAAAAAATTCCATAATTATATGTAGCTCGTCCCATTTCATTATCTTCATAATTAAGTTCAAGATTATTACCGAATGGATCAGAATCTAATCTACTTGCTATAAATTTCATATAATTTTTTGCATTTTTATCTAATGATAAAGTACATAAAAATTTTGCAAGTTTTGTGGCAGCATTCATTCCTAATTCTGGTGTGGAACCGTGAGCGGCTTGTCCACTAAATTTTAAGATAATAAAGTCTTTTTTACTTAATTCATAGTTTTCTATAGCACATTCTTTTAATTTATTTTTTAAATTATCTATATTCCCTTCTAATTTCACTACCGCCTTATCAGGAACTATATTTTTAGCAAGACCTGATTCAAATGATAATATTTTATATTCATTTTCTTCATTTTTACTTTCTTCTTCAAATTTTAAAATATATCTAAAATTACATTGAGCTTTTTCTCCATATATTAAAGGGTAAAGTGCATCTGGAGTAAAGCCTTCTTCTGGTATTTCTTCTGTTTCAAAATATCTTTTAACGCATCTAAACCCTACTTCTTCATCAGTCCCAACAATTAATCTTACTCTTTTATTCCATTTTACATTTAAATTATCTAAAATTTTAATAGCATAATATGCTGCCATAGTTGGACCTTTATCATCTAATACCCCTCTTGCAAATATTTTACCGTCCCTAACTTCAGGGTTAAACGGATCACTTTCCCATTCATCAGGATTTGCTGGAACAACATCAACATGACCTAATATACCGAAAAGTTCATCCCCTTCTCCAATTTCTATATGCCCTGATACATTTCCTACATTTTTGACTTTATATCCATCTCTTTTACCAAAGGATAAAATCTTATCAAGTGCCTTTCTAGGACCTATTCCAAAAGGATACTCTTTAGATTTTTCTTCCTTTAAATAAGAATTAATTTTCAATAATTCAAATAAATCACTTATTAAATCTTCTTCATATTTTTTTACTTCATCTTTAAAATTAATTTCCATAAATAATTACCTCTTCCTTTAATTTTTTCAATTCTATTTCATTTAAATGCCTATATTTTCCTAAAGCAAGATTTTTGTCCAAAACTAAAGTACCTATAGATATCCTTTTTAGATATGTAACATTTAACCTTATACTATTTATCATTCTTTTAATCTGATGAAATTTCCCCTCAGATATTGTTATATAGGCTTTAGATTCATGTTTATCACTTCTTATTATCTCTAGTTTTGCACTTTTACATTTAAAATCTTTTAACTTTATTCCTTTTTCAAAAATTTCTACATGATTAAAAGTTAATTCTCCATTTACTTCTACATAATATTTTTTCTTTATATCCTTTTTAGGAGATAGTATATTATGAGCTAAAATTCCATCATTTGTTAATAATATTAATCCTTCTGTATCTTTATCTAGTCTACCTACAGGAAATGGTGAAAATATTTTTTCTTTTTCATCAAGATAATCTAAAACTACCTTCTCTTTTTTATCGAATGTAGCAGTTATAACACCAGCCTCTTTATTCAACATTAGATAAATATATTTTTTATAATTAAGAACTTTTTCTCCTATTTTTACTATATCTTCTTTTTCATTAATTTTATAATCAGCATTTCTAACTAGAAATTCATTTACTATTATTCCTTTTTTTATTAATTTTTTTACTTTACTTCTTGTATAGTCTGTACAAGAACATATATATTTATCTAGTCTCATATTATCTTCTCCTTAATAAAGTTGTCAAAGTAACTTTTCTGCTAAATAAATAGTCAGTAAATTTTATTTTTATTAATAAACTAAAGTAACTGATAACTGCTGGGATTGAACAAATTATAATTATTAATAAACTATCAAATTTTTTAGATACATCTAAAATTAGCACTAATCCCTCATATATTACAAAAGTAATAAATGACATCACTAGACAAGTAACTAATATTTTTATAAAGTTTTTTATAAATTCTAACAATTTTAAATGAATCTCATTATGTATAATAACTACATTTAAAAATATCATTATAATATATACAAAAACAGAACAATATATTGCTCCAGCCGTTTCAAATTTATATATAAATTGTTTATTTAAGAAATATTTAAATAATGCTCCTAAAATTATTATATATATATTTAATTTTTGTTTTTCAATTGCCTGCATTATTATACTTGTTAAGCCATAAACTGCGTAAACTAAAGCTAATGGTAAATAAATTTTCATCAATCGAAATCCATCTAAATCATACTCATAAAAAGATACATAAAGAGGTTTAGTTAATATATACATCCCAAATAACGATGGTAAAACTATCATTAAAAGTGATAATGTCACCTTATTTATTTGAGTTGATAGCTCATTATTATTTCTTTTTACATATAATCTTGTTACAGCTGGTAAAAACGCTCCTGTAAAAGCAGGAGCTATAGCTACAGAAATCATAACTAATTTATTTATATAATTATTATATATATTGAATTCATCTTCACCTATTTGTGCTTTGCCTATTGTATCCATTGCTTGTAACAAAGTATTTTGATCAATAAGGCTAAGCAAGGCAAAAAATGACGATACAATAACAAAAGGAATCGATACAGAAAATATTTCTTTTAATATCCCTAAAACACTACCATTTTCAAAACTTTTTTGTTTTTCATTAATATCATTATCATGATAAAACAAATGTTTTTTATACTTTAAATAATAATAAAATAGAATTAACACAGCTACTATAGCTCCAACACTAGCAGCAAATGTAGCAATTGCATTTGCATAAACAACATTTCCGCTAGTAATGTTCATAACTATATAAGTACCTAACATCATAAACAAAATTCTTATAAATTGTTCGAAAAATTGAGATATTGCAGAAGGAAGCATAATTTCATGACCTTGAAAAATCCCCCTAAGACCTGCACTAAGCATTGCAAATGGAACGGCTAAAGATAATGTTTGAATTACTAGTTCTAAATCTTTAACACTATATCGTAATGGAACATTTACAGTAGCTATTGTATGCTCTGCTAAAGATTCTGCACCAAATATAAAAATGACAAACCCTAAAATACCTAATACTAAAAGAAGAATTGCTCCTATTTTAGCAATCATTTTACTTTTATTATAATTTTTTTCTTCATTATATTTTGATATCAACTTAGATATAGCTAATGGAATCCCAGCAGATGAAAGTTCTAATAACAAAACATAATAATTATATGCATAATTAATTAAAATCATATTATTTTTTCCACCTACAATTTTGTAGTAAGGAATAATATATATCAATCCTATTATTTTTGTTAAAATTAAACTAATACTTAAAATAAATGTTCCTTTAAATAAGGAATCTCTCTTCAAATTATTCACTCCTGTCACATAAATTAATTAAATAAAAATATATTGATAAATATAGACTAAAGTTATAAATATAGTATATACAAAAACAAGTCTAAATACTTTTTCTATTTTTTTCTTTTTTATAAAATTAAATTTAATTAACAGAACATAAATTGAAGTCATTACAATAAAACTTATTAAAAAAACAAGTATTATACTTAATATAAATTTCATATATCCTCCATTTTTTAATTTTATAATGTTTATTCTATCATATTTCATCTTATTTTACACTATATATTTTTTTAAAATAATTTTCAAAAAACATATAGTGTTAGAAAATCTCACATTAGGTGTTTTTTTTTAGAGTTTTTTGTTATAATATTTTCATGTAAGCATAGGGGGTGATTTATTGAATTTTAAAAGTATTCAAAAAAACTTACCAGTTTTATCAATAAGTGTTGTAACAAAAATTACAAAACTATCAGCAAGGCAAATAAGATATTATGAAGATAAAAAGTTAATAATTCCAGATAGAACATCTGGGAATACTCGACTTTTTTCAATTAATGATGTAGAAAAACTTTTATCAATAAAAGAACTTTTGAATAAAGGTTTTAATATTAAGGCTATTGATGAGATGATAAATAATAAGCAAGTTTCTTCTGAAATCAATAAAATAAGACAAATCATTCACAATGACATATTCACTGGACCTAACGCAAAAAATAGAGAAAAATCTATAGGTCGAGGAGATTTATCTAGATTCTACAATAAATAAAAGAGGAGTTTATTATGCTAACAAAAAAAGAAATTTTAGATACAATAAAAAAAGAAAATGTAAAATATATAAGACTACAATTTACAGATATTATGGGAACAATTAAAAATGTTGAAGTCCCTGTAAGTCAAATAAATAAAGTTTTAGAAAACGATATGATGTTCGATGGTTCTTCAATTGAAGGATTTGTTCGTATAGAAGAAAGTGATATGTACTTATATCCAGATTTAAATACATTTTTAGTATATTCTTGGGATAGCGAATATGGTAAAGTTGCAAGATTTATATGTGACGTATATACTGCAGATAGAAAACCTTTTGCTGGAGATCCTCGTGGAAATCTAAAAAGAGTTCTTAAAAAAATGAATAAATTAGGTTATGATACCCTAAACTTAGGCCCTGAACCAGAATTTTTCTTATTCCAACTTGATAATGGAAAACCTTCTTTAGAACTAAATGATCATGGAAGCTATTTCGATTTAGCTCCTGTTGACCTAGGGGAAAATGTTAGACGTGATATAGTTTTAGAACTTGAAAAACTAGGATTTGATATTGAAGCAAGTCATCATGAAGTAGCACCTGGTCAACATGAAATCGACTTTAAATATACAGATGTAGTAAGTGCTTGTGATAATATCCAAACATTTAAATTAATAGTAAAAACAATAGCAAGAAAACACGGTTTACACGCAACATTTATGCCAAAACCTTTATACGGAATAAACGGTTCTGGAATGCACTGTAATGTTTCATTATTTAAAAAAGGAGAAAACTGCTTTTATGATGAAACAACAGAAAATAAATTATCAAAAGATGCTTATCACTTTATAGCTGGTATCCTAAAACATGCTCGTAGCTTTACAGCAATTTGTAACCCTACAGTAAATTCATTTAAACGTCTTGTTCCAGGTTATGAAGCTCCATGTTACGTTGCTTGGTCAACATCTAATAGATCTCCACTTATTCGTATTCCTGCTTCACGTGGAAAATCAACACGTATAGAAGTAAGATCTGTAGATCCATCTGCAAATCCTTATTTAGCACTAGCAACTATTTTAGCAGCAGGCCTTGATGGAATAGAAAATAAACTTCAACCAATGCACGAAGTACGTAGCAATATTTATGTTATGACTCCTGAAGAGCGTGTTGATGAAGGTATTGATCAATTACCATCAACATTATATACTGCCTTAAAAGAATTAAAAGATTCTACTATAGTTAGAGAATCTCTTGGAGAACATATTTTCCAAAACTTCTATGAAGCAAAATCTATTGAGTGGGATGCTTTTAGAACTAGAGTAACAGATTGGGAAGTAGAACAATACTTAAAACAATACTAATCAATAAATAAATAAAATAAAAAAAATAATAACTTTAATTTTATTGTTAAAGTTATTATTTTTTTATTTAATATTTTTTCTATACAACCTCTATTATAAATATAATTATGAAAATAACTCTCTTATTCTACTACTATTTCTGTTATAGAAACTTCTTTTTTAGGTTTATCTTGACTATCTGTTTGAACATTAGCTATTTTTTCTAATATATCTTCTCCTAAAATAATTTGTCCGAATACTGTATGTCTATTATCTAACCATGGAGTACCTCCATCTTTTTCATATTTAGAAATTGCCTCTTTGGGCCATCCTGCTTGTTCTAATTGTGATAACATCATAGGATCTACTTTTTTAGCTTGAACTATAAAAAATTGACTACCATTAGTGTTAGGTCCTGCATTAGCCATAGATAATGCTCCGTAAAAATTAAAATATTTTGGTGAAAATTCATCTTCAAATGACTTTCCATAAATACTTTCTCCACCCATTCCTGTAGCCGTAGGATCTCCTCCTTGTATCATAAAATCTTTTATAACTCTATGAAATATAATACCATTATAGTATCCATTTTTTGAATGTGTTATAAAATTTTTACAAGTCTTTGGAATGTCTTTTTCAAATAATTTAAACGCCATATCCCCTAAAGTAGTTTTTATAATAATCTTTCTTTCTCCTGATTGAAGTTCTTTTGTATTTTGTGATAATGTCATTATTCTAAGCCTCTTTTTTTATTTTTCTCTCTTGTATTTCTTTTAATATATTTTCTTTAAACTCTTCATATGATTTTATATTTTGTTCTTGAGAGCCAAATGTTCTTATATTTACTAATTTTGATTCTACTTCTTTATCACCAATAACTAGAGTATAAGGTATTTTTTTATTTGCAGCTTCTCTTATTTTATATCCTAATTTTTCATTTCTATCATCTATAGAAACTCTTACACCTTTTGATTTTAAATCATCAAATATTTTTCTTGAATAATCATAATGGAAATCATTATTTACTGGTATTATTCTTACTTGATGTGGTGCAAGCCATGTTGGAAGATCTCCTTTATATTCTTCTAATAAAAATGCTACCAGTCTTTCCATTGTAGAAACAATTCCTCTATGTATTACTACTGGTCTATGTCCTTTTCCATCTTCACCTATATATTCAAGTTCAAATCTTTCTGGTAATAAAAAGTCTAATTGGACAGTAGATAATGTTTCTTGTTTTCCTATTGCAGTTTCTACTTGAACATCAAGTTTTGGTCCATAAAATGCTGCTTCTCCCTCTGCTTCAACATAATTAAGACCTAATTCATCTGCTGCTTCTTTTAACATTTTTTGAGCATTTTCCCACATTTTATCATCATCAAAATATTTTTCTTTATTATTAGGATCTCTATAAGATAAACGATAACTGTATTTATCTATACCTAAATCTTTATATGCTTCTTTTACTAATGCAACAGTCAATTTAAATTCATCTTTTAGTTGATCTGGTCTAACAAAAACGTGTGCATCATTAAGAGTCATACCTCTAACTCTTTGAAGCCCACTTACAGCTCCACTTGCTTCATATCTATGCATCATCCCTAGTTCTGCTATTCTTATTGGTAACTCTCTATATGAATGTTTTTGATTTTTGTATATCATCATATGATGTGGGCAATTCATAGGTCTAAGAACCATTTCTTCATGATCCATTGTCATTTTTGGAAACATATCATCTTGATAATGATCCCAGTGTCCACTTGTTTTATATAAGTCTACTGTTCCTAACACTGGAGTATATACATGGTCATATCCAACTGCTATTTCTTTATCCACTATATATCTTTCTATAGTTCTACGAATTGTTGCTCCACTAGGTAACCATAAAGGAAGCCCAGCCCCGACTTTTTGACTAGTCATAAATATATCTAGCTCTTTACCTATTTTTCTATGATCTCTTTCTTTAGCTTCTTTTAATTTTTCTAAATATTCTTTTAATGATTTTTTATTAAAAAATGCTGTACCATAAATTCTTTGTAGCATTTTATTGTTACTGTCACCTCTCCAGTAAGCTCCAGCAACAGATAGAAGTTTAAACTCTTTTATTTTTGATGTTGAATATACATGTCCACCTCTACATAAATCAGTAAATTCTCCCTGTGTATATGTAGTAATTTTTTCATCTATTGGCAAATCATCTATTAATTCTAATTTATAAGGGTCATTTTTAAATATTTCTTTAGCTTCTTCCCTTGAAACTTCTTTTCCCACAACTTTTAAATTTTCAGAAATAATTTTTTTCATTTCTTTTTCTATATTTTTTAAATCTTCTTCTGTAATTTTGTATTCACAATCAAAATCATAATAAAATCCATTTTCTATTGATGGCCCAACACCAAAAGTTACTTTTCCATATATTCTTCTTAATGCTTGTGCCAATAAATGAGCACAAGAATGTCTTAAAACATGAAGAGCTTCTTTATCTTCACCATCTGCTACTATTAGATTTATTTCCCCATCATTTTTTATTATTTTGTCTAATTCTATATATTTATCATCTAATTTAGCTGCTATTACTTTTTTTCTTAAACTAACACTTATTTTTTCAGCTATATCAAGAGCATTAACATTTTCAAAATCTTTTATACTTCCATCTTTAAATTTAATTTTAACCATAATATTTTCTCCTTTTAAAAATAATAAAATCCCTATCCTGCTATTGCAAGATAGGGACGACTTTTATCGTGGTACCACCCAAATTTGAAATTAATTTCCTCATTATCTAGCGATTAAAGCTCGCTTAACTATTATATATATAGTAATAAAGGTAGTAATATATAAAGCATCATAAGTATTCTCAGCATACATACTCTCTCTAAAATGAATGACTCTACAATCTCGTCCTTTTATATAATAATTTATTATGTAATAGATTTTAGCATAAATTATTATTATATGCAAGAATTTTAAAATTAAA
This sequence comes from Gemelliphila asaccharolytica, assembly GCF_001553005.1. Classification (GTDB taxonomy): domain Bacteria; phylum Bacillota; class Bacilli; order Staphylococcales; family Gemellaceae; genus Gemelliphila; species Gemelliphila asaccharolytica. Next base: position 3,342 of record NZ_KQ959859.1, on the reverse strand, counting down.
ATTCCCTTTGATTTTTAGAATCTAAATACACAGGTTCTGCTAAAAATCTAATTCTATCAACTATTCTCATTGATTTTGTTTCATCAATACTATTTTTTGTAACAGATAAAAAATCACTTAAATCTTTAATTCCCAAATTAGACGTGAAAAATGTCAGTAAATTTTCACTTGATCTATAATTTATAATAGGAACTAAAATTTCATCCCTTACAAATTCCGTTATATTCTCAGCTCCTAAATCATCTATAATTAAGACTTCTTGCTCTCTTATTAAATCTATAATATAGTTATAATCTCCATTAGAGACTAAACTTTTTATTTTCCTTACAAATTCTGGAAAATATATTATAGCGGGTTCAATTCCCTTATTAGTTAAATAATTATATACACAACCCATTAAATAAGATTTGCCTATACCTGTCTTACCATATATATATGTACCTTTTACATTTGATTTATTTAATTTTTTATCGCATATTTCTATTAATCTTGTAGCTAAAATTATTTTTTCTGCATCATTAGAAATTGAAGAAAAATTAGAATATAATAATTTTTTTGAGATATATTTTGTCTTAATTATATTTTCATATTTTTTCGACTCTCTCTTTTTCCTTTGTGAAGAAGTTTCTACTAACTCTAAAAAGATTTTATTATCTTTAAATATTAATTTAGGATTATACTCTATTTCCTTTGATTTTTTTTTACTAAAATAAAAGCTGAAAAACAGTTGCATATTTTCTTGTACTTGGTTTTCGCTAAGATTATTCTTTTTTATAAATTTAGATATATCTTTATCTCTAAGCACTTTATTAAATAAACTATTTATTTTCTCTACATCAATTTTTTTATTTGTTATATCTCCTATTTTTTTCATTAATCAATTCCTTTTTCTTTTAAAAGTTGTTTAAAATCATTTTGTGATATATCTTCTATTTTTTCTTTTTCTTTTGACTGTCCATTCAAAGAATTTAGTTGTTCTTTAATATAATCAGGTGTGGTAATAAAATTATTTTTTTTCCTAATATTCATATTATACGATGCTGTTTTATATTGTTTAAAATCCTTTTTATAATTTGCACTTCTTGAATTTAAAAATTTCATAACATCTATTGCACTAACAAATCTTTTAGATGACCAAGAACTAGCTATTTTATCTAAATAATTATAGTTAGGTAATCCGTTAGATCCACTTTTTTTTAGTCCATAATCTAATAAAATATTTAAAACCCCTGATGAAAATTTATATTTTTCTTGTAATTTCAATATAATATTTTTTGTATCTATTTCAGATAATATAATACCCCATTTTTTATTTAAAAATTCAATATAGTTCATACTATCAAATTTTTTAGCTACTCTTTCTTCTTTGGATAGTTCTTTATAATTATTATATGTATCATGAACAAGTTTTTTATTTATTCTTTCATCTAAAGTTGTATTATCTTGTTTTTTTATATTTAAATAAAGTTGCATCAAATATTCTTTTAACTCTTTTATATTAACTTCTGTACCTGAAGATTCTTCTGAAATAGATTTTTCGATAGCTACAGACATATCTTCTGGCGTAGTTTTATACAGATGTGCTAACTCTAATATAGTTTTTTTTAAATTATTATCTTCTAAAACTATATCAAGATAGTTATTAGAAAGAAGATAATTTAATTTCGAAAAATCAAAATAATATTCATCTAAATTAGGCCCATAATTATTTTCTCTGATGCTTTCTTTAGAAATAATTTTTTCTTCATTAGAAGAATAAACTTGTGAAAATTTAGCAGTTATCTCAGAAAAATTGTCAAATTTTAATTTTTCAGTGTTATATTTCTTTGTAATTAATTCATATTCTTCAGCTGATATAGTATTTTTCAATAAGCCTGATAACAATTCATTAGCAAAAAACTCTTCGAAAGTTAATGGCTTTAAAATCTTATATATATAAAAAATTTTATTCTCTTTTTCAAAATAATAAGTTCTTAAAAGCCCTAATGCTTCTAATTTTTTTCTTATTAGCACAAATTGTTCAATAGATAATCCAAATGTTTCAGTAATTTCATAATGTAAAGAATTAATAGAAATATTTGTATCATTTAAAATTTTATTGAAAAAATAATCATACATTTTTATTGCATTTATTCCTATTAAAGGTAAATATAATATATTAAGTTCTTTACTATAATAATGGTCTTGATAACTATTATAAACTAAATAAAAATCTTTTTCTTCTAATTTTTTAGACATGTGCCTCACTCATTACTTCTATTATTATTTGTATATATTCTAAAGCATAAATAAAATCTTTTGAATATTCATATCTAATTTTATCATTGTTTTTTAAAGGTGCATAAAATGATTTAACTAATAAAGGATATGGATTATTTAATAATAATTTAGTTTTATCATCTTGATATAAATCTCTCAATACTATAAAGACTTTTTTTATAATTTTTAAAAACTCTTGTTTAGTAGGAGTTTTAATATGAGTATATGCTTCATATTTTTCAGAAAAACTTAGTATTTCTTTACTTTTTTCCTTAGAAATAAAATTTTTCATATCATATACTAAATCATACATAAAATCAAAAAATTTATTTATATCTTCTAAATATTCATCATTTATTATTTTTGATGCCCCTTTTAGAAGTAACTCGTTTATATTGAAATCTGTAACAAATAAATATAATTTATATAAATCTTGAAATTCTATATATGAGAATTTTTTGTATTTATCAACAATATCTTTTAAACTTTGATTTTCTTTATATATATTATATATAGTATTTAGCCAAATAAAATCTACTAATTTACGTTGATTAATTAACTGAATTAAATAATTATTAAATTCATAAAATTTTTCATCTTTAAATATAAATACTATGTTATTTTCAATATTTTCAATTAAAGAAAAAAATTCATTTGAGACATTCAAATCAAAATTATTGTTATTAAAATCTTCTTTTAGAGAAGATTTTATTTTTTCAAATTCACAAGTTGTGTTATCACCTTTTTCTATGTTTTTTTGAAATATTGTATTATTTCGAGGATTTCTTAAATAAAAAAAATTTTCAATTGCATTTTGAAATTTAAGCAAATTTGCTAAAATTTTTATATATGCAACTTTTATATTTTTATCATTTGAAATTCCATTAATTTTCAATAGTGCATTTAATATATTTTGTTTATTTTGTTTAGTTAATTCTAATACTTTATTTTCTTCAAGGTACATAACATTAACCCCCCTTGTACATATTGTAATGTTACAACATTTTTCGATTAAAATCAATAATAAAAAAAGCTCCCGAAAGGGAACTTTCAAAAATGCCTGGCAACGTTCTAATCTTGCAG
>NZ_KQ959858.1 GCF_001553005.1 Gemelliphila asaccharolytica | reverse complement strand
ATAAAGAGAAGATCACTTTTCTGTATTATACATGCTTTTATTTTTATTTTTTATAATATAAATATTTTATAAATTTAATAGAATTTAGAAGAAATATTACAATGTAATAGTATTTTAATAATGTTATATATAATTTAATTACAAAATAAAAAATCTATAAGAATAAAATTAAGAATATTAATTTTTTTTTTTTTTTTATATTAAGTACCTAAATTTGAAGATTTAAATTATACTTTATTTTTTAAAAATATTATGTAGTAAATTTGAAAATTTCTTGACAAAAAAAGAAAAAAAATATATTATAATTCTATAGACGGAATAGTCGGTAGGTGATAATAATGGTTAAAAATGAAAGAATGACATATGAAAAGAGAAAAGAAGAAATAAAAAAAGTTGCCTCAAAGGTTTTCGTAGAAAAAGGATTTTCTAATACAACTATGGAAGATTTAGTTAGAGAAACTGGTTTGTCCAAAGGAGGATTTTACTATTATTATAAAAATACTATAGATATTATTTATGATTTAATGGTCGATGGTATAAATTATAGAAATGATATTATAAAAAAATCTTTGGATATAGAAAAAGAAATAAGCATTGAATTTTTGGCAAAAGAAATGACAAAAAAAGTAATAGATGATACTACACTAGCTGGTGTTTACGTGGAATTTTTGCTTGCAAAAAAAAGAAATGAAAAGCTTGAAGAAATTTATAAGACTTTGGCACGTAAAACTATAGAGTCTTTTAAAAAAATTAACATAAATTTTGATAATTACAATATTGCTGTAAGAAAGTTTGAGGTTTTAACTTTTTTTATAAATTCTATGATACTGTCGTCAAATATTTTAAAAGGTAGGGATACTCTTCTTGAGAATAGAGCATTACTTGAGGAAATGTTTTTACTAATTTTAAAAGACGAATAAATTTTTTTATTTTCGCATTGATAATGATTATTAAAACCTATAGAAAGGAGAAAATATGAAAGTATATAAAAAATTATTAAAGTATGTTCCTAATTTAAAACCGTTTGTTTTTATAGCTATATTCGTTTCATTTATTTCATGTTTAATGATTAATTATGGATATTATTTAATTTATAAGTTTTTGAAAACTCTTATTATAGATTCAAACTTAAATGAGGCTGAAAGTTTTGCGTTTAAAATAGCTGGTTTTATTTTTCTTGGAAGCCTAATTTACTTTTTGTCACTACTTATTGCACACAAAGTAGGATTTCATTTGGAGAATGTCTTGAGAAAAAAAGGTGTCGAGGGTTTAAGTAAGGCAAACTTTAAATTTTTCGACACACATTCTTCTGGAAGTATTAGAAAAATTATAGATGATAATGCAGCTTTAACTCACACTATAGTTGCACATATGATTCCAGATAATACAAAAGCATTTACATTTCCCGTATTAATTTTAATTTTGGGATTTTTCATAAGTTTTAGAGTAGGTTTATGTATTTTAATTTTGACAGTCTTATCGCTTCTTTGCTTATTTAGTATGATGGGCGGAAGTGATTTTATGAAAGTTTACCAAGATGCACTTGATAAATTGTCTGCTGAAACTGTTGAATATATTAGAGGGATTTCTATAATTAAAATTTTTGGAGTATCTATCTCTTCTATGAAAAAACTTTTTAAGTTAATTAATGAGTATTCAGATTTTGCTTATAAGTATTCTAAAAAATGCAAACCAACTTATGTTATTTATCAAGTATTATTTTTTGGAATGATAGCAATACTTACAATACCTATGGTTTTTGTTGTAGATAAGTTAGGAGATCCAAAACTGATAGCTCTTGATTTGATGATGATATTATTCTTGTCTGGACTTATGTTTTCAGCGTTGATGGCTGTTATGTATGTTAGTATGTATTCTTTTCAAGGAAACTATGCAGTTGATTCTTTGGAAAAATTATATAAACAAATGCAAGAAGAAAAAATAACATTTGGAAAAGAAGAAGTTTTTAAAAATCATAATATAGAATTTAAAAATGTAACTTTTTCTTATGATGAAAAAAAAGTTATTGAAAATCTTTCTCTTAAATTAGAGGAGAATAAAATTTATGCACTTGTCGGAAAGTCAGGTTCGGGTAAATCTACAATAGCAAAACTTGTCTGTGCATATTACAAAATTGATTCGGGGAAAATTTTAATTGGAGGAGAAAACATAGAAAATTATTCACAAGATGCAATTTTAAGAGAAATTTCGTTTGTATTTCAAGATTCAAAGCTTTTTAGTGATACAATTTATAATAATGTTGCATTAGCTAAAAATGGTGCAAGTAAAGATGAGGTGCTTAAAGCTATGTCATTAGCAGGGCTTGATAGTTTACTAGATAGACTTGAAAAAAGAGAACAAACAAAAATTGGAAGCTGTGGAATTTATCTTTCAGGAGGAGAATGTCAAAGAATTGCAATAGCAAGAGCTATATTAAAAGATTCTAAAATTCTTATAATGGATGAAGCCTCTGCATCGATTGATCCCGACAATGAATATGAACTACAAAAAGCTTTTAAAAATTTAATGAAAGAAAAAACAGTTATTATGATTGCTCATAGATTGTCTGCAATAAGAGGCGTTGATGAAATTCTTTTTATAGAAAATGGAAAAATCATAGAAAGAGGATCTCATAAGGAGCTCTTTAATAAAGATGGCAACTATAAAAAACTTTACAATATGTATACAATGGCAAATGAATGGAGGGTTAGCGATGAAGAACTTTCTTAAAAACCAATTTGCACTTACAGATGATGGTGTAAAAGGAACAATAAAGGCAAGTATTTACAGTTTTTTGGTTTTTGTTATTAATATGTTTCCTGCTATTTTACTTATGATTTTAATGGATAAATTTTTATTAAATCATTCTATGAGTAAAAAATTTTATTTAATTTTTTCTTTTATAACATTAATAGTTATGTTTATACTTTTGAGCATAGAATATGAAACTCAATATAATGAAACGTATAAGGAATCTGCAAAACTTAGAATTGATTTAGCAAAAAAATTATCTAAACTAAAGATGTCGTATTTTTCAAAACACGATTTATCAGACCTTGCACAAAGCATAATGGCTGATGTTTCTTCTATAGAACATGCAAGTAGCCATGCAGTACCAAAAGCTATTGGTTTTGTTTGCTTTTTGCCACTTATTACAATTTTGATGTTAATTGGAAATTGGAAGATGACAATTGTTTCAGTAGTACCAACAGTTTTATCATTTTTGTTTATTTTATTATCTAAAAATTATAGCAAAAGACAATTTGATAAATATTATGTAAGATTAAGAAAAAACTCTAAGGCTTTTCAAGAAAGAATTGAACTTTCAAAAGAAATAAGTGCATTTAATCTTTCTGATAGAGTAAAGAAAAATCTTTATGAAAAACTTGATGATAGTGAAAAAATTCACTGGTCATCAGAAATAAACAATGCTTTTATCATGTTATTTTCAGGAATTTTTTCTTACTTATCACTTCCTTTTACTATAATATTAGGAATTTTCCTTATGAAAAGTGGAGAAATTTCTATTCTTTATCTTTTAGGATATATTTTAGCATCGATGAAAATAAAAGAATTTGTAGATTCGAATATGGAATTTTTTATGGAAATTTTTTATATAGATTCTGCAGTTAGAAGAATAAATGAAATAAGAAATGAAAATGTGTTAAAAGGAAAAGATACAGAATTTAAAAATTTTGATGTTTCATTAAAAAATGTAGAATTTTCTTATGGAGATAAAAAAATTATCGACAATGTAAGTTTTACTGCTAAGCAAGGTACGGTAACAGCAATTGTTGGACAATCGGGCTGCGGCAAGACTACGCTTTTACGTTTGATTTCGAGATTATACGATTATGATAAAGGAGAAATTTTAATTGACAATCAAAATATCAAACAAGTATCCACAGAAAGTTTATATAAAAATATTTCTATCGTTTTTCAAGATGTAAAACTTTTTAATACAAGCATCATGGAAAATGTTAGAATAGGTAGAAAAGATGCAACTGATGATGAAGTTATAGAAGCTTGTAAACTTGCAAATTGTGATTTCATTGAAAAACTTAAAGATGGCTTTGCTACAGATATCGGAGAAAATGGAGAACAATTATCTGGTGGAGAACGACAAAGACTTTCTATAGCAAGAGCTTTTTTGAAAAATGCTCCAATACTTATTTTAGATGAAATATCTTCTAGCCTAGATGTAGATAATGAAATAAAAATTCAAAAATCTCTAAACAATCTCATAAAGAACAAAACGGTAATAATTATATCACATAGAATGAAGTCAATCGAAAATGCTGATAAAATCGTCGTTTTAAAACAAGGTAATGTTGAAAAGATTGGTACTCATAGAGAATTATTAAACTCTAGTGGAACTTATAAAAAATTGGTTGAAAAAACTAAAAAAGCAGAAGAATTTGTTTATTAGGAGGAAAAAATGAATAAAAAATTAGAACTTAAAGATTTGGTACTAATAGGAATTTTTGCAGTAATTTATTTAGTATTAATGTTTGCAATAGGAATGATAGGACTTGTACCTATACTATTTTTAGTTTATCCAACAATAGCAGGTATTATTTGTGGTCCTTTAGTATTATTATTTATGGCTAAGGAACAAAAGCCATTTGCTTTATTTATTTTCGGAATGATAATGCCGATAATTATGACTTTAGGAGGACATACTTATATTGTAGTTTTAATTTCAGTAATTATAATTTTAATTGCAGAGCTTATAAGAAAAATGGGAAATTACAACAGTATGAAACATAATATTATCTCTTGTGCAGTTTTTTCAATGTGGATAGGATCAAGTTTAAGTCAAATGCTTTTTGCCAAAGAAAAATATATACAAATGTGCAAAATGATGGGTGATGAATATACAAAGGCATTAGAAAAATTAATAACATATCCAAATCTTTTATTAGTATTTGTAGGAGCATTTATAGGTGGATTAATAGGAGCGTTTATAGGTAAAAAATTACTTAAAAAGCATTTTGAAAAAGCGGGTATAATTTAATGCTCACCTATAAAAACTCAAAAGTAAATCCAAATCCTATAAGTAAATTTATAGTATTAATTTTGATGAGTTTTACGGTTACTAAGCTAATTTATACTGAAATACTAATGGTATTTGTTTTTTGTATATTCTTTTTTATAAATGATTACAAAAAATTTGCAATAAAATCACTTTTGATATTTTTGATATTGTATTATATACCAAATTTTGAAATAATACTTAAATTTCCCTTTTTAGTAAAAATATTTTTAGGATTTTTATTGCTTATAAGAATGTTTTATCTTCCTTATCTTGCAGGAAGTTTTTTAGTAAGAACATCAGATGTAAGCTCGATAATTACATCTTTTGGAATGTTAAAAGTTCCAAGAGAAATTTCTATTCCTTTAGCAGTTATGTTTAGGTTTTTTCCTTCATTTAAAGAAGAACATTACAATATTAAAACAGCTATGAAAATTAGAGGAATATCAAAGAAAAATATAATAAAATATCTGGAGTATGTTTTTGTTCCTCTTATTATAGTTTCCACAAATTTAGCTGATGATATATCTAAAGCGGCAGAATGTAAAGCAATTTCAAACCCATGTAAAAAAACTAGATATTTTGAAGTTAAATTTAAGCTTGTAGATTTTATTTATTTAGCTATGTTTGTAATTTTGTTTTTTGGAGGTATTTTATGCTCAAAATAGAAAAATTGAATGTGACTTACGGAGAAAAACAAGTATTGAAAAATGTCGATTTAAAAATAAAAGATGCAGAATGTGCTGTTTTAACAGGAGAAAGTGGCTGTGGAAAGACAACTATATTAAATTCGATAAATGGAATTTTGGAAAAATTTACCAATGCAAAAATAAAAGGAAGCGTAAAAATTGACGATACCGATTTGAAAGCAAAACAAATGTATGAAATTTCGATGCTCGTTTCATCAGTTTTTCAAAATCCAAAAACCCATTTTTTTAATATTAATACAACTCAAGAGCTTTTATTTTTCTTAGAAAATATTGGTCTTGATAGAAGTAAAATGGATAAAAGATTGAACAAAATGCTTGAGATTTTTCCTATAAAATATTTACTTAATAGAAATATTTTTAATTTGTCAGGAGGTGAAAAGCAAGTTTTATCTCTGGCAAGTTCATATATTTCAGGGTGCAAAATTTTGTTATTAGATGAGCCAACATCTAATTTAGATTTAAGATATATAGACATACTTAAAAATATGTTAAAAATTTTAAAAAAAGAAAATATAAGTTTAATTATCGCTGAACATAGGTTGTATTATTTGATGGATATTTTCGATAGAGTTGTATATATAAAAGATGGAGAAATAAAAAAAATTTACTCAAAAGAAGAATTTTTGCAGTTTAGCACGGACGATTTACATAATATGGGACTTAGAAGCGTAGTTAGAGAAAAATTGAAAGTTGATTCAATTACAAATGACGGAGAGCTTTACATTGAAAATTTGAATTTTCAATTTACCAAAAACAAAAAGTTTGAAATGAGAAATTTGCATTTTAAAAATGGTTTTGTATATGGGATAATAGGAGCAAATGGTTGTGGGAAGTCGACATTTATAAAATCATTAATTGGTGTTATGAAAAAATCAAAAGAAAAAGTCTACTATAAAGGAAAACTTATAAATAAAAAACAAAGACTTAAAAAATCATCTCTTGTTATGCAAGATGTAAACAATCAACTCTTTAGTGAATCTGTAGATATTGAACTTAAACTTAAAAATGAAAAAACAAAAGAAGAAACAATAGACAAGCTTTTAAATAGATTAAATCTTTTATCATATAAAACAAGCCATCCAATGAGTTTATCTGGTGGCCAAAAACAAAGAGTCGCTATTTTGACGAGCGTTTGTGATATGGCAGATTTTATTTTCTTTGATGAACCTACAAGTGGAATGGATTATAAAAATATGATGTCTATATCTAAAATAATAAAAGAACTTAAAGGTGAAAATAGAATTATTTTTATTGTTTCTCACGATATTGAATTTTTAAATGAAACAACTGATTTTGTATTAGATGTCGAAAAAGAATGTATAAAATAGCTATTTAAAATATTTGAATAGTATATTTTATTAAACTATTGAGAAAGAATCTAAATTTATAAAAAATATAAAAACGGGTATGACTATTTATGAACTGGTAGTTAAAAATTAGATTTAAAAACTAATTAAAGTAGACCAGTTAAGTCATTACCCGTTTTTTAAAATTGTTTTTTAATGAAATAATAAATAACTTATTTTTATTATTTTAAATATTATTTATATTAGAGAAATAATTTTTAATAAACATGATTCCTTCTAAAGTTAATGCTAAACCTAAGCCTGTATAGAAAAAAGCTACAAAAAAAACGGGGAAGACATTTAAAATTCTTAATATAATACCTAATGAAATCATAAAAATCATTATAATATAAGATTTCAAGTCGAAAAAATTCCAAAAGTATGTATTATTTTTATATTTTAAAATTCTTTTTATATGTTTCTTTTTGATTTTAAAAAACATTATTTCAAACAAAAAAAATATAATACTTGAAATAAATAATAAGTAATTTTTTTTATTAATTTGAAAGAAAGAAATTATTCCAATTCTTACTACATTTAATCCTGCTATAATCCAAAAAGTTCCAGCAATTATTAGAAGTGTTTTAGGTTTTACTTTAAACATTTTTCTAACCTCCATTTTAAGTTACTTTTTTAAATGTTTATCTGCATTTTCACATATTTTATAAAAGATATTTTTAAAAATAATCATTTCGTCAGAAGAAATTCCTTCAAATAAATTATTGATAAATTTTTTTTGCAAATTTTTTCCTTCATTGATTATAACTTTGCTTTTTTCTAATAAAAAAATCTCAATATATTTTTTGTTATTGCATTTTTGTTTTCTTATAATTAATTTATTTTTTTCTAAATTTTTTAAAGAATTAGAGACATGTGATTTAGTAGATTTTCTTTTCTCAATAATTCCAGAAGCTGTTTTACATTCTGGATTATTGTATAGAAACATTAGAATATTGTATTCCATCTGTGTTATATTATTTTTATTACATATTTCTTTAGTTAGTTTTTCATAAAAATTTGTAATTGTTTTATGTTTATCCCAAAAATCCATGAAGCCCTCCAAATAGTTCTATTTAGAACCATTTTACTGTTAATACATCTTTTTGTCAATTAAATAATTTCAAAATTAATTATTATATATACACATATTTTTTTTTTTTTTAAATAATTATAAAAATCATGATAAAAAATAATAAAATATTGAAATAAAAAACGAAAGCGTGTATAATATTAAAAAAGCGCTTTCCAACATGATATTTTTATAAAAAGGGGTGATAAAAATAGAAACGAAAGTAAATATGATAGAAATAATAAATAAAGGTATTGATATTGGGGCGAGTGATATTCATATATATCCGAGTCTGAAGAAAATATCCGAAATAAAATATAGAGTGCGGGGGAAAATAGAAAAAGATAGAAAAATAACAAATGATGAAATTGAAGCAGTAATATCATTACTAAAATTTAATGCTAAAATTGATATATCATTAAATAAAACACCTAAATCAGGAAGATTTGATTATGAATATAATGAAAGGATGTACAATTTAAGAGTATCTACCTTACCTTTAAATGAAGTTTATGAAGGTTGTGTTGTAAGAATATTTACGAATGAAATAGAAAAGGTAGATTATAGTATCTTCAATGAGGATATTAAATTAATAAATGGGTTATCTAAATATAAAACAGGTTTAATAATATTTTCAGGGCCTACTGGTTGTGGGAAATCTACATCGATGTATAAATTAGCTTTAGATATAGCAAAAGACAATCGTCAAATCATATCGATAGAAGATCCGATAGAAAAACAATTAGAAGAGATAATACAAATGCAAGTAAATGAAAAAGCAGGAATTAACTATGATAATGCATTAAAATCAATATTAAGATGTGATCCTGATGGAATATTAGTGGGAGAGATAAGAGATAAGGTAACAGCTAAATATGTAATAACTTCAACTTATTCAGGACATATAGTTTTAACAACTCTTCATGCAGAAGATTGTGAAGGTGTTATAAATAGATTACGAGATTTAGAAATATCGAATGAAGATTTAAAACAAACATTGCTTTGTATAATATCTCAAAGAATAGTAAATACAAAAAATGGCAGAAAAGTAATAACTGAATTAATGCAAAAAGATGATATAGAAAAATATATTAAGAAAGAAGAGAAGAGTTATATATTATTAAAAGATAAATTTGAAAGAGCATATAGAGATGAAAAAATATCAATTAAAGAAAAAGAAAAATGGGGATATTAAAAAACTATTATCGAATGAAGAAAAAATATATTTTGTAAGAAGACTAAGAGAATTAATAAAACATGGATATATGATGGGAGATTCGATAGAATTTTTGATGATACAAAATAATGCAAGTGAAGAAATAATTGAAAGTGTAAAAAAAGATTTATCTGAAGGAAAGAAATTATCAAATATATTTAAACAATTGAACTATCCTATGACAATAATAAGTAAAGTCGAATTTTCTGAAAATTACGGAAAAATTGAAAGTATGTTAGAAGAAGTAGAGAAATATTTGATTTTAAAAAAACAACAAAAAGAAAAGATAATAAAAACATTAAGGTATCCTATATTTTTAATTATAACTTTAATGATGATAATAATATTGTTTAATAGTATGGTAATACCTCAATTTCAAAGTATATATAACTCAACAAATTTAAAGATGAGTATAGAAGTAAAAGTATTAATAAAAACTTTATACTATATACCTAAATTACTGACATTAATTGTATTATTAATTATTTTGTTCATTTTATATTTTTCTTATCTATATAAGAATAATCAAAAAAGGTTTTTAAGAGAAATATCAAAAATACCTATAATAAACAGTTATTTTGAAAAATATTTTTCTTATCAATATTCATTAGAAATAAGTTTATTTTTAATGAGTGGATTTTCTATAAAAACCACATTATCAGAAATAATTAAAAAAAATTATAATAAATTTTTCACAGAATTTTCTAGAAAAATAGAAAAAAGCTTAGAAGAAGGAACTCAATTGGAGGAATCGATACAAGGTATAAATAACTTAGATAATAAAATGTCGAGATTTGTAAAACATGGATTAAAAAATAGTATGTTAGAAAAGGAATTAAAATTATATAGTGATATAACTTTAGACACATTACTAAGACAAATAGAAAAATCATTAAAAAAGATACAGCCAATTTTATTTTTGTTATTAGCAATGATTATAATAGGTTTATATTTAGTAATTTTATTGCCGATATTTAATATGACTAGTTCACTAAAATAAGGAGAAGAATATTATGAAAATTTTAAAAAAAATGAAAAAAAATAATGAGGGATTTACACTGATAGAAATGTTAATTGTAATATTTATAATATCAATATTGCTTTTATTAATAATACCAAATATTACAAAAAATTTGGATTCAGCCAAAGATAAAAGTTCACAAGCATATGTGAAAACAGTTCAATCACAAGTAACATCTTATGAATTAAATGAAGGAGATAGCGATGTTACATTTGAGAAATTAGTAGAAAAAGGATATTTAAACGGAACAGCAGAAGAGGCAAGTAAAGCTCCAAATGGAAAACAAATAATAATAGAAAATGGAAAAGCAAGAATACAAGAATAATAAAGGGTTTAGTTTTATAGAAACAATAGGAGTGTTATTTATAGTTAGTATAGTAATAACTATATTGGCATATAATCCAGTAAATAAATATGAAAAATATAAAGAAAGATTAGCAGTAAATGAAATAGTATCAGACATATATTTAATGCAAACAAAGAGCTTAACAACAAAAGAACCAACATTTATAAAATTTTATGAAAAATCTAATGAGTATTTAATGAAATATGATGGTAAATTTGTTAAAAAGAATGTGAAAGAGCAAGGAAAAACCGGAGTTGGGATGAGAGCATTAGATTTTAGATACACGAAAGGAAATGTTAATATTTCTAATACAGTATTAGTTATGTTTAAACATAGCAAATACGAAATAATTATACATTTAGAAACAGGATACATAACAGTTAATGAGAAAAAATAAAGGGTTTATATTAATTGAAATATTGGCAGGTATGTTTATTTCTTCTATAATATTAATCTATTTAATTCCGATGTTGGTGAATGAGAATAAAATTATGAAACAAAATGAAAAGAAAATAGAAATGAAAGAAATATTATATGAAGAATTAATGTTATATGAAAATGAAAATATAGAAGAAAAAAGGGATAATTATGAAGTAATGATAACAGAAGATAAAGCTAGTATAAGAGACACAAAAACAGGAGAAACTCTGACTTATGAGTAGAAATTCAGGATTTACAATGTTAGAAGTAGTAATATCTTTAGCAATACTTTCTATGTTGGTGATATTATTATCGAATATATTGAATTTAACTACAAAAATATCAAATAGTTTTTTAGACTATAGTGAATATGAATATGCAATGATGCACAAAAAAATATTCAATTTTTATAACGATAGTGACAAAATTGAATTAAAAAACAATGAAATAAGATTTTATAATACAGAAGAAGGAAGAGAACATGTCTTAGTTTTTAGAAATTCAAAAATTTTTAAAAAAACTAAAAATCCTGATAAAAATTATGCATCTGGATTTTCATTGTTGTTGGAAAATGTAAAATCATATCAACTTAATATAGAAAATGAAAAAATTATTGTAATCAATATAGTAGATAGAATGGGGAAAAAAAGGACTTTAAAATTTAGATTATTGGATAATTCGAAAAGTAAAGATGAACAAAGAAAAGAAGAAAACTATGAAGACTTTTATGAAAAATAATAAAGGAAGTGCTATTTTAATATCAATATTAACTTTAGTTTTGGTATCTATAGTTATATTTTCCGTTGCCAACATTTATATAAATAAAATAAAAAGCTTAAAAAGTATAAATGATTATTATGATATTAAGATAAAAGAACAAATAATTAAAAATAAAATAAAAAGTTGATATATAAAATAAATTTTTATATTTTCATAGTGGTATATAAAAAATAAGTATTAATATGTACTACAAAAAGGCTTATTAAAATAATAATTTTTTAATAAGCCTTTCAATTTTTTTATTTATTTTTTTTAGGTATTTGAACAAGAATAGATGTTCCCAATATTAAAAATGCACCTATAATTTGAAAAATACTTAGTTTTTCATTTAAGAAAATATAAGAAAAAATAAGAGCAGATATAGGATCTATGTAGGTAAGTAAAGCTACATTAGTAGTAGGCAACTTGTTGACAGCAGAAAAATAGAATAAACAAGCAATACCAGTATGAATAATTCCTACTATAATTATAAAAATTATACTTATTGTATCTGCAGGCAAAATAAGCATTTCCTTGTTTATAACCAATAGATAAATAGCTAGAATCACCGTAGCTATTATCATTTCTACAAAGGTTGTTGTATTTCCGTCTACTTTATAAATTTTTTTATTGAATATAACTAAGAAAGTATATCCAAAAGCAGCAACTAATGCAAAAAAAATATCTTTATTTTCTGATAATTCATTTAGTTTAATATTTGCTACTAAAAACATTCCTATTGTAGAAAGTACAACACAAAAAATTTTAATAATAGTTAATTTATCTTTAAAGACTATTGGAGAAACTAATATTAAAATTGTGGGAGAAAAATAGTATATTAAAGTAGCTATACTTATTTGAATACGGCTATAGGCCTCAAATAAAAAAACCCAACTTATACCTAAAGCACATCCAGCAAAAAAAAGTGGAAAAATATTTTTTTTAATTCCTTGTATATCTATTTTATTTTTGGTAAGTAAAAAAATAAGTATAAAAAAAATTGATGCTATTATAGTTCTAAGTAAGACTATGTGCATTGCAGGAATATTAATATTCTTAATAAAAACCCCAATACTACCAAAAATTAATGAAGATATAATAAGTTTAAAGTAATCTAATTTTTTGTTAGTCATAATATCCCTCAATAAAAGGCGGGATACCTCCTCCCGCCTTACTTTCCATATTTAATTTATTTTATTTATCAGAAGCGTTTTCTAACATTATTTGATCATTAGATATGCTAACTTCATCATATTTGAAATCATTATCATATGAATAATTCATTGTTAATCCCATTTCCATAGAGTAGTCTGAAAAGTCATCTTCAGTTCTATCTAATATAAGTTCATTACAATTATATCGTTCATCAGCATAATCTGATATAATTTCACTATTATAATTTAATTCTGTATTGAAATCCTGGGAATATTCATCATCATCTGAATAAATGAGGTGAGGTGATTCCAAATTAGATAAGTTTGTTGTATACATATTTACACTCCTTATTTGTTTATTTAAGATAATTGTAAATTATTATAATGTAAAAGTCAATATTTAAAATATCTCATTTTATATTATAAAATTAATTAAATATAATATTTTTATATATCGATAATTTTCATAAAAAATCCTCTAGTTTTTAAATTTTATAACATTTTTAAAATGAAATTATTTTGAAACAAGTTAAAAAAGAAAGAAAATACATAAAAAATTTTTAAATTTTCAAAAAAATATGGAAATTATTTTGAAAATATGCTATAATCAAAGATGTTTTACAGTTGTACAGCTTAAAAACTTATAATAATGAGACAAGGAGGTATTCATGAAAGATAGCATTAAATTAAGAAAAAGAGACGGTTTTGCTTCTAGATGGGGTTTTATATTAGCTTGTATTGGATCAGCGGTAGGCATGGGGAATATTTGGCGTTTTCCAGTCCTTGTTTCACAATGGGGTGGAATGACATTTTTAATACCTTATTTAATATTTGTTGCATTGATATCATGTACTGGAGTTATTGCAGAATTCTCGTTAGGTAGAATGGCTGGAGCAGGGCCAGTTGGTGCATTTGCTATGTGTACTGAGCAAAAAGGAAGTAGGAAAATAGGAGAAATAATAGGAATAATACCCATATTGGGGTCACTTTTACTAGCTATAGGTTACACTTGTGTAATGGGATGGGTTTTTAAATACTTTTATTATGCAGTTAATGGTAATCTTACTTCTTTTTCAAATGATATGGATAAAATTGGTTCTACATTTGGAAAAACTGCTTCTTCATTTGGAGCTAACATTTGGCTTGTATTAGCTGTTTTTGTAAGTTTTATTATTTTATCAAAAGGGATTTCTAAAGGAATAGAAAAAGTTAATAAAGTAATGATGCCAGTTTTATTTTTCTTATTTTTAGGACTCGCTATATATATTTTCTTTCAACCTAACTCATTGGGAGGTTATAAATATATATTTACAATTAACTTAAAAGGACTATTAGATATAAAATTATGGATATACGCATTTGGTCAAGCATTTTTCTCTTTATCAGTTGCAGGTAATGGATCTGTTATATATGGTTCTTATTTATCTAAGGAAGAGGATATTCCTTATTCAGCTAAAAATGTGGCGATTTTTGATACTTTAGCAGCATTATTAGCTTCATTTGTAATAATACCTGCAATGGCAGTAGGAGGAGCTACTCTTAGTAAAGGGGGTCCTGGATTATTATTCATATACATAGTTAATGTTATTAATTCTATGATAGGAGGTAGAATATTAATTGTAATTTTCTACTTATGTATTCTTTTTGCTGGAGTAACATCTATTATCAACTTATATGAAGTATCTGTTTCTTATTTAGAAGAAAAAATGAGATTAAATAGGGTCGTATCTTCTTTTATAATCCATTTTATAGGTGGAGGTATTGCACTTTTAATACAAGGTATAGTAGCACCATGGATGGATTTTGTATCAATTTATATATGTCCACTAGGAGCCTTTTTAGCAGGAATAATGTTCTTCTGGGTATATGGAAAAGATAGAGCTTTGAATGCTGTAAATTTAGGAGCAAATAAAAGAGTAGGCTCTGTGTTTTATTTTACAGGAAAATATATTTATTGTGCATTAGCAGTACTAGCGTTGATAATAGGAGCAATTTTAGGAGGTATAGGATAGAATAAATACTTATACTAAATGTAAAAAAATATGAGTTTTGATACAAGTTTATCTTAACAATATTTTAAAAATAAAAAAAAACTACAGCTACATAAATAGCTGTAGTTTTTTTATTCTATTTACTTTTCATATAAGGAAATAGTAAAACATCTCTTATTGAAGGAGAATTAGTTAAAAGCATTACTAATCTGTCAATTCCTATACCTAGACCTCCTGTAGGAGTCATACCATATTCTAGTGCTTCAACAAAATCCTCATCCATTTCATATATTTCTTCATTTCCAGCATCTTTTTCTTTCATTTGTTCCATAAATCTTTTTCTTTGTTCAATAGGATCATTTAATTCTGTAAATGCATTAGCGTGTTCTCTACCAACAATAAAAAGTTCAAATCTATCTGTAAATCTACCATCTTCTTTATTAGTTTTAGCTAAAGGAGAAACTTCTACGGGATGGCCATAAATAAATGTTGGTTGAATTAGTTTATCTTCTACAAATTTTTCAAAAAATTCATTAATTATATGACCTACCTTCATATCTTTTCTAGTTTCAATTCCATGTTCTTTTGCTAATTTGTGAGCATCAGAATCAGACATTTTTTTCCAAAAATCTATACCTGTTACTTCTTTAATTGCGTCTACCATGTGAAGTCTTCTCCATCTAGGAGTAAGGTCAATTTTGTATTCTCCGTATTCAATTTTAGTAGTTCCATGAATTTCATTACATATGTATGCAACCATATTTTCTGTAAGTTCCATTATATCGTGAAAGTCAGCATAAGATTCATAAAGTTCCATCATTGTAAATTCAGGATTATGTCTAGTAGATACCCCTTCATTTCTAAAAGCTCTTCCTATTTCATAAACTTTTTCTAGTCCACCAACAATCAGACGTTTAAGAGGTAACTCAAGTGCGATACGCATATATAATTGTATATCTAGTGCATTGTGATGAGTTATAAAAGGTTTTGCTGCGGCTCCACCAGCAACGGTATGCATCATAGGAGTTTCTACTTCCAAATAGCCTCTATCATCAAGATATTTTCTCATACTTTTTATTATTTTAGATCTAGTTATAAATGTATTTTTACTTTCCTTATTCATTATAAGATCAACATATCTTCTTCTATATCTTTCTTCAACATCTTTAAGTCCATGAAATTTGTCAGGCAATGGTCTAAGAGATTTAGATAATATCATAAATGAATTGGCTTTTACAGTTAATTCTCCTACATTTGTTTTGAAAAGAATACCACTAATTCCTACAATATCGCCAAGGTCAATGTTTTTAAATAGTTCATATTGATCTTCTACTCTGTCTTTTCTTACATAAATTTGTATTTGTCCTTTTAAATCTTGTATGTGAGCAAAGCCGGCTTTTCCTTTTCCTCTTTTAGTCATAATTCTGCCTGCTATAGTTACTTCAATATTTTTCTTTTCTAAATCCTCTTTAGTTAAATCGTTATATTTTGCAACTAAATCGCCTGATAGATGGGTTCTTACAAATTTGTAACCATAAGGATCAATCCCTTTGTCTATCAAATCTTTCATTTTTTCTCTTCTTACTTTCATTTGATCGTTTAGATCTTCACTGTTCATATTTTTATTTTCCGTAGTCATTATAAATCCTTTCAGTATAATCTATAAATATAAGATAGTATTAATTATATCACACATCATAATAAAACTCTACTTTGATTATTAGTAAAGTAGGGTTTTAAAATTTAATAATTAATTGAAACTTATTATTGAATTTTAAAAGAAGAGATTTAAGTTATTGAAAAAAATTAAGAAAAGTTATTACGGAAAAAACAATTTATATAATTTTATATTAATATAATATATTAAGTTATATATTATTTATAGATTAATATTAATATTAGAATATAGATGGTAAAGTATGTTTGTTATTTTTATTAAAACATAAAAATATCTAAAATTATGAACTGTATTTGTCTTTATTAAAGATATTTTTGCTAAATGTAATCATTGATATATACTTAGGTGTGTAAAAATAAATTAGTAATAAAAATTTATAGTAAAAAAAAGAATGTTTTTTCTATTGATAAGATTTTTTTGAAGAATACATATACAAGTAAAGGGAAAATATAATCTTTAGAGATATAGATAAAAAAGGGTGAGTAAAAGAGTAGAAAGGAATAGAGTGAAATTTTAATAAATTTGTAAATCTTAATAATTTGAACTAGGCGAGGTTAGAGAATTTTTAAATTTAATTTACTTAGTTTAAATGTGTTTAAGTTAAATTATAGAATAAATATTAATATATGATAGTTTGTATAGTATATATGATATTAAGAGGAATATCTTTATTACCCTTTAATTTTATAATATTTTTCATTTATGATATGATGTTTGTAATTTATACTATTTAATACACATATTTAGCAGTATTTCAAATAAAAAAGCAAATTAAATATTTTTTAGATTAAAATAAAAAATTTAAAGGTAACATATAATAGAAGAAAAGGTTATTTTATATAAAAATTACAGAATAGGTAGAGAAATATAAAAATGTATAATAATTTTGAAATATATGTTGACATACAATAACATATATGATAATATACTTAATGTGAGTACTTTTCATTATTATTTTAAGCGTTTAGCTTAATTTTTTTACTTGCAAATGAACCACCTGGATGTGTGGTAAAAGAAATAAAATAAAAAATAAGGAAGGAGGGATTACTGGATGCCTACTATAAATCAATTAGTACGTAAACCACGTAAATCAAAAGTAGCAAAATCAGATTCACCAGCACTTAATAGAGGATACAATTCTAAAAGAAAAAAAGAAACTTATGTTTCTTCACCACAAAAAAGAGGAGTATGTACACGTGTTGGTACTATGACACCTAAAAAACCTAACTCAGCTTTACGTAAATATGCTCGTGTACGTTTATCAAATCAAATCGAAGTTACAGCGTATATTCCAGGGATAGGACATAATTTACAAGAACACAGTGTTGTGCTTATTCGTGGAGGTCGTGTTAAAGACTTACCAGGGGTACGTTACCATATAATTCGTGGAGCATTAGATACATCTGGAGTTAACGACCGTATGCAAGGACGTTCTCTATATGGAACTAAAAAACCAAAAGAGAAAAAAAAAATAATATAAAAGCTATATAAACGTATGAAAGGAGGCAAAATAATGCCACGTAAAGGACCAGTTGCAAAACGTGATGTTTTGCCAGATCCAATTTATAATTCGAAATTGGTTACAAAATTAATAAATAAACTTATGTTAGATGGGAAACGCGGTACTGCTCAAAGAATATTATATTCATCATTTGATATAGTAAAAGAAAAATCAGGACGTGAGGCAATCGAAGTTTTTGATGAAGCATTAAATAATATAATGCCAGTTTTAGAAGTTCGTGCTCGTAGAGTAGGTGGTTCTAATTACCAAGTTCCTATTGAAGTTCGTGCAGATAGACGTATTACATTAGGATTACGTTGGTTAGTTAACTATTCTCGTTTAAGAGGAGAAAAAACTATGGAACAACGTTTAGCTAATGAAATTCTTGACGCAGCAAATAATTCTGGGTCTGCTGTTAAGAAAAGAGAAGATACACATAAAATGGCTGAAGCTAATAAAGCATTTGCACATTATCGTTGGTAATAAATTAAAATTTATTATTTAAAATTTAAAATTTAATATTTAATGAAAGGAGAAAAATGACTCATGACTAGAGCGTTTTCTTTAAAAGATACTCGTAATATAGGTATCATGGCTCATATAGATGCTGGGAAAACAACTGCCACTGAACGTATTCTTTATTACACAGGTAAAATCCATAAAATTGGAGAAACTCATGAAGGTGCTTCTCAAATGGACTGGATGGAACAAGAACAAGAACGTGGAATAACAATAACTTCAGCTGCTACAACAGCACAATGGAAAAATCATCGTATAAATATAATAGACACACCAGGACACGTAGATTTCACTGTAGAAGTTGAACGTTCATTACGTGTTTTAGATGGGGCAGTAGCAGTTCTTGATGCACAATCAGGAGTTGAGCCACAAACAGAAACAGTTTGGAGACAAGCAACTACATATGGTGTTCCTAGAATAGTTTTTGTAAATAAAATGGATAAAACAGGAGCAGATTTCTTTTATTCAGTAGGAACAATCCATGAAAGACTTCAAGCAAATGCACACGCAATTCAAATACCAATAGGAGCAGAAGATAATTTCGAAGCAGTTATAGACTTGCTACAAATGAAAGCAATTTATAATGAAGGTGAAAAAGGGGAAATAGTTCGTGTAGCAGATATTCCAGAAGAATATATGGAAAAAGCAGAAGAATATAGAGAAAAACTTCTTGAAGCAGTTGCAGAAACAGATGATGAATTAATGGAAAAATATCTTGGAGGAGAAGAATTATCTGTTGAAGAGATAAAAGCTGCAATTCGTCGTGCAACATGTAAAGTTGAATTTTTCCCAGTAGTATGTGGTTCTGCTTTTAAAGATAAAGGTGTACAACCAATGCTTGATGCAATTGTAGACTTTTTACCATCTCCATTAGATGTACCAGCAATAAAAGGTACAGATCCAGAAACAGGTGAAGAAGTAGAAAGACATTCTTCTGATGATGAACCATTTTCTGCACTTGCTTTTAAAGTAATGACAGACCCATATGTTGGTAAATTGACATTCTTTAGAGTTTATTCTGGTGTATTATCATCAGGTTCATACATTAAAAATTCTACAAAAGGAAAACGTGAACGTGTAGGACGTATTTTACAAATGCACGCAAATTCACGTAACGAAATTTCAGAAGTTTATGCTGGAGATATAGCAGCAGCTGTTGGATTAAAAGCTACATCAACTGGGGATACACTTTGTGATGAAAAAAATGAAGTTATATTGGAATCAATGGAATTTCCAGAACCAGTTATTCAATTGTCAGTAGAACCAAAATCTAAAGCAGATCAAGATAAAATGACAACAGCACTTCAAAAATTACAAGAAGAAGATCCTACATTTAGAGCGGGAACTGATGAAGAAACTGGACAAGTTATTATTGCAGGTATGGGTGAACTTCACCTTGATATAATTGTTGATAGAATGAGAAGAGAGTTCAAGGTTGAATGTACTGTAGGTGCACCAATGGTTTCTTATAGAGAAACTTTCAAAAAATCAGCACAAGTTCAAGGTAAATTTACACGTCAATCAGGTGGCCGTGGACAATATGGTGATGTATGGATTGAATTCACACCAAACGAACCAGGAGCTGGATTTGAGTTTGAAAATGCAATTGTTGGTGGTGTAGTTCCTCGTGAGTATGTTCCAGCAGTAGAAGCAGGATTAAAAGATTCAATGGCAAATGGAGTTTTAGCTGGATATGAATTAATAGACGTTAAAGCTAAATTATATGATGGTTCATACCATGATGTCGACTCTTCTGAAATGGCATTTAAAGTAGCAGCATCATTAGCACTTAGAGAAGCAGCTAAAAAATGTAATCCAGTTATTCTTGAACCAATAATGAAAGTAGAAGTAGTTATGCCAGAAGAATATTTAGGAGATATTATGGGAGATATTACTTCTCGTCGAGGTAGAGTTAATGGAATGGAAGCAAGAGGTAATGCTCAAGTAGTTTCAGCAGATGTTCCATTGGCAGAAATGTTTGGATATGCTACATCACTTCGTTCATCTACTCAAGGTAGAGGTACATATTCAATGAAATTTGATCATTACGAAGAAGTTCCAAAATCAATTTCTGAAGAAATAATCAAAAAAAATAAAGGATAATTACAATAAATTTTATTTTTAAGGTTGCAAAATAAAATTTAAAATTATAAAATAATATTATCATAGAAATATGTTAATTTAAGAAAATATAAATCAAACAATAAGGAGAATAAAAAATGGCAAAAGAAAAATTCGACCGTAGCAAAACGCATGCTAACATTGGTACAATCGGACACGTTGACCACGGTAAAACTACATTAACTGCTGCAATAGCAACAGTATTAGCAAAAAGATCAGGGAAAGGTGAAGCTAAATCATATGATGCGATTGATAATGCACCAGAAGAAAGAGAACGTGGTATAACTATCAATACTTCTCATATTGAATATGAAACAGAAAAACGTCATTATGCACACGTTGACTGTCCAGGACACGCTGACTACGTTAAAAATATGATTACTGGAGCTGCTCAAATGGATGGAGCTATCTTAGTTATAGCAGCAACAGATGGTCCTATGGCACAAACTCGTGAACATATTTTACTATCAAGAAACGTTGGAGTTCCTAAAATTGTTGTATTCTTAAACAAATGTGACATGGTAGACGATGAAGAACTATTAGAATTAGTAGAAATGGAAGTTAGAGAATTACTTTCAGAATATGGATTTGATGGAGATGACGTACCAGTAATAAAAGGATCAGCTCTTAAAGCATTAGAAGGCGATGAAAAATACGAAGATGATATCGTTGAACTTATGAAAGTCGTTGACGAATACATCCCAACTCCAGAAAGAGATAATGCTAAACCATTTATGATGCCAGTGGAAGATGTATTCTCAATCACAGGACGTGGTACTGTTGCAACAGGACGTGTTGAACGTGGACAAGTTAAAGTTGGTGATGTTGTAGAAATAGTTGGTCTTAGAGATGAACCATTATCAACAACAGTTACAGGTGTTGAAATGTTCCGTAAATTATTAGATTACGCAGAAGCTGGAGATAATATTGGTGCATTATTACGTGGTATAGCTCGTGAAGATGTTGAACGTGGACAAGTTCTTGCAGCTCCAAAATCAATAACTCCACATACTAAATTTACTGCAGATGTATATGTACTATCAAAAGAAGAAGGTGGTAGACATACTCCATTCTTCTCAAATTATCGTCCACAATTTTATTTCCGTACAACTGACGTAACAGGTGTTGTTACTTTACCTGAAGGAACTGAAATGGTAATGCCTGGAGATAATGTAACAATGACAGTTGAATTGATTTCACCAATCGCGATAGAAACAGGAACACGTTTCTCAGTTCGTGAAGGTGGACGTACAGTAGGTTCAGGTGTTGTAACAGAAATAATTAAATAATTTTTTAAAAAAGATTAGCAATTGGATATTACATATGCTAATCTTTTTTTTGAAATTTTTAAATATAAAAATCAATATTTAAGGAGTTTTTAATGAGCAAAACAACTCAAATAAAACCAATATTAGATGTGAATGAGAAACCAAAGTTATTATTATGGATAACATTAAGTTTACAACATTTATTTGCTATGTTTGGTGCTACTGTATTAGTGCCAATTTTAACAGGATTATCTCCTAGTGTCGCTTTAGCTACATCAGGTATTGGAACTTTAATATATATTATAATTACAAGAGGGAAGATACCTGCTTACTTAGGGTCTTCTTTTGCATTTATAAATCCTATTATTTCACTATCAACTTCTAATAATTTGCAGACAGCTATGATGGGGGCATTTTTAGCAAGTTTAGTTTACGGTATTATTTCATTATTCATACAAAAATTTGGTATTGATTGGCTATTAAGATTGTTACCACCAGTGGTCGTAGGACCCATTATTATAGTGATAGGTTTAGGAATGGCTCCAACTGCTATAGATATGGCAATGAATAGAACAATAAATGGCACTAAAGAATACAGTTTACAAAATTTTTTAGTAGCTATAATTACATTACTCATAACAATAATTTGTTGTGTGATTCTTAGAGGTTTTGCAAAATTAATACCAGTGTTATTAGGAATTATTTTTGGCTATATTGTATCATGCTTGGTAGGTATAGTAGATTTTACTCCTATAATAGAAGCACCATGGTTTCAATTTCCAAAATTTTTTATACCATTCATTAATTATGTGCCTTCATTTAATTTAGCCGTTTTTGCTATGGTGCCCATTGCAATAGTTACTATAAATGAACATATAGGTCATCAAATTGTTCTGTCAGAAGTGGTAGGGAAAAATTTTATAAAAAATCCCGGTTTGCATAAATCTATATTGGCAGATGGTTTAGCTATGATGTGTGCTTCACTATTAGGAGGTCCTCCTAGCACAACTTACGGAGAAAATATAGGGGTGTTAGCAATAACAAGAGTATTTTCAGTTTTTGTCTTAGCTGGAGCAGCTATATTTGCTATAATTCTAAGCTTTATAGGAAAATTTTCAGCATTTATATCAACAATACCTACACCAGTAATGGGAGGAGTATCGATATTACTATTTGGAATAATAGCATCAAGTGGATTAAGAATGATGGTTGATAAAAATATAGATTTAAGCATAAATAGAAATTTGGTTATTTCTTCTGTTATTATAGTTTTAGGAATAGGAGGAGCAGTTTTAAAATTTAATAGTATAAATTTTGAATTACCTTCAATGGCACTAGCCGCAATTAGTGGTATTTTATTAAATATAATTTTACCAAAAAAAAATTAAAATAAATAATAAAAAATTGTAATAGTCTAATATAGAAAATAATTTATTAAAATTAATAAGAAAAAAATTATACAATAAAATTGTCAATAAACGATTATAATTAAAAAATAAAATAATAAATATCAATGAAAAAGACAAAAAATAGTTGTTCTTTGTAGTTGATATTTTTTTAAATTTTAAATTTCTATTGTTCGTTATTTATAGATGAGTATATAATACAGAAAATTATAGAAAAAAAGAAAGGGGTATGATAAAATAATTTTATAAATAAAGAAGAAGGGGAAAATATGATTATAGCTATAACAGGAAGTATTGCGTGTGGTAAAAGTACGGTGACAAATTATCTTTTAAAAAAAGGATATAAAGTTATAGATGCCGATAAAATAGCACACGACATAATTTTGTACCCTGAAGTAAAAAAATATATAAAAAAAGAATTTTCAGAAGAAGTTTTTGAAAAAGAAGAAATATCTAGAGTAAAATTGGGTAATATTGTTTTTAATAATAAAGAAAAATTAAACAAATTAAACAGTATTTTACACCCTATGATAAGAAAAGAAATATTGAAAAAAATATCAAAATCTGAGAATATTACTTTTTTAGATATCCCATTACTTTTTGAAGCAAAATTTGATGATTTAGCAGATTTCATTTTAGTTGTTTATACAGATAAGTTAAAACAGATAGATAGATTAATGAAAAGAAATAATATAACATATATAGAAGCAATAAAAAGAATAGATAAGCAGTATTCATCAGAATATAAAAAAAAATTAGCAAACTTTGTTATAGATAATAATGGAACAAGGGAGAATACCGAAAAACAAGTAGATAATTTATTAGTAGAATTAAATAAAATAAGAAAGGGAAAAAATTGTGTTAAACATTAAAAATTTAGTTGGGGGATATAACAGAAAAATTGTTATAAAAGATATTACTTTTTCATTACCAAAGGGTAGTATAACAGCATTAATAGGTCTAAATGGTGCAGGTAAAAGTACCACAATAAAACATATATTAGGTTTATTAAAACCCATGGAGGGAAAAATAGAGGTAAATGGTTATAATTTAAAAGATAATTTAAAAGAATATAGAAGTAGTATTTCCTATGTACCAGAAAGTCCTATATTATATGAAGAATTAACTTTAGAAGAACATATAAATTTAACTGCAATGGCATATGGAATAGACATGAAAAAGGCTTGGGAAACTGCAGAAAAATTATTAGAAATATTTAAATTAAAAGATAAAAAGAAACTTTTGCCTATATATTTTTCTAAGGGAATGAAACAAAAAGTGATGATAATATGTGCTTTTTTAGTAGAACCTAATTTATACATAATAGATGAACCATTTTTAGGATTAGATCCTATAGCTATAAATAATCTTATCGAACTTATGTGTAGAGAAAAAAATAAAGGAAAAAGTATTTTGATGTCTACACACATATTAGCAACAGCAGAAAAATACTGTGATAATTTCGTGATTATTCATAATGGGAAAATATTAGCTAGTGGGAGTTTAGAAGAAATAAGAAATAAATTTAATATGAAAAATTCTTCGTTAGACGAGATATATCTTTCACTAACAACTGAGGAGTAATTATGAATGAAATAAAAAAAATATTAAATTTAAGAATAAAAAAAGAAAAAGAAAAAAGATTAGCATATACAAAATACATATTAAATTCGCATTTATTAATGTTTTTACTTATATTAGTAGGAGCAATTATATTTAATTATTCAAATTGGTTAAAAAACTCAACAAAGTTAGAATTATATTCAGTAATATTTATAATTCAAATATTGTTAATATATATTTTAACAACAATAAAAGTAAAAACTTATATAAAAGATGCCGACTCTGTATTTTTACTTCCTCAAGAAGAAAATTATAAAAGTATAATAAAAAGTATTATATTAAATACTATTTCTAAAAAATTTTTTTTAATTATAATTTTTATTTTTGTTTCATATCCTATAATTCATGTTTTAGGAATTGAGTATAAAATAATATTTTATTTTTTATCTATGTTAATATCAACTATATTTTTAACATTTTATAAATTTTATAAGGTTTTTTATGACCATTTAAATAATAAAGATAATATTATAATTTTTTTAATATATTTATTTATTTTAATAAATTTATTATTTATAGATATATTTATTCCATTTTTTATACTATCTATATTACTATTTTTAATTTTTAATAGAAAATTAGAAAAATATATAAATTGGGAAAATGCTGCAAAATACGATAACAATAGAATAGAAAAATATTTAAAATTTATAAATATGTTTGTTGATGTACCTATAAAAACTGTCAAGGTAGCAAGAAGAAAATATTTTGACATATTACTAAAAAAACTAGATAGTAAAAATTTTAATAGTAATAACGCATATAAATTTTATTATTTAAGATCTTTTTTAAGACAACAAAATACAGTTTTTTTATTAGCAAGGTTATTAGTTGTGATGCTATTCGTAGGAGCAACTTTTAAAAATATTTATGTATCTTCAGTTATTATAGTATTTTTTAGTTATTTGTCTATAATTCAATTGATTCCAATGTATAGAAAATTTAATAATATATTATGGTGCCATATTTTGCCAATTGAAGAACATTTAAAATTAAAAAGTTTTATTTTGATAATAAAAAGAATAGTTATGATTTTTTCTGCTATACTTTCTATAGTATTAGTAATAGTAGATTTTTCTGTCGTAAATTGTGTAGTAATTTTTATTGTTTATATAGTAAATATTGGATTAATAAAATATTTATTGAAAAAATCTTTATAGGAGAGGTTTATGAAAAATATAGCAATTATTGGAGGGAATATTTCTGCAGTAGCAGTTGCGTATTTTTTGGATAGAGTATTAAATTCAAAATCGAAAAAGTTTAATATTAATATAATAGAAAAAAAAGAACATCTTTCAGAAAGTAATCTTAGTAAATTCCAATATGGTCAAGAAATATATGATAATGGATGGTATAGTTCTGTCAGAAATGTAGGACCATTATTTCAATTAATATTAGAATTAGGGTTATATAAATATCTAATAAAAAGCAAGAAAAAAATGAAAGTAATATATGATAATAGTGAAATAAAAACTTTTCCAGAAAAAATGTTTTTTTCTTATCCCTTAGATAAAATAGAATTGTTACATAGCAATGTATTTACTATCTTAGAAAAAATATCATTAATATTCAATTTATATAAAGATGAGAAAATAAAAAATATAAATTCTATCACAATAGAGGAATTCTTTTTAAAAAAAATTAATAAAAATGTTTATTATAAGGTCATAGAACCTTTATTAACCAGTTATTATGGTAGTGACATATCCAATCAAAATTTTTCTATAATTTTGCAAGAATTATCTCTAATTGCAATACAGAACAAGAAATTAAATAAAATTTTAGAAAATATGTACAATAAACAAAAAGATGGAGATATTTATTTTGGAGAAGAATATAGACTTAAATTTACTCTGACTTCTATTATGGAAAATTTAGAAAGTTATTTTGGAAGTAGGGTATTTATCGATTTGAAATCAAAAGTAGAAGAAATAGAAAAAATAAACTCTAAATATGTTTTGACAATTAATAATAATAAGTATATATATGATTATTTGATAGTATCCACAAATTATAAAGAATTTTTACATTATTTTAGAAATGATAGAGTATTATGTGATTATTACAAAAATTTAAGCTATAATTCTGGTATTCTTCTTACTATCATATGTGAAAAAGGGAAAATAAGTTTAAATACAAGTATAGGAGAAATTATTTTTAATAAAAATTCTAATAAAAATATAACAAATATTGAATATTTTACTAATAAATGGACAGAAATAAAAGTAAATAATATAGATATAATAAAAATTTACGTTAAAAGACAGGATAAAGTTAAAAATTTACTATTAAAAAGTGATAAAGAAATAATAAATATTTTAATAAATGAGTTAAAAGAAATACATGGTGATTTTGAATATAAAGATATATTTTTAACAAAAAAAATTGAAGATAATATTATGATAAATAAAGATTATCAGAAAAATATAGATAAGATAAATAAACATATTTCAGAAAATTATCCTAATATGTATTTAACAGGAATGCTGATGAAAAATAATAATTTAGCGGATACAATAATAGAAGCTAAAGAGATAGTAAAAAAAATAATAGATAATATGTAGGAGAATATAATGATTTTTAGATACAATCAAATAGATGGTGTAATAGTAACAGAAACTTTTTCAGATTCTAAATTTAATTTAAATAGTAATTTGTATGAATATGTAAAAGAAAATGATATTTTTAGTTGTGAATTTTTGGATATTTATGCTAATTTACCTTATAACTCTACTAAAGAAGTGCTTTTAGGTTTAGGGTTAAAAAAACAATTAACAGCAGATAAGTACAGAGAAGCTTACTTTAATTTATATAATTATTTAGTATCTAAGAAAGAATATATATTTACAGTATCATTAATGGACGATATTGAATATATAAAAGCTGCTATAGAGGGATTTTATTATGGTGCATATAAATTTGATAAATATAAAACAGCTAAAAAAGAAAAAAAAGACATTATAATAAATATTAAAACTAATATAAGTGAAAAAGAATTTTTATATATTTTAAAAGAAACAAAAGATATAATGAGTGAAATATATTTTGTTAAAGATTTAGTTAATGAAAGAGCAGAGTATTTATATCCTGAAACATTAGCTAATATTTGTAATGATAGACTTACCCAAAATGGTATAAAGGTAAATATATATGACGAAAGACAATGTAAAAAAATTGGACTTAATGCATTTTTATCAGTAGCAAAGGGGTCAATAAGGGAACCTAGATTTATAGTTATGGAATATATGAATAATAATTCTAGTAAAGAAATATATGGTTTGGTAGGTAAAGGAATTACCTATGATAGTGGGGGATATTCAATAAAAACGACAAAAGGCATGGAAAATATGAATTTTGATATGGCAGGTGCAGCCACTGTAATAGGAGCAATAAATTTGATAGCCAAAAGAAAAGTCAAAGCTAATGTAGTAGCAGTGGTAGCAGCATGTGAAAATATGATTAGTGGATCATCATATAAACCTGGTGATGTATGTTATTCATTATCTGGAAAAACTATAGAAATAAATAATACTGATGCAGAGGGGAGAGTAACCCTAGCTGATGCAGTATATTATACAAACAAAAATTTAAAAGCTACAAAAATAATAGATATAGCTACTTTAACAGGTGCGTGTTTAGTCGCTCTAGGAGAAACCTATACAGGAGCTTTAACAAACAATAAAAAATTTTTTGAAGATTTTAAAAATGAAACTAATAATAGCGGAGAAAAAGTGTGGCTGATGCCCATAGATGAAGAATTTAAAAAATTAAATAATTCCAAAATAGCTGATATAAAAAACTCAGCAGGAAGAAATGCTGGAATGATTACAGCTGGACTGTTTATAAAAGAGTTTTTATGTAATAATACAGATTGGATACATTTAGATATAGCAGGAACAGCATTCAGAACAACTCCTCAAAAATATCATAAAGAAGGTGCTACAGCAGTACACTTGAAAACCCTTTATAATTTTATTAAAAAATTTTCTTAATAAAGAAACAATATTTTTTATCTGTTACTATTTTATAGTTTACAAAAAATAATTTATATATTATAATGAGTGTGTGTGGGTATACAATAGAAGGAGATAACTATGAATATTCTTAGGAAAAAAGATTTAGAAAGTATCCTACAGGAAAATAAAAAGAAAACACTTAAACCTACTTTAAAAACATTCGACCTAGTGTTATTTGGTCTTAGTGCTATTGTTGGTTCTGGTGTTATGGTATTATCTGGTATAGCTTCAGCAGCAGCTGGACCAGCAGTAATTTTCTCATTTCTATTGGCAGGACTTGCTTGTGCATTGGTTGCTATGTGTTATGCTGAGATGGCTTCAGCAATTCCATCAAGTGGTAGTACATATACTTATTTATATGTATCAGTAGGTGAGATAATAGCTTATGTAATAGGGTGGACATTATTGGGAGGATATATCCTAACAGCAGCAGCAGTAGCGAATGGTTGGTCTGCATATTTTGTGTCATTATTATCTGGTTTTGGTTTGAATATTCCAAAAGAATTTGTAACTATTCCTAGTGAAGGCGGATTTGGGAATGTTCCAGCTATAATTATGACATTATGCTTAATGTTACTCTTATTAAGAGGAACTAGTGAAAGCAAGTTTGTTACAAATTTACTTGCCACTATAAAAATAGGTATAGTTATTCTATTTATAGTAGTTGGGGCGTTTTATGTAAACACTTCTAATTGGACTAGTAATTTTGCACCAACAGGTTTTGGAGGAGTAATGGCTGCCTCTACAATAGTATTCTTTGCGTTTCTAGGAGTTGATGCTATATCAACATCTGCTGAAGAAACTATAAATCCGCAAAAAACTTTACCTAGAGGAATATTATTAACATTAGTAATATGTACAACATTATTTATTTTGGTATCATTAGTTTTAACTGGTACAGTACATTATTCAGAATTAGGAACAGGTAATGCGTTATTTTATTCATTACATCAAATAGGTCAAACAAAAGTAGCTGGAATTGTTTCACTTGGAGCTAGTATAGGACTAATAGCTGGGGTATTGTCATTTATGTATGCGAGTGTAAGAATATCATTTACAATTGCACGAGATGGTTTATTACCAAAAAAATTGACATATGTTAATAAAAATCAGGTACCAAATATAATGACAGTAATTGTAGGAATTTTAACAGCGGTATTAACAGGATTTTTACCATTAGCACAACTGTCAGAAATAGCTAATGTGGCTACAATATGTGCATTTATGTTAGTTGCTTATTCTACAATTAAATTTAGAAAATCTCATCCTGATGCACAAAGAAGTTTTAGAGTTCCTGCTATGCCATTTATTCCTATTGTAGCAATATTGTTATTTGCTGCATTACTATATAGTGTAACTTTAACAACGTGGTTAATAACTATTATATGGATAGTAGTGGGATTATTAATATACTTTTTATATTCCGCTAAACATAGTAAAATAAAGTAAATAAAAAAAATTAGTAGTTAATTTATTAACTACTAATTTTTTTATTAACAATATTTTTCTTTTATAAATTGAGCTAGTTTATTTGAATATAAATCTGCCATTTCATCCGTTTCCGCTTCTACCATAACCCTTATTAGATTTTCTGTTCCAGAAGGTCTTAGAAGAATTCTCCCCTTATTTTTTAATTCTTCTCCTATTTTTTTGTATTCATTTAATATTTCATTATCATTCATAACTTCATTTTTATTTTCAACTTTAATATTAATTAATTTTTGTGGAAAAATAGTTACTTCTTCTGCCAATTTTTTAAGGGTAGTTTTTTTCTCTTTTATTATAGATGTTAAAAAAACAGATGTTAGTATTCCATCTCCAGTAGATGCATAATCAAAAAGTATGATATGACCAGATTGTTCTCCTCCAAGTGAGTAATGATTTTTTTTCATTTCTTCAACAACATATCTATCTCCTACTGAAGTTTTAATAGATGAAATATCAATATTTTTTAAAGCTTTATAAAATCCTATGTTGCTCATTACAGTAGAAACTACCATATTATCTTTAAGTTTATTTTTTTCTTTTAAGTATTTAGCAATAATAAACATTATTTTATCTCCACATATGTGTGTTCCTTCATTATCTACTGCTAAAACTCTGTCACCATCACCATCAAATGCAAAACCAAAATCTACATCATTGTTTTTAACAAAGTCACTTAATGTATCTAATTTCGTTGAGCCTACATTGTCATTTATATTAGTACCATTAGGCATACATCCAATAGTTTCTATATCAGCTTCTAAATCTCCAAAGACAAATGGAGCAATGGATGAAGTTGCACCATTTGCACAATCTAGTGCTATTTTTATACCTTCAAAGTTTGTATTGACTGCTTGTTTAATATGTTGAATATATTTTTGTGAAACTTCAAGTGATGAATATACTTTTCCAATTTTATCATTTATTTGATTTTTTATAATTGTAGGATCATCTATAAGTTTTTCTATAATTAATTCTTCCTCATCAGTAAGTTTAAATCCATCCTTTGTAAATATTTTTATTCCATTATCTTGATATGGATTATGCGATGCAGATATCATAATTGCACTATCTGTGTTCAAAATTCCAGTTAAATAAGCAATAGCTGGAGTAGGGATTACACCTGCTATCATAACATTAACACCAACACTTGTTAATCCTGATACTAATGAATTTTCTATCATATCACAAGAAATTCTAGTATCTTTTCCTATAATTATTTTTGGATTATCTTTTTTAGAAATAAGAAGATGTCCTAAAGCTCTTCCTACTTTGTAGCTTAATTCAGCTGTAAGAGTTTTTCCGGCAATTCCTCTTATACCATCAGTTCCGAAATATTTTCTCATGGAAAATCTCCTTAAATTATTAAATATTTATATGATGATAATACTATATTATTTTGTATTAGTCAATTACATCACTAATTTTGTTTAGTATTAGAAAATAAATTTCTTTTTATGGAATTTTAAAAATTATAAATAATTAATATATAAATTAAAATTTTAAAGTAGTTTAGTAGTTTATATTGTTTTAAAATAAAAAGTTCCCTAAAAGGAACTTTTATTTTAAAATTTTAATTTGTTTCTTTATTATTAAATTTTTTTATATCATTAATCAAATTATCAACTTGATTTTTTCTTTTGAAAAAAGCATTATTTTTATAAATAATAGACGTTAATGATATCATATGTGCTGTTATAGGAGAAACTAATATTATAAATATAATAGCTAATATTAATTTATATTCTAAGGTATTTAAATATTTATAAAAGAATAAAAATCCAGCTATTAAAATTAATTCGACAGCAAAAGATCCTGTAACACCTGAAGCGTGTAATTTACATATTTCATCAGGTAATCTTATAAAACCTAATATAGTGCTCACCATAGCTATAATAGCTAGTATTATAAGAAAGATAATTATTATAGTTATTATCTTATTTATTATCATTGTTTAAAACCTCCTTGCGAGAAAGAAATCTGGTAGTAACCACGGTACCAACAAAGCAAATTATAGATATAATGAGTATTAATGTAATATAAGAAAGTGTTTTGTAATACATGCTTACTAAAACGATAGAAGATATTAACGGCATAGCTATAAGGTCGCTTGCAATAAGTTTATCATATATATTTTTTTTACTAACCATATAGTATAAAAGAAAAATAATCATAATAAACGATATAAAAATACCACAAAGTATAGTAATATTTAATATTTTTTCCATTAGCTTACCTCCAATATTGATTTTTCAAATGTTTCTTTTATAGCAAGTATTTCTTCTTGGATATTTTCTGTATCTAACCTATGTATAAATAGTTTTGAATTGTCGTGACTTATATTGACTGTTATTGTTCCGGGAGTCAAAGTTATCATATTTGATAGCATAACTATTTGCCAATTTTTCTTGATTTCTAAAGGGTATTCAAAAATAGCAGGATTAACATCTAGTTTAGGTTTATACATAAGTTTTAAAACACTTATATCAGCTTTTAGTAATTCTATTAAAAATAATAAAATAAGTTTTATCCATTTATATAAGTAGATAAAGTATAATTGTTTTCCTGGCATATATTTTCTAAAGATGCAGATTACTATAATTCCCCAAAAGAATCCAATAAAAAAGTATTCATGGCTAAATGTACTAGCAAAGAACATCCAAAGAATTCCAAAAAATATATTTATTAAAAATTGAATTGTCATAATGAATTATCCTTTCTTTAGTACTAGGTCTATATATATTTGCGGATTTATTATTGTGTTAGTTGCATTTTGTAAAAATGGATCTATTAAATTACTACATAGTCCTATAATTATAGCTAATGCTAAAAGCATCAAAACAGGGAACATTAAAATTTTAGGTAAAGGCTTGAATTCTAGAGTTTTATTTATATTATCGTAGAATATATTTAAAAATATTTTAATAAGAGAGTAGAGTATAATAAGCCCAGAAAGAGCTACTAGAATAGCTACTAAAATTTGTTTTTCCTCGATAAGTCCTCTTAAAATAAGTGCTTTTCCAT
Source organism: Gemelliphila asaccharolytica (assembly GCF_001553005.1). Classification (GTDB taxonomy): domain Bacteria; phylum Bacillota; class Bacilli; order Staphylococcales; family Gemellaceae; genus Gemelliphila; species Gemelliphila asaccharolytica. Next base: position 17,430 of record NZ_KQ959858.1, on the reverse strand, counting down.
AAAATCCACTAAATGGAGGAACACCCGCTAAGCAAAGTGAAGATATAAAAAATGTCCATCCTAGTAAAGGATATTTATTTATAAGTCCACATTTTTTGATATTTTTTACATTACAAATATAGATTATAATTCCAACTATTAGGAATAATACAGATTTTAGTAAAATATCATGAATTGCATATAAAATTACTCCTTTTAGGCCACTATTATTTAAAGTCGATGCTCCAGCTACCATAATTCCTAGTGAAATTACTATGTTAAATATAATAATTTGTTTTAAATTTTTTTGATAAATAGCTCCTATAGAACCAGCTATTATAGATATTGTTGCTAAGAATAGTAAAAAGTATTTTATAAAACTAGATTCATAATAAAATAAGCTGTATGTTCTTATGATTGAATATAATCCTACTTTTGTTAGTAGAGCAGCAAATATTACGGACACACCAATAGGAGGTGCAGCATATGCTCTATTCATCCAAGTGAATAGAGGGAATAAAGCCCCCTTCATGGCAAAAACAAAAATCATCACAGCACCTACAAGGTAAACTCCTCTTTTATCAGGTAATAATGAAATGGTTTTAGAAATATAAGCCATGTTTAGACTACCAACTATTGTGTATAAATATGCTACGCTTATTACAAATAAGCTACCTGCAAAAACATTCATAAGAACATAGCTTATTGACGATTTAACTTGTTCTTTTTTTGTTCCTACTAAAAGAAGTAGGTATGATGACATTAATAATATTTCATAAAAAACAAATAAATTAAAAATATCACCTGTAGTAAAAGCTCCATTGATTCCTACCATTATAAGTAAAAATCCAGTATAGAAGAAACTATTTTCTGTGTTTATATCAACAGTTTTAAACGAATATATTAAAGTCATTAAGAATACAAATGACGAGATAGAAATTAAAATACTATTTATTCCATCAAGAGTTAATGTTATTCCAAATGGACTTTTCCAGTTTCCCATTTCTAAAATAAGAGCTTTATATTTATAAATTTTTATAGTATTGTAAATAGCACTAGCAAGTACTAATAATGTAGCTACAAAAGTTATTTGTCTTTGTTTTACAGTATTATTTTTAAAAAATATTGTTATTGCTGCAAAAAGAAGAGGAATAACTATAGGTATTACAGGTAAATTACTAAGCATCTTTATTTACCTCCTTGATATAGTCTATATCTTCTAAAATACTTATATCATCTGTATTTTTGAGTTTATAATTAGATATGTAAATAGAAATTAATAAGCAAGTTACTGCAAATCCAATAACAATTGCAGTTAGTATAAGTGCAGCCGGGATAGGGTCAATATAATTATTTCCCAATTCAGAAATAATAGGGATAGCTCCATCATAAAGTCCACCAGAAATTAGTATTATAAGGTTTGCTGCATGGCTAAAAAGTCCAACTCCAATTATAATCCTTATAGTACTTTTAGAAAGCATCATATAAACTCCAAAGCTGACTAGGATGCCACAAAGAATTATCATATAAAATTCCATATTATTTTCCGTCCTTTCCAAATGATATGATAATAGTCATTAAAACTCCCACAACTACAAAATAAACTCCAAGATCAAATAGTGCAGCTGTATGAAGCTCAACTTCACCTATTAGGGGAAAGTGTATATGTGTAAAGTGATGTTTGAAAAAATTTTCTCCAAAAAATATTCCACTTATTGCTGTAAATATAGAAAAGACAAGTCCTAGTGCAATCACATATATGTAATTTATTTTTAAAATACTATTTATTTTATTTATTCCATATGTAAACATTAAAAGGCTAAGTGCCATAGTACATAATAATCCTCCTACAAAGCCACCACCAGGAGCAAAATGTCCTCCAAAGTATAAATAAAGAGATAATAAAAATATAAATGTGGAAATAATACCAGCTAATGTTTTCAATATAAGTTCATTAGTTTTCATTTTTAAATTCTCCTTTTTTCATAATTTTGAACATTGAATAAATAATTAATGCTACCATACTCATTACAGTTATTTCAAATAGAGTATCAAATCCTCTGAAGTCCACGATTATAACATTTACTATATTTCCTCCACCAGAAGGAACAACGTTGTTACTATAAAATGGACTTATTATTGAAGGATTTTTATATGCATAAGAAACAAGTCCTACAATAATAAAACTAATACCTGTAATTATCGCTATAAAAGCATTAGTAAATTTAAAGGTTATTTTTTCAATATGTTTAGTGTTTTTTGTAAGTAATATGAAAGCTATTAAAAATATTATGGTTGATATAGATTCAATAACAAATTGAGTCATAGCAAGGTCTGGTGCTCTAAATGTTACATATAGTGCTGTCATCATAAAACCAACACCAGAAGATGTCATTATTATAGCAATTCTATTTGTCATCTTAGATAGTGCAATACAACAAACAATAATTCCTATTGCTATTATAATATTCATATAATGTATCTTAGAAAAGTTACCAATTAACTTGGGTTTATCTAAGAAAAAGTAGCCGAAAATAATTGTTGCTGATAGGGATAAGAAGATATAACTCATATTTCTTCTTAATCTATTTGTTACAAAATTATCATGTAAAATTTTAGATACACTATGAATAATAAAGCCACCTTTATTATATAATTCTTGAATATTAACTATTACTGGATTATAACTATAAATTTTATTTTTATTTGCAAATGTAAAATATATTAACAGACCTAAAATAATAATTACTATAGATGTTAAAAGTTCTGTAGTTATTAAATTATTATGTTTAATATTAGATATAAATTGCTTATTATAGACTATAGATTGTTGAGCTGGTATAACTAAATAGTCTTTATAAAAATTATTTATTAAAGTTAATATAGCTAATATTAATGGTGAAATAATAAATCCTTTAGAAGGTTTATGTAATTTTCTATCTTTTAAAATAGCATCATCGAATTTTCCTAAAAAAGGTTTGAAAGCTAAAATAATTGAATATACAAAAGTACCAATAGAAGCAATAATTATTAATAATATTACTAAATAATAAATACTACTTATATTAGCAAGTTGATAAACAACGGTTAAGAAAAATTCTTTAGAATAAAATCCACTAAATGGAGGAACACCAGCCATAGATAATGCTGCTAATATACTAATAATAAAACTTATTGGTAAAAAAGTTTTCGCTCCTCTTATTAATGATATATTACGAGAATTAACAGTATGATCTATTATACCTGCAATCATAAACAAACATGCTTTGAAAACTGCATGATTAAGAATATGAAAACATACTGCATAAAATGCAAAAGTATAAATAACATTTTGATTATTATAAAGTCCTAAACTACCTATACCAATCATAATTATCATCATACCTAATTGACTTATTGTTGAATATGCTAATATAGCTTTTAAATCTTTTAAGAAAACAGCATTTATAGATCCTATAAGCATTGTTAAAGTACCAAAAATAATTAGTATAGTACTAAATTTGTAGCTTAAAGAAAAAATAATACTAGTTCTAAGAAGTAAATAAACTCCTGCTTTTACCATTGTAGCCGAATGTAGATAACTACTTATAGGAGTTGGAGCTGCCATAGCATCAGGAAGCCATATATGAAATGGGAATTGTGCTGATTTTGTAAAGGCTCCAATAATAAGTAACACCATTGCAATAAATGTATAATTAGATTTATCACTTGTATTTTTGTAAAAATCAATTATTTGTGTTAAATTGAAACTTCCAGTAATTTCTCTGATAATAAAGATTCCAACTAGCATACAAAGTCCACCTAATACTGTGATTAATAGAGATTTTAATGCCCCTTTTCTAGAAACTTCACTTTCATGCCAATAACTAATTAGCAAGAATGATGAAATAGAAGTGAACTCCCAAGACATATACATACTTAGCATATTATCTGATAAGACAATTCCAAGCATACTAGCCATAAAAATCATAAGAAATATGTAAAATTTATGTAATTTACTATCTTCCTTATTCATATAAAATATAGAATATATTATTACTAGTGTACCAATTCCTGTTATAAGAAGAGAAAAAAGTAATGATAATCCATCTAGTTTTAAGTTCAAATCAAGTCCAACATTAGAAGCAAAATTTAAATTGCTAATTATGTTATTACCATTATAAATAGTTGTTATTTTGCTAACAAAATAAACAAATATAACTAATGGAATAAAGAAAACGAAATATCCCAAATGTACATTTCTAATTTTCTTCCTTATTAAAGGTATTATAAAAATCGCAAGAAGCGGTAATAATATACTTATTTGTAACATCAAAAACCCCTCTTTCTTAAGTATAATATTATAATAATATATTATATAACATAAAGAAAAAAAATTCTATATAGAGTAAGAAAGACAAAAAGTATTTATAACTTTTTAAATGTTTAGTAAAATATAAATTATTGTAAAAATTTTTGCTGTTTTTATAATTAGCTTGGCAACCTATGTTAAATATATTTAATAATATTTAGAAAAATAAATTTTATTTTAAAAAATACAATATAAAATACATATTAGTAATATATAAGTAGAGATAAGTATATAAATTTATCATTTATTGATTTTTACAAATTGCTAGTGTATAATTAGTTTAAAAAATTACATTTTATAATATGAGGTGTTAAAATGAAAAAAGTAAGAGTAAGATATGCTCCTTCGCCAACAGGTAATTTGCATATAGGAAATGCAAGAACGGCTCTTTTCAATTATTTATTTGCAAAACACTATAATGGGGATTTTGTATTAAGAATAGAAGATACGGACTTTAAACGTAATAAAGAAGAAGGCGAAAGAAGTCAGCTTAAATATTTGAAATGGTTGGGCTTGGATTATGATGAAGGTATTTTTAAAGAAAAAGATTGTGGCCCATACAGACAGTCAGAGAGATTAGATATATATAAAAAATATGCTGAAAAACTATTAAAAGAAGGTAAAGCATATAAATGTTATATGACTGCAGAAGAGTTAGAAGAAGAGAGAGAAGAACAAAAAAAACAAGGATTACCTCCTAGATATAGTGGAAAACATGCTCATTTAACAAAGGAACAAGAAGAAGCTTTTGAAAGAGAGGGAAGAAAACCTTCAATTCGTATTAGAGTTCCAAAAGATGGAAAATATGAATGGGATGACATGGTAAAAGGTGAATTATCTTTTTTAGGGAAAGATTTTGGAGATTTTGTTATTTTAAAAAATAATGGAGTAGCTACATATAATTTTTGCGTAGTTATTGATGATTATTTAATGGGAATAACTCATGTCTTAAGAGGAGATGACCATGTATCTAACACGCCAAAACAATTAGTAGTTTATGAAGCATTAGGAATTGAGCCACCAAAATTTGGACATATGACTTTGATAGTAAATGAAAATAAAAAGAAATTATCTAAGAGAGATGAAAGTATTATTCAATTTATAGAACAGTATGATGATTTGGGATATTTACCAGAAGCAATTTTTAATTTTATAGCTCTTTTGGGATGGTCTCCAGAGGGAGAAGAAGAAATTTTCTCTAAAGAAGAGTTTTGTAAAATATTCGATGAAAGACGTTTAAGCACTTCACCAGCATTTTTTGATAATCAAAAATTAACATGGATTAATAATCAATATATAAAAAAACAACCTTTGAAAAGAATAAAGGATCTTTCATTACCATTTTTGGTTAAGAAAGGGATAACTACAGAAGAAAAAATTGAACAAAATAAAGAATGGTATGAAAAATTGATATCATTATATCAACCACAGATGAGTTATGGAGCAGAAATAGTAGAATTAACAACACAATTTTTTAAAAAAGAATTAGAGTTTACTGATCAAGAAAAAGAAATATTAGAAATTGAAACTAACAGTATTGTTTTCAATTCTCTATTAGAAAAAATAAAAAAATTAAAAGAATTTAATGCTTTAGAAATAAAAAAAATTATAAAAGAAGTACAAAAGGAAACAAAAGTAAAGGGAAAAAATTTATTTATGCCTATAAGAGTAGCTGTAACTGGAGAAACTCATGGTCCAGAATTAAGTGTAAGTTTAGAATTATTAGGCAAAGAAACTGTTGTTAATAGAATCAAAAAATGTTTAAAATAAATAGTGTTATTTAATCTAATAAGTACATAGTTACTTATTAGATTTTTTTAAAAATTAATAATTAAAAAGTTTATTATAATATTTGTAAAAGGAAAAATATTTTTAATGAAATACTATTAAATTTAATTATTAAGATAATATAATATTTATAATTAATAGACTTTAATAATTTAATATAGTATAATAGTGTCTATATTGAGTAAATTTTTAAATTACGAGAGGTAGATAATGATTAAATTTTTAAAAGCAGTAGTAACTGAAATAAAAAAAGTAAGTTGGCCTACTATGCCAGAACTTTTAAGAAAAACAGCTATTGTAATTTTTTCTGTTGCAATAATTATGGCTTTTATTTATTTTGTTGATTTGGGGATATCAACAGTTTTAAGACAAATGAAGTAAGGAGTTAAAATGGAAGAAAATACAATTAATAAAGAATGGTATGTTATACATACATATTCAGGATATGAAAATAAAGTAAAAGACAATTTAGAAAAACGTGTTGAAACGTTAAATATGCAAGACAAAATTTTTAGAATAGTAGTACCAGAAGAAAAAAGAGTAATAACTACTCCAACAGGTAAAAAGAGAGAAATAAATAAAAAAACTTTTCCAGGATATGTTTTAGTAGAATTAGTAATGACAGATGAGTCATGGTTTATAGTAAGAAATACTCCTGGAGTAACAGGATTTGTAGGATCTCATGGGGGAGGGAGTAAACCTGAACCTTTATTACCTGAAGAAATAAATTTTATTTTAAAAGAAATGGGATTAGCAAGTATATCTGAAATTGATATGGAAAAAGGAGATAGAGTTAAAATTATTTCTGGACCTTTTTCAGATATGGAAGGAATTGTATCAAACATAGATTTACCAAATTACAAAGTGGATGTTCTTATAGAACTTATGGGAAGATCTACTAAGGTAGAGTTAGAATTATATCATGTAGAAAAAATAACCAATTATTAGAAAGATTAGGTAAGTATATGAAAAAAACAGCAGTACTTGTAGATTCAACAGCATATATGGACAATGCCTTAAAAAATAATAAAAATTTAAGAATTGTTTATTTAACTGTAAATATTGATAAACAAGTAAAAAAAGAAATATTAGACATAAATATGGATGAATATCTAAAATATTTGTCAAAAGAAAGAAAAAAATTTCCTACAACATCTCAACCTGCTATAGGAGAAATAGTAAAAGTATTACAAAATTTAAAAAAAGAAGGATATACAGACGTTATAGCAATAGCGTTATCTAGTGGTATAAGTGGTACATATTCATCTTATAAAACAGCATCTTTAATGGTTGAGGGAATAGAATTGCATACTTTTGATTCTGAAGTTTCATGTCAGGCAGAAACATATTATGTTAGAAAAGCACTGAGATTAATAGAAGAAGGAGTTTGCCCTGAAAAAATAATAAATGAATTAGATGAAATGAAAAAAATTTCAAGGGCATATTTTGTTGTAGATGATCTTTCACATTTACAAAGAGGAGGAAGATTAACTCATGCAGAAGCAATAATAGGAAGTCTTCTTCAAGTAAAACCTATTTTACATTTTGAAAATACAAAAATAGTTCCTTATCAAAAAATAAGAACATTGAAGAAAACTATAAAGAAAATGTATGAACTTTTTGATGAATATTATACTAAAAATATAGGTAAGAATATATATATTAGCGTTTTACATATTAATAATATAGAAAAGGCAGAAGAAATAAAAGAGTATTTAGAAAGTAATTATAAAAATATAAATATAGAAGTAGGAGAAATAGGTCCAGTAATAGCAACCCACTTAGGACCTGGAGTTATAGGTATGTGTTATACTATATTATAAGATTAGCATTGCTAATCTTTTTTTATAAAAAATAAATTTTTACTAAATTTTCATATTATATGGTATAATCAAAATAGAATATTACTAGTAGAGGAAATAGTAATGAAAAATTTAAATTTTACAAAAGATATTTTTGTTGATACTATTTTAATAAACGATGAAATACTTATAAAAAAATTAAAAACAGCAAAAAGAGACTATAGATTTTCGATAATTTTAAGTTCTTATAGAAAAAAGGAAAATTTAAAAAATATAATAGAAAATTTACTATTACAAAAAGAACAAAATTTTGAAATACTTATAATAGATGATTTGATGACTAATGAAATAGAAAATATATATGAGTTGTTTTTTAATTATGAAAATATAAATTATATAAAAAAACAGTTAGGTTCAAGATCTAGTGCAAAAAATATAGCTATAAGTTATTCAAAAGGAGAATACATCATATTTATAGAAGAAGAAGTTAAGTCTTTAAATCAAGATTATTTATTAAATTTTGAGAAAAAGATAAAAACAAAATATTATGATATTATTGCATTAAAAGATACAATTTTTGATTATAATAGAACTGGTATTGAATTTTTAAATGATGAGATTTTGAGAAAAAAAGAAAAAATAGAGTCCTGTCTTGCTTTTTATGCTATAAAAAAACAATTTTTAAATTTATATTTATTACAATTTAGTACAGATATATTAGAAGGAGAAAATCTTTATTTTAAAATAAAACTTTTTAATATAGTAAAAAATATATCATATATAGACAATATAAGTTTTATAAAAAAAGAAGGTAAAAGGCTAAATGACAATATCATAAAGAATAATGAATATATATCGCGTAAACTAAAAATGATAGAAAAAATTGAAAAATATCTTAGTAATATTGATAATAACGATTATTTAAAATATTTGTGTGGATATCTATATCTAGAAACTCTTAAATATGTTAATGATATAAAATTAGAAAAAAGTATTTTACTATCTATAGCAGAAAGAGAAGAGTATTTTAAAAAAGATTCATTTTTTAAAAGGTTTATTTTGAAAATATCGCCAAAAATATTTATTAAGAAATATTTATAAAAATAAAATTCTGGAGGTTCAAATTGAATATTAACTTAATATATGCTAGTCTTACAGGGAATACTGAAGCACTTAGCGAACTAATAGTGGAAAAATTTAAAGATGATAAAAATATAGATGTAAAACTCAATTTTGTTGAAGATATGAGTGATTATTCATTGCTAGAAGATTCTGACGCCTTTATAATAGCAACGTATACTTATGGTGATGGAGATTTACCAGAAGAAATGGAAGATTTATATAATACTATTCCTTCACTTAATTTAAATGGAAAAATTTATGGCGTTGTAGGCACAGGAGACACAACATATGATGAATTTTGCGTATGTGTCGATCAATTTGATAAACAAATAAAAAAAGCTGGAGGAGTTAATCCAACAAGTAATTTAAAAATAGAAATAGAAGCAGATTGTGATGAAGATTTTGAAAATATTAATAAATTTATAGAAGACTTTTCTAATGCTTTAAAAGAAAAATAGTATCATAAAAAAAGAACGATATTAGCAAAAATATTGTTCTTTTTTTTATAATTATTATATTTTTCTTATTTTTCCATATAAATCATTAATATTTTTAGAATTAGTTATTATCATTAAATATACTATTTCTTTTTGCCATTTTTGTATTTCATTTATAAGAGCATTTTTCCCTTTATTTATTAATATATCTAAAAATACTCGAGATATACCACAAGCTTTAGCTCCTAATGCTAAGGTTTTTATTATATCAAGAGGATTTCGGATACCTCCACTTGCTATTATATCAATATTATTACGATATTTTTTAGCTATTTCGAGCGAAAAAGCTGTAGTGTAACCAATTTCCTCAAGATACGGAGAAGGAGTAGAACTTCTAATATTTTCGATTCTAGCAAAATTTGTCCCATCACGTCCGCTAATATCAATAGCATCTAATTTTAAATCAATAGCCATTTTAATAGTATTTTCATTCATTCCAAATCCAGTTTCTTTTAAGATTATAGGAACTTTTGTTTTTTCTCTTACATTTTTTAAAGTTTTATACCAATTTTCAAAATTTTTATCTCCTTCTGGCATTATCATTTCTTGTAGTGGATTAGTATGAAGCTGAAGATATTTTGCATTAGTATATTTTAAAGATGATAAAATTTCCTGTACTGATTTATCTAATCCTATATTTAATGTATTGTTTTTAGGATATGCGATTTTATCTTTTTCATTGTACAATGCAGGGGAAAATGATCCAGAAAAAAATTTAATATTTGTGATATTGCTAACTTCTAATAGAATATCGTTTATTTTATTACATTCTTTTCCACCCCCTGTGATTGCATTTATGAAAAAAGGCCACTCCCATTCATCGCCACAAATATTAGTTTTTGTAGATACATCATTTATTCCTATTAATGGAATACTATTATAATCTATTCTATAGGAATCTAAGCTTGTTTTTATAGTTTTTTCACTAAGTGCTATATTAATATGATCTTTTTTTCTCATAATTTCCTCACAATTTTTTCAAATCTAAAGTAACAGTAAATTTTTTCACTGTATCTGTTTTAAATGCTAATACCATATCTCCACATCCAGAACCGCTTTGTTTTCCACATGGATACATCATAATAAATTTTTTCATATCTATTGTTTCCATTGGTATATTAGATATTCTTTCTAGATATAATAAATTTTTTCTTATATCTTTTATTATGGGAATTATAAGATTAGGATTGCTTTGTTTTAAAAATGCTTTTAATCTTAAAGTTAGCTGATTTGACCTATCAATAAATCTTTTATATTTTGCTTTTTCTAACATTCTTTTTATTTTTTTTCTTATATTGTTAGTTTCTAAGAACATATCTTTTTTGTTTTGGCTCCATCTTTTAACATGAATTTTTGTATCTATGGCTTCTCCCGTCCATTTAGCAATCATTTCTAATGGAGCTTTAACATCTATTTTTTCTATTTTAAGATCTGGCCAAGGAAGTTTATCAATAATTTCTTTTGGGGAATTATTTTTAATATAGTGATATAGTTTCTCTTGATTAAATTTTTGATAAAAAATCACCCCTTGATTACAACTTGCTGCAACATCACCCATAGATCCTTTTAGATTGTTTATAATACTGAATGTAACTATTATTTTAAAAATTTTCAGGTTATCATATGAAACATTATAAAATCTAAGCATAGCTTTCGTAATTGCGACTAAGACAGCTCCACTAGATCCTAAACCATACTTTTTATTGTCACTTATTAATTCGTTATGAATTGTTAATGAAAAGTCTTCATATTTATCTACATAATTTCTTATAAAATTAATTAATTTTTGAATAATTGTAAAGTTTTCATGGTAATCTTCCATTAAAATTTCTTTATTGTGCATATTGTCATAAATTGTAGTTTTAGTTGATTTTGAAATAAATGCTATAATTTTTTTAGGAACAGAGGTAATAATGGCTTTAGAAGAATTTTCTAATATAGCATATTCTCCGCAGATATAAAGTTTTCCGTATCCTATTCCATACATAAAATGATTTTTTTTGTCCATAGTTTTTTAACTTCCTTATATATTAAGTCTTGGTTTTCTCTTTGATATAAAATTTTAACATTTGGACCAGCATCTATAGTAAAATAACATTCAATTCCTTTTTTTCTTAATTTTTTTACTATGTCTATAGCCTTATATGTTTCATTTGTTAAAAAAGAAAAAGGTGGATTAGCTTTTTTTGTTGTCGAATGCATATATAGAGCATTATCCTCAGCGATTTCGCCTATTTTTTTAAAGTCTGATTTTTTAATTGCATCTAGCATATTAGAAAAATCATTTTTTGCTTTACATACCCAGTCATTATAATTAGAGGAAGTATTTACACAAATTTCCATTGCTTTTCTACTAGAAATTTCTTTTCTATTTTCATTAACTACTAAAACCATCATCGCTAGATTAATATCAGATTTTATTTCCTTTACAGTGCCATCTTCTAGCCAAGATGCCATTTTATAAAAACTTCTACATGAAGAGCCAGAGCCTTCTTTGGCAATAGATATTAATTCTTCTTTAGATTTATTGAGATTAAAGTATTCATTACATGCTATTACTAATGCCATTGTACCGCTTGAACTAGATGAAAGACCAGCTGCTGTTGGTAAAGAATTATAACTAATTATTTTGATTTTTTCTCTATTTTTAGGAATAAATTTATTTATAAAATTTATTATTTTAGATAATTCTTCTTTAGATTGTTTTTCATCGTTAATATAAAATTCGTCATCATTAGAAGAACTTTTTATTATTTTAGTTTTGGTTTTTAATTTATCTAACCTTAATGATAAGTTGGGGTTGAATGGTAAAACGGGATTTTTTTGTTTTTTCCCCCAATATTTAACTAAAGCAATATTTGCATATCCTATACTGAAACTATCCATGATAAGAATCCTTTCTCTTTTAATTTTTTCTGAATATATTTAGCACTTTCATAGCTTTTACAAAGTGAAATACAACATCCTCCATTTCCCCCACCAGTAAGCTTACTACCTAGTGCATTGTTTTTGTTACAAATTTCTACCACTTCATCATTTTTTTCATGGCTAACATTAATTTTTTTTAGAATATCGTGTGCTAAATTCATATACTGTCCAATTTTTTCTAATTGTTTTTTTTCTAAGCAGGGAATAACTTTTTCTGTAATATCACCTAAAATATCAATATATTTTTTGTTTTTTTTATAATTTTTTCTTACGTTAGCAACAGTATCTTTGGTTATTCCTATAACTCCAGTATCTATTATAAGAAGAAAAGCATCTAGTTTAAAATCTAATTTTTTAGCTCCAGCATCTTTAGAAAAAACAAGAGGATAATCATTTAGAACCTGATTAACATCTATACCACTTGGATTTCCATGTATAAATTTTTCACATGAATCAGCTATTTCTTTAATATTTTCAACATTAGCAGCACGACAAATTGCTACACATAATGCAGCGGAAGACCCCAGTCCCTTACCTACTGGTATTTTACTTTCAATTAAAATTTCTGTATTATCATCAATATTGCATTTATTTGCAATAAATTTAAGAGTTTCATCTCTTTTTTGTTTATTATTTTTATTTTTTAGTAATTTTACATTTACTGTCATTTCTAATAGTGGAATAGTTATTCCTTTTTTTCCATATACAACAGAATGCTCACCAAAAAAAATAGCTTTAGCGTGTGTCATCTCAACCTCATTAATCATTTTATTTGTACATTAATTATAATAAAAAAATTAATTATTGTAAATGTCTTTAAATTATTATTAGTTGCATGATAAATTAATATTTTATTTTAAAATTATATATCGACGATAAAAATAATCAGGATGTATTTTAAATATTATAAACAAGAATAAATCTTTTTTTGATAAATGTGTTATAATAGAGAAGATTTAAAATTATAGTAATTTAGGAGTAAAGATAATGAAAAAAATAATATATAAAAAAAAAATAAGAATTTTTATAGAAATTCTAATAAGTTTAATAATAATTTTTTTTATTTTTATTTCTAGATACATACTTGAGGAAGGGTTAAATACACATTCTTATTTTAAGAAAATAGGATATACTAAAGAAAATAGTGCTATTCAAGAAGATAATCAAGAATATGAGAAAAAGTCAAATTCAGAAGTAGATATGTCAGAAAAAATAGATAATATATTAAAAGAATATGAAACAGATAATAATAAAATAGGAATAGTTTACTATGATTTAAAAAATAATTATAGATATTCGAATAGTAGTGATGAATATTTTTCAATGGCCAGTACAACAAAAGTCATATATGCTATGTATGTATATGACAGAGTTTATAAAGGACAAATATCAGAGGATGAAGAAATCCCTTATTATCCTAGTTATTTAGAAGAAGGAAATGGGGAAATAACAAACAATAAGAAAAAAAAATCATATAAATTAGATTATGTTATAAAAAATATGCTAACTTATTCTGATAATACTGCAACAAATATGATATTGGGAAATAAAAATAATACTACACAATTGTTAAAGAGCTTTTTTAGAAATAATTTTTCAATAGAAATTAAAGAAAATATGTTAAAAGAAAATAAATTGACACCTAGTCAAATGGAAAGTGCTTTTAAATATTTATATGAACATAAGGATAAGTATGAAAAAATTATAGAATATTTAAAAGATTCTAAATATAATGAATGGATTAAAAATGGTATTCATAATAAGATTATAGCAAGTAAATATGGCCAAATCTCAGGAGTTGCTAATGACTCTGCTATAGTTTTTGATGATAATAATGGTGACTATATATTGCTTATCTATACATATAATTTAAATAATCAAGAAAAGGTTATTGCTGATATAAGTAATAAAATAGATACATTGCATGATGAAAATAATAAAAATTAGGAAGTTAAAGTTTTTATTTTATATTTTAATCATATACTTTATTTTTTAAAAATTGCCAAAATATTTTATAAATGTTATAATTATTTGAAGTTGTAGGCAGTATATAATGAGAGGAAAAAAATAATGTCATTTTTAAGTAAAATATTTGATAATAATAAAAGAGAATTGAAACATCTTTCTAAAATTGCAGATAAAGTAATAGAAAGAGATAGTTATTATAAATCTTTATCAGAAATAGAGTTAAAAAATAAAACAGAAGAATTCAAAAATTATATAAAAGAAGAAAAAGAAAAAGGTAGAAAAAGTTCTGATATATTAGATGATATATTAATAGAAGCTTTTGCTGCAGCAAGAGAAGGAGCATATCGTTCTTTGGGATTAAAACCATTCAAAGTTCAAATTATGGGAGGAATAGTTTTACACCAAGGTGATATATCTGAGATGAAAACTGGTGAAGGTAAAACATTAACATCAACGATGCCAGTTTATTTAAATGCACTTGCTGGAGAAGGAGTTCATGTTATAACAGTAAACGAATATTTATCACAACGTGATAAAGAGGAGATGGGTGTTTTTTACGAATATATGGGACTTACTGTTGGATTAAATCTAAATTCATTGTCATCTCAAGAAAAAAGAGAAGCATATAATTGTGATATTACTTATTCTACAAACAATGAATTAGGATTTGACTATTTAAGAGATAATATGGTGAGAACAGTAGAATCTAGGGTTCAAAGGCCTTTAAATTTTGCAGTTATAGATGAGGTCGATTCGATTTTGATAGATGAAGCTAGAACACCACTAATTATATCAGGAGAGGGACAAGAATCTACATCTTTATATAAAGTTGCTAATTCATTTGTTAGAACATTAAAAAAATCTAATGAAGAGGATGGTAGTGATGGGGATTATACATTAGATATAAAAACTAAAGCAATTCAGCTTTCAGAAAATGGAATAGATAAAGCTGAAGAATATTTTGGATTACAAAATTTATATGATATAAAAAATGTAGAATTAACTCATCATATTAATCAAGCATTAAAAGCTAATTATACAATGAGTTTAGATGTAGATTATGTGGTTCAAGATGGTGAAATATTGATTGTTGATCAATTTACAGGTAGAACAATGCCAGGAAGAAGATTTTCTGAAGGACTACATCAAGCTATAGAAGCAAAAGAAAATGTAGTTATTCAAAAAGAAAGTAAAACAATGGCTACTATAACTTTCCAAAATTATTTTAGAATGTATAAAAAATTATCGGGGATGACTGGTACAGCAAAAACAGAAGAAGAAGAATTTAGAAATATTTATAATATGATAGTTACATGTATTCCTACAAATAAACCTGTAATAAGAATAGATGCACCAGATTTAGTATATTCTAATATGGATTCAAAATATAAAGCAATAGTAAGAGATGTAAAAGAAAGATATTTGCAAGGGCAACCCGTCCTTTTAGGTACAGTAGCAATTGAAACCAGTGAATTGCTTTCTAAGTTACTATATAAAGCTAGCGTTCCTCATAAAGTATTAAATGCTAAGCAAAATGAAAGTGAAGCAGAAATAATAAAAACAGCCGGTCAAAAAGGATCTATAACAATTGCAACTAACATGGCTGGACGTGGGACAGATATAAAATTAGGAGAAGGAGTTGTTGAACTAGGAGGGCTTGCAGTTATAGGTACAGAACGACATGAATCAAGAAGAATTGACAATCAGCTTAGAGGACGTTCTGGAAGACAAGGAGATCCTGGATTTTCAAGATTTTATCTTTCTTTAGAAGATGAACTTATGGTAAGATTTGGGGCAGATAGATTAAAAAAATTAATGAGTATGAACGATGATGCTCCATTAGAAAGTAGAATGATTTCAAGATCTGTAGAAAGTGCACAAAAAAGAGTAGAAGGTAATAATTTTGATGCAAGGAAACAAGTTTTACAGTATGACGATGTTCTTAGAAAACAACGTGAAATAATGTATAATGAAAGAAATCAGGTTTTAGAATCGGAAAAAGTTTCAGATACAATATCTTATATGATAAAAAATTCTATTCATAAAAATATAAATTATATATCTAATGTAGATTATTATGGAGAGCAAATTGAACTTGATGAGATAATAAAACAAATAAATGATAAATATTTTAGTAGTAATCCCATAATATTAAATGAAAATTCTGAATATACTACATTATCGGAAATAGAAGATAAGGTAATAAACAGGGTAGAAGAAGAAATTTCAAAAAAACGAGAATTGCTTACTGATGAAACTATGGATAGTTTTGAAAAATATATATTATTAAACTCTATAGATGAACATTGGACTGACCATATTGATCAAATGGATCAATTGAGAAAAGGAATATTTTTAAGATCATATGGGCAAATAGATCCTTTACGAGAATATAGAAATGAAGGACATATTATGTTTGAAAATATGATAGATGAAATTGAAGATTCTGTTGTTACTAATTTACTTAGAATAAAAGTAGAAAGAAAAGATGAAGTAGAGATAAAAGAAGAAGAAAAAGTTCTAGTTACTAATGATGGAAAAGAACATTTATCAAGAAAACCTATAAAAAGTTTATCAAGAGAAGAAAAAAAACAAAGAAAAAAAGATAGATTAGAAAAAATAAAAGATTTGAAAAAAAGAAAAAAAGAATTAGAAAAAAATACTGGATTTTAAATAAATATAATGATATAATCAATATGTTGTATGTAAAATTTGTATATTCTAAATAGGAGGTATATTTATGCGTGTAAATGTAACGTTAGCATGTACAGAGTGTGGAGATAGAAATTATATAACTAAGAAAAATAAAAGAAATAATCCAGACCGTATAGAGTTAAAAAAATATTGTCCAAGATTAAAAAAAGTAACTCTTCATAGAGAAACAAAATAAGAAACCTTATATTTTTAAGGTTTCTTTTATTTTATAAAAAATTATATTAATAATAAAAAAAGGAGAAATAAATTTATAAGGTGACCCCACAAAGTTGGACCTAAT
>NZ_KQ959857.1 GCF_001553005.1 Gemelliphila asaccharolytica | reverse complement strand
TTCTTTTATTTTTTCTTTACAATATTTATAACTTATCGTTATCTCTGACTATCTTAATATATCTATTTTTCAATATAACAAATATTTTTATCACTATTACTTTTAATATTCCATATAAAGGTATTCCTATTATCGCCCCTACAACACCCATCATATTTGTAAATATAATAATTACAAATATGACAGTTAAAGGATGAATTTCCATTTTTCTTCCCATTATATTTGGAGATATAACATTTGCTTCTAAAAATTGCACTACTCCCCAAACTACTAGCATTTTTACTACCATAATCCAATCAGTTCCGATAGCTACAAGCATTGCTGGTAATATTGCAATCATAGGCCCTAAATAAGGTACTATGCTTAATAAAGCTGCCAGTGTTGCCAAAGACACTGCATATTTAAGCCCTATTATTTGATAACCTATAAAAAGTAATATTCCCACACATAAAGAAACTAACATTTGCCCAGCTATATAAGAACCTACTGTATTATCTATTTCTTCTATTGTATTTTTAATAGGATTTTTTGATTTCTCTGGCAATTTTTTTATTACAAAATCTTTAAATTTTTCAGAATCTTTTAGTAAATAATATAAAACAAATGGAACTGTAATTATTATTGTTGCTGTTGATGAAAGAATAGAAGCTGCATTTGTTATAAAATTACTAAATATATCAAAGGCAGTTGAACTTAATTTGGTTACATTTAAATTATTATTTATATAGTATAAAATATTTCTTAAAATAATATTATTTGAATTAGCTTCTAAATATCGTTTTAATGTGAAAACATATTCTGGTATTGCCACTATTAGGTGTTGAGTTTGCTCAACAATTACTGGAATTACTCCAATAAAAACTAAAACAATAACTAATATTCCAAATAAAATAGAAAGTATAGATGATATTGCTCTACTCATTTTTAATTTATTCGCAAGTAAATTAGATACTGGTTTTAAAATATAAAAAAATATGTATGCAACTAATACTGGAGCTATTAAACTACTAAATATTATTCTAACCGGTGCAAAAACCCCAGAAATTTGTTTATACAAAAATAATGCTATGAAAAAAAGAATTATTATTGTTAATACATATATTGTTATTTTTCCACCTAAAAAACTTATTATCTGTTTTTCCTTATTTCCTTTTAAATTTAATTTGTAAATTTTTTTTTGCTTTTCTTCCATAGAATTCACCAACTTATTGTTATTTTAAGTATATAATATCATATTTTCCTGTATAATTGTAATATATTACAATTATAAAAAGAATCTAAAAACTTATTTTCTAAATAAAATTCTTAGATTCTTTATATTAGTATTTATTTTATTTACTGTTTACTATATTGTCACTTTTTCCCGTTTTTATAACATCTACTGCACTCTCTAGGCCACCTTCTACTAGATTTTCTATAGCTGTAGTTGTGTAAAATGCTGTGTGAGGAGTATAAATTATATCTTCTCTGTCAATAATAGTTTGTAACATTGAATCTTTTATCCCTTGTTTTGAAAAATCTTTTGGAACATAATCCGCTTCATTTTCATAAACATCCAATCCTGCTCCTAGTAATTTACCGCTATCCAAACCTTTTATAACAGCTTTAGTATCAACTAACATCCCTCTTGCTGCATTTATCAAAATAGAGTTGTCTTTCATTTTTGAAATAAATTCATCATTTACTAAATGATGATATTCTTTTATTGCTGGCATATGTAGCGTAATTACATCTGACTGTTTTATTAACTCATCCATTGTATCAACATATGTAAGAATATTTTTTGCTACATCATTTTTATAAATATCATATCCTAACACTTCTGCTCCAAGAGAATTAAATAATTTAGCAACTTGAGTTCCTATTCTTCCAGTACCTATTACTCCAACTTTTAAAGTTCTAAGTTCTCTTGACAGTATTTCTGGTTTCCATGAAAAATTATGTTTTTCTACTCTTTTCATTATTTTTTTTATGTTTCTAGAAATATATAATGTTGTTGTGACAACATGTTCTGCTATTGCATTAGGTGAATATGATGGAACATTTGTCATTTTTATTCCATATTCATCCATAAGTGATAAATCATAAATATCAAAACCTGCTGAACGAGTTGCAAAAACTTTTATTCCTTGCTCTTTTGCATAGTCGTAAACTTCTTTTTCAAAGGGTTTATTTTGAGCTAATACTACTCCATCAGTTCCTTTTATTAACTGCATATTGGATTTATTTAATCCTTCGCTTGTTTCTACTACTATATCTACTTCTTTATTATTTTCTTTCCATTGTTTTAATGCTTTTTTTTCATCATCTCTTATGTTAAATACTGCTAATTTCATAGTTTTCTCCTTACTTAGTTAATTCTTTGAAAATAAAAATATCTCTTTTGTATAATTTTAATATTTTTATAAAGATAAAATCTGTTATTAATGCAAATACAAATGTGAGTACAAAATATACTAAAAATAATATCAGTATTCTTGTATAAACTTCTCCATTCATAAATTCAAAAGCAGCTATAGGTCCTACTAGCCCCGAAAATCCAAATCCTGCTGATGCTGGAGTACCTTGAATATTGAAAAAATATGCTAAAAATCCTGCGAAAATGGCATTTACTATTATTGGTATGTTTACAATAGGATATTTTAACCAATTAGGCATAAAAACTTTCATTGATCCTAAAAATAAAGTTAAAGGTACTCCTATTTTGTTTACTCGCATTGTTCCTACTATCAAGGTCATAGCACAACTTGCTATTCCTAAATTAGCAGCTCCAGAACCCAGTCCACTCAAACCTACTGCAAATGCTACAGCTACCGTAGATATAGGAGACACTATGATAAGTGCAAATATTACAGCTAATATCACACTCATAAGTAATGGCTGTAATGTTGTAACTTCACTAATTACTTTACCTATAAATCCTGTTATTGATTTTACATATGGTAAAATTAATATTCCTACAGTTCCCACAACGGCTGTCGTAATAACTGGTAATAAAATAATATTAAGACTTGCAAACTTACCCCTTAATAATTTAAGAACAATTACTACTAATCCAGCTCCTATCATGGTATTAATCAAATCTCCAATACCATGTATTTGCATCTTACCGTCAACTATATTCACAGAACCTGCACATATAAATGACACCATCGCACTTATTGCTACTTCAATTGCTTGCATTTTAAACTGCATAGCAACTAAAAGCCCTATTAATGCAGGAGTTGCTAATTGTGAAATTGAAAGTATAGTATACATAGTTTTTATTAAACTACTATCTTGAATAAAAAATTTAAAAATACTTCCTAATATCGCATTTGGGATTAGTCCAATAACTATTCCAAGTGCTACACCATTTAATAATTTATTAAAAAAACCTTTTATTTCTAATTTCCTCATAAATTTCTCCTAAGAAAAAATATTTTTGTTAAATAATTTTTAACATAATAATTATTATATCATAACTTTTTTTATGTGTTTTATTTTTTTTATTACTTTTATATAATTTATTTTTAAAAGCATTTTTTAAAAAATAAGTTAATTTTAAAATACTTTCACCAAAATCATATATGTAAAAAAATAAGTATTGTATTTAGTAATTATTACTAGTTTTATTTTAATTTTTACAACTTTTTTCTATAATTATAATATATTTTTATAAAACTAAATAAGATTAAGAGCTTATAGTTTTTTTTAATATTAAAAATATGTACATTTTGCTATTTTAAAAAATAAAGCACCTCAAAAGAGGTGCTTTATTATCACTTTTTTACAAATTCATAAAATTTATTTTCTATTTTACGTCGTAAAGTCCTTTTGTTCCTTCATTAAGATTAATTATAATATTTTTTGTTTGAGAATATGCGTTCATAATAACTTTATGAGTTTCTCTACCTATTCCTGAACGTTTGTATCCTCCGAATGGTGCTCCTGCAGGAATGTCGTTGTATGTATTTACCCAAACTCTTCCTGTATGAACTCCTCTTGAAACTTTCATTGCTGTATTTAAATTAGTTGTGAATACTCCGCCACCTAGACCATATTCACTATCATTTGCTAATTTTATTACTTCGTCTGCTGTTTTGAATTTTTGAACAACTACTACAGGTCCAAATATTTCTTCACGGCATACTCTTTCATTATTACTTGAAGCAGTTAGAATTGTTGGTTTTACAAAAAATCCTTTTTCACAGCCGTTTTCTGTGTAACGTTCTCCTCCAGTAATTAGTTTACATCCTTCATCTTGACCTACTTTTATGTAGCTCAAAACTTTTTCCATTTGTTTTTCATAAATTGCTGATCCTAATTGAGTATTCATATCTAATGGATTACCAATTTTAACCATTTCAAATGCTTTTTTAAGTCGTTTTAAGAATTCATCATATATTCCTTCTTGAACAAATACTCTTGAACCTGCACAACAAACTTGTCCTTGATTAAATAAAATACCTATTTGTACTCCTTCTACAGCTTGGTCTATATCACAATCATCAAAAATCATATTTGCTGATTTTCCACCTAATTCTAATGTTGCTGGAATAAGTTTTTCACACGCTGCTTTATAAACGTTATATCCTACTTTAGTAGAACCTGTAAATGCTAGTTTATCAATTCCATTATGTTCTAATAGGTATTGTCCTGATTTACTTCCTGCTCCTGTAACTACATTTAATACTCCTTTTGGTAATACATCTTTAATTAGTTCTACTAATTCTAATAGTGATAATGATGTATGTGAAGATGGTTTTAATACTATTGTGTTACCTGCTGCTAAAGCTGGTGCTATTTTCCATGCTGCCATAAGGAAAGGAAAGTTCCAAGGAATAATTTGCCCTACTACTCCAATTGGTTCTTTTACTACTAATGACATAGTGTTATCATCAAGCATTGTAGCAGTACCTTCTTCTGCTCTTATTACTCCAGCAAAATAGCGGAAATGATCAGAACTCATCGGTATATCTACTGTTGCTGTTTCTCTAATTGGTTTCCCATTGTCGAGTGTTTCTACCATTGCTAAATGTTCTGTATTTGCGTCTATTATATCTGCAATTTTTAATAATAAATTTTGTCTTTCTATTGGTGATGTTTTTGCCCATTCAGGAAGTGCTTTTCTTGCAGCTTTTACTGCACTATCTACATCTTCTTTAGTTGCTTCAGAGATTTCTGCTAACATTTCTCCTGTAGCCGGGCTATAAGATTTAAAAACTTCCCCATCTGAAGAATTTTTCCATTCTCCGTCTATAAACAATCCATATTGTTTTTTTAAATTTACTTTTTTCATATTTTTCCCCTCTCATAAGTATAAAATATATCTTTATACCATACCTTTTTTTAGCTTGAAACCCTTTTTATTTTTCAAGCATTTTTAGTATATCACAATTTTATTTTCTATTCAAATATATAGTATTTATAATTAATAACATTTTTTATCAAAATAAAAAATGCTAAAAAAAACTGTCCTCCTTAGTTAGTTTTTTCTAACTTTGAAAGGCCAGCTTAATTTTAACTATTTTCTTTTATAATTATGATTTTCTATTATTATTGCACCTTGCTCTGTTCCTTTTATACAGTGCTTACACATATTTATAAACAATCCATCTTCCACTACTCCTACAATAGTAGATAATTTTTTCTTAACTTCTTCTATATTAAATCCTTTTCCTAAAGCAAGGTCTACTATATAATTACTGTTATCAGTAACTAATATTTTTCCTTCTTTGTGTCTTAATTTTGGATTTAAATGTAAATCTTTCATTTTTTTTATTGTATGATTATACGCAAAAGGTAATATTTCAACAGGTAAGTCAAATGCTCCTATTTTTTCTACATCTTTTTTTTCGTCATATATCCACACTACATGATTTGAAATATCAGCAACTATTTTTTCTCTAAAAAGTGCTGCTCCTCCGCCTTTTATGGCATTAAAATTTTTGTCTATTTCGTCTACTCCATCTACTGATATATCTATACAAGAAACTTCTTCTATATCTTTTACTTCTAATCCTAGTGATTTTGCTAATTCTATACTTTGAACCGATGTGGATACTAATTCAACATTTAAACCTTCTTTAATTTTTTTTGCTAGTTCATGGATAAAATAGTATACTGTACTTCCTGTTCCAAGTCCTACAACCATACCTTCTTTTATAAATTCTACTGCTTTTTTCCCTACTTGTTCTTTTAAATTCACATTTACACCATCCTATTAGTTAAATTCTACTAATAAATATTTTTTCTTACCTTTTCTTAAAACTACATATTTTTCATTAAAAATATCTTTTTCTTCTATTTGATATTCTAAATCTTTTATTTTTTTACCATTTACGCTTATAGCACCATTTGTAATATCTTCTCTTGACTGTCTTTTAGAAGATACTAATTTAGAATTTACTAAAAATTCTACTAATTTATAACTTTTTTTATCCAAATTTACTTTTGGCATAGATTTTTCTATTTGAGAAAATTCTTTTTTATTTAAAGAAGTTATATCACCAGAAAACAATGCATTTGTCACTCTTAATGCACTTTCTAAAGCTTCTTCCCCGTGAACAATTTTTACCATTTCAGAAGCTAAAGTTTTTTGTGCTTCTCTAAGATGAGGATTTTCTTTTAGACTTTTTTCTAGTTTTTCTATTGTGTTTTTATCTAAAAATGTGAATTTTTTGATTGTATTTATCACATCTTCATCAGAGGTATTAAAGAAAAATTGATAAAACTCATATGGTGATGTTTTTTCAGGATCTAACCAAACTGCTCCTCCTGCTGATTTACCAAATTTTGTTCCGTCAGATTTTAGCATAAGAGGTATTGTAAATCCGTATGCTTCTACTTCTCCTCTTAATTTTCTCATTATTTCTAATCCAGAAACTATATTTCCCCACTGATCAGACCCACCTAGTTGCATTTTTACGCCATATTCAGAATTTAAATAATTAAAATCTATCGCTTGAAGTAAACTATAACTAAATTCTGTGAATGAAAGTCCATTTTCTATCCTACTTGCTACTGAATCTTTGGCTAGCATATAATTTATATTAATTAATTTTCCATAATCTCTTAAAAACTCTAGCATTGTTATTTTAGAAAGCCACTGTTCATTATTTAAAAATGTTATATTTTCATTATCTCTAAATATATTTCTAAGTTGATTTTCTAATTTTTTTGCATTTTCTTTAATTACATCAAGAGTTTGTAATTTTCTCTCTTCTTTTCTTCCAGAAGGATCTCCTATTATTCCAGTAGCTCCCCCAACTAAAACGACCGGTTTATGTCCATATGAAGCAAATCTTTTTAAAGTTAAAAAAGGAAGTAAATGTCCTACATGAAGTGAATCTCCTGTTGGATCTGTTCCGCAATATATAGAAACTTTTTCCTTTTCTAATAATTTTTTTATCCCTTCTTCGTCAGTTTGCTGATAAATTAAATCTCTATATTTCAATTCTTCTAATAATTTTGACATAACTTCTCCTTTCTTTTTAAGTATTATATCATAAATTTTTATATATAGTAAATTATTATAGTAAAGTAAAAAAACACCTATTTAAGTTTTTTATCCTTACTTAGGTGCATATTTTGTGATTTTTTTCATATCTTTTGGAATATCAATTTTTATATTTAAAATTTCTTTATTTATAGGATGAGGAAAAATCAAATTATAACAGTGTAACGCTTGTCTTTTTATTAATTTTAAATCTCCTCCATATAACTCATCTCCTAATATATTATGACCTATATGGCTCAGATGAACTCTTATTTGATGCGTTCTTCCTGTATATAATTTAAGTTTTACAAGGCTAAAATCTTTATCTTCATAATATTTTATTCTTTCAAGACTTGTTTTAGCATATTTGCCGACTGGTGATACTTCTCTTTCTATTATACTGTCTTTTTTTCTTGCTATTTTTGCTTCTATTATTTTTTTAGTGGGAGCTTTTTTAGCTGCAAGTGCCAAATAATATTTGTCAATAGCTATTTTACTAAATAAAGAGTGAATATGTCTGTGTTTTGCTATTATTACTAATCCTGAAGTGTTTTTATCTAATCTTGTTACTACATGAGGAATTGTAGAATATTTTTTATTTAAGAAATATCCATTAATTTCCTCCAATAAACTTTTTTCATTTTCATCTCTAGAAGGTATTGTAGCAATGTAGGGTGGTTTATTTACTACTAAAAAATATTTATCCTCATAAATAATATTAATATCATCATAAAAGTATCTAATGTGAGGTTTAAAATATTCTCTCGGTAGTGCTATTTTGACCCTGTCTGATTTTTTTAGAAAATATCTTACATTTTCTTCTTTACCATTAACTTTAATAAACCCTGTATTTTCAAATTTTATTTTTGTTAAAGTTTTTCTTGATATCCCTTTTTCTAATAAAAAATCTCTTAATTTTTGGTTGCAATTTGCTACATATTCAAATTCTAGATTACTCACCTATAAATGACCTCTTTACCCTTTGCCAAAAACTTATATTATTATATCTTAAAAATGAAATTCTCTTAGATTTTGACAAGGTTACTTCTATTTTATAAAGTGTTTTTACTGTTGAGAAATTTTTATCCATACTTAACAAATGGTGATGTTGTTGTTTTTTAGGAACTATAGTTAATTTTTCATTTTTTGTTAAAATCATTGCATTACTTAAAGTTCTATATACCAAATTATTCAACGATGCTATTGTTGCAACTTGGAAAATGTCTAAACTAGGATGTACTACAGCTCCATCAAGGCTTTTATTATAAGCTGTAGATCCTGTTGGTGTGCTTATACAAAGACCATCCCCTCTAAATTTTTCAAATAATTCATCATTGATATAAACATCTGATATGTAGGTATATCCCGCAACATTATTAAATGTAACTTCATTCAATGCATAATTTTCAAAAAGAACTTTTCCATCTTTAGAATATGCTTTAACTTTTAAAAGAGGGTAGGTTTCTTTCCGAGGTTGCTTAGTTTTTATATCAAAAAATATATTTTTATATTCAGAAAGTTGATAATCTGTATAAAATCCTAAATGTCCTGTATGAATAGATAAAAATTCTACTTTGTTTACAATATTTGTATATTTTCTAAAGGCTCTTAATACTGTACCATCTCCACCTACAACAAAAATATAATTGGGATTTTCTTCATCTTCTATCATTTCATTTTCTAATAAAAATTCCTTTATCTCCTTAGATATTTGTTGTGATGTTATGTCTTTCTTTGATATTATTGAAAATTTACCTTTTATCATCTCTACCTGCTTCTTATTTTTATTATAATATTTTCATTTTAATACTTGTTTTTCATGTCATTATATTTTGCTGTCCAAACATGAATAAACTCTTTTGAAAAAGGACCTAACTTATACTCTATCCAATGCTTAAGTTTAGATACATTATATCTTAATATGTTATCTATATCTTCTCCATAATCATATTTTAATTTATGTAGTTCATATTCATCTTCGTCCAAAATAAAATATTTACCATCTGGATATTTTTTTATATCTAAATCATAGTCTATATACTTAACACCATCTTCATCATAAGCAAAAGGAGAACTCAAATTGCAATAATAATGACACCCATCTTCTCTAAACATACAAACAATATTAAACCAACAATCATCATGAAAATAAACAAAAGCACTCTCTTTAGTAACCCACGTCCTTCCATTATTTTCTGTAACTGAAGTTTTATGATTAGCAAGAAGTAATGTCTTTTCATCAGCATCTAAAACTACGTT
This sequence comes from Gemelliphila asaccharolytica, assembly GCF_001553005.1. Taxonomy (GTDB): domain Bacteria; phylum Bacillota; class Bacilli; order Staphylococcales; family Gemellaceae; genus Gemelliphila; species Gemelliphila asaccharolytica. The sequence continues at coordinate 12,111 of NZ_KQ959857.1, read as the reverse complement.
TTTATGCCATATTCTGTGCAAAGATCCATCATGCTTATAAGCTATAATTTTAACCATTTCCCCAACCTTAGGTTTTATATTATTTCTATACATATATCCTCCTTTCTTCGCATTATACAATCACTAAAATTATATCACATTTTCACATTTTTTACTAAATAAAGAATAATTATATTTAATTTTTGTTAACATTTTCAAAAAATTAATAGAAAATAAAATGAAATATATTTTTATTTTAATTATAATTACTTTATTGTTATTTTCAATTTAAAATGTTATAATGAATTGATTAATTTAGAAAAGAGGTTTAAAATGGGAAAATTAACTAATATATTCTTTATTGGTTTAGGAGCATATGCAACAAAATATTATTTGGATAACCCTAAAAAAATAAAAGAACATAAAAATATTATTAAAGAAAAATTTAATAAATCTACTAAATATGCTAAATGTATATGTAATTACAAAGATGAAAATGGAGTTTCTGCTACTTGTGAATATTTAAAAAATGATATAAAAAAAATTGCAGAAAAAAATTTAAAAAAACTAAATAGTTCTTTAAATTGTGGAAAACAAATATTAAAAGATACTAATAATGTCAAAAATAGTGCTATCTCACTAAAAGATAATGCTTCAGAATTAGCTGATAATATAATAAAAACAACAAAAGTATTAAAAGAGGAAATATCTCCATCATTAAATTCATATATTAATGACGTTAAAAAAATAGTAAATAATATAACTGAAAAATCAGAAGAATTAAAAGAAATAATAAAAAAAGAAAATTTAAGTGATAAAGTAAAAAAATACAAAAAAAATATGGAGCCTATAATTATTCAAACTAAAGAGAAAATTGATGAATTTTCTGAAAATGAATATAATAAAGAAAAGTCCGATAAATAAAGGAGGTCTTTATGTCATATCAGAGTTTCCTTCCACATACAGGAGAAATTGTTAAGGAACACGGTTCATATATAGGGATACTTATATTATTTATAATCATTTCCTTTCTTATTTGGAGAAAAAAATGATAATTATAAAAAAAGCAAAAAAGAAATTTCTTTTTTGCTTTTTTTTATATGAAAATCTAATTATTTCTCTTTTTTATCTACAAAAAAAAGACTAATTTAAATTTATATTTAAACTAGCCCTTTTACTATTTATTTATAATCTAATTTGAAGCAGAAACTAATTGTTTGCTACTTTCTTTTTTAAATACTTTAACATAAACAAATCCTACTAAAAATCCTAGTACAGCAAATGGTACCCATCCCATTGAATAAGATCCTAAAGGTACTACTTTTGTAAAGAAATGTACTAATGATTTTGGTACTTCAAACCATTTTGTCATAGCAGCAAATGTTGAAACTGAATCGTACAATGCCGGTACGAATGTAAATACTGTTGTTGTTAAATAAACTTCTTTTCTATCTCCAAATGTTTTAGCTAAGAATGTTATAAACACTAATGCTATTGTTAGTGGATAAAGCAGATATAAAACTGGAACTGACCAATTTATTATCACTGTTAAACCATTGAAATAAAGTGCTGTTGATCCTAATGTGAAAATTGTTGCCCACACTTTGTGCGAAACTTTAGGTACTAATCTTTGGAAATATTCTGAACATGCTGTTACAAGTCCTGTAGATGTAGTTAAACAAGCTAAGAATATTACCAATGCTAGAACAACTTGCCCAACATTTCCTATAAAATAATGTGATGTAACACTAAGAATTGTTCCACCAGATACTGCTTTACCTGCATGAGTCAACAATCCTTTATCATTTAATTCAAAAAGATTTTGAGAGATAGCTCCTATTCTAGCTACAAATATATATACTAATGCAAGAAGAACAACTGAAATTACTCCTGATTTTAGCGTTACACTTGCTACTTCTTTTTCACTTTTTGAACCATAAAATTTCGCAGCGTTTATTACTATGATTGCGAAAGCTAATGATGCCAATGTGTCCATTGTTCCATATCCTTGAAGAAGTCCTGCCACTAATGGACCTCCAGAGAATGCATTAGCTGCATCTTTGGCTGCATTTAATGGTTCACCATATCCTGGTGTAGCTTTAAAAAATGATGCTACTACTAATACTACTAATACTAATATTAATAATGGTGTTAAATATTTACCTACTCTGTCTGCAATTTTACTTGGATTCATTGCTAAAAAATAAGTAAGTCCAAAAAATACTACAGCGTAAATTACTTTTACAAGTAAACTACTTCCAAATATTGGTTCTACACCAACTTCGTATGAAGTTGCTCCTGTACGTGGAATAGCGAACAAAACACCTATTGATAAATACAAAGCTACTGCATAAACTACTCCAAATTTTTTAGAAACCCGCCCTGCAAAATCAGAAACATCCGTTGCACCAGAATATGAAACTGCTACAACACCTAATAGTGGCAAAGTAACACCAGTAACACAAAATCCTAATACTGAAAGCCAAACATTGCTTCCTGAATATGCTCCTAAGAATGCGGGGAAAATTAAGTTCCCGGCTCCAAAAAATAGTGCAAATAACATTAATCCTATAGTCACATATGAATTTTTAAAAACCTTTGACATAATAATTCCTCCTTTAATTCATTCTTTATTTTTTATAACAATAAGGATAATACAAATTCGAACAAATGTCAATAGTTTTTTTACATTAATATGTAATTTTCTGAAAATTTATATAAAATATCATTATTTTTTAAAATTTCATTTTATAATTTGCTTTATGTGAAAGATAAATGTAATTTTTCCCCTTATCTCTATAAAATTATTATGGAATTTTATATCTTAGGATAAAATATTGTTCCTTCTTTTTTTATATTTCCTCTAATTATAGCATCTACAATATTGCTTGCTTTTTGTAATTCTATTATTTCTCCATTTTTCATTTCTACTAATATTTTTTGTCCTGTAAATGGCATATATGGAGTTTTCTCTACATTTTCTATTCTTAAATAATATTTTTCAGAAAGATTTTTTTCTTTTAAAAATTTTTTTACCCTTTTCAAATTATCTTCTGTAAAATCTAAGTAATTAAATAATTTTCTATCCAAAAGTCTTGAGGCTAAATCACTTGCTATAGAATCATCTTTTTCTTTTATAAGACTTGAATAATATTCAATAACACTTTCATCTAGTTTAAAATAGTCACTTATTTTTACCTTCTTATTGGTTAAAAAAGGTATTATATATGGAAGATCTAGAAAATATTCATGATTTTTTTGATAAATGTCTTTAAGTCTTTTAAAAAGTTGTATAAAAATAGTTTCATAACTTCTTGCTGCGGGATGAAAATATACTTGCCAGTACATTTGATATCTAGCCATAATATAATCTTCTACACTATGTATCCCACTTTCTTTTACTACTATATGTTTTTTTCCAAACAAATCTTTTCTTACTCTTAAAGTTCTTAATATTCTTTCTAAATCAAACTTTCCATAGCTTGTTGCTGATGCATAAGAATCCCTAAGTAAATAATCCATTCTATCTGCATCTAACTGAGAAGAAACTATCTCATTTAATATTTTATTTTTGTGAGTGTGATTTATGATACTAACTACATCATTTGGTAATTGATAATAAACTTTTTTTAAAATTTTATTTATGTCTGTATCTTCTAATATCATTCTACTTGTAAACTCTTCATGACTTATATTAGTTATATGTTCAAATGAATGAGAAAATGGTCCATGTCCTACATCATGAAGCAGTCCAGCTAAAAGTAGAGTTATTTTTTCATATTCATTCATTTCATTACTTAATGATTTTATCTCAAATATCATTCTTCTTACTATTTCATATACTCCTAAACAATGTGTAAATCTAGAATGTTCAGCTGTAGGATAAACTTGAAAATCGCCACCAAGTTGTCTAATTCTTCTCAGTCTTTGAAACTCTTTTGTGTCAATAATATCCATAATTACCTTGTATTCTATATTTATATAACCATGAATGGTATCTCTAATAACTTTTTTTTCACTTAATTTTTCTATATTCATATTACTACCTTCTTAAATTTTTTTATCTATATCCTACAATAATATTAAAATACTAAATAAATAAAAGCAATCAAAAAATTAATCTCTTGTCTCGTAATTACAAAGCAAGAGATTTCTTATTTTATTAAATTTATAATAATCAATTATATTTCCAGTTCTTTTTGGTAATAATCTATTAATTCACTTCTTTTTTTAAGCCCTAATTTTTCCATTAGTCTTTTTTTATATGTATCTATTGTTTTCACACTCAAAAACAACTTTTCTCCTATTTCTGTTAATGTATATCCTTTTACTATATATTCTAATACTTCCCTTTCCCTATCACTTAGAATTTGGTCTTTCTCTGTATAAAGGTCATAAAAGATATCTTGATACTCTTTTTTCAAATATATTTCTCCATTAATTACTTTTTCTATAGCTAATATTATTTCTTCATGTGCTGAAGATTTAGCTACATATCCTTTTGCCCCTAATCTTATTGCTTTTTTTACATAATTTTTATCTTCATGCATACTTAATACTATTGTTTTTTCTTGTCTTTTTTTCTCATCTAAATATGTTAAGACATCATATCCTGTAGCATCTTTTAAGGTTATATCACATAAAATTATATCATATGTATTTAAATTTATTTTACTTAAAAATTCTTTATAACTTGTAGCACTATCAATTTTCACATCTTTTATATTCTCTTCTATTAGCATTGTTACTGCCATTTTAATCAATTTATGATCATCTATTAATAATATTTTCATATTCACCTGCTATTAAATATTTATTTTTAAATTTACATACTATTATAGTAGAATACTTATCATTTTTGTCTAAATAAAAATTTCCAAAAAATTCTTCAACTCTTTCTTTTATTCCATATATTCCTAATCTTCCCTTTTCTTTGGCTTCAATTATTTTTTTATTGTCAAGCCCCGTTCCATTGTCTGCAATACTTAATACTGTATTTTCAAAATTTTTTTCAAATTTTATTTCTACTTTTGTAGCTTTAGAATGTTTTTTTATATTTGTTAAAGCTTCTTGTATTATTCTATATATAGTTATATTAAAATTATCGTTTTCTATGTTTTTAATATTAGTTAAAAATTTTACATCTATTTTATATAGTTTTATATATTCTTCAATATGTTTTTTTATTGCTTCTATTATACCATGTTCTTCTATTAGTGGTGGTCTTAGATTTACTGCAATATTTCTGATATCTTTTAAACTTTTTTTTAATTCAAAAATTACTTTATCTAATCTTTCTTTTTTTACATTATCTACTTCTTTTAATTTTATATTTGTAACTAAAAAAAGTAAACTTGCTAATGTTTGACTTACTTCATCGTGAAGTTCTCTTGAAAGAATTTTTCTTTCATCTTCTTGAACTTTAAAAACTTTATTTAAAAGTGTATTTTTTAGTTTTTTATTTTTTTTATTAGTTATTATCATTTGATTGATAGCGTCAATCAAGACATGAAAATCCTTAGGATAATAACATTTTTCTACTATATCATTGTACTCTTCACTTTGAGTGATTTCATTAGTTACAAAAGTTAAATTATCTATTGGTTTTTCTATCAATTTTAATATATAGTTTGCTAATATTATTAATATTAAAAATAGTATTGTATTCAACAATAGAATGTTTAAAAATTCATTGTATGTTTTTTGATAAATACTTTTTGTATAAAATCCTATTCTTATATACCCAATATCTATATTTTGAATTTTATCTACATAATCTATAATTTCGCCTTTGGAACTGTTATATTCTTTAAATATTCCATAGTTATCAAAAGTTTGTAATTTTTTTGGTACTTCTTTTAGATTTTTTGATAAGATATTTTTTTCATTATCATATACTATTACATAAGCTATTTCGTCTGTTTCTTTTGGCAGATTTTTTATTTTTTGATTTATTTTATAAATATTGTCGACTCTGATATCATCTGCTAAATTATATGACAACTGATAAAAATTTTCTGTTACTCTATTTCTAAGAGATTCTTTGAGTATTTTTACATTAGTTTTATATGTATAAGCCAATATTACTACTATATATATGAGATAAAAAATAGAAAATAATATTATCATTTTATTTTTTATTTTCAATTTAGCTAGCATCTTCTTCTCCCCTTAATATTGGGTAATTTTCTTTTGTTGTTTCTTCGTATGATGTTATTTGTAATTTATCCAATGTTTCGCTTATAGTTTCATCTTTGTTTATATTAAAGAGTATTTCTTTTAATTGGTCTTTTTGTTCATAATTTTTATGAGTTACTATCGGACCTGTAGACACTTCATCAAATATTTTAACTATTTTTATTTCAGATAAAAGTTCTGGATCATTTTTTTCCAAATATTGAAGAACCCAATCATCAACTACTCCCGCTTCCACATTTTCGTTAGCTACTTGTCTAACCGATTGCTCATGAGAGTATGTAAAGTAATATTTTTTATTGAAAAATTCATCAACATTTGTTCCTTTTTCTTCTAAATAATTACTTAAAAATATATATCCTGAGTAACTATAAGTATCTACAAATGCAAAGTCCTTATTTCTTAAATCTTCTATATTGTTTATAGAAGAATTTTTTTTAGCTATCACTACTGGATGGTAAAAACTTTTTCCCCTGCAAGGTTTTGCTATAAGAGATAAGTTTTTTTTGTCATCATAAAGTACATATGCTCCTACTGAAAGAAATGCTATATCTATCTCTTTATTTTTTAAAAGTGTATTTATTTCCTTATAGCTTTTTCTTTGAATAAATTTTACATTCTTGTTTAGTTTTTTTGCTATATAGTTTGCTAAATTTTTTTCTGCTACATATCCTTTGTTATCTCCACTGACAGAAATCATACCTATTGATACAGTTTCAGTATCTTCCTTTTTTACTGTGTCTATAGTATCAGAAAAATCTATATATTCTTTATGATTTTTATTTTTTTCTAACAAAAAAAATGATAATAAAATTATTATAGAAAAAATTATTATTATGATTTTTTTCATAATTAGTTTCCTCTGTAAACAATAGATTCTTGATTTTCCATAATATATCCATAAATTAAATTGGCAACTTTTTCATTGTTGTGTCTTACATTATTATTCTCTATTTCTACTATATCATCATCTATTATTTCTATATCCAGTTTTTCTATTTCTTCTTTATCTAGTTTTACTTCTTCTTGATTTGAATTTTTATATATTTTTAATATTTCTGGATCTATTTCTTTTGAATTAGCAATTACTAAATTAAAAATATTTTCTCCAATATGTTTATTTATAGCTTTGATATGGTCTGATACTGTGTAAGAGTCTGTTTCCCCATGTTGTGTCATTATATTTGAAACATAAATTTTTCTTGCTTTGCTTTTTAATATCTCATTAGATACTTGCTCTATTACCAAATTGGGTATTATAGAAGTATATAAACTTCCAGGTCCCATTACTATGTAATCTGCTTCTTGTATCGCCTTTAGTACACAAGGTGTTGTCTTTACACTTTTTGGGGATATATATACTCTATCTATTTTTCCTCCATATTTTGTGATTGAGGATTCTCCTCGAACTATAGTTTTATCTTTCATTATAGCGTTTAGTGTTGCTATGTCATTTGTTGTAGGTAAAACTGTCCCTTTTACTTTGAAAATTCTACTCATTATCTTGACGGCTGTTGAAAAATCTCCATGTATGTCAGCAAGTGCTGCAAGCATCAGATTTCCTACGGGGTGTCCTCTCACTTCGCCAATATCAAATCGATATTGGAACATTTTTTCAAGATCTGGCTCTACATCTGATAATGCAGAAATTACATTCCTTATATCTCCCGGAGAAGGAATATTCATATCACTTCTTATTTTTCCACTACTTCCTCCATCATCTGCAACAGTAACAAGTGCTGTTATATCTAATGGATATTTTTTTAAACCACGGAGTAATACAGAAAGTCCTGTTCCTCCTCCTATAGCTACTATTTTTATTCCTGTTTTCATTGTTACCTCTTAATATCTCTATGAGAAATGTATGTTTTATATTTTTTTTCTACTATATCTTTATATAATGTTCTTGCAATACTAACTGACCTATGTTTACCACCTGTACAACCTATAGCTATAGATACTTTATCTCTTCCTTCATACTTATATTTCTCAATCATATACAATATTAAATCTCTTAATTTTTTATAAAATTCTTGAGTCTGTTCATCATTCATTACATAGTTATAAACATCATCAGAAAAACCATTTTTTTCTTTTAATTTTTCTACATAAAAAGGATTTTTTAAAAATCTGACATCTATTATGTTGTCTGCATCAATAGGTATTCCATATTTATATCCAAAACTAGATATAACAACATGATAACTTTCTTCTTTTTTTATATTAAAATCATTTGAAATTTTTTTCACTAAATCTTTTGTTGTTATATTTGTTGTATCATAAATATAATTAGCTTGAGCTTTTACTGTTTTCATTATTTCTCTTTCTTCTTTTATACCATCTAAAAGATTGCTTTCCTTAGAAAGAGGATGATTTTTTCTTTTTTCTTTATACCTATTTACTAAAACTTCATCACTACATTCAATATAAACTAATTTTATGTTGAAATTATCATCTTTTAGAACATTTTGAATCAAATGTCCTAACTCTATTGAAAATTTTTTACTTCTTATGTCTATTATAAACGCTGCTTTTTTTATATTTTTTTCATTAAGTATTTTCAAAAATGAATCTACCAAAAGCGAAGGCATATTATCTACACAAAAATAACCAAAATCTTCAAATATATTTAATGCTGTATTTTTTCCCGCTCCACTTAGTCCTGTAATTATTACTAAATCTTTTTTCATTTTGCTCCTTAATTATAAACATTTTTTGTTATTAAATTTTTCATCTATATAAGTTAATAAAATGAGAGTTACTATTATTTTACTTAGCTTCATACCAATTATCTCCATAGGAAACACTAGCTTTCAATTTCACTTTTAAATCAGCTACATTTTCCATAATTTTTTTCACTTCTTTTTCCAATATTTTTCTATCATCTTTATGAACATCAAATATAAGTTCATCGTGGATTTGCAGTAACATTTTTGCTCTTATATTAGAATTTTTGAGATATTCATATACCTTATTCATAGCTATTTTTATTATGTCTGCTGCACTTCCTTGTACCGGAGTGTTCATAGCTATTCGGCTGTTTAAATTTTTTAATATCTTATTTTTAGAATTTATTTCTGGTATATATCTTCTTCTTTTGAATATTGTTTCTACATATTCATGTTCTTTTGCAAATTCTACTATGTCTTCCATATATTTTTTTACGCCAGAAAATGTATTTAAATATTTATCTATAAATTCTTTTGCTCTTTTTCTGCTTATTCCTAAATTATTACTTAAACCAAAATCACTAATCCCATATACTATACCAAAATTAACTGCTTTTGCTTCAGATCGCATTTTTGGTGTTACTTCTTCTATTGGAACGTTGTTCACTTCACTTGCTGTTTTTTTATGAATATCTAAGTCATTATTGAAAGCTTCTATCATTTTTTCATCATTTGCTATATGTGCTAAAATTCTTAATTCTATTTGTGAATAGTCTATTGATAATATTATATTATCTTTACTTTCTGGTATAAAGGCTTTTCTTATTTTTTTTCCTTCTTCTATTTTTATAGGTATATTTTGTAAGTTAGGATTTACTGATGATAGTCTTCCTGTTTGTGCGAGTGTTTGTTCATATCTAGTGTGTATTTTACCCTCTTTTGTTATATCTTTTATTAGTCCTTTTGCATAAGTAGAATTTAATTTTGCTAGCATTCTATATTCCATTATTAATTTTATTATAGGACTTTCTTCTTTTAGCTGTTCTAATACTTCACTTGATGTTGAATAGCCTGTCTTTGTTTTTTTTATTACTCTCAACTGTAATTTATCAAAAAGTATCTCTCCTAATTGTTTTGGAGAATTTATATTAAATTCTTCTCCTGATAATGTATAAATAGAATTTTCTAAAGTTTTTATCCTTTTTTCTAATTCTTCGCTTATTTTCAGTAGTGCTTTTTCTTCTACAAAAATCCCATTATATTCCATGTTTGCTAATGTTTTTGAAGTTTTTATTTCTATTTTATACAAATCTATTATATTTTGCTTTTTCAACAATTTTTGGAGTATTTCTTCTAGTTTTGACAAACTTGTTACTATTTTTAAAAGGTAACTATTTATTTTTTCTCTGTCAGGTAATTTTCTTTTTTTCCCTTTTCCATATATTTCTTCATCACTTTCTAACAATTCACCTAAATATGTGTTTACTATTTTGTCTAACTGAGCTTTTACATTTACATCTATTAGATAACTTGCTATTTTTGCATCAAAAACATTTTCCTCTATTTCTATATTATATTTTTTAGCTAAAAATGATACTTTTTTAAAGTCATAAATATTTTTTTCCTCTTTAGATTCTAAATATTCCTTAATATTTTTATTTAAGAAAAATTCTTCTAAATCAAATATATATAATCTTTTATTTGTATATAAACAAGCTCCTACCACTACCGAATTATGATAGTCTTCTGTTAGATTTTCAATATATATTACTGCACTTTGTATTCTTATTTTTGTATATCTATTAGCTTTTAATATTTCTATTTTTTCATTAATACTTTCTGTTTTGTTTTTATTATTACTCAATTTTTTTAAAAAAGATGTAAATCCTAATTTTTTAAATAGTTGCTCTTTTTTTTCTATATTTTCATTAAAAGTTAAATCTTCTATTTCATTTTCCAATTTTACATCTGTATAAATAGTTGCAAGATTTTTACTTAAGATAGCGTCTTGCTTACCATTAATTAATTTTTCTTTTAATTTTTTTCCACTAACCTTATCTATATTTGCCAGTACATTTTCTACAGTTTCGAATTCTTCTAATAATTTTAAAGCTGTTTTTTCTCCTACCCCTGCTATACCTGGAATATTATCCGACTTGTCTCCCATCAATCCTTTCATATCTACTATTTGTTTTGGATTTAAATTATATTTTTCTTTTATAAATTCAAGAGTATATTTTTCTATCTCTGTAACTCCTTTTTTAGTGAAATAAATAGTAATTTTTTCATCAGCAAGTTGAGTTAAATCTCTATCCCCTGTCACTATAATTACTTCATTTCCTAACTTACTTGCCTTTTTAGCATAACTTCCTAATATGTCATCTGCTTCATATTCATCATTTTCTTCATATTTTATTCCATAAGAATCTAAAAGCTGTCTAATGTAGCCAAATTGCTCAATTAATTCTAAAGGAGTTTTTTCTCTTGTTCCTTTATATTCTGAATATTCTTTATGACGAAAAGTTTTTTTCCCCTTATCAAAAGCAACTAGTGCATAATCGGGATTTACTTCTCTTAATATTTTATCAAGCATTAATACGAAACCGTAAACACTATTTGTGTAAAGCCCATTTTTATTTTTAAAAGGGGGCATCGCATAAAATGCTCTGTATGATAAACTATTACCATCTAATAATATTATTTTTGACATAACTTTTCCTCATTTCTTCTATTATTTCTATTATATCATAAAAAAGATTTTATTTATCATCTAATAAGATTTATAAAATAAATATCTATAAAGATAAAAATTCTCTCTTTTTAAAGATAATATAAAATATTCATAACTATCATAAATTTTAAATTAATTAATAATTTTACTATTTAAATATTTTAATCATTACTTAACTTGAAAAATAATTTTGAAATATAAAAAAATAAATCTTATTTTAATACTTATTTTAAAGTTATTTATTTTACACTATACAAAAGCTATTTGTAAATAATTATAAAATTTTTTATTTTAATTAATATTTTTTATAATTTTCGGTTGACTACTTTCTAAAATCATTTATAAAGGGCTATATTGTACACCATTTTTTTGATTTTAAAGCTGGTTTTTTCTATAATCATTTATCGACGTGTATTATTTACAAGTAGATTTTTCATACCCCATATTTAGACTCTATTTATAGCAAAAAAAATAAGGCTTTCGCCTCAATTAAAACAATATTGATACATGACCCGTACGGGATTCGAACCCATGTTA
>NZ_KQ959856.1 GCF_001553005.1 Gemelliphila asaccharolytica | reverse complement strand
GAGCTAGTTTAGTTCTAACTCTGGTATTAGATCCAACTTTATGGGGTCACCTTAAAAAGTTAATTTAACTCTTTTTAGATGCTTTTTCATAAAGCTCGTTTTTTATTTCATTTGCTATTTGAGAAATTTTTCTAAACCTGTGATTTAATCCTGATTTAGAAATTTTATCATCTCCCATTTTTTCTGCCAAATCTTTTAATGGTAATTCTTGATACTTTAATCTTAATTCTGCAACTATTCTAAGTTTTTCACTTAAATTCTCCAATCCTATACTCTTTTGGATTATATTTATTTCCTCTACCTGCTTTGTAGAGGCATTAACTGTTTTGTTCATGTTTGCTAAATCGCAATTTTGCATACGATTGACAGAATTATTTATGTCTCTTACTATTCTTTCGTCTTCAAATTGAAATAACGCTTGAAAAGCTCCTACAATATTTATAAAATTAGATATTTTTTCTGATTCTTTTATATATACTATAAAACCTTTTTTCCTTTCTAAAACTCTAGCATTAAGATCATATGAATTTATCAAATCTTTAAGTTCAATAGCGTGATTTATATCATTTGTAATTATTTCTAAATGATAACTTGAAGTTTTAGGATTATTAACACTTCCTCCTGCCAAAAACGCTCCTCTTATATAACTTCTTTTTTTCTCATCAGTATCTATTAAATTTTTATCTATTTTTTCCTTTAATGTATAATCCTCATTAATTATAAATAAGCTACCTAAAATGTCTTTGACATTATCAGTTAATCTACATATGTATACATTATTTTTTTTTAATTTCATTTTTTTTCTAACTGATATGTGTATATTTTCATCATAAAAAAATTTTATTAATGAGAATATTCTTCTTGCTATAGAAGCATTTTCTGTCTGCATACTTATACTAAGTCGCCCATTATTTATGGTTAATATTCCAGTCATTTTCACAAGAGCCGATAGTTCTGATAAAAACTTTTCTTCATTAGTTATGTTTATCATTGTTAATTCTTTTTTCATCTCTGATGCAAATGTCAAACTATCCCCTCCTTTTTAACTTATACATTGTATCATTTTTTTAAGAAATTAACAATTAATTACATATTCTAAATTGCTTCTATAACTATTCCTACCGCTTTTTCTCCAGCATGAGTAGATATTGCAGGAGTAGTTATAATTATATCTTCTTCTTTTATATTATAATCAAACTCTCTTAGTATTTCATCTTTTATCATGTTGACATATTCATAAGACAATACATTTGCCAAACTTATTTTTTTTATTTTTCTGTTTTCTAAATCGCATTTTATTGTTTTTATAAGTGATGCTACTAACTTTCTTTTTCCTCTAGCTTTTTCTACTAGTTTTAATTCTCCATTTTCTAATTTTGTCAAAATTTTTAAATTGAATAGGTTTCCTATAAGTCCAGCAGTCTTTCTAAGCCTTCCTCCCTTTACTAAATTATCTAGCGTATCAATGGTTACATAAGTAAATATATCTTGCCTTTTTTCTAAAACCCTACCATAAATATCTGAAATATCTATCCCCTTATTTATCATATCGTAACAATATTTGATTAAATATTTAATTCCTACAGAAGCAGTCATTGAGTCAATTACATAAACTCCTTCAAACTCCTTAGAAGCCGATAAAGCTGTTTTACATGTCCCACTTAAAGAGTCAGATATATGAATTGAAATAATCTCGTATCCTAGAGAAGTCCATTTTTCATATTTTTCTAAAAAAAGTCCTAATGAAGGCTGACTTGTAAAAAAATTTTTCGCTTCTCTCATTTTATAAATATATTCCTCATTAGATATATCTTTATACTCTACTCCATCAACTGTTACAGTAATTGGTAAAACTTCTATATTAAATTTTTCTATTTCTTCTTTATTTAAATCACTTGCTGAATCAGTTATTATCTTAATTTTTTTCATTTTTCCTCTGCTTATTAATGTTTTTTTTAGTTATTTTTTATAATAATATATTTATAAAAATAACATATACTATTTTATAACATTATATATTTAAATTCAATAGTTTAATAGAAATATTATTTTTAAAATTTATTTTAATAAATACCAATAAGAAAATATTAATTTATTCACCTTGTTGTTACAATAAATTATATAAAGAATTTTGATTTAAAGTATTTTTTGACTTATAATATAGTCAAATTTATAAAATTTGTTAAGGAGTAATATGTCTGAAAAATTTATCACAATAAAAGAAAATATAAAAATAGAAAATACAATTAAAAAATCTAAATTCATCTCTATTTTGAAAAAAATAAATTCTGAAGAAGAAGCAAAAAATTTTATCAATGAATATAAAAAAAAATACTATGATGCAACTCACGTTTGTTCTGCCTTTGTTTTTGGAGAAAAAAATCAAATTCTTAGATCAAATGATGATGGAGAACCCTCTGGTACGGCAGGAAAACCAATGTTAGAAATACTAATAAAAAATAATATAAAAAATGTCTGTGCTATAGTTATAAGATATTTTGGAGGTATTAAACTCGGTACAGGAGGTTTGGTAAGAGCATATAGCGGCGGAATTATCGAAGCTTTAAAACTTTCAACTTTAGTAGAAAGAAAAAAAGCATTTATTTATAATTTTGAAATACCTTATTCACTAAATGGAAAAATAGAATATGAATTAAAAAAAACTAATTTTATTTTAAAAGATACTATATTTACTGATAAAATAAATTATGTTATTTATGTCATAGCAGAAGAGGAAAAAATCTTTTTAAATTGGTTAATAGAAAAAACAAATAATAATTTTCAAATTATATCTTGCAAGGAAAAAGAATTAGAATTTGATATAAAATAAAAAAAGGATTATTTTTTAAAAATCCTTTTTTTATTTTATACTATTTACTATATTAACAAAAGAAATTATTATTCCTGAAAAAATAGTTAATTTAGCAGTATACACCATATAAGGTGCCATTTTTTCTTTTGTGTCATTTTTTAAAAAACCTTTTATTATCTTTATAGATAAAGGAAGAGTTATAAATATTAGAAGATTATATAAAGAACCATATTTTGTGAAAATTAATAATATATTAAATAAATATATTAATATAAAGGATATACCTAAAACAATTACTGATATTTTTTTTCCAAACAAAATAGTAAAAGTTTTTCTCCCTGATATTTTATCATTTATATTATCTCTTATATTATTAGCAAGAAGAATATTACCTACTAAAATAAACATAGGTATAGATATAATCGTACTCATTATATTTATAAAACCTGTCTGTAAATAAAAAGAAACTGATACCATTATACTTCCCATAAATAACCTGCCGTTATCTCTCCAAAAGGTGTATAAGCAATTGGATATTTACCGCCAGTATATATGTAACCAAATACCATTGATAATATGCCAATAGCCAAAAGATATAAAGAAGTTTTTAATGATAATATTATTCCTAGAAATAAAGCTATTATATATAATAACTTAGCAAAATTAAGAACTTCTTTCTCTGATAACTTTTTTCTTAATATAGATGCTGATATCCCTTGAGAATCAATTTTATCAAGTCCTCTTTTATAATCGTAATATTCATTAAATAAATTAGTTGCAGATTGTATTAACAAGCAGATTACCAAAAATAAAATAAAATTATCTATTTTAAAATTAATTTTATAAAATAATGAAAAACTTGTACCTACAAATATAGGTGCAAAAGTAGCTGGAAAACTATGTGGTCTTGCACACATAAAAAGTTCCTTAAATTTATTCAAATCACTTACCTCTTTTAATTCATTTTTCCTTTATTATACTTTTTTAGAAAATAAAATAAAAATAAACTGACTTATTTTAATAAAAAATTTTAAAAGTCAGTAAAAAATTCATATATTTTATAATATATTTAATTTATGAAAAAGAGTATCCTACTCCCCTAATTGTTTTTAAGTAATTTTCGCATCCTACTTTTTTAAGTTCTTTCCTCAAGCCCGATATGTAAACTTCTATAGCATTCATTGTAGTTTCGCTATCTACGCCCCAAACTCTTTCAAATATTTCTTCTTTTTTTAGAACAATATTATTATTTAATACAAAAAAGTAAAGCAAGTCAAAATACTTTCCTTTTATTGTTGAAATCTCTTTGTCAATAAAATGAACTTTTTTATTATTTATTTCTATTGATAAATTTTTATAACTAATAATATTGGTATTTTTTTGATTTGTATATCTTTTAACAAGATTATCAATTATATTTAAAAAATTCTCTTTTGTATTATGCTTCACAAAGTACTCTGCAAATGAATAATCTGCAATTTCTATTCGTTCTTCTATAGTTGTAGTAAATGTTAAAATAACCGTGGGTATTTGAATGCCACATTCTTTTAATTCTTTTAAAAATTTATTTATATTTTTTTTTGGCAATATACTATCTACAACTATTAAATCATAATTTCCATTTTTTATCTTTTCTAATCCCTCCGCACTATCATAATAAATACAAGTTTCATATTTTTGCGAAAGAAAACTAGAAAGTCTAGCCGCTAATAATTTATCATCCTCAATTATGATTGCTTCCATTTTTCCCTCCTTAATTTTTTCTTTTTATTTTACAATTTTTATATTAAAAATACAACTAAAACGTTTCATTTTAATAATATTTTAAAATTATGTTTAAAATTTTAACATATTTCTTAATACTTTCAAAATAATAAATTTCACTCTTTCTATTGAAAAAACAAATTAAAACATCTTTTATAATACTACTTTAACTTAAATAAGATAATTATGAAGCCGATCATTTATAACATAAAATTATAAAAATAAGTAAACGAAAAAATAAAATAATTTTTTGCTATTTTTATGTTAATATGTCTTAAATAAAGAGAAAAAATATTCAAAAAATTTAATAACTTCCCATCTTTTAAAAAATGAATTTTGTTTTTTTAATATTTTTTTAAGCATTAAAACTAAAATAAAAATACATTTTATTATATATTTTTTATATTATCTTCATTCTTGTCTTTTTTTAATTCAACTACTCCATAATTAAACTCAGCACCACTTTTTCTAATTCTTTTAAAATTAAATTTTTGAAAAATATTATCCAATATGTGAGCTTTTATTATTATTTTTTTTCTTGCAACTCTCTTTGCTTCAGTTAAAAATTCTTCTGTCATTCCACTTTTTTTTACTATTTTTTCTAAAGAATTTAGATTATCAGAATTTTTTATTTTTTTACAAAACATAAAATCTGCATAAATTATGTCATATTCATTATCCGGGCTTTGTCTTAAATATTCTAAATTATCTATATTAATTAATTTTATTTTCTTAATAGCATTTATAATTTTTTCATCTTCAATTTCTAAATTTTTCATGCCATCTTTTACTATTTCGAAAACTATTTTATTTTTTTCTAATGCTGTTAATTCATGACCAAAATAACTAAGTACTATACTATCTCGGCAAAGTCCCATAGTAGCATCTAATATACTTTGCTTTTTTTCTCCTATAATGTCTAGGATAGGTTCTTTTTTATTTTTAATCCTTAACATAGCAGTATCTAAATGAAAAAAGAATTTATTATTTTCACTTAAAAATATTAATTTATTTTTATAAACTAAAAATAAATTCTTATAAAATTTTAAAAACCTACTTATTGTGTTTTTTTCTCTAACTATATATTTAACTCCAAATTTTTTAGCAAAATTCTTTGCTTTATTTTCTAGTTCTTTGTCTTTTTTTACACTCGTTGTAATTATAAAATTATCTTTTTTACTCTTTATTATTCTGTTATCTGTGACAATAAAATCTACATTTCTATCATTTAAAGTTGAATACAAATCTTCACTTAACATCTCTTCATAACAAAGACCTATTGAATTTTTATATTCTCCTTTGGTTAAATATTTATCATAGTACCCTTTTCCATATCCTATCCTATATCCTTTTAAATCATAAGATAACCCGGGAACTATAACAACATCTACAGATCCACAGTAGTAATTATTTCCTTTTGGTTCTAAAAGTGAAAAATTACCTTTCTCTAATTCATCTAAAGAAAATATTTCTATTAACTTCATTTTGTCATTTACTATTTTTGGAACAAATATTCTTTTATTAAAAAGATATTTTTTTATTAGTATTTTAGTATTAACTTCACTTTTAAAATTAACATAAATAAATACCTTTTTCGCTTCATTAAATATATCTAATTTTTCTAAATTTTTTATTAATTTTTCATCTGATAATTTTCTTTTACCTACTAAAATATTATCTCTTTTTTTTATTAATTTTTCTCTTATTTCTTTTTTCATAATCAGCACAAAAATAATAGGAAATGATTTCACTTCCTATTATAAATCTTATAAATTTATTTTATCCCAGATATAAAAAGATTTTTCAATCTACTTATAACTGAATTTAATATTAAATTATTTATAGAATCATCATTTTTAAAACTATATATTTTAATAGATAAATTAGACAAGTCTAAATCATTATTTTTTAAATTATATTTTAATTCTTTTAATGATGATACACAATTAATATTTTTTTTACCACATTTCTCAATGTTGTAAACTATACATAGACCACATTCTTTAGAATCTAGATGATTCTTTAAATCAGAAGTATCAGTAGTTTTCAATTTCATACCTAAACCTTCTAATTCAGATTCAAAATTATCTTTATTAAATTCTAATAATATATTTTCTAGATTAGAGAATGCAGTTCTTAATTCATCAATACACATAATTACTCCTTATATATTGAATTGAAAAATAATCAATTGTTGATAATTTATTATATTACAAATCTGAAAATTATTCAAGAATATAATTTTTTTTATTATTAATATTTATAACGCTTATTAATTTAACTTCTAAAAATAACAAAAACTGTTTCATTGTAATATAACAATATATATGGTATCATAAAATTTTGTGTGTTATAACCTAAGTTGAAATTTTATTTTATTAAATAAACTTATCATTATTTGTGATAAGGTTCATTTTTATTTATTTTAAAAGTTCTATAAATTTGTTCCAATAAAACTACTCTCATTAACTGATGAGGAAATGTCATTTCACTAAATGACAAACTAAAATTACTTCTATTTCTTACCTCTTTATTTATCCCATAACTTCCGCCTATTAAAAAAACTATATTACTTACTCCTTCTATAGATAATTTATTTATCTTATTAGCCAAGTTTTCACTAGACATTTTTTCTCCTTTTATTTCCAAAGTAATTAGATAGTCATTATCTTTTATTTTAGCTAATAGTCTTTCTCCTTCTTTTTTCATAGCTATTTCTTTATTACTATCATTTTCATATTTTATTTTTTCATCACTAACTTCTATTATTTCTATCTTACAATATCCAGAAAGTCTTTTTTTATATTCTAGCAATGCCTCATTAAAAAATTTTTCTTTAATTTTTCCTACACATAAAATTTTTATTTTCATCTTTTTCTCCAGTTTCTTTTATTAACTTAATTATAACCCATATTACAATAATTTTAATACTTTTTATTTTTTCATTTATACAGATTAAATTTTTATATTGATACAGCTTAATTAAAATTTTTATAAACTTTGCCTTTTCTAGTTTCTTAAAGCTTTGAAGTTTAAAGATGAAAGCATATTAATTGCGAAACAGCTTATAAAATGATATATTTTTCATTAGGAGGATTATTATGATTATTAAAGTTAAAAATATTTCCAAATATTTTTCTGATTCAAATTTTAAAATAGAAAATTTATCATTTAATGTCAATGATAACGAAGTATTAGGAATAATAGGTCCTAACGGGTGCGGAAAAAGTACAATATTAAAAATTATAAATGCTTTAATTAAATTTGATGCCGGAGAGATTATTTATAATGATAAAGAAGTTTCTAAAATGAATAAATTTGAAAAAAGAATTATGAAAAAAGATGTTTCATATATTTTTCAAAATTCAAATTTATTAGAAACAAAAACTGTTTTCTACCACCTATCTCTTATTTACAAATTAAACAAAGAGCCTATAAACAAAGAAAAAATAGATAATATTTTAAAATTTATGAATATCTACGATTTCAAAAATACTACTTGTAAAAATTTAAGTGGCGGACAAAAACAACGTGTAGCTATAGCAATGAGTATTTTGCAAAATCCAAAAGTTATTTTATGTGATGAAATAAGTTCATCCCTTGATACAGACAGTGAAAAAGAAGTTTTTGACCTTCTTATGAAATTAAAAAAAACATTAAATATTTCCATAATAATAGTTTCACACAATTTAGCTATTTTAAAAAATTTTTGTGATAGAGTAATTTTAATGGATAAATCTAAAATAAGAGATATTATAATTCCTGTAAAACCAAAGGAAAATGATTATAATAAAGACTATTTTAACTATCTAAAGGAGTTTTTACTAAATGATTAATCTTATACAAAAATACCAAAATGAAATACTAATATCGTTTATGGAAACAAATTTCATGCTTTTTATATCAATGACAGTTTGTTTAGTATTATCTATCCCTTTAGGAATACTTTTATTTTCATTGAATAAAGAATATTTACTTAAAAATTCTCTTATTTATGAACTTTTGAGCATTATTTTAAATATGTTAAGAAGTGTTCCATTTTTAATATTTATTTTTATTTTAATACCTTTAAATAGATTTTTATTTGGAACAGCTTTTGGAAATTTAGCAGCGACACTTCCTTTAGCCCTTGTATCTATTAGTATTTACACAAGATTTGTAGAACAAGCTTTACTAAATGTTTCACATAACATAGTAGACAGAGCTATAAGTATGGGAGCTAATAAATTTCAAATAATCAGATATTTTTTACTTCCTTCCATAAAAATAGACCTTATTCTTTCCTTCACTTCGGTAGCAATAAGCACCCTTTCTTATTCAACAGTTATGGGAGTAATCGGTGCCGGAGGACTAGGAGAATTTGCCTATAGATTTGGTTATCAAGATTATAACTATCCTCTAATGTATTTACTTGTAATTATTTTTATTATCTATGTTTATATTATTCAACTAATTGGATATTACATAGCAAATAAAGTAGTAAAAAAATAGAATTTTAAGGAGTTTACAATGAAAAAAACATTAAAAATATTAATTAGTTTTCTAGCTTTAGTGTTAGTATTGGTGGGATGTTCTACAAAAGAAAATAGCAATAAAGATAAAAAAGTTTTAAAAGTAGGAGCAGCTAATATTCAAGTTGTTACAGATATACTAGAAGCTACTAAAGAAGATTTAGCTAAAGATGGATATACTTTAGAAATAGTAAATTTTTCTGATTACAAACAACCAAACGAAGCATTAAAAAATAAAGAAGTAGATGCTAACTTCTTCCAACACAAACCTTTCATGGAAGCATATAATAAAGGAACAAACTCAAATCTAGTTCAAATTCAAAAAATATATGATTTTACTGGAGCTTTTTATGGCAAAGATATAAAAGATATTAAAGATATAAAAGAAGGAGCAGAAGTAGCTGTTCCATCTGATCCTACTAATATGAGTAGAGCTTTAAGACTTTTAGCTAAAAATGGCGTTATAAAATTAAATGATAACAATAGTTTCACTTCTACTGAAAATGATATAGTAGAAAATCCTAAAAATATCAAATTGGTCAAAGTTTCATTATTAAATCTAAATGAAGCTTATAATGAAAAAGATTTAGCATTTAACTATCCAGATAAAATTTCTAAACTAGGACTTAATCCAAAAGATAATGCAGTTATAAAAGAAGAAAAAGAAGATCAAAACTACTATGCACTTTCATTAGTTAGTCGTGATGATAACAAAATGGATAAAGGCATAGAAGCTTTGAAAAAAGCCTTAACAACTGAAAAAGTTAAAAAAATGATTGAAGAAAAATACAAAGGAATTTATAGTCCTGCATTTTAACGATTTTTAAATTATAATAAAAAAAATGTAAGTTTTACCTTACATTTTTTTATTTTATCTATGATATAGAAAAATGATTAAAATATATTATCAAAAATTGACAGTTGTGCTTTTTCTGGCAATCCCTTTAAGCTTCCTATATCTCTTAAATATTCTATTATTGTACTTGATACTCCTCCTCTAGAAGCAAAATCTTCGACTGATAAAAACTTATTTTCTTCTCTTGCTTTAACTATTCTTACTGCTACATTTTCTCCTAATGACGGAACTATTGAAAATGGTGGAATTAAGCTTTTACCCTCTATTAAGTAGTCAAAACTTTGTGATTTTTCTATGTCTACCTTTTCTATAGTGTATCCTCTTTCTAGCATTTCATAAATTATTTCATAACTAATTAAAGAATCTTGCATTTTTACTGTCAATTCTTTTTTGTCAATCTCTTTTATTTGCTTAATTCTTTTAGCTAAAAATTCTTTACCTTTTACAACATTTTTTAAATCATAGTCTTTTGCCCGAATAGAAAAATAGGCACAATAGTAAATTATAGGTTGATGTACTTTAAACCACGCTATCCTTAATGCCATAAGAACATAGGCTGCTGCGTGTGCTTTTGGGAACATATATTTTATTTTTTTACAAGAATCTATATACCATTGTGGCACATTTTTTTCTTTCATTATTTTTTCCCATTCTTCAGTAAGACCTTTTCCTTTTCTTACACTTTCCATTATTTTAAATGCTAAACTTTCTTCTAATCCTGCATATATTAGGTATATCATTATATCATCTCTACAACCTATAACTTCTTTTAAAGTACATATTTTATTTTTAATCAAATCTTTTGCGTTTCCAAGCCATACGTCAGTACCATGAGAAAGTCCAGAAATTTGGACAAGTTCTGAGTAGGTAGTAGGTTTTGTGTCTTCTAGCATTTGTATTACAAAATTTGTTCCAAATTCAGGTATTCCAAGTGTCCCTGTCTTACATCCCATAGAATCACTTGTTATCCCCAAAACATCTGGTGAAGAAAAAATTTTCATAACATCTTCATCTGAAACATCAATTTCTCGTGGATCAATACCTGAAAGGTCTTGAAGTTTTCTAATCATTGTTGGATCATCATGACCTAAAATATCAAATTTTAAAATATTATCATGTATAGAGTGAAAATCAAAATGCGTTGTTCTCCATGGACTGTTTTCATCATCTGCAGGATACTGATAAGGTGTAAAGTCAAAAATTTCCATATCACTAGGAACTACTAATATTCCTCCAGGGTGCTGTCCTGTAGTTCTCTTTGCACCTTCGCAACCACTAGCAATTCTTTCTAAATCTATTTTTCTTTTTTCTATACCATTTTTTTCATAATAATCTCTCGTAAACGCATAAGCTGTCTTACTTGCAACTGTTCCTATTGTTCCAGCTCTATAGACATGATCAGTTCCAAAAATTTCTTTTGTGAAATTATGTGCTATAGGCTGGTAATCTCCTGAAAAGTTTAAATCAATATCCGGAACTTTATCTCCTTTAAATCCTAGAAACGTTTCAAAAGGTATATCTTGTCCATCTTTTTTCATTTTTATATTGCAATTAGGGCAATTTTTATTAGGAAGATCAAACCCTGAAGCATATTCATTATTTGTAAAAAATTCACTATATTTGCATTTTTTACATATATAGTGTGGAACAAGAGGATTAACTTCGGTTATATCCATAAGTGTAGCAACAAATGATGATCCTACAGAACCCCTAGATCCTACTAAATAACCATCACTTAAAGATTTTTTTACTAATTTACTTGATATTAAATAAATTACACTAAATCCATTTCCTATTATTGAACTTAGTTCTTTTTTTATCCTTTTCTCTACTATATCCGGAATATTTTCTCCATAAATTTCTTTTGCTTTACTGTAACTTAAATTTTTTACTTCTTCCTCTGCTCCTTCTATTTTAGGAGTATAAAGTTTTTCTTTTAATGGTTGTACTTCTTCTATTAAAGCATTTATTTTATGGGTATTATTTATTACTATATTTTCTATTAATTTCTTATCTTTTAGATAACTAAATTCTTCTAACATCTCTGTTGTAGTCAAAAAATTACATAAAGGTTGAATTTCTTTTGCTCTAGGATTATTTTTTACAGATAACCTTAATATTTGTCTATAAACGTGTTGATATTCATCAAGATAATACACATCTCCTGTTGCTACAACTAGTTTTTCTTTTTGCCGTGCTAAAGATATCAATTTTTTTATCTGTTCTATTAACTCTTCTTTATCTGATACCCTCTCATTTGTTATTAATTTTTCGTAATGGTGAAGTGGTTGAATTTCTATGTAGTCATAATAATTTATAATTTCACTTACTTTTTCTTCTCTAGAATTTAATAATTCTTCAAAAACTTCATTTTTGTAATTAGAAGTTCCTATTAATAAATTATCTCTATATTTTTCTAATATTTTTTTTGGTATGGTTGGTTTTTGTGAAGATAAGAATTCTGTTGAACTATATGAAACTAGCTTAAATAGGTCTTTTAATCCTTTATTATTTTTCACTAAAATCGAACATGGAAACGGCATTTGTCTTCTATGTGCTAATCTTGTATCTATATTATCATCAATTTGATTATGGTTAATTATATTTTTTTCTTTTAGCTGTTCTAACATTTTTATAAATATTTCTGAAGTTGCTCTGGTATCATATATTGCTCTATGATGCTGAGTTAATTTTACTTTATAAAATTTTGTCAATGTGCTCAAACCATGTCTTTTTAAATTTTTATTAATAGCTCTAGATAAAAATAAAGTATCTATACTAGAGTATTTCAATTTTTTCATTATTCCTAATCTTTCAAAAGATTTTCCTATCATTCCAAGGTCAAATTTTGCATTATGTGCAACCAAAATATCCTCGTCATCTAACCAAGAGTGAAAATTTTTCATTACTTCTTCTTCATAAGGAGCTTTACTTACATCTTCATTTGTTATACTTGTCAAATTTGTTATATAACTTGATATTTTTCTTTTGGGGTTAATATAACTTTCAAAAGTATCTATTTCTCTACCATTTTTTATTTTTATAGCTGCTATTTCTATAAGTCTATCTCTTTCTGCAGAAAGTCCTGTTGTTTCAACGTCTAAGACTACATATGTTGCATTGTCTAATAAAATATCTCTTTTATTTGTAGTAGCAGATGTACTATCATCACATAAAAATGCGTTTAATCCATATATAGGTTTTATTTTTTTATCTCTTGTATTAATGCTTATTTCTGGATACGCCTGAACCCCATAAAGATCTGTGAATGCCAATGCTTCATGCCCATAATGTATTGCTCTTTCTATGTATTCTTTTTCACTACTTACACCATCAAGAGGCGACATCTTTGTATGAATACTTAATTCGATTCTTTTTTTTCCACTATAATTATCTTCTTTTATTTTCTTTGATACTTTTTCAATAGCAAAAGGTTCTATTATAGTATCTCTAAGAAAGTCATCGTAAATTGTTCTTCCATTTATTTTTATATAGTCACCTTTTTTTAGAGTTTTAATTTCTTCTATTACTTTTAATTTTTTTGGACTAATTTTAAATTTGGAATTTTTATTTTCTAGAAATACTCTCATTATTATTGATTCGGTATAGTCAGTAAGTTTTACTAAATATTGTCCTCCTCCATTTGAAAATTCTCTTTTTTCTATCTCAAAAATTTGCCCTACTATATTTGTAATGCCAGACATTCCTATAATTTCTTTGATATCACATATTTCTGTATCTAATATTTTTTTAGGTTGAAAATTTATATTATTTTCAAATGTAATAGGAATTTTTTCTTCTTTTTTTTCGGATAATTTTTCTTCTGCTTTTTTTATTTTATTATCTATATATTCTTCTTTTTTAGATATTATTTTTTTTATATTGAAACTTGGTTTTATATTATCAATATTAATACCTAATTTATGATATTCATTAATTATAAATTTTTTATTATTTTCTATATATTTTTCCCAAATAGTTGGAGTCGAAACTTCTACTATAATTTCTTTATTTTCTATTTTTATTTCATTATTAATTATAAACTCTACTGCTTTTTCATTAGATAAAACATTTGAAATTACAAAGCTAAAATACTCTAATATAGTTTCATTTTTACAACTAGTTATATTAAAATTATAATCTAACTCAAAATCAGATAAAAATCTTCTTTTTAATTTTTTTATAAATAAAAATAAATCATCAGCTGAAGGTAGAAATTCCGCTTCAAAATTAAATGTCCATTTTTTATTTTTATTGTCTTTTTCTATTTCTCTTAGTATTATAGAAGAAAAATTTTCTTTCTCAAGTAAGTTTTCTAATTCTAATGCTTTTATCAATAATAAAAAATATTTACTAGTCATATATTCTCCTTTTTATTTACTTACTTTAGTATAACATATTTTTTTAAAAACTTTTTTTTACAAGTTGAAATAAATAGAAAAAAATCATCTTTACTTTTTATGTTAAAGATGATTTTTTTTTATTATTTTCTTGAAAATTTTTATTTATAGAATTTTTTTATTAAGTCTGCTATTTCTTCTGTTTTAATTTCTATTTTTTCGCCAGTTCCTCTATATTTTAATTCTACTATATTTTCTTTTGCTTTTTTCCCTACTATTATTTGAAGAGGGATACCAATAAGGTCTGCATCGTTAAATTTAACTCCAGCTCTTTCATTTCTATTATCATATAATATTTCTACTTTTTCTGATTTTAATTCTTGGTATATTTTTTCAGATAATATTTCTTGTTCTTCTTTTTTCATATCTACACAAATTAGATGAACTTGATAAGGTGCTACTTCTTTTGGCCATTTTATTCCATATTCATCATTGTGTTGTTCTATTATTGCTGAAAGTAATCTTGATACTCCTATTCCATAACATCCCATATAAAATGGTTGGCTTTTCCCATTTGCATCTAGATAAGTTATATTCATTGATTTAGAATATCCTTGCCCTAACTCAAATACTTGCCCTATTTCTATTCCTTTAGCAAATTTAACTTTTCCTGATAAATCTTCTGCTAAATCTCCTTCGTTTATCATTCTAAGATCATAATATGAGTCTACTTTATAATCGCCTTTATTTACATTTATAAAGTGGAAGCCTTTTTTGTTTGCTCCACAGCTGTAATTATACATATATTTTACTGCGTTATCAGCAATGACTTTACACCCTTTAACATCAAATGGTCCTATATATCCTGGGCATGATCCTATGCTTAATATGTCTTCTTGTGATGCCATTTCATAAGTGCTTGTTCCAGTAGCTTTTTTGAATTTAACTTCACTTAGCTGATCATTTCCACACATAAGTACCATATAAAGTTCTCCGTCTGCTTTTATCATCAATGCTTTTAAAGCTCTATCTGGAGTAACACCGCAGTAAGCAGCTATATCGTCTATAGATTCTTGTGCTGGTGTTTCTATTATATCTCTTTCTTTTTTAGTAAATTTAGGTAATTTATAATTTTCTTCTACTACTTTTGCAATTTCTAAATTTGCTGCGTAGTCAGATTCTTCAGTATATACTATTACATCTTCTCCTACGTCTGCTAAAGCTTGAAATTCGTGAGTATAATTACCTCCGATATTTCCAGAATCAGCTTGTACTATTCTATATTTTAGATCCATTCTATCATATATTTTTTTATATGCATTATAATGTTCCATATATACTTCACGAAGTGATTCAGGTGAATCATGGAAAGAGTATGAATCTTTCATTATAAATTCTTTACATCTTAAAAGCCCTAAACGTGGTCTAACTTCATCTCTAAATTTTGTTTGAATTTGATATAAAGATATAGGAAGTTGTTTATATGATGTCAACATATTTTCGACTGTTTGGCACATTATTTCCTCTGATGTAGGTTGAAGAGCGTACCATGCATCTTTTCTATCTTTAACTCTCATAAGTTCTGGCCCCATTTTGTTCCATCTACCACTCTTTTGCCAATATTCAGCAGATTGTAATATAGGCATTAAGACTTCTGATGCATCTATTGCTTCATGTTCTTCTCTTATTATTCTTTTTATTTTTTCTATTACATTATTAGCTAAGGGTAGATATGTGTATACTCCAGCTGACACTTGCTTAACCATACCTGCCTTAATTAACAATTTATGACTTATCGCTTCTGCATTAGCTGGTACTTCCCTAGTTGTAGGTATAAAAGTTTTTGTTTGCTTCATAATAAATACCGCCTTTTTCTTAATATTTTTCTATTATATCATACTTAATAAAAAAATTTAATTATTTTACTCATTTTTTTTATCTTTTTTCAATTTGTTATATATCAATTTCGCTTAAACTTATTTTTTAAAACTTATATCTAATGACAAAATATCTATATTTTTAATTATTATTCATAAATAGTAATAAAGTTATTTATAAATGTTTTATAATAGATTTCTTATAATTAATACAACTTTTCCACTCTAAAATTATTTTATATTAATATTATTAAAAATCATAATATAAAATAAGAGTTTGTTTTTTAATATTAATATAAAACAAATATAAAAAACAAGCTCTTACAGTTAAATGTGATTATTATTTTTTAAAATTCTTCTTTTTCATCTTCTACAGAAAATTTAGATACTATATTATCAGTGTCATAGCAAAATAATTCGTCTTGCTCTACATCGTCTTCTTCATCTTCTTTTTCTTCATCTATATTTTTATCTTGAATATCTTCGTCTTCTTCTTCATCTTTTTCTTCATCTTCATCATCTTCTTCTATAGAATATGTATTGATACTAGGTTCCACATATTTTTCTATTTCTGTTACACTCAATTTATCTTTTAGCATCCATTTACCATCTTCTACACAAACAAATCTTCCATCAAGGTTTAAATCAGTATAGAAATAAGATATTTGATTGTAGAAAGTATCTTCATCTAAATTTTCTGTTGATTTTATATAATCTATAAAGTCATATATATTTAATTTATCTACGTTATTTTCTACCATATATTGATAACATTTTTCTGTTATTGATAAAGTATTTTCTTTTAAGTTTGTCATTTTTATCTCCTATTACATTTTTTCTGGGGCATCTACTGCTATTAAGTTTAGTGCGTTTTTTATTGTTATTTTTACTGCTGTTATTAATGCTAAATATGCTTTTGTTTGCTCTTCATTATCTGTTATTACTTTATTATTACCATAAAATTTATGAAATGCTGTAGCTAAATTTTGCATATAGTTACATAATCTGTGGGGTTGTCTTTTTTTTGATACTTGTTTCAATACTTCTTTGAAATAAGCTATATGTTTTAATAGTTCTACTGAATATTCATCTGTTAATAATTCTTTGTTGTAAGAAAGTACGTCTATGTCTTTTACTTGTGATAGTATTGAACATATTCTTGCATGAGCATACTGTACATAATAAAGAGGATTTTCACTGCTTTTTTCTTTTGCTAGTGTAAAATCAAAATCCAAGTGAGTATCATAACTTCTCATTACTAGAAAATATCTACTAGCATCTACTCCTACTTCATTAATCAAATCTCTTATAGTTATTGATTTCCCAGTTCTTTTACTCATTTTTACTTCTGTTCCATTTTCTAATAATCTTACTAATTGCATAATTAAGATTTCTAAATTATCTGGATTATATCCTACTGCCTCCATAGAAGCTTTTATTCGTGCTACATACCCATGATGATCTGCTCCAAATAAATTTATTAATTTATCATATCCTCTATCAAATTTATCTTTGTGATAAGCTATATCTGGAGTAAAATATGTATAATTTCCATCTGCTTTTATTAATACCCTGTCTTTATCATCTCCTGTCGATAAAGCAGTCGTTTTTAGCCATGTTGCATTGTCTTTTTTATATATATATCCTGATTTTTCTAATGTTTCTAAAGTTAAATCAATTTTTTTACTTTCATAAAGTGAAGTTTCACTATAAAAATTATCAAATTCTACTCTAAAATCTTTTAGGTCTTTTTTTATTTTTTCTAATTGATATTTTACTGAATACTCTCTTAAAAATTTCATATATTCAGATTTATCTTTTTCTAAAAGACTTTTCCCATATTCTTTTTTTAAAATTTCTCCTAAAAGAACTATGTCTTTTCCATTATATCCATCTTCTGGCATATTTACTTTTATTCCTAATGCTTGTTTATATCTAGCATCTGCTGATAAGGTTAAATTATTTATTTGATTTCCTGCATCATTTACATAAAATTCTCTTGTTACATTATATCCGGATCTTTTCATTATTCTAACCAATGAATCAGCAACTGCCGCATTTCTTGCATGCCCTACATGTAAATCTCCTGTAGGATTAGCAGAAACATATTCAAGTAGAATTTTTTCTCCATTCCCTATATTATTTTCTCCGTAATTTTCTTTTTTAGAGAAAACTTCTTCTAGTACATCTGCCAATGACGATTTTTTTACAAAGAAATTTATAAATCCTGGTCCTGCAATCTCTATTTTTTCAAAAATATTGCTTTTTTCTAAATTATCTATTATTTCTTTAGCAATTAGCTTAGGATTTTTTCTTAATATTTTAGTTAGTTGCATAGCTATATTAGTAGAAAAATCTCCATTTTTTGAATTTTTAGGTGTTTCTATATAGATGTTTACATCTGAAATTCCCATTGATTTTATAGATTTTTCTAATAAATTTATTATCTTTGCTTTCATAATTTCTCCTTATCTATGCTAAATATTTCTACTGTTTTCAAAAATACATTATATCATAATTTGCTATTTAATAGTATATTTATGATGATTTTTTATGCAAATTTAAATAATATTAAAAATTATTTTATATTTTTTTTAAAAAAACAAAAAATCTTATCTTTATATATAGATAAGATTATAAATTTTTTATAAGTTCTGTTGTTAGTTTTGAAGAGTTAATAGCTGCAATTTCTAAAAATTTATCAAATGTTATTCTTGTTCCTTCTTCTGCTTTGTCACTAACACTTCTACAAATTATAAATTTTGTTTCAAAGTTATAGCATACCTGAGCTATTGCTGCTGCTTCCATCTCTACTACTAACATATTAGGAAATTTTTTTAATATGTCTTTTTTTAGTTTTGGATTTGATATGAAAGAATCAGAAGTTCCTATAAGTCCTGAATAAATTTTGTTATTGTCTAGTTTAATTTGACGAGCTTTTTTTACAAGCATTTTGTCACTTACATATTTTTCTGGACATGTTGGAACTTGACCAAATTCATAGCCGAATTCTGTTGCATCTACATCAAAGTATCTTACTTCTTCGCCTATTATCATATCTCCTATTTCTAATTTGTCATTTAATGAACCACAACTTCCTATATTTATCACATAATCAATTTTATAATTATTTAATAATATAGCTGTTGCCATACTTGCATTAACTTTCCCTGGTCTAGAGAGCATTAATACTATATTTTTCCCTTCATATTCTCCTAAATAAAATTCTACCTTAGCTTTTTTTTCTATTTTAAGGTTTCTTATTTTAGATTTTATTATTTTTACTTCTTCTGGCATTGCTCCTATTAATGCTATCATTTTATTCTACCTTAAGTATTTTTATATCCATATAATCTTCTGCACCTGTTGGTAATGAAACTCTTACTATGTCTCCTACTTCTTTTCCTAATAATGCTTGAGCTACTGAAGATTCATTTGATATTTTATATTCAAATGGATTGGCTTCTGCACTACCTACTATTTTATATCTTTCTTTTGTTCCTTCAGGTAATTCTAGATATGTAACTGTGTGTCCCAAACGTATTGCTTTTGAACTGTCATCTATTTCTACAATTTTAGCATAACGAATTTGTTGTTCCATTTCATGAATTTTTTGTTCTATAAATCCTTGTTCTTCTTTTGCTGAACTGTATTCAGAGTTTTCTGATAAATCTCCAAAACTTCTTGCAATTTTTATTTTTTCTATTACGTCAGGACGTTTGACTTTTTTATAATGTTCTAGTTCTTCAACTAATTTGTCATATCCTTCTTGGGTCATTTGATATTCAATATTTTCTTCTATAGCCATTTTTTTCTCCTTAACTAATTTCTTTTTATTATAAACTTTTTAAATTTATTTTTCTAGTATTGATTTTATTTTTGTTATTAATATGTCTACTGCTATATCGTTATATCCTCCATCAGGAATTATTATATCAGCATATTGTTTAGTTGGTTGAATATATTGTTCGTGCATAGGTCTAACTGAGGATAGATACTGATTTATTACTGATTCTACACTTCTTCCTCTTTCGTTTAAATCTCTTAAAAGTCTTCTAAGTATCCTTATATCACTAGGAGTATCTACAAATATTTTTATGTCAAGAAAATCTCTTATTTTCTTTGAATAAAGTAGGAATAGTCCTTCAAATAAAATTACATCTTTCGGTTCTTGCAAAATTTTTTCCTTACTTCTTGTATGATTGACGTAATCATAACGAGGAATTTTTACTTTATTTCCTTTTATTAATTGTTCTAAATCTTGGCATAACAAATCGTTATCAAAAGCATCTGGATGGTCATAGTTTGTTTTTATTCTTTCTTCCATTGTTAGATGATCTTGATTTTTATAATAATAATCTTGTTCTATCAAAGCTACTTTTTCTTTTTTTAATTCGTCTATTATTCTTTTTGTTACAGTTGTTTTTCCGCTTCCACTTCCTCCAACTATACCTATAACTAATGGCTTTT
Organism: Gemelliphila asaccharolytica; assembly: GCF_001553005.1. Classification (GTDB taxonomy): domain Bacteria; phylum Bacillota; class Bacilli; order Staphylococcales; family Gemellaceae; genus Gemelliphila; species Gemelliphila asaccharolytica. The sequence continues at coordinate 32,884 of NZ_KQ959856.1, read as the reverse complement.
TCATCTCCTTGCTCCTACTTCTTTTCTCATCATATTATTTTTATAAACTTTTTTTGATATTTTTGTTTTTATTATTTGCAAAGGATGCCTTGCTGCATCTATTATATCCCCATCTTCATCATATATTTCTTCTATTTTTTGTGTGAAATTTTTTATTTCAGGCCCAAAAAATTCTACTATTTCTCCAGTTTTAAAAAAGTTTCTTTGTTGTATTGTAGCCATAGATGTTTTTTCATCATAAGCTAATACCCTTCCGACAAAATCAAAAGTTGTTTTTCTATTTCCTTCTTTTCCAAACATTTGTTCTTTATATGTTGGTATTTTATAGAAAAATGATGTGGCTGTATCTCTATTTGCACATTTGAATAATTCTTTTTTATATTCATCTGTTAAAATAAAATTGTCTGGATCTTTACAGTAATCGTCAATAAATTTTCTATACACACTTGCTACTGTAGCTATGTAGTGTATTGATTTCATTCTTCCTTCTACTTTTAACGAATCTATTCCTATTTCTATTATTTTTGGTAAACTTTCTATTAGTGTTAAGTCTTTAGGACTCATTGCATATGGGACATCTTCTTTTGTAAATAATGGTATATCATTTTCCTTCTCTTCATATAAATCATAATCCCATCTACAAGATTGACAACATCCTCCTCTATTGCTATCTCTTGCTGTCATATAGTTACTTAACGTGCACCGTCCAGAATAAGCTATACACATTGCTCCGTGGACGAACATTTCTATTTCTACATTTGTTTTTTCTTTTATTTCTTTTATTTCTTCGTACCCTGTTTCTCTAGCAAGAACTACTCTATCTACTTGCTCCTCTTCCCAGAATTTTATTTCTTTATAATTTGTTATTGATTGCTGTGTACTTATATGAATTTCTAAATTAGGTGCTACTTTTTTACAGGTGTCTATTACATAAGGATCAGCTACTATTATTCCTCTTACTCCTGCTTCTTGCAATTTTGATAAGAATTTTTCAAGTCCTTGGAAATTTTCATTATGAGCTATTATATTAGCTGTAACATAAATATCTGCACCATATTCTTTAGCAAATTCACATCCTTCTTTTATTTCTTCTATTGTAAAATTATCAGCATTACTTCTAAGTCCAAATTCTTGTCCTCCTAGAAATACTGCATCAGCTCCGTAGTGAATTGCTACTTTTAATTTTTCTAAATTACCTGCTGGCATTAATAATTCTGGTTTTTTTATTATTCTTCTTTTACCATCTATAATCTTTGAAACATTTGGTATCGCCATAAATTAACGATTTTCCTCCTTATAATTTTTATAGTTGTATTATGATATATTATTATTTTAAGTTTCCTATTAATAAATAGTTTTTTTATTGAAAAATCCTAAATCAATATCTCTGTATTTTGGTTTTATTAGCTCTATATCATTATAAAAATCATTTTTTTCTTCTTGATAATCTTCAAAATTTTCATAATATAAATCTATAGCATCTCTATATATTGTAGTTACTTCTGTTATATATTTTTCTGATTTTAATATTCCATCTATTTTTAACGCAGCTACTCCAGATTTTATCAATCTATCTAAATATTCTATAGCACATATATCTTTTGCACTCATTATATGCGTACCGTTACTGTCTTCAAATATTGGATATCTTTCATCTCTATCTTTACTATATAAGAACAATTTTCTATTATTTTTATATTTTTCTACATAGTCTTCTTTTTTATTATATAAAAAATAATTATCTATTAATTTTCTTGTTGATTGAAACATACAAAGCATTCCTTGTACTTGTACTTCTATTTCATAACTACTTTTTTTTGCTATATTTTCTATTTCTTCTATTGTCAATTCTTTTGAAAGACAGGTTCTATATGCTCCTCGTTTTCCAAAAAAGTTGCAAGAATATGAATTTGTTGCTAATGTATGTGGATCCCATTGTAATTTCAAGTTTAAATTTTCTTCTCTTACTACTGTTATTATTGTTGGTTCTCCAAATATAATGGCATCTGGCTTTAATTTTTCTACATATTTTAAATATTCTACTAAACTTGCTAAATCTTTATTGTGATATATCTTGTTTACACTAACATATGCTTTTTTCCCTGCTTGATGTATAATATCTATCGCCCTTTTTAATTCTTCTTTTTTAAATTCACAAGCTAATCTGAGAGCAAACTTTTCTTCTCCTATAACAAAACTGTCTGCTCCTACATTTATCAACTCATATATATGTTCTATACTTTTTGGTGTTACTACTAACTCTACCTGCATATGTTCCTTTCTATTTTTTTCTTATAGTTATTGCTATTCCATCAGAAAATGGTAATATTATAGTTTCATAATTTTTATTGTTCATTAACCATTCATTATAATTGTTTATTTTTCTTGATAATTGTTTTAAATCTCTGCTATGTTTTATTATGGATGGATCTGCAACCATTCCTTTAAATAAAACATTATCTGTCACTATTATTACATCTTCTGCAAAAAATGGTTCATAAAGTTCAAAAAATTTCTTATTTTGGGCTTTTGCCCCATCTAAAAATACAGCATCATAGGGAGCATTTTCCTTTACTTCTTCTGTTAAAAATAAAGCATCTTGTTTTAATAAAGTAATTTTTTCTTCTAAATTTCTTTTTTTTACATTTTGTTTTGCTATATTATACATTTTTTCATCACGTTCTAAGGATGTTATTTTACAACCAACTTTTTCACAAATATTAATTGTGCTATAGGCTATGGCTGTGCCTATTTCTAATACATTTTTTGCTTTTTTTATTTTTAAAAGTTTCAAAAGAAAATCTAGACTTATCTTGTCCATTATCGGTACTTTGTTTTCTATTGCGTATTTTTCTAATTCACAAAAAAATTCTTCTCCTCTCGGAAGTAATTTTTCCACATATTTGCTATCTTTTGTTTTTTTTGCAACCATTTTTTCACTTTCTAATATTATTTATTTTTTTCTATTATTTTTTTCATTTTTTTATTGAATTCTCGTCTTGTCATCATTATAATATTATTACATTTTAAACATTTTATCTTAATATCTGCACCAAGACGAACTATCTCCCAAGAATTTGTACCACAAGGGTGAGGTTTTTTTCATTTCTACAATATCTTTTAAATTATATTCCATGCTACTCCTTCACACTTTTTAATCTATCTTTAAATGCTTTAAAAAATTCTCTAATAATTATATTTTCTACTTTTTCTTTAGCTGAAGATACTTTTACTGATATTATTACACCCAGAGTTTTCTCTTCAATTTTTGTTATTTTTGTTAAATTAAGCTTATGATGCTTATAAAAATATTTTTTTATATTGTTATTATTATTTAATTTTTCTAATAATTCTATTATATTATTTTCTAAAGTTTCTATATCTTCTTCTATTTTTATAGATAATTCTTTTTCTACTACAAAGTAGGATTTAGAATAATTTATCACCTGAGATATAGTACTATTTGGTATAAAATAGATTTCTCCTGTATTTGCTTTTAATTTTGTATATCTTAACCCTAAGGACATTACCTGTCCTGTTGCTGAGTTGATTTGAACTTTATCTCCTACATCAAATTGTCCTTCTAATATTATAAAAAAACCCGTTATTACATCTTTTACTAGAGTTTGTGCTCCAAATCCTATTGCTACAGATATTATTCCTGCACTTGCTAAAAGACCTGTTGTATTTATTCCAAATATTGATAATATCTGAATTACTGCTATAAAATAGATTGTATATTTTACTAAACTTGCTATTAATCTCAATATAGTTTCTTTTCTTTTTGAGTTATAATTAAAGGCAAATTTTTTGTTTATTCTAGTATTTGAATTCATCAAATAATTTATTATTCTAACTAAGATTTTTATAGATATAGAAGATATTATTAATACTAATAATATATATATTATATTTTTTAAAATATTAGCATATATATTATTACCTAATATTAAATCTATATACTTATTCATATCCTACTCCTTGAAAAGTTTTACTATTCTTTCAAACTCATCATTATTTTTAAATTCTATTTCAATTTTTCCTTTTTTGTTACGGTTTTGTTTAATTTTTACAGTTGTTCCCAATAAGTTTTTAAGTTTTTTTTCTTGACTTTCTATATAAATATCTTTTTTAGGAATTTTCTTTTCTACTGGATTTAATATTTTATTTATATAGTCTTCTAACGCTCTCACTGACATATTTTCTCTAATAGCTTTTTTTGTAACAGTTAAGATATGCATTTCATTTTTTAATGATAAGAGTGCTTTTGCGTGTCCCGGAGAAATTTTTCCTGCCATTAGGTATTCTTTTATTTCATATGGTAATTTTAATAATCTTATAGTATTTGCTACATAAGGTCTACTTTTCCCAATTTTTTTTGCTAATTCTTCTTGTGTTATATTCAATGTTTCCATAAGTTTTTTATAACTTGTAGCTTCTTCTAGTGCTGTTAAATCTTCTCTTTGGAGGTTTTCTATTGTAGCTAATACCATCATTTCTTCATCAGTATATTCTTTGATTATAGCTGGGATTGTTTTTTTATTTAGCATTTCAAATGCTTTAAATCTTCTTTCTCCTGCTATTATATAATATCCAGATATAGTTTTTTTTAATATTATTGGTTGTAGTAATCCATTTTTTTTTATTGATTGAGCTAATTCTTTTATTTTTTCTTCATTAAAAATTTTACGAGGTTGATATGGATTTCTTTGTATTTTTTCTAATTCTATTTCTAATATTTCTAAATTGTTATCTTTTATTTTTACATTTTCACTTTTAAATATTGCTCCTAACCCTTTTCCTAGTGCTTTTTGCTTAGTCACGATTTATCACCTCTTTTGCTAATGAAAGGTATTGTTTTGCTCCTTTTGAATTTTTTGCATATTCTAATATTGGTTCTCCAAAACTTGGAGCTTCACTTAATCTTACGGTTCTTGAAATAACTGTTTCAAACGTTTTACCTTTAAAATGATTTTTTACTTCTTCTGCTACTTGATTTGAGATATTTGTTCTTGTATCTGCCATTGTCAAAAGAACACCAAATATTTCTAATTTTGAATTTAAATGTTTTTTTACAATGTTAAATGTATTCATTAGTTGACTTAGCCCTTCAAGTGCGTAATATTCTGTTTGGACTGGGATTATTACTCCATTTGATGCTGTTAGTGAATTTAATGTTATTAATCCTAAAGAAGGAGGACAATCTATTATTATATAGTCATATTTTTCTTTTAGTTCTTTTAATGCATTTTCCATCCTTTTTTCTCTACTTATTACAGATACCAGTTCTACTTCAGCTCCGGCTAATTCTATACTAGATGGTAATATATCTAAATTTTCATAAGACGTTTTTTTTATTGCTAAATTTATATCAAATTCATCTACCAATACATTATAAATAGAATTTTTTACATCATTTTTATCAATACCTATCCCGCTACTTGCATTAGCTTGTGGGTCTGTATCTATTAATAAAACTTTCTTTTTTAAACTTGCTAATGATGCTGCTAAATTAATTGATGTTGTCGTTTTTCCAACTCCACCTTTTTGATTACATATTGATAATATTTTCATATTTTACCTCGATATCTAGGCACTTTTATTTTTAGTACCACACTTTCTATTTCTTCTTCCTCTTGTTGTTTTATACTTACTAGATACTTTTCTTCTATTTTTTTTATTTCTTTTGTTATCTTTGATATTATTTTTTGTGCATCATAATTATGATGTACTTCTACTGATTTTTTTTCATTTTTTATTATTAAATAATTTTCTATTGTTTCTTCAGTTTGGCTAACATTTAAATTTTGTCTTAAAATTTGTTGTAAAATTTTTTCTTGTACGCTATGTTCTAGTTTTACCATAGCTCTCCCATGGCGTTCAGTTATTTTTTTATTTTGTATAGATTTTATTACCTTAGGAGATAATTTTAGCAATCTAATTTTATTGGCTACTGTTGACTGGGTTTTCCCAAGTGATTTTGCTAACTCCTCTTGAGTTATATTATTTATATTAATTAATTTTTGATATGCGTTTGCTTCTTCTATTGGACTTAATTCTTCTCTTTGAATATTTTCTATAAGAGCAAGTGTGGACATTTGTTCATCATTTAATTCTTTTACTATTGCATTGGTTGTTGCTTTGTTTAAATATTTTAATGCTTTTAGTCTTCTTTCTCCTGCTATTAATTCATAATATCCATCATTAAGTCTTCTTACAGTTATGGATTGTAATAATCCGTTTTGTTTTATTGATTCTGCTAATTCTTTTATTTTTGTTTCATCAAACTCTCTTCTAGGTTGAAATTTGTTTGGAACTATTTTTTCTATTTCTATTTCTTTTAAAATATCTTCGTCAGAAATTCCTACTTTTTCAGCTCTATGTGTAAGGTCATAAAGTTTTGAAAAAGGTTTTAATGTATCTTCCAAATAAATCACTCCAATCTTTTTTTGTCGCTTGTATTTTATCATAATACTTTTTTAATGTCAAAAAATATTTCCTGAAAAATAATTCTGCAAGTTCTTTATTTAGAAAGGAATAATAATAATTATTTCCCGGTTTTTATTGACTTAATTTGTTTTTTTAAAATTCTATTTTCAAAATAAAAAGCATGAAATATCATGCTTTTATTTTTTTTCTAATTCTTTTTTTAATTCTTCATATCCTTCTTTTCCTAACAAGGCGAACATATTTTTCTTATAAGCTTCTACTCCTGGTTGATCAAAAGGATTTAATCCTTGCAGATATCCTGAAACTGCTACAGATTTTTCAAAAAAGTACACTAAATAACCAAAACTAAATGCATTTGTATTTGGTATTTCTATAACTAAATTACTAACATTTCCATCACTATGTGCAATGATAGTAGCTTCCATTGCTTTTTTATTTACATAATCCAAAGTTTTACCTGCTAAGTAATTTAATTTATCTAAATTATCTTCATCTTTTTTTATGATTATATCATGGCGTGGTTTTTCTACTTTTATGACCGTTTCATGAATAATTCTTTTTCCATCTTGTATATATTGCCCCATAGAATGTAAATCTGTTGAAAAGCATACACTAGCTGGAAATAATCCTTTATTGTCCTTTCCTTCTGATTCTCCGAAAAGCTGTTTCCACCATTCAGAAAAATATACCATAGATGGTTCATATGTAACTAAAAGTTCAACTTCATTCCCTTTTGCTTGTAATATATTTCTTATTACTGCATATTGATATGAAATATTTTTTTCTAAACTTTCTTCAGATAATTCTTTTTCTGCTAGTTTTGCTCCTTTCATTATTTCATCAATAGAAATTCCACTTACCGCTATTGGTAAAAGTCCAACTGCAGTAAGAACTGAAAATCTACCTCCTATATCATCTGGTACAACAAATGTTTCATATCCTTCTTTTTCTGCTAAAGTTTTTAACGCTCCCTTGCTTTTGTCAGTTGTAGCATAAATTCTTTTTTTTGATTCCTCTTTACCATATTTTTTTTCCATAAATTCTTTGAAAATTCTGAATGCTACTGCTGGTTCTGTGGTTGTCCCTGATTTTGAAATAACATTTATCGAAAAATCTTTATTTGTTTTTTGTATATAATTTATTAAATCTTGTGTATAGGTTGAAGATAGTGTGTTTCCTACAAAAAATATTTGAGGATTTTTGCTATCCTCATAATAATTATAAAAATTATCATTTATCATTTCTATAGCTGCTCTCGCTCCTAGATATGATCCTCCTATACCTATTACAACTAAAATATCTGAGTCTTTTCTTATTTTTTCGCTAACTTTTTTTATTTTCTCAAACTCTTTTTTATCATAATTTGTGGGATGATTAAGCCATCCTAAATATTCTTTGCCTATTGCTTTTTTTCCATGAAGATTTCTATGTGCAACAGTTACATAGTCTTTTAAATTTTTTATTTCTGCATTTTTTATAAATTTTAATGCATTAGAATAATCAAATTTTATATACATTTTTTTCTCCTATTTATATTATTCTTTCAAACGGGTCTAGACTTATTCCTTTTTTTAAAATTTCTTTTGCATATATTTTTGCTCCAAATAGAGAATGATCTCTAAAATGACCACATTGTTTTATTGTCGTTGCTGGAGCTTTATCTGATTTAGTTATTATTTCCAGCGATTTTACCAAAGCATCTCTTACTTTTTCTACACTTGTTTTCCCCCATAAAATAAGATAGAAACCTGTTCTACAACCCATTGGTGATATATCTATCACTCCTTCTAAATAATCTCTAATATGAGTAGCTAATAAATGTTCAATGGTATGCATTGCTGCAGTAGAAAATGCTTCTTTATTAGGTTGAAGTAATCTAAGGTCATATTTTGTTATACAAACTCCCCTTTGATGTTCTTGTCTTCCTGCAATTCTTACATAAGGTGCTTTTACTTTTGTATGATCAAGGTCAAAACTTTCTACTTTAGCCATATTATCTCCTTAATTTTCTTCTATTTCTCTGACTTTTTCTTTTAAATATTTTATCAACTCTTCTTTTAAATCACTTTTCAGTGCAAAATCTATAGTAGTTTTTACAAAACCGTCTGTTTCTCCTACATCATATCTTTTACCTGAAAAATCATACGCATATACTTTTTCTTCTTCATTTAGCATTTGTATAGCATCTGTTAGTTGGATTTCTCCACCTGCTCCTATTTGTTTTTTTTCTAGATATTTAAATATTTTAGGAGTTAAGAGATATCTTCCTAATATTGCTAAGTTTGATGGAGCTGTTCCTTGTTTAGGTTTTTCTACAAATTTTTTAACTTCATATAATTTTCCTTCTTTATTTAAAGGATCTATTATTCCGTATCTATGTGTTTTTTCTTTTGCTACGGTTTGCACTCCTACTATAGAACTTTTTGTTTTTTCATATTGTTCTATCAATTGTTTTGTAGCTGTTTTTCCTTCATTAACTACTATATCATCTCCTAATAGTACGGCAAAAGGCTCATCTCCTATAAAACTTTTTGCAGTTAATATAGCATCTCCTAACCCTAGCATTTCTTTTTGTCTAACATAGTAAATATTTGCCAAATTAGAGGGTTGTTTAACTTTTTCTAGTAAATCTAACTTGCCTTTTCTTTCTAATTCTGCTTCCAGTTCATAGTTTTTATCAAAATGATCTTCTATTGCTCTTTTTTGTTTTCCTGTAATTATTATTATATCTTCTATTCCTGAAGCAGCAGCTTCTTCTACTATATACTGAATAGTTGGTTTATCTATTATTGGCAACATCTCTTTTGGTAATGCTTTAGTTGCTGGTAAAAATCTTGTTCCATATCCAGCTGCTGGTATAATTGCTTTTCTTACTTTCTTCATATAAAAATCCTTTTTGTTTATTTTTTATTAATATCTATTTAAAAATTATAACTTTTATAAAAATTTTTGTAAATATATTTGTGATTTTTTTTAATTTTTCATAAATAATATTTCAAAAATTAATGATTTTTTTATTGTCCTAGTGTTTTTAATGTAAGGGATACAGTATTTTCTTTTCCATCTCTAAAATAAGTTATATTTATAGTTTCTCCTATTTTTGTTTTTTCAAATAAATATTTTCTAAGTTCTGCTACATTGTTTATTTTTTTATCATTTATTTTTGTAATAATATCATATTCTTTTAATCCAGCTTCACTTGAAGCACTATTTGGTTCTATACTTGTTATTACTACTCCTTTATTGTTAATGTCGTATTTTAATTTACTTTGTACAAAATCACTATTTAGCGATGCTACCGACATTATCTGAACTCCTAAGGCTGGACGTATCACTTTCCCACTTTTTTCTAATTGTTCTACTATTATTTTTACTTCATTTGCAGGAATGACAAATCCTATTCCTTCTGCACTTACACCTTTAGAAGCATTTGATATTTTTAATTCATTTATTCCTATTAGTTCTCCAGAACTATTAATAAGTGCTCCTCCACTATTTCCTGGATTTATAGCTGCGTCTGTTTGTATAACAGTTTGATACCAATCATAAGTTCCATTTTTATCAATATCCATAGGTATTTGTCTTTCTTTTGCAGATACAATTCCTTTAGTTACAGAATTTGAAAATGATACTCCTAAAGGAGATCCTATTGCATATGCACTTTGTCCTACTGCTACTTCATCACTATTAGAAAAGTCCATTACTGTAGTTACTTTTTCTGAATTTATTTTTAAAACAGCTAAATCTGTCCATAGGTCACTTCCTACTATTTCTGCTTTTACACTTGTACCATCACTAAGAATTATGTCAACTTTTTCTGCTCCATTTATAACATGTAAGTTCGTAACTACATAAGCTGTATTACCTTCTTTTTTGTATATCACTCCACTTCCACTAGATGTGACTTTCAATTCACCTTTTTGCTGTTTTCCTCTAAGTATACTTTCTAAATCATCATTTCCATTTTTACTTGAATAACTTACTACTGATACTACAGCATCTTTTGCTTTAGATATTGCTTGAATTGTTGTTTGTTCATTTGTTTCTTCTTGAGCTATTTTTGCTACTTTTGTTGTATTAATATTTTTATTCATATAAGAATTAGATATATAAAAAATATTAAACGCTAGTAAAACAATAACTAATATCGCCAAAATAAAATTTTTACTAAAAAATGGATTTTTATTTATACATTTTTTTTCTTTTTCATCTTCTAAACTTCCTAATTTTTCTTCTTTTTCTTTAGTATCTTTATCTATAGTTTCTTTAAGATAAGATATTTCTTCATTAACATCTTTATTATCTTCATTTGAATATTTATCATTTTCCATAAATTTACCTCCATACTTTAGTATTATAACATATAAATATGAAAATAATGTGAAATATATTTTATTGTTTTACTAGCATTATATGATATAATGTCACTATATTTTAAATTTTTATTAATAATTGTTTTAAAAATTTTTTAAATTTTGATAAAAGGAGAAATTATGAAAATTAGAAACTATTTCATTTTTACATATATGGTTTTTATAATATTTGCATTTTTTTACACTTTAACCGATAACCTACATTTAAATAGTAGAATAAATATTATAAATATGTTAATTCTTTTTATTATTTTTATTTTTTGGTTATTTTCTTGGTATTTAGCTTTTATAAAAGATATTTTTAAAAGTAATGAAAGAGAAAGAAAGGGAATTTCACTGGTTTTAATGCTATCTGGAATATTATTTTTTTTCTATAATCCTTTTTATAAACCAGATGGTTACTATGTTGAAATTTATAGACCTACTTATTTTTTAATTACATTAATATTTTTTATTTCATTTTGTATATTGGCTAAAGGAAAAGACTTTTTTATTAGTGGAATTCTCGCTCTTATTCCTATAACTATTCAAAGCTTTTCTTTGAATATTTTAAAATATGATAAATTCTTCTTAGATTTTCCATATTTTACATCTTTATTGATAATTTTTCTTATAGTTATTTATCATTGGTTTAGAGTTTTTAAAAAATAAAAAAAATAATCTTACTTTAAATAAAAACTAATTTTATTTAAAAAAGTAAGATTATTTTTTTATATTTCTTTATCTTTGTCCTTTATCATAAGGTATTCCAAGTGCATCTGGTGCTGCTGATTTTTTAGAAAATACTATTAATGCTACTATTGTAGCTATAAATGGAAACATATTCCAAAATGATATTGGAACTGGAAGTGACGGTGCCAATATAGAAACTTTTTCTGCAAAGACTTTTGTCCCTCCAAAAAATAGTGCTGCAAATGTTACAGTTATTGGATTATATTTACCAAAAATTAAGGCCGCTAGTGATAAATATCCAAATCCATAAACTGTTATAGCTGCATTAAATCCTTGAGAAAATGTTGTAGCTATTATCCCTCCAGATAATCCTGCTAATGCTCCTGATATTAAAACTCCTATATATCTATATTTATAAACACTTAATCCTAGTGAGTCTGCTGCTTGTGGGTTTTCACCTATAGAGCGTAATCGTAGTCCAAAGGGACGTTTATAGATAACATAATAAGTCAATATAACTAAGAGTATTGCTATTATAATAGTAGGATATACTGTTAATTTCCCTATTACTGAATAACGTGGAAAGCCTGTTTTTAATAATAATTCATAAGTTCCATTATAGTGATTAACTAAAAATAATGCTACTGCTGGAGTTATTAAGTTTATGGCTGTCCCTGAAATAACTTGATCTGCTTTTAAATTAATACTTACATAAGCATGTACTAATGACATTAAAGAACCAGATATAGCTGCTATTAAAATACAAATTACTAAAGCTGGTATTGAGGGTTCTCCTACATATATTGTTGTTGCAAAAAATGATGCTATAAATGCACCGAATATGACAAAACCATCAAGTGCTATGTTAACAACTCCACTTTTTTCAGAGTAGAAACCTCCTATAGCTGCTATAAGTATTGGAACTGTATATTGTAACATAGAGTCTAATAGTGAAAGTATTGTATCCATCTATTTTTCTCCTTTCAGTTTTTTGTTTCTAAATAGTTTAGTTATAAATTTAGACTCGAAGATTGCTTTTGCTGCAACAAATAATACAATAAGTCCTATCAAAATATTTGCAATATCTTTTGGTATCCCAACAAAAGCTAAAAGTGGTGTTATTACATATAAAAATCCAAAAAGTAATGAGCCTAATAAAACTCCTAAAGCTGTATTTGCTCCAATTAACGCAACTGCTATTCCCATATATCCATATCCTTGGAAAGTTGTTCCAACTACTACTTGTCCTACAGGTCCCATATTATACAAGGCTCCTCCTATTCCTGCAAAGGCTCCTGATATAAACATTGATAATACAGTATTTCTATTTACTTTTATTCCTACAAATTTAGAAGCATATTTATTATATCCTACTGCTCTAAGTTCATAACCAAAAACTGTTTTTTCCATTATTATATAAAATATAAATAATGCTAATATTGATATTATCAAATCTGTTCCTAATCTTGTGTTTCCAAATATTGAATAAATAAAGTCATTTTGTAAATATCCTTTTCCATCAGTATGAACTATTGTTTTTGAAATTATATCATTTGTTCCCCTAATGTATTTAGGTACAAAAAATTGAACAAAATATAAAGCAACATAATTTAACATTATAGTTACAACAACTTCACTTATATTTAGTTTAGCTTTTAAATATCCTGCTATCGCTCCCCATAGACCTCCTGATATTATTGCTGTTATCATCGTGCATATAAGGACTAAATAAAAGTTCATACCTTGCATTACAATTCCTACAAAACCTGCAAACAATCCTCCCATTATGAATTGTCCTTCTGAACCTATATTAAACATTCCGGTTCTAAATGCAAAAGCAACTGAAAGACCTGTACATATAAATGGTATTGTTGACACAAGAACTTCTGCTATACTCGAATTATCACTAAATACACTTCCTATTACACTTGTTACTGCTCCTAAATCTGCTCCTACAGCTGTTACTATTAATGCTCCTACTATAAAAGAAACAAGAATAGGTAATACTGCATTTACTAAAACCTTTTTAATCATTTTTCCCCTCCTATTTCTTTACTCCAGCCATTAATAATCCTAACTGTTCTTTTGTTACATTTTCATCATTGTCAACTACATCTATTATGTTACCATTGTGCATTACTGCTATTCTATCAGATAAAGTTAAAATTTCATCTAAATCATATGATATTAAAATTACTGAATTACCTTTATCTCTATATGAGATTAACATTTTATGTATACTATTAATAGCTCCTACATCAAGTCCTCTAGTAGGTTGGGTTGTAACCAATAATTTTGGATTGAGTTCTAAAGCTCTACCTATTATTAGTTTTTGCTGGTTACCACCACTCATACTTCTAGCTAATATTTTTTCATCTCCTGCTTTACGAACATCATACTTTTCACAAAGTTCTTTTGCAAATTTAGATATAGGTGCTTTTTTAAGAAAACCATTTTTAGAATATTTTTTTGTATAGTAATTTTCTAATACTGAATTTTCCTCTATAGTAAAGTCTAAAACTAATCCATCTTTATGTCTATCTTCAGCAATAATTTCAAGACCTAATTCTTTTCTTTTTGCTGTTTTTTCTTTTGATATTTCTCTACCATTGAAGATTATGTTTCCTTTAGTTGTTTTTAAAAGAGCATTTAATACTTCGACAAATTGTTGCTGACCATTTCCATCTACACCTGCTATACCTAAAATTTCTCTTTCATGTACATTTAAATTTAAATCATAGAGAGCATCTTTTTTTTCTTTTGTGTCGGCATAAAGATTTTTTATGTCAAGAATTATTTTTTTGCTATCTCTTGAACGTTCATAATTAATAATTTCTAAATCTTTTCCTATCATCAAGCTTGCAAGTTTTTCTTTAGTAGCATCTTTAATATCTACCGTTCCAAAATATTCTCCTCGTCTTATGATACTACATCTATCTGCTACTGCCATAATTTCATTAAGCTTGTGAGTTATTAAGAGAATTGTTTTTCCTTCAGATTTTAAATTTTTCAAGATTATCAAAAATTCTTCAATTTCTTTAGGAGTTAAAACTGCTGTAGGTTCGTCAAAAATTAAAATATCTGCATTTCTATACAACATTTTCAGTATTTCTACCCTTTGTTGCATACCTACAGTTATTTCACTTACAAGAGCATCGGGATCTACTTTTAAACCATATTTTAATGATAAGTCCAATATTTTTTTAGCAGCAGTTTTGGTATCTATTTTACCATTTTTAATTTCTTCCATACCTAGAATTATATTTTCTGTTACTGTAAAATTTTTTATAAGTTTGAAATGCTGATGAACCATTCCTATTCCAAGTTCATTAGCATGTTTTGGATCTTTTACCTCTACTTCTTTGCCATTTAATTTAATAACACCTTCTTCTTGATGATACATTCCAAAAAGAACAGACATAAGTGTAGATTTCCCTGCTCCATTTTCCCCTAATAGTGCATGAATTTCATTTCTTTTTATCTGTATTGTTATATCTTTGTTTGCGTAGAAGTCACCAAACTTTTTAGTTATGTTTAGCATTTCTATTGCATACATTTTTTTACCTCTCTATTTTTTATTTGCTTATTTAGTATAATATATTTTATTTTAAATGTATATGTTTTAATACTAATTTATTTAAAATAAATATAATTTTTATTTCAAATCCGTTCGTTAAACAGGATATTTTTATTAATAGTTAATGTTTTACAATTTTTAACATATTTTTTTCTATAAATTTTATAAATAATATTTAAATTTGATTAAAATAAAAAAGCAAAGAACAATTAGCTTTAATCTAATTATTCTTTGCTAAAGATTAATATTAAACTTCTCCGTTTACTTTGTTAAGGTCAGTTAATTCAGATCCTTCTTTTGCTACTGTTACTGATCCTGATTTTAATTCATCAATTGCTTTTTGAATTTTAGCCATTATATCTTCTGTTAAGTTAGGATTTTTTTCTGGTAGACCAACTCCATCATCTTTTATAGATAATGATTTAGCATTGTCTTTTCCACCTTTGAAATTACCTGCTTTGATGTCGTCTAATTCTTTAGTTACTGCAACATCAATACGTTTAATTGCTGAAGTTAAAATAACTGATTTTGATACTTCTTTTCCATCTTTATCTTTAGCTTTAAAGACTCCTTCATCATATTGGTCTTTATCAACACCTACAACAAAATGAGCTACTTCTCCAGTTTCTTTAACATCATTTAATGCACGTTCTTGTGCTTCTTTTATAGCACCACTTCCTGTTCCCCCTGCAGCTGCAAATATTATATCTGCTCCTTGATCATACATAGTTGATGCTAGTGTTTTTCCTTTATTTGTGTCATTAAATGAACCACTATATTGATAGAAAATTTCTATATCTTTATTTGCTTTTTTAGCTCCTTGAACAAATCCTACACCAAATTTTACAACTGGTGGTATTTTTGCTCCTCCTATAAATCCAACTTTCCCTGTTTTTGATTTTAATGCTGCTGCATATCCTGCAAGATATCCAGCTTCATTTTCATTAAAAGTAATAGAAACAACATTAGGTTGGTCAACCACGGCATCTAAAAGAATATATTTTTTATCAGGGAATTTTTGTGCTACTGTTGGTAATGTTTTTTCAAAATAAAACCCTGCAATAGAAATAATATCTCCTACTTTTGAAGCTGTTTCAAGATTAGGAACTATTTTATCTTGACTTTTAGTTTCTATAGGTTGTTTAGCTTCTCCACCATTAGCTTTAGCCCATTTTTCAACTGACTCTACGTTGCTTTGATTAAAACTTTTATCTTTCGCTCCTCCTTCATCAGTAACAACTGCTATCTTCATACCTGACTTAGAACTGTTATCTGATGATTTAGACGAACATCCAGTTAAAACTAAAACAACTGATAATGCTACCAATAAAAATGAAAATAATTTTTTCATGTGAAACTTCTCCTTTGAGTAATTTTATAACTAAATAATATCATAAAACGCTTATATTTTCAATTAAATTGCAAGCGATTTTAAAAAAATTTTTTACTTGCTTATTTTTCGATAAATTTACTTATAATACAATCCAACAAAATATTTTTTAATTTATTTTTTAAAATTTTTCTGTTATAATTTCCTTAATAAGATGAAAAAAGGAGGTACTATGACTTACTACAACAAAATAATTGAAGCTACATCCTTTATTGAAAATTTTGTAAAAGAGAATATTGATTATGCTATTGTCTTGGGTAGTGGAATAAAATTAGAATTAGAAAATCAAAAAGAACTTAGTTACTTTGATATTCCTAACTTCCCTATAAGAAAAAATTATTCTACTGTAAAAGGACATTCAAACAAAATTACTTTTGGTCGTATAAAAAATAAAAATATAATGATTTTTAATGGGCGACTTCACTATTATGAAGGATATAGTATGAAAGATGTTACCTTTTTTGTTTACATTTGTAAATTTTTAAAAGTTAAAGGTCTTTTTATAACTAATGCGTGTGGAGCTATTAACGAAAACTTTAGCGAAGGAGATATAATTTATCTTGATGATTTTATTTCTCTTGTTTCAAATAATCCTTTAATAGGAGAAAATGATTTGCGACTTGGTGAAAGATTTGTTGATATGACTACTCCTTTTAGTGAAAAAATAAATTCTACACTTTTAAAATCAGCTAAAGATTTAAACATTTCCTTAAAAAAAGGAGTTTATGGATTTTTTATGGGGCCTTATTTTGAAACACGTGCTGAAATAAGAGCATTTAAAACCTTAGGTTGCGGCTTAGTAGGAATGTCAACAGTTCCCGAAGTTATAGCTGCAAATCATGCAAAACTCGAAGTGAGTGTCTTATCTTGTGTTACTAATATGGCAACTGGAATTCAAAATAAAAAACACAACCATGAGCACGTATTAAATGTGGCTAACTCTATTAGTCATAATTTAAAAAATTTATTGTTAAAAACATTAGAAAATTTATAATAAATATAATAGGAGTTTATAATTATGGAAAAAACTATTTTTGAAAAAGTATTAGATAAAGAAATCCCTAGCTACAAAATTTATGAAGATGATAATGTATATGCGTTTTTAGATGTATTTCCTATAGCTAAAGGACATACTTTGATTATACCAAAAAAACATTGTAGAAATATTTTTGATTGTGATGAAGAAACAGCAGCTAATTTAGGTAAATCACTTCCTAAAATAGCAAATGCTGTTAAAAAAGCATTTAATGCTGATGGTATAAATATTTTTCAAAATAATGAAGAATATGCAGGACAAAGTGTTTTCCACTTACACTTCCATGTAGTACCTAGATACAAAGATACTAGTGCTAATTTTGATAATTTAGAAGTTAAATGGCCACCACAAAAACTTAGTGAAAAAGATTTTCTAGAAATTCAAGAAAATATAACAAAAAACTTATAAGATATATTAATATAATTTTAAAATCAGCATTTATAAAAATTAAAAACCAGTTAGATTGTTTTAACTGGTTTTTTATAATTTTTTTATTCTTTTTTATCACGATACTATTAAACTTAATAAAAAATTAGAAAAATGTAAGAAGTTTTTCAACATCTTGTTGTTTTGTATACCATGAAGTTACTAATCTTATTACTGAATGTTCTTTATCATATTTTTCCCAATATGTATATTTTACATATTTAGAAATTTCTTTTAGTTTTTCATCTTTAACTATTGGAAATAGTTGATTTGTTGGTGATTGAAAAGCAAAATTATACCCTTTAGATATTAAGCCTTCTCTTAAAATTTTAGCCATTTCGATAGCTTGGGTACTAATTTTCATATATAAATCATCTGTAAATAAAGTGTCAAAACTTATTCCAAGAAGTCTACTTTTTGCAAGTAATGCTCCATGTCCTTTTATAAACTGTCTAAAGTATTTTTCTTCTTTTTTAGTAAATACTACAGCTTCCCCAAATAAAGCCCCCACTTTAGCTCCACCAATATAAAAACAACTGCAATATTTAGCTATATCTTCTAAAGATAAATCATTTTCTTCACAAGCAAGTGCATAGCCTAATCTTGCTCCATCCAAAAAAATTGGTATATCATAATTTGAACAAATATCATAAATTTCTTTAATTTCTTCTTTTGTGTATAATGTTCCATATTCTGTAGGATGAGTTAAATACACAGTACCCGGTTTTACATAATGATAATTACTTTTGTCATTATAAAAGTCTAGTAGATATTTTCTCAAATCATTAGGAACTAATTTTCCTTCTTTATTTTTTATTGTTATTACCTTATGCCCTGTATATTCAATTGCTCCTGCTTCGTGAGTAGCAATATGTCCACAATCTGTAGATATTACACCTTCATAAGTTTTTAATAAATAATCTATTGATACTGCATTTGTTTGTGTCCCTGCAGAAATAAGATATACATCACCATTTTTAATATTACATTTTTTTAAAATCTTTTCTTTTGCTGACATTGTATATTTATCAAAGCCATATGAATCAAGATATTCATCATTTGTTTTCACTATTGCTTCTAAAACTTCTTTACATGCCCCTTTAGCATAATCACTTTCAAAATGTAACATCATACCACTCCTTAAAAAAAATATATAATCACTTAATTATATCAATTTTTTTATTAAAAATCTACATTATTTTTTGTATTATAGCTGACTTATAGAGATATTCTTATAATTTTTTTATTAAATTTATATAAAATTATTTTTTAATTTTAATATATTTTTTAGTGATTGTACTTTTAAATATTTTTCTTTGTATTTTTTAGATATTTTTTTCTGCTTCTTTTTTAAATTATTTAATTTGATTTTTAGACCTAAAAAAAGAGATATTTATAAAAATATCTCTTTTTATAATTCATCTAATTTTTCGTTTATTTTTCTCTTTGCTTTTTTGAAAAACCCTTCTTCGCTAGAACATTTTTCTCCTCTTATTTTCGCTAGTTCAGAATATAGTTCTTTTTCTTTAGATGTTAAATTTTTAGGTATTTTTATGGATACTATTATGTAATGATCTCCCATTCCATAACCCATAACGTTTTTTACACCTTTTCCTGATAGTTTGAATTTTCTTCCATGTTGTGTTCCAGCTGGTATGTTTAGTTCTATTTCTCCAGTTAAGGTTCTTACATCTACTTTTGCACCTAATACTGCTTGTGCTGGTGAAATTTCTAATTTTGTATAAATGTCATCTCCTTCTCTGTGGAAATAACTATCAGCTTCTACATGAACTTCTACAAACAAGTCCCCTGCTGGTCCACCATTTAAACCAAAGCCACCTTTACCTTGTAGTCTTACTCGTTGTCCTGATTTGATTCCTGCTGGGATGTCTATTTCATATTCTACTCTCTTATTATTATATCCTTTTCCAAAACAGTGAGAGCATTTATTTTTTATAGATTTACCACGACCATTACATACCGAACAAGTTCTTTGGCTTTGTACTTGTCCAAAAACACTTTGTTGAACAAATGTTTCTACTCCACTACCATGACAATTTCTACATGTTTCTACGTCTGAAGAGCTTTTTGCACCAGTTCCTGAACATTTATCACATTTTACATCTTTTTGAATTTTTATAGTTTTTTTAGCTCCAAATACAGATTCTTTAAAACTTATATTGATTTTATGTAATAAATCTTCTCCTTGTCGAGGACCATTTTGATTTCTTCTTCGATTTCCTCCTCCAAAAAAGCTAGAGAATATATCTCCTAAATCATCAAAATCTGCTCCACTAAAGCCACCACTAAAGCCACTGAAGCCTCCACCGAAACCTCCTTGCCCTCCTTCAAATGCACTGTGACCAAATTGGTCATATTGGGCTTTTTTATTTTCATCACTTAATACTTCATAGGCTTCTGTTATTTCTTTGAATTTTTTATCAGCTCCAGGTTCTTTGTTGATGTCGGGGTGATATTTTTTTGATAATTTTCTATATGCTTTTTTTATTTCTTGAGGCGTTGCGTTTTTATTTATTCCTAATACCTCATAATAATCTTTTTTTGCCATATCTACCTCGTTATTATTTTAAGGGAGTATGTTATATACTCCCTTATATTTTATTTTTCTTTTTTATTTTCTTATTTTTTTTCTGTGAAATCTGCGTCTACTACATCATCATTATTATTATTTTTATCTGATGGTTTTTCTTCGTTAGCTGGTTTTGCTTTAGCTTGTGCTTGTTCATATAATTTCATTGTCATTTCTTGAACTGCTTTTTGTAATTCTTCTTTTGCTGATTTCATTTTTTCTATATCATTATTTTTTATTGCTTCTTTTAATTTATCATTTTTTTCTTTTATAGAATCTAATAAGCTTTGGTCTACTTTGTCTTTTCCATCTTCTAATGCTTTATCTGCTTGGAATGAAAGTTGATCTGCTTCATTTCTTATATCTGCTTCTTCTTTTCGTTTTGAATCGGCTTCTGCATTTTGTTCTGCTTCTTTTACCATTCTATCAATGTCTTCTTCTGAAAGTGATGAACTTGATTCTATTGTTATTTTTTGTTGTTTTTGTGTTCCTAAATCTTTAGCTGTTACATTTACGATACCATTTTTATCTATGTCAAATGTTACTTCGATTTGTGGAACTCCTCTTGGTGCTGGTGGTATATCAGTTAATTGGAATCTTCCAAGAGTTTTGTTATCACTTGCCATTGGTCTTTCACCTTGAAGTACGTGAATGTCTACTGCTGGTTGATTGTCTGCTGCTGTAGAGAATACTTGTGATTTAGATGTTGGTATAGTTGTGTTTCTTGGTATCAACACTGTCATTACTGATCCCATTGTTTCAATACCTAGTGATAATGGTGTTACATCTAGTAATACTACATCTTTTACATCACCTGTTATAACTCCACCTTGAATTGCAGCTCCCATTGCTACTACTTCATCAGGGTTAACTCCTTTATGAGGTTCTTTACCCATTTCTTTTTTAATTGCTTCTTGAACAGCTGGAATACGTGTTGAACCACCAACTAAAATTACTTGGTCTATTTCACTTGGATTTAATCCTGCATCTTTTAGTGCTTGTCTTGTTGGAGTTAATGTTCTTTCTACTAATGAACGTGTAAGTTCATCAAATTTAGCTCTTGTTAATGTGTTTTCAAGGTGTACAGGTCCATTTGCTCCTGCTGAAATGAATGGTAATGATATTTGTGTTGATGTTACACCAGATAAATCTTTTTTAGCTTTTTCTGCTGCATCTTTTAATCTTTGCATTGCCATTTTATCTTTAGATAAATCAATTCCTTGTTCTTTTTTGAATTCTGCTACTAAATAATCTATAATAGCTTTGTCAAAGTCATCTCCACCTAATAAGTTATCTCCTGATGTAGCTAATACTTCAAATACTCCATCACCTAGTTCTAGTATTGATACATCAAATGTTCCTCCACCAAGGTCAAATACTAATATTTTTTGATCTACATCTGTTTTTTCTAAACCATAAGCTAATGCTGCTGCTGTAGGTTCATTTATAATTCTTTCTACTTCTAAACCTGCAATTTTACCTGCATCTTTTGTTGCTTGACGTTGTGAATCATTAAAGTACGCTGGTACTGTTATAACTGCTTTAGTTACTTTTTCTCCTAAATAACTTTCTGCTGTTGCTTTTAAGTTTTGTAATATCATTGCTGATATTTCTTGTGGTGAATATTCTTTTCCATTTACTTTTTCTTTATAATCTGTACCCATGTGACGTTTAATTGAAATAACTGTGTTTGGATTAGTTATTGCTTGACGTTTTGCTACTTCTCCTACTTGAATTTCTTCACCTTTAAATGCTACTACTGATGGAGTTGTTCTATTTCCTTCTGGATTTGGAATTACTTTTGCTTCTCCACCTTCTAAAACTGCTACACATGAATTAGTTGTTCCTAAATCAATTCCTATTATTTTTGACATCTATTTTTCCTCCGTTACGTTTACTTTTACCATCGCTGGTCTAATTACTCTATCTTTTAGCTTATAGCCTTTTTGGAAAGTTTCTAATATAGTATTAGATTCTTTTTCTTTATTTTCTTCTTTTAATACTGCCTGATGGTAGTTAGGATCAAATTCTTGACCTGTAGGATTTATTACCTCAACACCTTCTTCTGATAGTGCGTGCATAACTCCTTCACATACCATTTTGACTCCTTTTATTATTTGAGAATTTTCATCATTTTCTTTAACACTAGAAATTGCTCTTTCTAAATTATCTATACTTGGAATAAGTTTAGATATTATATCTTGACTTTTATATTTGTTATTAGTTGCAATTTCTTGGTTCTTTCTTTTTTTGAAATTTTCAAATTCTGCATAAAGTCTTAAATATTTGTCTTCAGACATTTTTAAGTCTTCTTCAAGTTTTAAAACTTTTGCTTCTAATATTTGTTCAATAGTTTGTTCTTCTTTTTTATCTTCTTCTGATTTTTCTAAACCTTTTTTATTTTCTTTTTTTTCTTCTTCTGAGTTTAGTTTTTCAGATTTTTCTTTGTTTTCTATATCACCATGATTTTCTTTTATATTATTTTTTTCAACAGGCATTTTTACCTCCTATTATTCTTTTAAATTATTATTCAAGTTATCTTTTACGCAATTTATAAGTGTCATAACCTTTTTATAATTCATTCTTTTAGGTCCAAAGACTGCAATGACTCCTTCTCCTTTATCACTAAAAAATTTACTAGTTACCAAGGATAAATCATTCATTTTTTTATTATCAAGTTCTTTTCCTATTTTGACTTTAGTTCCTGATAGTTTAGAGTTATCGTCTATTAAATCAATGATATTATCTTCTTCAAAAAGTGTCATTACTTCTTTTAGCTTATCTAAATTGTTTATATCTGGTTTTTTTAATAAATTATACTTACCTCCAAGTGCTATCGTTTTTTTTATTTTATTATTTAACAACCGTGTTAGGGCAATCAGTATCATATCATAATTATCTATTCTTTCTTTAAGGTATTTCTCTATTTCCTTATGTAAAAGAACATGTGCTGTTGCCATATCTACATCATAGAAATAAGTTTTTAAAAGTTTGTTAACTTCTTCTATTTCTTCTTGAGTAAAATCTGCTTGCATCTTATAGTTTTGTTGATGAACTTCTCCTGTGTTTGTTATCAAAATAACAAGGATACTTCTACTACTTAATAATATAACCTCTATTTTATTTATTCTTTTATCTGTTTTAGTCGGTGCTAATATAACTGCTGTACAATCAGTTAGATTAGATAAAACAATAGCATTTTTTTCTAAAAATTTCTTTTCAGAATAAACTTTTTCTTTTAAAATAGATTTTAATACTTTTTCATCTTCTGCAGATATATCATAACTTGTATTGATATAATCTACATAATATCTATAACCACATTCAGATGGTATTCTTCCCGATGATGTATGAGTTTTTGTTATAAGACCTTCCTTTTCTAGTTTTGCCATATCATTTCTTATTGTAGCCGAACTATAATCAAGAGTCTTTGCTATCTCTTTAGAGCCTATCGGTTGATTAGTATTAATAAAATTTTCTACTATCATTTGAAGTATAAGTACTTGCCTTTTTAATAACATGTAATCACCTTCTCATTTATGATTAGCACTTTAACACCTTGAGTGCTAACTCACATTTATTATATTAACATCATAGTCAAATTATGTCAATACTTTTTTAAAGAAAATTTTGACTTTTTTTGACATTTCTTTCTACCTCACTATAAAGGGCTTATAGCCATATTTATTTTAAAAAATATTAAATACTTTTTTCTCATGTTATACAAATATTTAATATTAAATTAAAATAAGTCTAATGTAAATTTATAATTAATATATAAATTTACAAATAAAATTAATTGATTTTTAACAAAATATATCTTAATATATATAAGATATGATGTATATGAAAATAAAAAATTTTAATTAATTATAAGGGAGAAAAAAATTGATAACAACAAAAAATATAATATTAGACCCACACAAAACACTAAGAACTCGTTCTAAAGAAGTAGAAGCACCTATTTCAGATAAAGACAAAAAAATATTAAGAAGCCTTATGGAATATGTCAAAGCTTCTCAAGACGAAGAACTTTGTAAAAAATATGATTTAAAACCAGGAATAGGTTTGGCTGCTCCTCAAATAAATGTAGGAAAAAGAATGATAGCAGTTCACATACCTGATAGTGAAAATCCTAAAAACACCGTATCTTATGCACTATATAATCCAAAAATAATTTCTCACTCTGCAACAAAATCATATTTAGCAACTGGAGAAGGTTGCTTATCTGTTGCTAAAGAAATTAAAGGATATGTTCCAAGATATTCAAGAATAAAAGTAGTAGGATATGACGAAAATAATGAAAAAATAACACTTAGACTTGACGGATTACCTGCAATATGTTTCCAACATGAAATAGATCATATAAATGGAGTTTTATTCTATGATCACATAAATAAAGAAAATCCTTTTGATGTTCCAGATGACTATGAAAAACTTTAAAATAAATCTTGACAAATATTTAAAACAAAGTTAAAATATTAAAAAATTAAATATTTATTTGATATAGACATATTTTAAAAAATAAAATTTTAGAGAGAGTATATTTGGTGAAATTACTTATTTTATTTTTAAAATTCTACTATTTTTTCTATAAATTAATAGAAATCAAATACATTAACTTTTGTGTAAAAAAGTAAAGAGCTTATGCTAAAATTTGGGTGGAACCACGAATTATTATCGTCCCTTACGTTAATCGTAAGGGGCTTTTTTTTATTATTTAAGGAGGATATAATCATGCTAAACATAAAATTAATAAGACTTCAACCGGATATGGTAAAAGAAAAAATCTCTAAACGTGGAGATGATACAACAGTAGTTGATACTATTTTAGAATTAGATAAAAAAAGAAGAGCAATCTTAGTAAAAGTAGAAGATTTAAAAGCATTAAGAAACAAAAAAAGTGAAGAAATAGGAATATTAAAACGTAAAAAAGCTGATGCTACAGAGAGAATAAAAGAAATGAAAAAAGTTTCTGATGAAATAACTACACTAGACCTAGAAGTAAAAAAAATTGACGAAAAACTTCATGATATAGTATGTAGAATTCCTAACTTAGTTTCTGATGAAACTCCTAGTGGAGAAGATGAAAGTGAAAATATAGAAGTAAGACGAATAGGAAAAATAAAAGAAACTAGCTTCAAGAAAAAACCACACTGGGATTTAGTTGAAGAATTAGATATTGTAGACTTTGAGAGAGCTGCAAAAGTAACAGGTAGTAGATTTTTATTCTATAAAAACGCTGGAGCATTACTTGAAAGAGCATTAATTAATTTTATGATAGATACTCATGTTTTAGAACATGGATACCAAGAAATGATGGTTCCTCAAGTTGTCAATAGAAATTCTCTTTATGGAACTGGACAATTCCCTAAATTTTTAGAAGATGTATATACAGTAGAACAAGAAGGATTTACCTTAATTCCTACAGCAGAAGTTCCTCTTACAAACTACCATGCAAATGAAATTTTAGATGAAGATGAATTGCCAAAAGGACTTACTGCATTTAGTGTATGCTTCCGCTCAGAAGCAGGAAGTGCAGGACGTGATACTAGAGGGCTTATAAGATTACATCAATTTGACAAAGTAGAAATGGTTAGATTTTCTAAACCAGAAGATTCTTACGAACAACTTGAGCTAATGACCTCTCATGCTGAAAATATTCTTAAAAAACTAAAATTACCATATAGAGTAATTACCTTATGTACAGGAGATACTGGTTTCTCTAGTGCTAAAACATATGACCTTGAAGTTTGGTTACCTAGCTACAATGCATATAAAGAAATAAGTTCTTGTTCTAACTGCACTGATTTCCAAGCTAGAAGAGCAAATATAAAATTCAGAAGAAAAGATACTGGAAAAATAGAATATGTACATACATTAAATGGATCTGGACTAGCTATAGGAAGAACAGTAGCTGCAATAATAGAAAATTATCAAAACGAAGATGGATCTATTGAAATTCCTGAAGTTTTACGTCCATATATGAGAAATATGAAAAAAATAGAAAAAATATAATTAATAAATGTAAATTTTATGAGAATATAATGAAAAAGAAGAAAAAAATTGTCTATTTTTCTTCTTTTTTTCTTTTGTAAGAAAATACCTTACTAAATATGTCGGATTTTTTCCATTAATTTTCAAAAATATATACAAGCGTTTTAATTTGTTATACAATGCAGTTAATAAAGATAAAGGAGGAAATAAAATGTTTTCATTTTTAAAAGCATCTGCTCCTAAACCAAGAATGGCAGCAGAAAAAGTAGATGCTTACTATAAAAGATTAAGATGGCAAGTCTTTAGTGGTGTATTTATAGGATATGCGGCATACTATCTAATTAGAAAAAACTTTTCATTAGCAATGCCACACTTAATTCAAGAATATGGATTTACAAAAGCACAACTAGGTACAGTTTCATTAGCACTTTCACTTGCTTATGGAATTAGTAAATTTGTAATGGGAAATGTTTCTGATAGAAGTAATCCTAAATACTTTATAACAATTGGGCTTGTGTCATCAGCAATTGTCAGCTTAATATTTGGTCTTGTACCTGGTGTTTTAGCGTCAATTCCAACAATGATAGTTCTATCAGCACTTAATGGATGGTTTCAAGGTATGGGATACCCACCTGGAGCTAAAACTATGACTAACTGGTTCTCTACATCAGAACGTGGTGTTTGGTGGAGTTTTTGGAACGTTTCACATAACCTAGGAGGAGGGTTAATAGGACCACTTGCCCTTGTAGGTATAGCAATATTTGGAACTTGGAGATCATTATTTTATTTACCAGCAATTATAGCAATTATTCTTGCAGTTATAATGTTCTTCTTAATGAGAGATACTCCAGAATCTGAAGGATTACCACCTGTTGATGAATATAAAGGAGAAAAAGTTGTGCAAAAGGTCGAATCAGCACATACACTTTCTTCTAAAGATATTTTCTTAAAATACATAATCAATAATAAATTCCTTTGGTCTATTGCAATAGCTAACATTTTCGTTTACTTTATACGTTATGGAATTATAGACTGGGCACCAACATATCTAAAAGAAGTAAAACACTTCACTGTTGATAAACAAAGCTGGGCTTACTTCTTATATGAATATGCAGGAATTTTTGGAATGTTAGCAAGTGGTTTCTTAAGTGATAAAGTATTTAAAGGACACCGTGCTCCGCCAATGTTATTATTCTTATGTGGAGTTTTAATTGCAATATTTGTTTACTGGAAAAACCCTCCAGGTAATCCAATTGTTGATAATCTTTGCCTTGTAGCTATAGGATTCTTAATTTACGGTCCTGTTATGATGATTGGACTTCAAGCTGCAGACTTAGTACCTAGAGTTGCTACTGGTACTGCAACAGGTCTTACAGGATTATTTGGTTATCTACTAGGTTCTGCAAGTGCAGGAACTGTTATGGGATTCTTAGTTGATAACTTTGGATGGAATGGTGGATTTATGGCTCTTATAGGATCATGTATTTTAGCATTCATATTCATTGGATTTACACTATTCAAAAAAACATCTAAACAATTAGAAGAAAAATAATAAAAACAAAATATAAATGATTTTAATATAAAAAAAAGAGAAACTTAATTAAATTTCTCTTTTTTTTTATTTTTTTCTATTAATCTATCATTCTCATTCTTAAATAACTTTGTTTTACTTTTTTTATTGATAAATATCCCCAAAGGGCTAATATGAATATTATAGTTATTGATAAAAATACCATCAATTCTTTTATTATTGACCCTCCAATTGAAATACTTGTTCTTAATCCTCTAATTCCATAACTCATAGGTAAATATGGATAAATTGTTTGGAAAAATTTATTTGAAAGAACTAATGGATATGTTCCACCACTTCCTGATAATTGTAAAATCAAGAAAATTAACATTAAGAATGCTCCAATTTTTGCTAATACAATGTTAAAGAATGTTACCATTGACATATAGGCTATTGCCTCTGCTAAAATTAACAAATAAGTTCTTGTAGGATTTACTGGAGCAAGTCCCAGACAATTTGTTAAAATTAGATAAAGAATTGTCGCTTCTAAAAATCCTATAGCAAAAACTACTGATAATTTACTTATTACCCATGATATAGATGTTTTAGGTTTTCTTGCTGGTGTAAATGCATCGTACATTACATTAGTTGAAATAGCTCCTATAAACAATGCTACAGAAATCATATAAGGTGCCATGGCTGTTCCGTTATTATCTACTAAATCATTATCACTATGATTTAATTCTACTGGATTTGATATATGTTTAGAATTATCTTCATTAGTATTTACTTTTGATATTTTTTCAGCTCCATCTGTTAATTTATCACTTAATGTTTGTAATCCATTTTTTTCTTCATGTAGACCATTAACTATTTTTTCTTCTCCATCTGACAATTTAAATGCACCTGTAGATATTTTATTTGCCCCTTCTGATAATTTACTAGAAGAATCAAGAAGTAAGCCACCATTTTCTACTAATTTATCACTTCCATTTTTCAAAGTGTCTATTCCTTTTAAAAAGTCAGGAAGTTTTTCTTTTACTTCTGTTATTCCAGATGATAATTTATCCGTTCCATTTATTAAATTTTGTGAATTATCATTTAGAGTAGAACTTCCTAATGATAGTTTATTCATTACTTTTGTGAAAGTAGGAATTTTATTATTTAATTTTTCTAATCCAATATATAAATCATTTGCACCATTATTCAATTTTGTTGAATTTTGTGATAATAATTTTGCCCCCTCTGACAATTTATTTATTCCAAACTCTAATTTAGGTAATTTACTTCTTAATGTAGTTATACCTTGAACTAATGATTGGGAACCTGTATTTAATTTATCAGAATAATTGGATAACTCTTTTGTTCCTATAAATAATTTTTCTATTCCTTTTGAGAAAGAAGAAGTTTTATCTTTTAATTTTAAAATGCCTTCTTCTAAGCCTTTTGCTCCACTGATAAGAGTATTATTTTTAGAAATTAATTCCTTACTTCCATTTGTTAATTCTTTTGAACCCTCAGTTATTTTATCTATTCCATTACATAATTCTGGAATTTTATTTGATAATTCGCTGCAGCCTGTTGCAAGTTCATTAACTGCCGGTTTACAGAATGTAGAAATATTATATATTCCTTCTACAGTTTTTGTAAGTGCTGGTGTTGCGTTTGATTTTGCATATGATAAATTTTTAGTTTGCTGTGATAATTTTGGTAATGAATTAAAAATTGGTTTTATACTTTCTAAATCGCTGTTTATACTTTGTAAATTAGTGTTCATATTTGATAAAATTTCTAAATATTTAGATTTATCATCATTTTTTGCTTCTTTATTTAGAGATTCTAATAATTTTGCTTTTTCTTCTTTGGATAGAGATACACCACTATTTTCTATTGCTTCTTCATATTTATTTTTTTTAGGTGTATCTGTTTTAATAGCTGTATTTAAATCGTTTATATCTTTAGATAATTGTTCTAGAGATTTGTTTAAGTCTGATAATTTATTTTCATCTACTTTACTAATGTTAGTAGAAACGAAATTTAAATATAAATCTATATTGTTTATATAACTTTCTAGTTGTGTTTTTTCATCTGCATTCATTTCTATTTTAGATAATTCTCTAGAAATAGCATTTGCTCCATCATCTAATTGTTTTATTTTATTAGGAAGCGTATTTGTTTGATTTTTTAATAAATTTAAATTATTTTCTAATTTTTTATTTCCTAAATAAATTTTTTCACTTCCTTGGGTATATTTTTCAATACCTTGATCCAGCATTATGCTTCCTTCGGATAAGTTGGCTACCCCCGTTTCTAAAAGTGGCATTTTACTATTAAAGGTTTCTAGTCCATTTTTTATTTTTCCTACATTAGCAGTATAATCGTTTATACCATAATTTAGTTGTTTTGAACCATCAAGTAACGAATCGACTCCTCCAGATAGTTTTGGTAAACTTTCTTTTAAATTATTTATACCTGAATATACATTTGAAACACCTTCAGTATATGTGTTTAGCCCTTTTGATAATTTTTTAGAACCTTCTTTTAATTCTTTTGTTCCTTTTTCTAATTCTGGTAAATTTTCATTAATTTTTTTTATACCAAAATCTAATTTTCCTACGCCGTTTGTATAGTCAACTATTCCGTTTTTTAAATCTATTCCTCCCATATCTAATCTAGAGATGCCTTCGTATAGATTGTTAGCTCCTCCAGATAATTTCCCAATTCCGGTGTTTATCTCGTAAGTTCCATAAATATATTTAGATAGTCCTTGACTAAATTTTTCAGTGCCATTAACAAAAGTTAATGAGCTTGTTGCTAATTTATCTAAATTTTCTTTTATTTCTTCGCTTCCATTATATAGCTTATCTGTTCCTGTTAATAATTTATCAGAACCGTCACTAGCTGTTTTCATTCCGTCATGTATTTCACCAAATTTTTCCAGTAATACTTTGGTATAAATTTCAGTTACATTTTCACTTATTTTACTGCGAATTTCATTAATTGCAGAAGTACTCATTTTAGATGCGATATAATTATGTCCTTTTGAGGTTTCATAATTAATAATCATCTCTTTGGGCTGTTTTTCAGTTAATGTTGTAGCATTTTTTGAAAAATCTTCCGGTATAGTCATTACCATGTAATATTCACCGTTATTTAGTCCTTTTTTTGCTTCTTTTTGTGAAACAAATCTAAAATCAAGATTTTTTCCGTCTTTTAATTGCTCTACTAAATCGTCTCCTACATTAAATTCTTTGTCTTCATATAAAACTGGATTATCTAAATTTACTACTGCTACTGGTAA
The DNA here is from genome assembly GCF_001553005.1 of Gemelliphila asaccharolytica. Taxonomy (GTDB): domain Bacteria; phylum Bacillota; class Bacilli; order Staphylococcales; family Gemellaceae; genus Gemelliphila; species Gemelliphila asaccharolytica. The sequence goes on along the minus strand of NZ_KQ959856.1, from coordinate 1,562 downwards.
TTTTTCTAATTTTCCATAAGGATCCCACATAGAACTTAGAAAAATAGAAACATATAACGTTGGTATAATTACTAACGCTACAAATACTAAGTACATAAACTTATTTTTAAATAATCTTTTCCATTCTTCTCTAAACATTTTATTTCCTTTCTACTTTATCAATTATTCCTAAAAGTCTAGATAGTGGATAACTATCTAATTTTTTTAAGAAGAGTTCCTCTCCTTCTTTTATGACTTTCATTATATCCATTTCACGAGAAACTATTTTCTTTTTATCATTAAACACTCTTTCGGCTAGATTTGATAAATTTAAAAATTCTCCTCTACCCTCAATAGCATTATATACATCAAGCATCGATATTTCTGATAAATCTCTTGCTAATGAAAATCCTCCATCTTTACTAACATCAGAACTTATTAAGTTTTCAACTACTAATTTTCTTAAAATTTTTTTTAAATAAGAATCTGACACTTCTAATCTTTCACTTATTTTTTTACTTTTAATTGGTGTATATTTTTTTTCTAATTCTAGTAATAACAGTACACATACTGCTTGTTCCATACTTTTTTTTAATTTCACTTTTTCCACCTCTAATATTTTTACCTAGATATTATATATCTATAGATATGCGTTGTCAACAGAAAAGATTGTTTCTTTTTATTTCTTTTTTATTTTTTTAATCTGGTTTTTTTCTCTAAATCTTTTATTATCATGTATTGTACAAGACTTTTTTACATAATAAAAATATCAGATTTACATTTTAAACATAAATCTGATATCTAGAATTTTTTTATTAAATTTATTTTTAAATATCACTTATAGGTAGTTTTAATGAGCTACTCCTATCTCCAATTATTGTATCCACTATTTTTTATAATAGAAGGATAGTCTATAAATGATACATTAAGGTCCACTCTTGTAGAAATTCCTCCTACGCTTCCATTAGATGTATATTGATGTATTCCATAGCCACTTCCTTGGTAACTACTTGAATCACCTGTCCAGTGTGCTACCCAGCGTGTGTATTTGTCAAGGTCGCTTGACATACTATCAAACCAGCTTCTAGATGCATAAACTCCTGCAAAATATCCTCTTCTTTGATACTCTTCTACATGTATTTTTATTATTTTTTCTCTTCCTGACCATGTATTAGCCATGTATTGAGAACCTTGATTCTGTTTCCAATAGTCTGCATCTTCCATATCTATAAATATTGGATATTCGGGTTTATAACCACTGATTGCATTTAAAAACATATTCGCTTCATCTATTGCATTTTGTTCATTTAGTGCATATGAATACCAATAAAAACCAAATGGTATGCCTTCTCTTAGAGCATTATCTGCATATTCTCTCCATCTTACATCTTCTCTTACAGTACCAAAACCTACTCTTATTATTACTCCATCTACTTCATTTTTTAATTTAGAAAAATCTATATATCCGTTATGTTCGCTTATATCAGCAAGTTTTTTCCCTGCATGAGAAAATTTTCCTTCTGAATAGTTATTTACCCATGCTCCATCGCTACCTACATAATATCCATCTGGTGTGGTTGTGT
>NZ_KQ959855.1 GCF_001553005.1 Gemelliphila asaccharolytica | reverse complement strand
TTACTTATTTGAATATTGGTAATTATTAACATGTGAAAAATATTAGCATACCCATTTTTTTTTGTCAATACTTTTTTTAAAAATTTTATAAATTTAGTATAATTTTTTCTTTGAAAAATAATTTGAAATGAAATAATAAATTTTAATTTTCATAGGAAAAATATTTAAAAATTTTATGATATAATAATATAAGAACTGGAGGTTTTTATGAGGATAGGAGTAATAAGTGAGTTTAATCCGTTTCATAATGGACACAAATATTTAATAGACAAAGCCAAAGAAATTTTATTACAAAATGGAGGCGGAGAAATTATTTCTGTTATGAGTGAGTTTTTTACTCAAAGAGGAGAAGCAGCGATAATAGATGGCTATAAAAGAGCTGAATGTGCTGTAGAAAGTGGAGTAGATTTGGTAATTGCTTTGCCATATAGAGCCAGTGTCTGCGGGAGCGATGATTTCAGTGAAAATGCTATTTCTATTCTTGACAAATGCAAGATAGATATGCTTATTTTTGGAAGTGAACTAGATAGTAACATATTTGCTGATATTTATAAAAAAGAATATAGCGAAAATATTAAAGAAAAGGTAATTTCTTTGACAAAAAAAGGTTATTCATATCCTAAAATAATGGCAGAATTATTTGATTTACCTAAAGATATTCCTAATTTTATTTTAGGTTATTCATATTATAAATACATAAAAAAAAATGCTCCTCATATAAAAATTAAAGTTGTAAAAAGAGAGGGACAGATTTTAAATAAAAAAGAACTAACTGACGAAAAATTTTTAAGTGCTACAGCCATAAGAAAAAATATTAATAATAAAAATATAAAAAAATATCTTAGTAATCAAATGTATGATTATTTAATAAATTCAAATAATATTTCCGAAGAAATATTTTATAAAGAATTAAAGTATAAAATTTTATCATTAGGGAAAAAAGGGTTAAAAGATATATATGATATATCAGAAGGGCTTGAAAATAGAATATACGAAAAAAATCTTATTTCTAGTAGTTATGAAGAATTAATAAAAAATATTAAGACTAAAAGATATAGTGAAAAAAGAATAAAAAGGATATTGTTACACATACTTTTAGGTGCTACCTATAAAGAAATGAAACAAAATATAAACGAAGTTAGAGGACTTTGCGTAAAAAGTGAAAAAACATATTTAATAAGAGAAATAAATAAGACAGGAAATATATATATTTATCAAAAATTAAATAAAAAAAATTCAAAATTTTTTGATTTTGATATAAAAGTAAGTAGAATTTATAATATTTATTATAAAGAAAAAGATATTTTCAAAAGAATATTAAGGAGAGCGTAATGACTAATTACTATGTTGTTTATAAAGGGAAAAAAACAGGGATATTTTACACATGGGATGAATGTAAAGAAAATGTTTTAGGTTTTAAAGGAGCAATTTATAAAAAATTCACGAATAAGGACGAAGCAGAGAATTTTTTAAAATTTGGCAAAATAGATAATACAAAACAAGAAAATGAAAAAGAAAAATCAGATAATATATCGAGATGTTTTGCGTATGTTGACGGAAGTTATAATAAAGAAAGAGATATTTGTGGCTCCGGAGGAGTAATAATAAATAATGATAAAAAATTTTTCTTTAAAACAGCTACAGACAATAAAAAGATAACTATATTTAACAATGTTGGTGGAGAAATAGAAGCTGTAAAATATGTTATGAATTTTGCTGTTTCTAATAATATTAAAAGCATAGATATCTACTATGATTATCAAGGAATTCAATCATGGGCAGAAGGTAGCTGGAAAGCAAATAATGATTATACAAAAGATTATGCAATGTTTTCTAGAAAAATTTTCAAAAAAATAAATATTAATTTTATTAAAGTAAAAGCTCATACTGGTGTTTTTTTTAATGAACAAGCAGATAGATTAGCAAAAGAAGCGATAGAGGATTTTATCAAATAATTAAAAAAATATAAGTCAACAATAAAATGTTGACTTTTTAAAAAAATTAGTATAAAATGTAAAAGTACTATTGGGAATGAAGTTCTCCCAAGAAAAATAAATGCTTATTTTAGCTGATGACTTCTACAAATTTTTGTAGAGGTTATCAGTTTTTTTATTTTTTAAAAATAATATCTTTAAACAAGGAGGAATTTATGTTTTTATCTTTATCAATTATTTTTATTTTTGGGTATCTATTTGGAGAAATTTTCAAAAAAATAAAATTACCTAAAATTATTGGAATGATTATTTGTGGTATAATTTTTGGCTCTTGTGTATTAAATGTTTTTGATAATAAAATTTTGACTATTTCAGAAGATTTAAGGAAAATAGCTTTAGTTATAATATTATTAAAAGCTGGATTGTCATTAGATATAAATAATTTAAAAAAAGTAAGTAGACCAGCCTTGCTACTATCATTTGTACCTGCATCGTTTGAAATATTAGGCTATTATATATTTGCTCCAATGTTTCTACATATAACAAAAATAGAAGCTCTTCTTATGGGAGCAGTCTTATCAGCGGTTTCTCCTGCGGTAGTAGTACCAAGAATGATTAATTATATGGAGAATAAATGGGGAACAAAAAAAGCAATACCAGAGATGATTATGTCAGGGGCAAGTTTTGATGATATTTTTGTTATAGTGTTATTCACTACTTTTCTAAATATAATACAAGGAGGAGAGTTAGTTTTTAAGAATTTTATTAATATACCTATATCAATAATTTCAGGAATAATAATAGGATTTATATTTGGAAATTTACTTTATCAATATTTTGAAAAATCATTTAAAAAAATACAAACAGAAGTAAATACAATTAAAGTTATGATAATTTTAGGAGTATCGTTATTTTTAATATCATTAGAAGAAATATTAAAAAATAAATTTGCAATATCAGGCTTAATAGCTATAGTTAGTATGGGAATAGTTTTGAAGATAAAAACTAATGAAAAAGTCGTAAATAAGTTATCAGAAAAATTTGGAAAAATATGGATATTTGGAGAAATAATATTATTTGTCCTTGTAGGGAGTGCAGTAGATATTAGATACACCCTAGAAGGAGGGATAGCAAGTGTTTTATTAATTTTTATAGCTCTATTTATTCGTTCTTTGGGAGTAGTATTTTGTTTATGTAAAACTAATTTATTATTTAAAGAAAAAATATTTTGTGTAATATCATATTTGCCAAAAGCAACCGTACAAGCAGCAATTTCTTCAGTACCACTATCTATGGGGCTGTCTTGTGGAAAAATAATTTTATCGGTAGCAGTAATGTCTATATTAATAACGGCACCATTAGGAGCAATACTTATGGATTTTTCATATAAAAAATTACTTCAAAAAGAAAAATAAAAAAAATGCTATAATTTTAAAAAATATATTGACAAAAAAAA
>NZ_KQ959854.1 GCF_001553005.1 Gemelliphila asaccharolytica | reverse complement strand
TTAGGTCTAACTTTTGGGGGTCAGTTCATTTTTAAGATGCTTTTTTTATTATTTTTAATTTAAAATTTAAAAGATGAATAATTTTTATATTAAAAAATAAAATTTTAAATAAAAATACTTTTAAAATTTATAATAAATTAGTAAAATAAATAAAGGTGATAAAATGAATGAGATAAATAAAAGAAAAAGAGAAATTTTAAAAGAATCATCATTTTTATTTGATGGAATACTTGTTGGAATACTAGCAGCAGTAGTAGGAATTATATATAGATTAATGATAACTTATAGTGAAAATGTAGTAAAAAAATTTTTAGTTATTATATCAACTAATAAATTTAATATTATATATTTAATTATATTTTTATCTATAGTAGGATTTTTGTCAGGATATATGGTAAAAAAATCACCACATTCATCAGGAAGTGGAATACCTCAAGTTTCAGCAGAAGTAACAGGTAGATTAAATCAAAAACCTATTTCTGTACTTATATCAAAAATGTTTGGTGGTTTTTTTGCAAGCTTAGGAGGGCTATCTTTAGGAAGAGAGGGGCCATCTATTCAGCTAGGAGCTATGTGCGGAAAAATTATATCAAAAATTTTGAAAAGAGATAGTATAAAAGAAACATACTTACTAACATCCGGAGCAAGCGCTGGATTATCAGTTGCATTCAACGCTCCACTTGCAGGAGTTATGTTTTCTTTAGAAGAAGTACATAAAAATATATCCAAAAAACTTGTTATAAGTTGTTTTAGTTCTGCTATTGTATCAGATATAATAGCTCAATATGTTTTTGGACTTGATGCTATTTTTACTTTTCCAAATTTAAGTGAAATAAAGTTATATGTTTATTTTTATATGGCTATTTTGGGAGTGATTTTAGGATTTTTTGGAACTTTCTATAATGTTTTGATGAAAATTTGTATAAAAATATATAATAAAATAAGTTTAAATGTACTTATACGACCTCAAATAGCTATGTTTTTATCACTGATTATGTTTTTATTTTTTCCTATAGTATTAGGAAGTGGGCATAATCTTGTAGAAAAATTAATATATACAAGTTATGGATTGATATTTTTAATAATATTATATTTTGTAAAAACATTCTTTTCATTGATGTCTTTTGCTTCTGGAGTTGCAGGTGGTATATTTTTACCAATTTTAGTGCAAGGAGCTATTTTAGGAGCAATTTTTAGTAATTTTGTAGATAAGGAAAATATAGCTGTATTTATAATAATATCTATGGCAGGGTATCTAACTGCGGTTGTAAGAAGTCCTTTAACATCAATGATTTTAATATTTGAAATGACTCAAAAATTATCTTATTTTTTACCATTAGGAATATGCTGCTTATTAGCATATTATACTGCGAATATTCTTGGAACAAAACCAGTATATGAATATTTATTATTAAATCTTTTGAAAAAAAATAAAATTAAATTTGATGGTGAAAATGAAATAGAGTTTGAACTTATAATAGAAAATGATTCAAAATTAATTAATAAAAAAATAAAAGATATTATGTGGGGAGAAAAAGTATTTATATCAGAGATAGAAAGAAATGGAAAACATATAATACCTAAAGGTAATACTATTTTACACTTAAATGATAAATTAGTGATAGAAACAACAAGAGAAAAAGCAGGAACATTTGTAGAAAAATTTTTAGAAGGAAAAGAGTAAAAGGAGAATAAAAATGCAAAATTTAAAATATACATGTATAATAGTAGTGATTATTTGTATATTTTTATATGTTTACTGGTTAAAATTAAAAAGAGGAAAAGGTGGAAGAATACCAGGACGTGAAGTAGAAAAAAAGACATTTAAAGAAGCTCTTGTAGTTGACACAAGATGGAGAAAACAATATGAAAAAGAACATGCTGTAAATGCTATTTGCGTCCCTATAAAAGTATTAAAAGAAGGAAGTAAAATTTTAGACAATTATAAAAATAAAGACATAATTCTTTACTGTGTTGTAGACATAACTTCAAGAAACACAGAAAAAATTTTAAAAGAGAGAGGTTTTACTAAACTACATATAGGAGATGGGGTAAAACAGTATAATTATGGTAAGGCTAAATTCAAAAATGTTTTAATGCCAGAATTAAAATATATACTTATGACAGGAGAACATGTCTTTGTAAATTTGGGAACAGAACAATTTAAAAAATATGAGATTAAAGCAACATTAGATAACGTAGTAGAAAAAACCAAACATATAGAAGTGCCAATTATAACTTATAGTAACAATGAAGAAGATTCTTTAGAAGCTGCGAAAATACTATCAAAAGAAGGAAAAAATGTAATAAACTTAATAGAACCAATGGATGCAAAAAAATATTTATTTACGCCAATGAATAAAAAAGATTTTATTTCTAAAATTTCTGAAAAAGAAAGTGGTTGTGGTGGTTGAGATTAGAATATAAATAGTTTAGGTATAAACTATGAGAGAAAAAAGATTTTTTTAAAAAAATCTTTTTTTTATTATAAAATTTTCAAACAAAAATTTAGTAGATTTTTTAAAATATATTAACTATAATTATAAAAAAGACGAAAAAAAAGAAAAGATAAGGAGAAAATATGAAAATATTACACGTAATAGCTCAGCTACCTATGAAAACAGGAAGCGGAGTATATTTTACAAGTGTTATAGATGGTTTAAAAGAATATAAAGAGGTGAATCAAGCGGCGATATATGCAACTACAAAAGATTATTCTGTAAATTTTCTTGAAGAAAAAAATTTATATGAAGTAGAGTTTGAAAGTAAAAATATCCCTTTTTCAATAGTGGGAATGAGTGACACAATGCCTTATAAAAATACTTTATACAGCGAAATGACAGAACAAATGTTTGAAATTTGGCAAAAAAATTTTTATAAAATATTGAAAAAAGCAAAAAAGGAATTTAATCCTGATATTGTGATAACTCATCATCTTTGGATATTAAGTTCTATGGTATGTGATATATTTTATGATAAAAAAATATATGGTATTTGTCACAATACTGATATTAGACAAGCTTTGAAAAATAAGGATATAAAAGAAAAATATGTAACAAATTTGAAACAATTAAAAAAAATTTTTGCATTGAGTAATGACGTAATAAATGAAATAGAAGAAATATATGGATATGATAAAAAAAATATAATAGATTTTGGAGCTGGATATAATGAAAAAATATTTTATCCACTAGAAAATTATCCGAAAAAAGAAAAAATCGAGTTAATATATGCTGGTAAATTTTCTGAATCTAAAGGGTTTTATGAGTTTATAAAATCTTGCAATATATTACAAGAAAAATATGATAACATATCAGTAGATATTATAGGCAATTTAACTTGTGAAAATAGGGCTAAAATAAAAGAATTAAATTTAAATATAAAAAATATAAATATTTATAATACTTTAAATCAGAAAGAATTAGCAAATATTTTGAGAAAAAAAGATATTTTTGTTCTACCTTCATATTTTGAAGGTTTAGGACTTATAGCAGTAGAAGCATTAGGAAGCGGAGTCTTTGTTGTTTCTAGTGAAATAAAAGGGTTAATTGAGTTTTTAGGTGAGGAAATAAATAGTAGCAATGTGATAGAATATGTAAAACTGCCAAAAATTTATGATACAGATAAAGCCGTTGAAGAAGAAAAACCAGAATTTGTAAAAAGACTTGTAAAAAAAATAGAGCTTCAGATAACAAGAGTAAAAACTAAAAGAAAATTTGACAAAGAAATATTAAGTTTACTACAAAAACATTCTTGGAAAAATAAAATATCTGAGCTTTATACTATAATAAAGAATAAATGATAAAATATTAGAAAAAAAGCTATTAAAAAATTTTAGATAACTTTAAAAAATGTTGCAAAATCACGTTTTTTAAAGTTATTATTTTTTAATAACTTTTTATAAAATTTCTATTATAATTTTATCTTTTATTCTCCTAATATTTTAACTTCTCTTTCTAGTTTAACACCACTATTTTTATAGACTTTTTCTTGGACAAGTTTTATAAGATTTTTATAATCTTCGCAAGTTGCATTATTTTTATTTATCATAAAACCAGCATGTTTTTTAGAAACTTCTGCTCCTCCTATAGACAGTCCTTGGCATCCAGCTTCTTGGATAAGTTTCCCTGCAAAATGTCCTTCAGGTCTTTTGAATACAGAACCACATGAGGGGTATTCAAGAGGTTGTTTTTCCTCTCTTCTTTTATTATATTCTTCTACATCATTTTTTATTTTTTCTCTGTTTCCTTTTTTTAATTTAAAATAAACTTTTGTAATTATTTCATCATTATCTTGGATAACAGAATATCTATAATTGAATTTCATATCTAAATTACTATAAGTTTTAGTTATTCCATTTTTAGTGAGAGTTTCTACTTTATAGACAACATCTTTTATTTCTCCTCCATAAGCTCCAGCATTCATAAAAACTGCCCCTCCTATACTGCCGGGAATTCCACAAGCAAATTCTAGTCCAGAAAGGCTATTTTCAATTAATACATTAGTAAGTTCTTTTAGAGTGTTTCCTGCTTCGCAGCTCACTATACCATTATCTAATATTTCTATTTTATTTAGATTTTCAGTTATTATAGTAACTCCATCTAGTCCATTATCTGATATTAAAACGTTAGATCCTTTACCAAGAATTGTAGTATTTATTTTATTTTTTGAAGTGAAAGATAATAGCTTCTTAAAGTCTTCTATATTTTTGATTTTGACTAAAACTGTTGCTTTTCCTCCAGTTTTTGTATAAGAATAATTTTTTAATGGTTCATCAAATTTAATTTCACTATCATTTAGTAATTTTTTAATTTCTTCTATCATTTTATCCTCTGTAATTATATTTTTTATAAAAATTTCTTGTAGTTTTGTATATTTTTTGTTATTTATATGTTTTAGTTTATAATTATTTTTTTTAAAATTTTGATATTTTGTAAAAACATATGTTTTTTGTCTTAATAAGTTATCAAAAAAAATAAAGTTATTATATAAAATAGAATCTTTTTGAACTATGAAAATCTTAGTATCATAGGAAATATTTATAAAATTATTTATTTTACAAAATATTATAATACCCTTTTTATCATGTGAAATTCTATGATATCCTAAATAATTCATTCTTTTTTCATCAAAGTGTATAATTTCATGTAAATTTTCTACAATCATTAGTATATCAAGAATAGATGTTCCAAAAGAATTATCTATAGATGTACTTCCTATATGATAACTTGTAAAATCAGGCATATTAGGTAAATTTTTTATTTTTTTTATTTCTTGCTTGTATTTTTTAAAAAATATTGTATTTATCATTATTATTATATCTTCACTTAAAATATATAATTAATTATATTTGTAATTTATAAAAATGTAAAGTAGTAAAAAAGTAAGAACAATATTAATATTAAATATGTATAAAAATAATAATAAATTGATTTTTTAACTATTTTACTATAAAATTAAAATTGTATATTTATATAAATTTTAAGGAAGAGTATTATTTATGGATGATAATAAAAAATTATCAAGAAGAGAAAGATATAAAAATATAGATCCAGGTGGGTATGCTTCAAGGAAAAAAGCAGAATCTAACAGCAGTGAAAATAAGGAAATTCCTATTAGAAGGTCTGCACCAAAGAGATCTAGTATAAGTGAGGAATTATTACGAAAAAAATTAGATAAAAAAGAAGATAGTTATAGAAGGATAAGCAGGCCTTTGAAGAAAAAAACAAAAATAAAGTCAGTATTTTTCAAATATTTTCTTTATGCTTCTAGTATAAGCATTATTGTTATATTTTTACTATTTTCTTTTTGGATATTTCAGGCTCCAGCATTTGATTCTAGTGTTTTAGATAATAATAATAAAACAATAGTTTATGACATTAATGAAAAAGAAGTAGCAAAATTGGGAAATAAAATAGGTGAAAATGCAGAAATGAGCGAGGTTCCTGAACTTATGCAAGATGCAATACTTGCTACTGAAGATAATAGATTCTTTGAACATGGTGCTGTAGATTATAAACGTTTAATAGGGGCAACTATTTCTAATATAACGAGTGGATTTGGAACTCAAGGTGGTTCTACAATATCTCAACAATTGATAAAACGAACATTTTTAGAAGATAAGAAAAGTATGAAAAGGAAAGTTCAAGAGGCATATTTAGCATATAAACTTGAACAAAACTATGATAAAGAAAGTATATTTAATATGTATATTAACAGAATATACTATTCAGATGGAGTTTATGGTTTAAAAACAGCAGCTAATTACTATTATGGGAAAGAATTAAATCAGCTTTCTCTCTCTCAAATAGCGTTATTAGCAGGATTACCACAACAACCAAACGCTTATAATCCTTATGATCATAAGGAAGCAGCCAAAGAAAGAAGAGATACAGTTTTACATCTTATGGCTTATCATGGAAAAATTACAGAAGACGATGAAAAAAAAGCTAAGCAAACAGACGTAATGCAAGGAATAGTTCCAAGAAATAGCAAAAATAGATTTATTCTTTCTAGTGAATTTGATGAAAGTTTAACAGCTTATATGAGTCAAGTGGCAACTGAATTAAGAAAAAGTAAAGAATTTGAAGATTATGAAGGTGATGTTCTTAATCTAGGGCTAAAAGTTTACACAAATTTAGATACAAATATTCAAAAAAATATATATGACTCTGTAGCAAATAATACAGCTCAAATAAAAAAAGAAACTGATGTAGCCATGGTTGTTTTAAATAATGAAAATAGCGGAATATCAGCAATATATGGAGGTAAAAATTTCAAATTTGGTGGGTTTAATTATGCAACACAGTCAAAACTTCAACCAGGTTCTTCAATAAAACCAATATTGGATTATGCTCCTGCTGTTGAATATTTGGGATGGTCAACAAATCAGATAATTCAAGATACAAAAATAGAAGGTTCAGAAATTCAAAACTGGGATAGAGCATATCATGGCAATGTTACTATGAATTACGCTTTAACAATGTCATTTAACATTCCAGCCATAAGAACATTCCAAGCAGTAGGATTTAAAAATGTCCAAAAATATGCTCATAGTGTTGGAATGGAAGTAAAAGATGAATCTATAACAACAGCTATAGGAGGAAGTAGTGACGGATACAGTCCTCTTCAAATGGCTGGTGCTTATGTTCCATTTTCAAATGGAGGATATTATCAAACTCCAAAAACTATTAAAAAAGTTTATGATAATGATGGAGTAGAAATAAGAAGTTTCTCAAAAAATGATAAAAAACAAGTTTTAAAAGAAAGCTCAGCTTATATAATGACATCTATGTTAAGAAACGTAGTTAATGGTACTGCTAGACAAGCAGCTATAGGTGGAGCAGATATGGGAGTTAAAACTGGAACAACAACATTTTCTCAAGAAGATGCAGATAAATATGGTTTTGATATAAATAATTCTGCTAAAGATTCATGGGTTGTTGGATATACAAGCGGGTATACATTATCTATTTGGCAAGGCTTTGATAAAATAGAAAATTCAACAAATTTCATGAATATAAATGATACAACTAAAACACAAGTATTATTTAGAAATAATATGTTAAATATAATAAAACAGCATTCTCAAAAAGCTTTTTCAGTTCCTAAAGATATATCAAACTACAAAGGTGGTTTAAAAGTATTGACTTCTGAAGAGAAAAAAGAATTAGCAAAACAAGCAGAGCAAGCTAAACGTGTTCAACAAGAAAAACAAAGACAAGAAAAAGTAAAAGAAAAAGAAAATGCTGATAAAAAAGAAAATGATGATAAAAAAGTAAAAGAAAACAAAGAAAAGCAGCAAGAATAAAAATTAAGAGGGATAAATATGGATTATTATAAATCTTCTGATATAGTAACCTTGATAAAAAAGTATAGAATAATGGCAATAGATTGTTATTATGACAGTCAAGCTAATTTAATATCAAGACTTTATTGCTACGAAAATGGGAAAATTTTAGTAGCAATAAAACCATCTAAAATAATAAACACTATATGTGAAATATACAATAATAATGATTATGTAACTTGTACAAAAAAAATAAAAAAAACTATATTATGTGATAAAAAGATACCAGTATTAGTTAATGATGAATATGGAAGTATTTGGCTACCGTTTGGAACAACAAATCATGACAATGATAGTAGTTTTTGGCTAAATATGAATTATATTTCAATCAATCCTCATACAGCAAAAATAAATAAAAAAGAGAAAAAAATAAATCTTGTATTGGAAGATGGTCAAAATATTGTTATAGAGATGAATTATAAAAACTTCATGTTAAAATGGGGATCTGGAGCTTCGTTAAGATACGAAATAGAAAAAACAAAAAGAAGAATTTTATCACAAAATCAAATTAGTTATTAAAAGACAGTTCAGTGAGAACTGTCTTTTTTTATAATTTTTATTATAGATAAATTATAGAAATATTTTAAATAAATTTAATTTAAAATCTTTTTAATAAACAGTGTTTAAAATTTAACTAAAATAATAATAATATACAGTAATATTATTTACAATAAAAATAAGATATAGTAAAATTAAGTAATATTCACCGAGGTGAAAAAATATAACTATAGAGAAAAAAGGAGGGAAAATATAAATATGAATGTAAAAATGAAAATAGAAAATATATCTGTTGCATATGATGTTGAGCCAGTAATTTGGGATATAAATTTAGAAATTGAAAAAGAAAAGTTGACATCCATAGTTGGCCCGAACGGAGCGGGGAAATCTACATTATTTAAAACTATACTAGGACTTAAAAAACCATTAACAGGAAAAATAACAATAAATAATGTTGATGGAAATGACTTTAGCTATGTTCCTCAATCGTCAAGTATAGATTGGGATTTCCCAGCAACAGTACTTGATGTGGTGATAATGGGTAGATATAGGAAATTGGGATGGTTAAAAAGACCTACTAAAGAAGATAAGGAAATAGCTAAAAAAGCATTAGAAAAAGTAGATTTGTTAGAATTTATGAATAGACAAATAAATGATTTATCAGGAGGGCAAAAACAAAGAGTATTTTTGGCTAGGTCGTTAGCACAACAAACAAATCTTTATTTACTTGATGAACCTTTTCAAGGTGTAGATGCACATAGTGAAAGAACCATAGTAAAAATTTTGAAAGATTTGGCTAAGGAAGGAAAAACAATAATAGTTGTTCATCATGATTTACAAACAATTTCTGAATATTTTGATAATGTAGTTTTAATTAATCAAAATATAATAGCAAGTGGAAAAGTAGAAGAAGTATTTACTGAAGAAAATATAAAAAAAACATATAAACAAAGACAAAGCTATTTTAAGCAAAAGGAGTTGAGATAAATGATTAATCTATTGTCAAGTTACACATTTCAAATTGTTGCAATAGGTTCAACTTTATTAGGAATAGTTTGTGGAATTGTAGGAGTTTTTTCTGTATTAAAAAAAGAAAGTTTAATAGGGGATGCAGTTTCGCACGCCGCATTACCTGGTATTTGTTTAGCGTATATATTAACAGGAAAAAAAGAATTGATGGTGTTATTATCAGGAGCATTTTGTTCTGGTATAATTGCTACAATTTTTATCAATTTTATTTCCAAGAAAATAACAATAAAATTTGATAATTTATTAGCATTAATTTTATCTTCTTTTTTCGGATTAGGTACAGTATTATTGACCTATATTCAAAAATTACCTGGTGCTAATAAAGCAGGATTGAATAAATTTATTTTTGGACAAGCAGCAGCAATATTAAAAGAGGATATTTATATAATTATAGCAGTTTTATTAATTGTTTTAGTAATAATAGTTATTTTTTGGCATAAATTTAAAATATTGGTTTTTGACTATACATATGCAAATATTTTGTATAAGAAAAAAACAAAAATATATAATTTATTATTATCATTACTTATGGTTATATGTATCGTAATAGGGCTAGAGATGGTAGGAGTAATATTAATGAGTTCTTTAGTAATAGTTCCTGCTGTTTCGGCAAGACAATGGACAAACAATTTAAATATCATGGTTATAATAGCAGCTTTTGTAGGAGGGATATCAGGATTTTTAGGGACTTTAATAAGTTCAAGTAGTATAAATTTACCAACAGGGCCAGTTATTATAGTAATATTAAGTTGTATAGTTCTTATTAGTTTAATATTTTCTCCTAAAAGAGGAATTCTTAAAACATATTTGTATAAAAAAGAAAATAAAAATAAAATTTTATTGCAATTAAATGGAGGAAGTAAAAAATGTTAGGAACAAGTTTAGAAATAATAATAGTAGGTATATTGATTTGTGCTTGTTGTTCTATTCCAGGAACATTTTTAGTTCTTCGAGGAATGAGTATGATGACAGACGCTATTTCTCATACAATATTATTAGGTATAGCTATAGGATTTTTTATATCAAATGATTTAAATTCTCCTATTCTTATGATATGTGCAGTAATAGTAGGATTATTTACTGTTTGGTTCACAGAAGTTTTACACCACACAAAGTTAGTAAGTAAAGATGCTGCAATAGGAATAGTCTTTCCACTTTTTTTTAGTGTAGCAGTAATTTTAATAACAAAATTTGCAAAAAATGTTCATTTAGACGTAGAACACGTTGTTTTTGGTGAAATAGCATTTGTTCCTTTTGATAGATTTCAAACTTTAAACTATGATTTTGGGCCAAAAGCGTTAATAATAACTTTGATTATGCTTTTAATTAATTCTTTAATTATATTTTTATTTTATAAAGAATTAAAATTGAGTACATTTGATCATGATTATGCACAAGTAATAGGATTTTCACCAAAGGCCATGAACTACTTATTAATGACTTTAGTTTCATTAACCAGTGTATGTACTTTTCAATCAGTAGGAGTTGTTATGGTAATTGCTTTTATGGTGGGACCAGCACTTACAGCAAGGTTATATACTGACAGATTGAATGTTATGTTGTTTTTAAGTATATTAATTGGCAGTTTAGCAAGTGTAGTAGGGTACACTTTAGCAATAAATATAGATGTTTCTATTTCTGGGATGCAAGCATTTATAATGGGAGTTATATTTATATTAAGTTTATTGCTATCTCCAAAAAGAGGAATATTAATAAAAAAAATAAGAGCTTAATTCAATTAAGCTCTTATTTTAAAAAAAAACCTACTTTACAAAATATGTAAAGTAGAAATAAGGGAGTAAATATGAAAAGTCTTTATCATAAGCTAGGGATACTTACAATAAAAGAATAAATGAAGTAATAATTTACTTCATAAAGTTATTATATCAGATATTTTCAAAAAATCAAGAGAAAAAACAAAAAAAATTGAAAAAATTTAAATGAAAACCCTATCACAGGCATCATTTTATAGATGAGTCTTAAAAATAAATAAAATTTCTTCATGTTTTATGTAGATTTTATTTATTTAAATTAATTATAATTTTATTTATAAAATTTTTATCAATTTCAACTTTTAAAGTTTTTTGATTAGTATAAGTAACCATGCCGGGAGTTGCTTTTGATATTTTTTTAACGTTTTTTATGTAAGTATAATCAACATATGTAAAATCATCGTTTTTAGCTTTAGAAAAGTATGCAGCTAGCATACTAGCCACATTTATAATTTCATTATTACATTTATCAGAAAAAATAACTACATGGCTACCCGGAATATTTTTAGCATGGAACCATAAATAATTTTTTTTAGCTAGTTTATTAGTTATAGTATCATTTTGAACATTATTTTTTCCAACATATATATTGACATTTTTATAATTAACTATAGTAAATTTAGGAGTTTTATTTTTTTTATTAATTTTCTTTTTAATATATTTTAGATTAACTAATTCTTCAGTTATTTCTGCTAGGTCAGAAATAGTAGCATTTTCTATCTGAATACTAAGATTTTCAAAAAAGTTAATTTCTTCGTTGGTTTTAGCTAGTTGAATTTTTAAATTTTTAATAGTTCTTTTATTTTTTTTGTTTTTTTCAAAATATTTAGTTGCATTTTCTTGCATAGTAAGATTTTCATCAAGTGAAATTTTTATTTTTTGAACATTTTCACTATAAAAATTATCTAAAATTATTTCTTTAAATTTCTTATTTTTATATAAATAGCTATTTGCTAATAATAGATTACCTTTTAGTTCTAAATCTTTTATTTTTTCTGCTGATTTTATTTCATTGTCCAAGATATTAATTTTATTTTTTAGTTTTTTTATTTTATTTTTAACAAAAGAAAATAGTTTATGTTTTTCAGTATTTTTATTTTCATTAAGTAAATTATTATCTAAATAATAAAAATCTAGAAGGTTAGAAAGACTATTAAATGTTACTTTTTTATCATATTCTTTATTAAAGTCATAAAAATAAAAGTCTTTTTTACCATTATCTATAAAAAAAATAGGTTTATTATAGGTATCTATATTTAAACAAAAATTTTTAAAATCATTTAGATTATTTATATTATTTGATAATAGTTTAGAAACTCCATAAAAGTTATTTATAAAAAAATTATTTTCAGATGTTTCTTTTATTTTATTATAATTTGAAAAATCAAAAGGGTTTATTTTTTTTCTGGTAGGTGGCAGTTCATAATTAATATCTTTTATTGTTGCTCTTTTGTATTCTATACTGTAATTGTTTTTTATTGCATCAATAATTTTAAAGTTTTCATCAGTTAAAATTATGTTAGAGTGTTTTCCCATGAGTTCTACTATAATATTATATTTTTTTTTATAACCTAATTCGTCATTATTTGTTAAGTGTAAAATAATGATTCTATCGTTATTAATTTGGGAGAATTTTGAAATAATAGCTCCTGATATGTATTTTCTTAAGAGTGTACAAAATTTTGAAGGCGATTTGGGATTTTCATAGTTACTTTCAGTTATATGAACTCTTGAAGCGTTAGGTTCAACAGATATAAGAAGTTTCATATTAAAATTTTTTCTAATAACAAGAATAAATTTATTATTAGAAATATTATTTATTTTTGTTATTCTAGAATTTATTGCTTTATCATTTAATTCATTTACTATTTTTTTTGTAAAAAAACCATCAAATGCCATGTTTTTATCCTCTCTTTTTTATTAATTAACTATACCATATATTAAAAAAATATTGTATATATTGTACATAGTTATTTAATTTTTTTATGATTTATGGTAACATAGTGTAATGAGCATAATATTCGGTAAAGGAATGAAAAATGAGTGAGAAAGGGTTATTAATAGTTCTTTCAGGACCTTCTGGTGTAGGAAAAGGAACTGTGAGAAAAGCAATATTTAAAGATAACGTAGATTTTGAATATTCTATATCAATGACGTCAAGGGAGAAAAGAGCCGGAGAAGTTGATGGAGTTGATTATTTTTTTAAAACAAAAGAAGAATTTGAAAATTTAATAAAACAGGGCGAACTTTTAGAATATGCAAAATATGTAAATAATTATTATGGAACTCCTGTGAAGTATGTGAGAGATACTATAGATATGGGAAAAGATATTTTTCTTGAAATAGAGGTGCAAGGGGCAGAACAAGTAAAAAATAAGTTTCCTGAAGCACTATTTATATTTTTAGCTCCTCCAAGTATTCTTGATCTTGAAAGTAGACTTAAAGGAAGAGGTACTGAAAGTGATGAAGTAATACAAGAGAGAATAAAAAAAGCAAGAAAAGAAATAAAAATGATGTATTTATATGATTATGTAGTAGAAAATGATGAAGTAGAATTTGCTGTAGAGAGAATAAAATGCATTATAAAAAGTGAGCATTTAAAACGAGAAAGAGTAGAACTTAAATACAGAAGAGCACTACTTGAATTAGAAGATGAAATATAAAGAGGAGAAATCATGTTATATCCAAAATTAGATACATTAAAAAAAGTAATTGATTCAAAATATATGCTTGTTTCTTTAGCAAGCAAGAGAGCAAGAGATCTTTTTAAAGATCCGACTTCGACAAAATTAGAGAAATATAAATCTGTAAAAGAAGTAGGAAAAGCACTAGAAGAGATAGCAGAAGGAAAAATAAAAGTTTTAAAATAAAAAAATATATGCTATAATAATCATATTACTTTTGAGTGATCGCGCCTTTGGTGAGGAAAGTCCATACTCGCACAAACTGAGATGTTTGTAGTGTTCATGCAAAATTAAAAAATAAATTTTGGTACATTTATATGTAACGGCGGAATTATATCCCTAAGTAGAAATATATGGGATATTATCTGTAAAGTGCCACAGTGACGTAGTTTTTATAGAAATATAAAAAGTGGAACGCGGTAAACCCCTTGAGCGAGCAATTCAAATTTTGGTAGAAGCATTTATTTTGTAGAAATGAATACAAAATAGGAGACATTTTGTCTAGACAGATGATCACACTACTATTACGAGGGCTAGTTACCTGTTTGAGTAAGGTAGAACAGAATATGGCTTATGATAAAGTAAAATAACTAAAAAAAGGCTTCGGCCTTTATTTTTTTTAAAAATAAAATTAATTAATGAAAAAATAGATAAATAATAATAGGAGATATAAATGAATTATAATTTGGTAGCAACAACGCCCATGGGACTTGAATCTATAGTGGCAAAAGAAGTAAGAGAATTAGGATATGAAACAAGTGTAGAGAACGGAAGAGTTTATTATAAAGGAGATAAAAGAGCAATCGTAAAATCAAACATTTGGTTGAGATGTGCAGATAGGGTAAAGATTGTAGTAGCAAAATTTCCTGCATATTCATTTGAAGAATTATTTGAAAAAACAAAAGAGATACCATGGGAAAAATATTTACCAAAAAACGCAAAATTCCCTGTAGATGGTAGGAGTCATAAATCTAAACTTTTTAGTGTTTCCGACTGTCAATCAATAGTAAAAAAAGCAATAGTAGAAAAAATGAAACAAAGTTATAATGTAAAGGGATGGCTAGAAGAAACTGGAGCAAGATATAGATTAGAAATAATAATGTTAAATGACGAAGCAACAATATTATTAGACACTTCTGGAGAAGGACTGCATAAAAGAGGATATAGAAAAAATCAAGGTACAGCTCCGTTAAAAGAAACTTTAGCCGCCGCTATGGTAAAACTTACTAATTGGAATGGAGAAATACCATTATATGACATTTTTTGTGGGTCTGGAACACTTCTTATAGAAGCGGCAATGTTAGCACTAAATATAGCACCAGGATTAAATAGAAACTTTGACTTTGAAAAGTGGGAAATGATACCTGAAAAATTAGTAAAAGAAGAAAGAGAAAAAGCAGAAGAGCAAATAAATTACGATAAAACATTAGAAATATATGGTTCTGATATAGATCCGAAAATAATAGAAGTAGCAACAAGTAACGCAGAAGAAGTTGGGTTATCAGGAGTTATAGAGTTTAAACAAATGAATGTCTATGATTTTGTAATAAAAAATGAAGTAGGAGCGATTATAATAAATCCACCATATGGAGAAAGATTAAGTGAGAAAAAAGAAGTAGAAAAAATGTATAAATTTTTAGGAGAAAACATAAGAAAAGAAAAAAAATGGTCGCTGTACATATTGACATCAAATAAAAAATTTGAACATATCTATGGACAAAAAGCAACTAAAAGAAGAAAGTTATTTAATGGTTCTATAGAATGTACATATTATCAATATTGGGGAGATAAATAATAAGTATTTTTATTGCAAAATTTTATAGAAATAAATATAAATTAATAAAAAAGAAAACAAAAAATATCATAATTGACAAAAATAATCATTTAATTTAAAATATTACTAAAGATATGGAGGAGATTATCAATGCATTTAACAAAGAGTACAGAGCAAGCTATATGTATAATGATTATGTTATATATGCAGGATAGAAAAATATATTTAAATTCTAAAGAAATAAGTGACAGACTTGAAATATCACCTACATATTTAAAAAAAATAATGAGAAAATTGGTAGTAAGTAAATTAGTTCTTGCAAACACAGGAGTAGGTGGAGGATATAAGTATCGTCAAAGTAAAATAATATCACTATATGACATATATAAAGCGATAAATGGTGAGGTTAGCTTATTTGTATTACAATCAGAATATATAGAAAAAATATTTAAAGGGGTTTTAAATGTTTCTTCTAGATATGAAGATTATCTAAAAAAAATAGAAATAATAAATCAAGATTTAAAAAATTCATTAGAAAAAATAACTATAGATGAAATAGTTATAGATATCTTAAAACAATCAGCACATATAAGATTAGATTGGAATAATTGGGAATCAGAATTAAAAGATATATACAAAAAAATAAATAAATAAAAAGCGTGTCAGAACACGCTTTTTTATAAATATAGAAAGAAAAAGGAGAATCTATGAATAAAAAAATTATATTAACAGGAGATAGACCAACAGGAAAACTTCATTTAGGGCATTATGTAGGATCATTAAAAAATAGAGTAAAATTGCAAGAAGAAGAAAATACTAAAATGTACATAATGATAGCAGATCAACAAGCATTAACAGACAATGCAGAAAATCCACAAAAAATAATAGATAGTGTAATAGAAGTAGCTCTGGACTATTTAGCAGTAGGAATTGACCCTAAAAAAACTACAATTTTTCTACAATCACAAGTTCCACAGTTAGCAGAATTAACAGTTTATTACATGAATTTAGTAACTTTAGCTAGAGTACAAAGAAATCCTACAGTAAAACAAGAGTTAAAAAGTAAAGATTTTGGAGAGAGTATCCCAACAGGATTTTTAACATATCCTATAAGTCAAGCCGCAGACATAACAGCATTTAAAGCAACTCATGTCCCTGTAGGAGAAGATCAAAAGCCAATGCTTGAGCAAACTAGAGAAATAGTAAGAGACTTTAACAGAATATATAAAAAAGAAGTATTAGTTGAGCCAGAAATAGTATTACCACCTAAAAATATGGGACGTCTAATAGGAATAGATGGAAGTGGTAAAATGAGTAAATCATTAAATAATGGTATATACTTATCAGATAGCAAAGAAAAAGTAAAAGAAAAAATAATGAAAATGTACACAGATCCAAACCATATAAAAGTAAGTGATCCCGGAAAAGTAGAAGGGAATGTAGTATTTACATATCTAGATATTTTTGATAAAAACAAAGAAGAATTAGAAGAATTAAAAAAACATTATCAAAAAGGTGGCTTAGGAGATGTTAAATTAAAACTTAGACTTAATGAAATAATGCAAGAAATTTTAGAACCAATAAGAAATAAAAGAAAAGAATTAGAAAAAGATAAATACAAAGTCTATGAAATATTAAAAAAAGGAAGCGAAGAAGCAAGAAAAATAGCAGGACAAACTCTTAAAGAAGTAAAAACAGCAATGGGAATAAATTATTTTGATAATTAAGAAAAAATATTGAATAATAAAATAAATGTAGTATAATAAAATCAAGGTAACAGGGAGAAAATGAGGAAAGTACTTTGAAAAAATATAAAAAACTATTGTCTGTATTAACAGTATGTGCGTTATCAGTGTCATTAGCAGGATGTGGAAATACGAGTAAAGGTCCCGGATCAAGCAAAGATGGGAATGAGCAAAAGGTAGAAAAAGCATCTATGAAATTAGTATCTGCTGTAGAAAAAGGTAAATATAAATTAGTAAGCACAGAAGAACTTAAAAAATGGATTGATGAAAAACAAGATATGATTATTGTTGACACAATGCCAAAAGAAAGCTATGAAAAAAATAAAATACCTGGTGCTGTAAATGCATTATTACCTGTTAAAATGGAAGATGTAAAACCAGAAGAA
Organism: Gemelliphila asaccharolytica; assembly: GCF_001553005.1. Taxonomy (GTDB): domain Bacteria; phylum Bacillota; class Bacilli; order Staphylococcales; family Gemellaceae; genus Gemelliphila; species Gemelliphila asaccharolytica. The sequence continues at coordinate 81,381 of NZ_KQ959854.1, read as the reverse complement.
AAAGAAGCGTTTTTAAAAGCCTTAGGTGATGATAAAGATAAAAAAATCGTTTTATACTGTGGATTTGTCGCTTGTGAAAGAAGTCATGTTGGAGCAATGATAGCAAAAGAAGCAGGATTTAAAAATGTATATAGACATCCAGGTGGAATAGTAGCATGGATGGATGCTGGATATAATAAATAAGATAATAAGAAATATAAGTATATCATTAATAATATTTTTGATATACTTTTTTAAATTTATAAAAAAATAAATAATATAAAAAAACTTATATTATTTATAGAATTTAACTTTTTATTTTATTTTCATAATTGTAATGGAGATAACTTTCTATAAAGTCAAAAATTTCTCCATTCATTACCTTATCAATAGTAGAAACTTCATGATTTGTTCTGTGATCTTTAACACTTGTATAAGGAGTAAAAACATATGTTCTGATTTGTGAACCCCAAGATATTGCCTTTTGCTCTCCTCTTATTTTGTTTATTTCTTGTTCTTTTTCTTCTAATTGTTTTCTATATAATCTTGATTTCAATTCTTTTAGGGCAGTTTCTTTATTTATTAGTTGACTTCTTTCTGATTGTGATTGAACAGTTATAGATGTTGGAATATGAGTTATTCTAACAGCAGAGTCAGTGGTATTAACATGTTGGCCTCCAGCACCTCCAGCTCTATATGTATCTATTTTTAATTCATCTTGTGGTATGTCAAAGGTTATTTCTTCATCAGAAAATTCAGGAATAACATCTACAGAGCAAAAAGATGTATGTCTTTTGCCAGAAGGATCAAATGGAGAAATTCTAATAAATCTATGGACTCCTTTTTCCCCTTTTAATAGTCCATAAGAAAATTCCCCTTCAACTTTTAAAGTGACAGATTTTATTCCGCATATATCACCAGATTGATAGTTTATAAATTTATAATTTAATCCTTGTTTTTGGAAAAATCTTTCATACATTTTTAGCAATATTTCAGCACAATCTGTAGCATCACTTCCCCCTGCACCAGAATGTATTTCAAATATACTATTGTTTTTATCATATTTTTCTGAAAATAAAAGTCTTAAAGTGAAATTTTTCTCTTTATTTGCCAATTCTTTTTTATATTCAAGTAATTCATTAAATATTTCACTATCATTTTCTAATTTTAGATATTCTATGAGATCTTTTGTATGCTCAAGTAAAGAGATAAGTTCTTCAAACTCTAAAATTTCTTTTTTTAAAGATTTAGATTCTAATGTTAATTTTGTTGATTTATCTGTATCTGTCCAAAAATTAGGATCAAGCATCATATTATCTAATTCAGATATTCTTTCTTTTTTAGTATCTAAATTTAGAGAAATTTTAAAATCATTTATATTTTTTTCTATTTCTTCTAGTTCTTTTTTTATATCTGTTAATTCCAAAATAAAACCTCTTTTTTTTCTATTTATATTTCATTATACTATATTAAAACTTTTACTTCAAAAGTTATATAAATTAATAATTTATTTTAAATGTATAATATAGTATAATAAGGAAAAATACTTTGGAGTTTTTTAATGATAAATTATCCTAATGGAAATAATAGATTTTCAAAAAAAACCTCTTATTCTAATAGAGGGATGGCGCTTGAAAATGATATAAATATTGCCAATAAATATTATTTGAATGAAGATATTGCAGTTATTCATAAAAAACCCATACCTATACAAATTGTTGATGTAGATTATCCTAGTAGAAAAAATGCTATTATAAAAAGAGCATATTATAAAGTTCCATCAACAACTGATTATAATGGTATATTTATGGGTAAATATATAGATTTTGAGGCGAAAGAAACAGTTTCTACAACGTCTTTTGCTTTGAAAAATATCCATGCTCACCAGTTAGAACATATGGATAGGGTTTATAGACATGGAGGTATAGTTTTTTTAATTGTAAGATTTAAAAAACTAGACACTACTTTTGTACTTCCTTATAAAAATTTGATTTCTTTTTGTAATAGAAGAATTAACGGGGGAAGAAAGTCTATAACTTTAGAAGAATTTAAAGAAAAATCTTTTGAAGTAGATTTTTCATATAAAATACGGATAGATTATTTGAAAATAATAAAAGATAAAGAAAGAGAGTTCTTGAAGGATGAATAAAACAAAGTTAAAAGGATTAAAAATAGTAACTATTATTTTTTTCTTTTTGATGACAATAGGTATTTTTATACTTTCTATTTTTTTTCTTATAGAATTTTATAAAACACCTGAGTTGACTAAAGATAAACTTGTATCTAATGTTAGTACAAGAATATATGATAAAAATTATGATATTGTAGCAATAATTGGTGCTGAAAGAAGGGAATACGTAAGTATTAATGATATACCTGATACGGTAAAAGACGCTGTTATTTCTATAGAAGATACAAGATTTTATAATCATGTTGGAATAGATCCTAAACGTATATTTAAAGCACTTATTGTTAATTTAATATCTTCTAGACATTCAGAAGGAGGGAGTACCATTACTCAACAGGTGGTAAAACAATCCTTTTTATCTTCTGAAAAAAGTTATGAAAGAAAAATTCAAGAATTGTTTTTAGCCTTAGAGTTGGAAAAAAGAGCAACTAAAGATGAAATATTAGAAATATATCTGAATAAAAACTTCTATTCAGATAATCAGTATGGGATATATACTGCTTCTAAATATTTTTATAATAAAGATTTAAAAGATTTGACTATTCCACAAGCTGCACTTTTAGCTGGAATACCTCAAAGTCCTGTTAATTATAATCCTTATGATAATCCTGAAGCTAGTAAGAAACGTAGAGATACAGTTTTATATGCAATGTACTCAAATGGAAAAATATCAAAAAAACAATATAAAGAATACATAGAAGTTCCAATAAACGATGGTTTAATAGGAAAAGACCGTTCTCAAAGAATGATTAAAAACATTGTCAATCCTAAATATTCGGCATATGTAGATTTTGTTATGAAGGAAATAAAAAATTCAGAAATATTTAAGGATATAGAAAATCCATTCTCTTTAGGATTAAATGTGTATACAAAATTAGACCCTGCTTTACAAAATTCTGTTCAAACTATGCTTGATACAGAAAGTAAACCTATGATAAAACACCCTTCACAAGCAGCAGTAACAGTTTTAGAAACAAAAACAGGATTAGTAGAGGCAGTAGGAGGAAGCAAAAATTATAAATATGGTGACTTTAACTTTGCAACAGATTCTAAGTTGCAACCGGGATCTTCAATAAAACCTATTATTGACTATGCTCCTGGAATAGAATATTTTGGTTGGGATAGTGAAACAAAATTCAATGATAGTCCATATAGAATAGCAGGGACAAATGTATTTGTACAAAACTGGGATAGAAGATATCATGGAAATATAAATATGAGAAGAGCTTTAAGTATGTCGTATAATGTACCTGCAATTAGAGCTTTTGAAAGTTTGGGATTTGATAGAAGTAAATACTTTGCTAATAAATTAGGAATCAATATCCAAGCTAATATGCCAACGACAGCTATAGGAGGAAGTACTGATACAGTTTCACCACTTCAAATGGCAGCAGCATATGCAGCTTTTGGTAATGGAGGAATTTATAATAAACCATCAGCAATAGTAAAAATATTAGATAGAGAAAATAAAGAATTAACAGACTTTAAACAAAAACCAGTACAAGCAATGAATGCTTCTACTGCATATATTATGACAGATATATTGAAAGATGTTTTAACATATAATGGTACATCACCATATGGTAACGTAAAAGAATATGATATGGCAGCAAAATCAGGATCTACAACATTTGATGATTCTGTAGCAAGAAATTTAGGAATAAATGTAGTTAGTGCGACAAAAGATAGTTGGATGATAGGGTATACTACATCATTCACTGTTTCAGTGTGGCAAGGGGTTGATACTGCTAACACTAAAGATAAAGCAATGAATATAAATCAAGCTAGCACTACTCAGCTTATATTTGCCCATATAATGAAACTAGCTCATGGAGATAATATACCAGAAAAATTTGCAAAACCAGATACTGTAGAAAGTAACAAAAATATTTATTTTGCAACAGATAGAAATTCCGAGACAGACGATATGTACCCATCAACTAAAATGGATGCAATTTATCAGTATAAACTATCGAAAAAAAATAGAGATGAAAGAAAATAATAATTTTAAAAATTAAACATAATTGGAAGGCTTACTAATGAAAGAAGAAAAAGGGAAAAAGAAATTTCATATAAAAAAATTTCTAGCTGTAACTATTATATTTTTAGCTTTTTTAATAGGGTTAGGTATAGGATTTTTTGCTAATTTAGTAAAAGATATCCCATTATTTACCGAAAATGAAATTAGAGAAAAAATAAAAGATTTAAATGTAAATAGTGATGTTTATTTTTCTAATAATGAAAAAATTTCAACTATCAATTCAGAGTTGATAAGAAAAACAGTTCCATTTAATGCGATGGGAGAAACAATAAAAAAAGCTATAATAGCAAGTGAAGATGCTAATTTTTATAATAATTCAGGAATAGAGCCTCAAGCTACGCTTAGAGCTACATACAATGAGATTACAGGAAAATCTATTTCAGGTGGAAGTACCATAACACAGCAACTTATAAAAAATCAGCTTCTTGACAATTCTAGATCTTATGAACGAAAATCAAAAGAAATATTAATAGCCTTGAGAATAACAAAATACATATCAAAAAATGAAATTTTAGAAAGCTATCTTAATATGGCTTCCTTTGGGAAAAATAAATTAGGACAAAATATTTGTGGAATAGAAACTGCATCCTTAGGAGTATTTGGAGTTCACTCAAAAGATTTAAATATAGCACAAGCATCTTATTTGGCAGGTTTTGTGCAATCACCGTTTAAATATACTCCCTTTGATAATAAAGGTAATATAAAAAGTGATGAAGAATTGTCATATGGTTTCAATAGACAAAAATACGTTTTAAATAGAATGTTAGATGAACATTTTATAACTAAAAAACAATACGATGAAGCTATAAATTTTGATATAAAATCATCATTTATTAAAGAACTTAACAATGGTACTTTCAGCTATCCTTATATTACTGACGCAGTAATAAAAGAATCATCAGAAATTTTAGCAAAACAAATGGCAGAAAAAGAAGGAAATTCTGATAAATTTAAAAATAACAAAGAATATAGAATTAATCTTTTAGAAGAAGCAAAAATAAAATTTATTTCTGGGGGATATAGCGTTAAAACAACAATAAACAAAGATTTATATAATAAACTCCAAGAAGCAAGAGATAATTATAGTGGATTTATTAGTCAAAATGGTCAAAATATAGAATTAGGAGCCTGTGTAATAGATAATAAAACAGGGAAGGTATTATCTTTTATAGGAGGAAGAAGTTACGATAAAAATCAACTTAATCATGCCATGTCGACATATCGTTCACCGGGATCAACTATAAAACCTCTTTTAGTATATGGACCAGCTATAGATAAAGGGTACATTACAACAAATTCAGCAGTTTTAGATAAAAAATTTAATTATAAAGGATGGTCACCAAATAACTTTACAAAAATGGAATACGGAATTATTCCAGCAAGAATGGCTCTTAGTCAATCATTAAATCTTTCAACAATAAGATTATATTCAGCGTTTTATAAAGAAAATCCAGTAAAAGAATATTTAAAAAAAATGGATTTTGAAAAATTCACAGAAAATGATGAAAAAAACTTAGCCACTTCTATAGGAGGGGTTCAGGTAGGAGTAAGTGTTCTAGAAAATACAAATGCTTTTGCAACTCTTGCTAATGAAGGAAATTATAATAAAGCATATATGGTTGATGAAATAAGAAATAATAATGGTGACATTGTTTATATGCACAAAAAAGATCCTAAAAAAATATATAAAAAAGAAACAAGTTATTTAACTGTGGATATGTTAAAAGATGTTATAAAACCAGGAGCTAGTGCTCAAGATATAAAAAACAAATTGAATTTTGACTCTTCAAATATATTTTTGAAAACTGGGACAAGTGAATTTAACCATGACTTATGGGTTGTAGGAGGAACTAAAAATGTCACATTAGGACTTTGGACAGGATATGATAATCCTCAAGAAATATCTGGATACCAACACGCACATAATCAATGGGCATATTTTATGAACTCTATAAATGATTTAGATACATCATTACTAAAAATAGAAGAAGACTTTTCTAAACCTGATACGGTTGAAAATTCATTAATAAATAAAATAAATAATGAAAAAGGAGATACATCAGACATTGTTCCAAATTGGTTTAAAAAATTATCAGAAGAAAAAGTATATTTAAAATTTGGATATTTGATAGATGAAAATGTAAAAAAAATAATAAAAGTACAACATGAAGAAAAAAATGAAAAAACTGTAACAAAAAATAATGAAGAAGATTTAAAAGAAGAAAATAATTCAGAAGAAAGTGTATCAGAAGATAATAATTCAGAAGATAACAATTCAGAAGAAAAAGAACAATATGGAGAGTAGAATTTAATAATTATAGTAATAATAGAAAGAATATTGAGAGGAAAAAATGTTAAAAAAGAGATTATTTCAAATATTTGTTGAATTAACTAATGGGAACTTATCATCAAAAATGGTAAAAAAAATAACGAAATCAAACTTAAGTAGGTTACTAATACCAATATTTATAAAAACTTACAATATAAACACTTATGAAATTTTAAAAGATATAAGTGATTTTAAGAATTTAAATGATTTTTTTATAAGACAAGTACATCCTAAGCTTCGCCCAATAGGAGAAGGGATAATAAGTCCTACAGATGGAGAAATATCAGAAATAGGTAAAATAGAAGAAGATTCAACATTTGTAATAAAGGGACAAGAATATATGGTGAAAAGTTTACTTGCAGATAGTGAGAGAGCAAAAAAATTGGCAGGGGGATATTATATTATAATATATTTAAGTCCTAAAAATTATCATAGAATTCATTTTCCCACTTCAGGTAAAATATTATCAAGTTACACATTAGGCAAACATTCGTATCCTGTAAATAATGCAGGGCTAAATTTGGGAGATAATGTATTAAGTTATAATTATAGAAGAATTGTTGAAATAGAAAATGAAAATACAACTTATAATTTAGTTTGTATAGGAGCACAGAATGTAAATTCAATAATAGAAACATACAAAACCAAAGAAATAGAAAAATCTCAAGAAATGGGTTATTTTGAATTTGGTTCAACAGTAGTTTTATTATTTGAAAAAAATAGTATCAACTTAGAAACAAAAGAAAAAACAGAAATAAAAATGGGAGAAAAAATAGCCATTTTCAAATAAAATTATTAAAGAAAGATAAGGGGTAAAAATGTTATTAAAAAAATTTTTTTCACCAGACGACTTTATAGAAGAATATAATTTTATAGATGTAGAATATATGAATATGCATAATAAAAAAGTTATAATATCTGATTTAGACAATACTTTAATATCATGGGATAGTAAAAAAAACACAAAAAAGTTAACAAAATGGCTTAATAAAATGAGAAAAGCAGGATTTGATATAATAGTAGTATCAAATAACAGTGAACAAAGAGTAAAAAACTTTTGTAAGAAATTAAACCTAGAATATGTAGCAGATGCTAAAAAACCACTTATAAGCGGTTTTAAAAAAGCATTAAGAAAATTAAATAGACAACCAGAAGAGGCAATAGTATTAGGAGATCAGGTTTTAACTGATATATTTGGAGCAAAAAACTTAGGTGGTGCAAGAAGTGTATTAGTAAAACCAATATCTAAAACAGATGCTTTTAAAACAAGAATAAATAGATATTTTGAAGAAAAAATAGTATCAAGATTAAAAGAAAGAAAACAATTTCCTATTATGAAGATAAAAAATAAAATGAAAAAAATTAATAAGGAGCAAAAATATTGAAAAAAATTATTTGTGTAGGATGTGGAATAGAAATACAGACAAATGATTCAAATTTGGAAGGATATTTACCTAAAGAAGTAATAGAAAAAACAGCATCAAATAGATTAATATGTAAAAGATGTTTTCGACTTAAAAATTATAATAAGATATCAGATGTAAATATAGGAGCAGAAGATTTTAGTAAAATAATAAAAGAATTATCTAAAAAAGATGCTTTAATAGTCAAAGTAATAGACATATTTGATTTATCTGGGAGCTTTATAGATGAAATACTAGAAATAATAGGAAATAAAAAAGACCTTATATTAGTAGCAAATAAAATGGATCTTTTACCAAAATCAGTGAAAGAAAATAAAGTAAAGCAATGGCTTTACAAAGAGATGAAGAAGAAAAATATCAAGTTCAAAGATATTATTTTATTAAGTGCTATAAAGGGGCATAATTTAGAAGAATTAATAGAAAAATTAGAGAAATATAGAAAAAAAAGAGATATCTATATATTAGGAGCAACAAATGTAGGGAAATCAACCTTAATAAATAAATTGATAGAAAATACATCAGGTGAAAAAAATGTCATAACAACATCACATTTCCCAGGAACTACACTAGATATTATAAAAATCCCCTTAGATAGTAAAAGTAGTATTTATGACACGCCAGGCATTATTTTAGACTATAATATGGCTCACTATTTGGACGAAAAATCTTTAAAAATAGCAATTCCCAAAAAAGAAATAAAACCAAAAGTTTATCAATTAAATAGTAATCAAAGTTTATTTTTGGGTGGAATGTGTAGAATGGATTTTGTAAAAGGAGAAAGACAAAGTTTTACTATATATATATCGAATATGGTTGATATACACAGAAGCAAAATGAAAAAAGCAGATATTATATATAAAAAACACTTAGGAAAACTTCTAAATCCGCCTTTTGAAGAAAATTTATCAATATTTAAAAAAAATGTAGCAACGAACTTTAATATATCTGAACAAAAAAAAGATATTGTGATATCTGGGTTAGGTTGGATAACTATAAATAGTCCAAAGGGATGTGAAATAAAAATATTAGCTCCAAAAGAAATAAAAGTTTTTGAAAGAGATTCTATTATTTAAATAAAATAAAACAAAGATAATATAAATAGGAGACTTAAATGTTAAAAGGAAAACAAAAAAGACAGTTAAGAGCATTAGCAAACGGGATTAATCCTATATTTCAAATAGGAAAAGCATCCATAAGTGAAGAAATGATAATAGGAATATCAGAAGCATTAGAGAAAAGAGAATTAATAAAAATAAACATATTACAAAATTGTGAAGACAATAAAAAATTTTTAGCAGATGAAATAGTAAGAAAAACTTCCTCTAATTTAGTTCAAATTATAGGGAATATTATAGTTTTATATAAACAAAGTAGCAATAAAAAAAATAGAAAGATAGAGTTGATAAAATAATGAAAATTTTATTGTTTGGAGGAAGCTTTGACCCTATTCATATAGGCCATATAGAGGCAGCAAAAAAAGCTATAGAAAAATTAAATATAGACAAAGTAATTTTTATACCTACCAATCAAACACCATTAAAATCAAATAATCTTGTAGCTAGTAACAATGATAGATATAATATGATTTTAAGAAGCATAAAAGACAATAAAAAATTAGATGTCAGTGATTATGAAATAAAAAAACAAGATGTCAGTTATACATATAATACAGTCAAACATTTTAAACAAATATATAAAGGAGACGATCTTTATTTTTTAATCGGAACAGATAGAGTTAAAGATTTAGAAAAATGGTATAATATAGACAAATTAAAAAATTTAATAACATTTATTTTTGTACCTAGAAACAATGAAAATTTGGAAGAAATAATAGCAAAAAATGATTTTTTAAAAAAAATTAATTATGTTATACTAGAGTTACCCATAATCAAAATTAGTTCTAGTTATATTAGAGAAAAATTAAAAAAAAATAAAAATATAGATGACCTAATTGACAAAAATTGTGCTAAGTACATAGAGGAGTTGAATTTGTATGAGTTTTGAAGAAATGAAAAAAAAGGTAAAAGAAATATTACCTACTAAAAGGTATGAACATAGTTTAAGAGTGGTAGAAACAGCTGAAAAATTAGCAAAAATATATAATGCAGATGTAGAAAAAGCAAAAATAGCTGCATTACTACACGATGTGTGTAAAACTATGGATGAAGTATTAATGAAAAAATATGTCATAAAATATAATTTAGACTTAAAACTTTTAAATTATCCAATAGCAGTTTTACATGGTCCAGTAGCAAGTGTATATATAGAAAAAGAATTTGGCATAAAAAATGAAGAAATAAAAATGGCAGTTCACAATCATACTTTTGGTAGAGAACACATGAATATTTTAGAAAAAATAACATTTTTAGCAGACTATATAGAACCTAAAAGAACTCATCCGCACCTAAAAGAAGTAACAGAAGTAGCAAAATATGACTTAGATGAAGCGGTAAGACTTGCAACAAAATATACATTAGTATATTTAATAGACAATGATGAAAGAATATATCCCTCACTTTTAAAATGTTATAACTACTATAATATAAAAAATTATCAAGTAGGATTTAAAGAAAAAAATAAAGAAAAAATTCTATCTGGAGAAAAAATAGTTACTATAAGAAATAAAAGTGAAGCACACTTTAAAAAAGGAGATATACTAGAAGCTGTAACTTATGATGATAGCACACAAACAATATTTGCAAGGCTAGAAGTAGACTTAGTAAAAGCTGTAAATATAGAAACATTACCAGAAAGATATGCATTATATTATGGAGTAACAATAACAGAATTAAAAAATAAATTAAAAAAAAGGTATCCTAATGATGAGGAACTTTATATAATAATGTTTCATTTAATAAAATAGAGGAAAGAGAGAAATTAATGACAGTAGAAAAATTATTACAAATAGTAGTAGATTCATGCGATAATAAAAAAGCAAGTGATATAGTAGTATTCGATTTAGAAAAATCAGATTTTTTATATGACTATTCTGTAATATGCCATGCTACAACAAATAGACAAGTAGAAGCTATAGCAGAAGAAGTAAAAGAAAATGCAAAAGAAAATAATTACAAAATATATAATGTAGAAGGGCTAAAAGAATCAAATTGGGTGCTTATAGATTTAGGTGACGTTATAGTAAATGTAATGACAACAAAAGACAGAGATTATTATAAATTAGATAAATTTTTTGAAAAATATCCATTAAAAGAGGTTTAAAATATGTATGATAATCTCAGCATAGTCTACGATAAGCTAATGGATGTTGACTACAGTATATATAAAAATATAATAGATGAAAGATTAAAATTAAAAAACAACCAAAAAATATTAGATTTAGGTTGTGGCAGTGGAACTTTAATAGAATGTTTGTCTAAATATGGAAAAGTATATGCTGCAGATAATAATGAAAATATGTTATCATTAGCTAGGAATAAGAATAGTAATGCAGAATTTTTTTTGTTAGATCTATTAGAAATAACAAAATTAGAAGAAAAATTTAATTTTATAATTAGTTCATTTGATGTATTTAATTATTTATTAGATTTTAGTGAATTTAAAAAAGGACTTATAGAAGTATATAATTCACTAGAAAATGGTGGAGAATTTATCTTTGACATTCATACACCTAATAAGATAAATTACATGATAGAACAAAAAGTATTTGCATATGAAGATTTTGATATATCATATTTATGGTTCACTTATGAAACGGAAAAAAGTAATGAAGTAGAAAGTGAAATAACATTTTTTATTAAACAAAAGAATAACTTATATAAAAAAATAGAAGAATTTCAAAAACAAAGAGCTTATGAAATAGATTTAGTTTTTGAAACCTTGAAAAAGATAGGATTTAAGATAAATAACTATTTTTGTGATTTTGATAGAAAAAATAAAAATTATAAAAATGCAGACAGAGTTATATTTATATTAAAAAAAGAGAACAACTCATAACAAAATTAAGAGTTGTTCTTTTTTCTTTTCAAAACGTAAAATGGACAAGAAATATTACAAAATTCTAAAAGGAAATCTTCAAGATTATTAATATTTTTAGGGTCATTGATATTTTTATTTAGAAAAAATCCAGTAAGTCTAAGTTTTTCATATGCTATATCACCTAAAATAAAATCCTTATCATCTAAAATAGGAACATATTTATCGATAAATAATTCTTTATCAAATGCTTCCTTATAGTTGTAAATAAGTTCAAATTTTCCAAATTCTGTTTCAAAAATAAGATTATTTTCTGTAAGTTCCACAATTAATTTTCTCCTTTTTTAAGTGATTTTTGAATAATATATAAAACAACAAATATTGTAGAATATAACAGTAAGACTAAACTTGCAAAATATTGAGTTCTATCTAAAACGATATTAATTTTGTCTTTAATTGCTTTTTTTGAAAAATTATCATCTTGAATAAAAGTATTTTTTATTTTAGTTAATTTAGAGTTATGGGTATTAGATTTATATTTAGAATAAACAGTTCCATTATTGTATGAGATATTATCATAATTTTGGAAAAATAATATTTTTTCGTTCATTAAAAAATATTTTAAATCTTCTGGAGAACTATCTTTATAAAAGAGGTCATAAATATCATCTTCTATAGTTATATTTTCTTTATTTATATTAAAAGTTCCAGCAGGAAGAACTAAAATATATTTGTAATTAGAAAATATGTAAGAATATAAATCTTCCATATCATTAAAAAAATCTTCTTTATTCTCTTCAATATTTAATATAGTAATTACAATTTTAGTATTGCCACTATATGTAATAAGAGAAGTATTTTCATTATCATAATAAATTCCTATTGTTCTCGAAATATCTGATGGTATAAACTCAATACTATTTTCAACACTAATCCCATTGCTCAAAGTGTACTGTGGATTTTTAGTTATATCAGTAATTTGAGGATAATTTTTAATTATCATATTATTAAGATAAGTTAAATTTCTAGCAGTAGTATAATTATTTTCATTTATATCTAATGATTCTAATTTTGTATCAAATAAAGATAAATTTTTAATAATATTTTTAGCTTTATCTAAATCTATATTAAATCTATTTAAAACATCATTTGCCAATGTTTTATTATCACCTTGTGATAGTAAAAATATTAAATCTTTAACAGTGATATTATCAGATAAATCGTAGTTAGAAATTAGTTCCTCATTATTTATTTCTAAGGTAGTATCTAAAGTAATATTTTCTTCTTTCAGTTGCTGTGAGAGAACAAGAAGAGCAATATTATTTATTAGTTTTTTATAACTAACTTTCTGATCTTTATTTTTCTCTGCAATAATTTTTCCTGTATTATATTCAGAAATTATTAGTTTAATATTAGGATTTTTTTGTAGCAGAGAAGAAATAGCATTGTTATCTTCAAAAATATCTTCTGCATGAGTTACATTACTATTTAATATAAAAAAGAAAGAAAAAAATAAAGATAAAAAACTTTTAAATTTCATTGTAAATTTCCTTTATGTTTTATGTTATTAATAAGTATAGTATAAAAACAAAAAAAATTCTACTTCCTAGGCAATAATAAAGTATTTTTATTAGAAAAAATACTCTTTTATGCGAAAAGATTTCATATAAAATGCTTACAAAATTGTGAATAATATTTCACAATTTTAAAAAGGCTATACAACAGCATTTTCTTATTTCCGGGAAATTTTTTTACTAGACATTTACTTTTTTAGATATTAAAATATAACTATATTATTAAATTATGATAATAAATAAGATGATATAATTTGAAGGAGGGAAGATATGGAAAGTCAATTGATAGATTATAATAATAAAAAAATAATGGATAAACTTAAAAAAATTATTGTTATAAAAAGAGATGGTAGAAAAGTAAATTTTGATAGTGAAAAAATTTATGGAGCGTTAGAAAAAGCTATAAATTCTATAGGTGGAAGCAGTGAAATTTATAATTTAAATAAAATAGTAGAAGAAGTACTTTTAGAAATAAGTAATCGTTTTGATAGAGATATAAAAATATATGAGATACAAAATATAGTTGAGCATATACTTATAGAACGAGGAGAGAATGCTATAGCTGAAGAGTATATTTCTTATCGTGCAAATAGAGATATAAAAAGAAAAAATAGCATAGATATTAATGTAGCTATTCAAAGTTTAGTAAATAGAGATGAAAAATTAGTCAATGAAAATGCAAATAAAGATAGTTTGGTGTTTAATACTCACAGAGATTTAACAAGTGGGGTTGTTGCAAAAGTAATAGGTTTAAAAATGTTGCCAGAACATGTAGCTAATGCTCACCAAAAAGGGGAAATTCATTTTCATGATTTAGATTATTCACCTTATCAACCTTTAACAAATTGTTGTTTAATAGATTTTAAAGAAATGTTAACTAAAGGCTTTAAAATAGGAAATGCAGATGTAGAAAGTCCTAAAAGTATAACAACAGCTACAGCACAAATGGCACAAATAATAGCGAATGTAGCTTCTAGTCAATATGGAGGCTGTAGTGCAGATAGAATTGATGAAGTATTAGCTCCATTTGCTAAGCTAAATTATAATAAAAATTATAAACTTGCAAAAGATTGGATTGAAGGAGAAGAAAAACAAAAAGAATTTGCATTAACAAAAACTAAAAAAGATATTTATGATGCTATGCAAAGTTTAGAGTATGAGATAAATACATTATATTCTTCTCAAGGGCAAACACCATTCACTTCACTTGGATTTGGATTAGGAGAAGATTTTTTCTCAAGAGAAATTCAAAAAGCTATTTTAAAAGTAAGAATAGATGGCCTAGGTACAGAAAAAAGAACAGCTATATTTCCTAAATTAATTTTCACGTTAAAAGACGGTCTTAATTTAAAAGAAGGGGATCCAAACTACGATATTAAAAAATTGGCATTGGAGTGTTCTACAAAGAGAATGTATCCAGACGTAATTATGTATGATACACTTACAAAAATTACAGGAAGTTGCAAGACTCCTATGGGCTGTAGATCGTTTTTACCTGCATGGAAAGATGAAGAAGGAAAAAATATAGAAAGTGGTAGAATGAATTTAGGTGTGGTAACATTAAATTTACCAAGAATAGCAATAGAATCTAATGGAAATAAAGAAAAATTCTTTAGCATTTTAAAAGAACGCCTTGAAATATGTAAAGATGCATTGATATATAGAGCTAGAAGATGCGGAGAAGCAAAACCAGAAAATGCACCTATTTTATATATGCATGGTGCTTTTGGAAAAAGACTTAATCCAAAAGAAAATGTAAGTAAATTGTTTAAAAATAAACGTTCAACACTTTCTTTAGGATATATAGGACTTTATGAAGTAGCAACAGTTTTTTATGGTGGAGAATGGGAAAAAAATAAAGAAGCAAAAGAGTTTACTCTTAAAATAATGAAAGAGCTAAAACGAAATGTAGAAAAATGGACAGAAGAGTATGATTATTGGTTCAGTATATATTCAACTCCATCAGAGAGTTTAACTGACAGATTTTGTAGAATGGATAAAGAAAAATTTGGTAGTATAGAGAATATTACAGATAAAGGATATTATACAAATTCATTTCACTATGATGTTAGAAAAAATCCAACACCATTTGAAAAATTAGAATTTGAAAGTGACTACCCATATTATGCAAGTGGAGGATTTATTCATTATTGTGAATATCCGGTGTTAAGACAAAATCCAAAAGCATTAGAAGCAGTTTGGGATTTTGCTTATAATAAAGTAGGTTATTTGGGAACAAATACACCAATAGATAAATGTTATGAATGTGGATATGAAGGAGATTTCGAACCTACAAAAAAAGGATTTAAATGTCCATCTTGTGGTAATACAAATCCAAAAACATGCGATGTTGTAAAAAGAACATGTGGTTATTTAGGAAATCCTCAAGCAAGACCTATGATAGAGGGAAGACATAAAGAAATAGTATCTAGAGTAAAACATATGAAATAAAAATAAAAGATTTCATTTTTTAAATGAAATCTTTTTTTAAAGACTGAAAAAGAACTCTTTGTTAAGAGATTAATTTTAATATTTAGAGAAATTTTAGAAAATATAACTAGATAAAATGAAAACACGGAATTTATTTCCGTGTTTTTTTTATAAATATTTACTAATAATTGTTAATATAAATTCTTATTAGAAAACAAATTAACATTTTACAATACTAAAAAATTAGTTTTCATTATTTTTAGGTAAAATAATGTTCAAGATAAAAGCAATTATTGTAGCTATTATAATAGGAGAACTTCCTATAAATGTTTGAAAAGCAAGTGGGGTTTTTGCTAGTGTTTCTGGGACTGAAGTAAGACCTAAACCAAAAGCAAGTGCTATTCCCAAGATTCCTGCATTTCTACTAGTCATTTTATCTCTACTTATTAGTTTAATACCATTAATAGTTATTATAGAGAATACTGATAATGTTGCTCCTCCTAAAACTGGATAAGGTATTGTAGTCATTATAGAAGAAAATTTAGGGAAAAATCCTAAAATTAATATTATTATACCAGCTAATGTAACAACTTTTTTACTTATAACTTTAGTTATACATATAATACCAATATTTTGAGCAAATGAAGATGAAGGAAGACCACCGATTAAAGCAGTTATAAGTCCACTTAAACCTTTACTCATTATAGCTCCTGACACTTCTTCTTTTTTAGCTTCTCGATTCATACTTCCAACAGTTAGTGAAGAAACATCACCAATAACTTGAATAGAAGTAACTAGATACATAACAATCATGGTAATAATAGCACCATAATGAAATTCTATTCCAAATGGAAGGAATTTAGGAACTGATATTAAAGGAGCTGAAGATATCGCAGAAAAATCTACTATTCCTAATACAAAAGCTAGAGCATATCCTACAATAATACCAATTAATATACTTAATATTTTAAAATATCCTTTTCCAAAATGATCTATAATTAAAACTATTAAAAGGGTTACGATAGCCACACTCCAGTTAGTAAGATTTCCATATTCAGGAGTTTTACTTATACCAGCCATATATGAAATTGCTACGGGATAAAGAGAAATTCCCATAGATAAAACAGTAGTACCAGTAACTATTGGTGGAAAATATTTAATAATTTTTTCTATAAATAAACCAAATAATATAAGGAAAATACTTCCTATTAAGCATGCACCAAATACAGAAGAAAACCCATAATTAGAATTAATAGTTATAATGACAGGGACAAATGCAAAGTTGGTTCCCATTATAATAGGAAGTCTTGCACCAAATTTCCAAATACCATATATTTGCAAAATAGTAGCTAAACCAGCACATATCATAGAATATTGAACAATTTCAGTTATTTGGTTACTACTAAGTCCTATACATTGAGCGATTATAATTGCCGGAGCAACGTTTCCTATTATCATTGCAAGTACATGTTGGATAGAAATAGGAAAAGATTTAGTAAAACTAGGTTTCCCCTCTAATTTAAAAAGTTCGTTATTAGACATTTTTTTTATTTTTTCTCCTTTGTTATTTTTTATTTACATACATTTTAATACAAAAAAAGAATAATTTCAACTTTTTTTATTCAAAAAACGAACAAATTACAAAAATAACACAAAATAATATTTATTTTAATTATATAATATAAAAAAAAGATTATGTCTTTGCTACTATATGAATAGTTTTTATAAATAGAAAATAAAATTTTGATATTTTTAAAATTTGCTAATATATAGAAATATAGGAAATTAAGATAATCAGACATAAAAAGTCTAAAATAAAATATAATAAGAATTATAATATTTTTAATATATACTTTAATAATATTTTTAAATTTGTTATAATTTAAATGTATCTTTAAAATATACATTTAAATTTAGGAGGAAAATTAATGTCGTCCGTATGGCAGGAAATATTATTCGGATTTTTTGGAGGCTTAGGTTTATTTCTATTTAGTATAAAATATATGGGAGAAGGTCTTCAATTAGTAGCTGGGGACAAGATGAGAAATGTTCTTGATAAGTATACTTCAACACCACTTAGAGGGGTTTTAGTAGGAATTTTCGTTACTATTCTCATTCAATCTAGTTCTGCAACTACTGTTATAACAGTTAGTTTAGTAGCAGCAGGACTTCTTAAATTAAATCAAGCTATAGCAATAGTTATGGGTTCAAATATCGGAACAACTGTGACTTCTCTTATAATAGGATTTAATTTATCAAAATATTCTTTACCTGTTTTATTTATTGGTACGTTGTTTTTATCTTTTACAAAAAGAAAATCTATTAACAATATAGGTAGAGTTTTATTTGGATTTGGAGGAGTTTTTTATTCTTTAAAACTTATGTCCACGGCAATGGTGCCTATGAAAGAAATGAATTGGTTTATTACTGCAATAAATCATTTTGGAGATAGTCCTTTTATAGGAGTTTTAGCTGGTACGGGCTTAACTATGCTTATACAAGCATCATCAGCCACAATAGCAATACTTCAAAATTTATATGCAGATGGAGCTTTGGCATTAAATGCGGCATTGCCTGTACTTTTTGGAGATAATATAGGTACGACTATAACAGCAATATTGGCAGTTATGGGTTCAACAATTTCAGCAAAAAGAGTTGCAGCATCACATGTTTTATTTAATGTAATAGGAACAGTAATTTTCATGATACTTCTTGTGCCCTATACATATTTTGTTAATTACATGGAAGCATTTTTAGGGTTAAATCCAAAGTTAACTATAGCTTTTGCACATGGAACATTTAATATTATCAACACAGTTATTCAATTTCCATTTATATGGCTTTTAGTTATTGTTGTAACAAAACTAATTCCAGGAGAAGATGAAATAATAAAATATAAAACTCAATTTTTAGAAAAAAGTCTTATATCAAGTGCTCCAGCAGTAGCACTAGGACAAGTTAGAAAAGAATTTGTTGATATGGCACTTTTATCAAAAAAAAGTTTAAATAATGCAGTAAAATATTTTTTCACAAGAGAACCAAGACTTAATGATAAAGGAACAAAATACGAAGAAGCGATAAATTCAATAGATGAAGAAATGACAAATTATTTAACTTTATTATTTAGAGAAAAACTAAACGAAAAAGAAGGAATAGAAGCTTCAAGTTTACTAGATTCTACAAGAGATGTAGAAAGAATAGGAGATCACGCTAGAGATATAGTAGATTCAGTAAATTATCAAATAAGAAAAAACATATCATTTTCAGATAAAGCAAAACAAGAAGTACAAAAAATGTATGATGAAACTGTTAAGATGATTGATTTGACTGTTCAGGCAATAAAAGATAATAATAATATTCTTGCCAGTGAAGCATTATCTATATGTCCAAAAATGCAAAAACTAGAAAAATCTGCTAGGAAAGATCATACTAATAGAATGAAAGATGGAGAATGTGATATACCTGCTGGAGTTGTATATATAGATTTAATTACTCATTTCACAAGAATGTGTGAACATTTGAGAAATATTTTAGAAAAAAAGTTAACAGGATCAATATAAAATGAAAGAATACAAATATTATCTGATAATATTGTTTATAATATTGTTGTTTTCAATATTAATATATAGGTTATACAATATACAAATCGCTTAGGAAGTAAGGAAAATCTTACTTCTTTTTTAAATATTATTTACTAAAAAAATTAATATATTTTTAACTTGATAGTCAATATTTAACATATATGTTATAATTATTAAGACATTTTTAGGAGAAAAAAGATGCTGAAATTTAAAAATATATCGTTTACTTATCCTAATACTGCAAAAAAAGTATTAGATAATATTTCATTTGAAGTAAAACAAGGAGAATGGATAACAATTTTAGGAAATAATGGAAGTGGAAAGACCACGATAATAAAATTAATATCTGCTCAATATGAAAAAAGTGAAGGAGAAATTTTCTTAGATAATAAGGAATATACATTAGAAAATTTAGATTATATACGAAGTAAAGTAGCAATAGTATTTCAAAATCCAGATAATCAATTTGTAGGTAGCACTGTAGAAGAAGATATAGCTTTTGGACTTGAAAATAAAAATATAGATCCAATAAAAATGGATGAAATAATTTCAAAAGTATTAGAAGTAGTAGATATGAAAAATTTTAGAAAAAAAGAACCAAAAGACTTATCAGGAGGTCAAAAACAAAGGGTAGCCATAGCCTCTTCATTAGCGCTTAATCCAAAAATATTGATATTAGATGAAGCAACAAGTATGTTAGATCCAATAGCTAGGAAAAGAATTTTGAAATATATAAAAAAAGTAAATGAAGATCATAATGTAACAATAATATCAATAACACACGACATGAACGAGTTAATTTATAGTGATAGTATAATGATAATAAAAGATGGAAAAATAATAAAGAAATCTACAAAGGACGAAATATTTAAGAATAGAGAATTATTAAACAAATATAATTTGGAATTACCATTTTTACAGAGATTAAAAGAAGACTTAAATAGATATTTGAAAAAAGAAATTTTCAAACTAGAAGATGATATAAAGGATGTAGTTAATAAATTATGCAAATAAAATTTAATGAAGTAGATTTTACTTATAATGAAAATACTCCATATGAAAATAAAGTTTTAAAAAAAATAAATTTAAAAATATTTCCATCTAGTTTTACGGTTATAATAGGTAAAACAGGAAGTGGGAAATCAACATTAATTGAACATATAAATGGCCTTTTACTTCCAGATAAAGGTTTTGTTTTAATAGAAAAAAAAAGATTAGAAAAAAAAAGAACTAAAAAAGAAAAGAAATTATTACAAGAAAATTTACTGCAAATCAGAAAAAATATTGCAATGCTTTTTCAATTTTCAGAACAACAATTATTTGAATCTACAGTATTAAGAGATATAATATATGCTCCTTTAAATTATGGAGTGAGTGAAAAAGACGCTATAGCTAGAGCAAAACATCTTATAAATGTAGTAGGATTAGATGAAAGTTATTTAAAAAGGTCACCTTTCGAACTATCAGGAGGGGAGATGAGAAAAGTTGCCTTATGTGGAGTATTAGCTATAAAGCCAAAAATATTAGTTTTAGATGAACCTACTATAGGATTAGATTATAAGAGCAAAAAAGATTTTATGGACTTAATATATAAAATTCATAAAAAAGAGAAGATGACTATAGTTTTTATTACTCATAATATGGAATATGTATTAAAATATGCTGATAATATAATAATTATGGAAGATGGAAAAATAAAAGAGAATATAAAAGATAAAGATTATTTTATAAAAATAATAAAAGAAAATAAATATAATTTAGAAGCTCCTGATATAATAAAATTACAATTAGAGTTGCTTAATAAAGGTTTTCCACTTTCAAGAGTTCACTTTGAATATGAAAAGCTATTTGACGAAATAAAGGAGAGATTTAAAGAAAGTTATGAATAATACTTTTATAATGAAATATATACCAATGAATACATATATTCATAGTTTAGATCCTAGAGTTAAATTAGTATTTGCAATAATATATCTACTTAGTATATTTTTATCAAGAACTTTTTTGAAGTTTTTATTTTTAATATTAATACTTATATTAATTACTTATTTAGCCAAAATACAATTTAAATATCTTTTTTCAGGAATTAAACTAATATTGTTTTTATTGATATTTACATCGTTAATACATATAGTATTTAACAGACAAGGAGAGATATTATTTAGTTTTTTAAATTTTAAAATTTATCATGGAGCAGTAATTAGTATAATATTAATAGCGATAAGATTTTTTTTAGTGGTATCCTTAATGACTATTTTAACAATAACAACATCACCTAAAGAAGTAACATTAGCAATAGAAAAAAGCCTGAATTTTTTAAATATATTTTCTATACATATTTCATCATTTGCTTTGTTAATATCTATTTGTATAAGATTTATACCAACTCTATCTGAAGAAACTCAGAGAATAAAAAATGCACAAGTATCAAGAGGTGCCAAGCTAAATGCTAAGGGTTTTATTAATAAAGTGAAAAATTTTATACCCATTCTTGTTCCAGTCTTTGTATCTGCACTAAAAAGAGCAGACGAATTAGCAACTGCTATGGAAATAAGAGGATATGATCCTGATAAAAAAAGAACAAGATATAAAAAACTAAAATATAACAAAAAGGATTTTATAGCATATATGTTTACAGGTTTAATAATAGTAATAATGTATGTGTTAAAGTAAGAGGTAATATATTATGATAACAAAATTGTTAGATTTTTTTGATATAGATTATAAAAAATTAAAAAAATGTTATAAAGATGGGCAGTTAGTGGCAATTCCTACTGAAACTGTTTATGGATTAAGTGCAGACGCAACAAATACTTATGCAGTAAAAAAAATTTATGAAGCTAAGGGAAGACCTAGTGACAACCCACTAATTGTTCATTTTTATGATATAAAACAAATAAGAAATATTGTAGATGTAGAAAATGAAAATGTGCAAAAATTAATAGATAATTTTTGGCCAGGGCCTATGAGTTTGATACTTAATATAAAAAATAAATCTATAATATCAAATAAAGTTACAGCTGGTCTTAATAGCCTAGCTGTTAGAATGCCTAGTAATAAATTTGCAAGAGAAATTCTAAAACAGACAGAAGTACTACTAGCAGCACCTAGTGCAAATACAAGTGGCAAACCTTCTCCTACTAAATTTTCTCATGTTTATAATGATTTAAAAGATAAAATAGATATAATTATAAAAGCAGACGACTCTGATATAGGGTTAGAAAGTACAGTAATAGATTGTACTAAATATCCTTTTGAAATAGCAAGACCAGGAGATATAACTTTAAAAAATTTAAAAAAAATTCTAGGAGAAGAAGGAATAATATACAGAAAGAATAGAGTTATAAAAAATCCTATAGCACCTGGAATGAAATATAGACATTATTCGCCTAATGCAGAATTAATAATTTTAGATAAAACATTAGATGAAACCTTATTTTTTTTAAAAAATAAAAAATCAGATACTGTTTTTATAAGTTATAAGAAATATGAAAATAAATTAAAAAATTATGATTTTAAGATTAAATTTTTAGCAGCAGATGAAGATAATATAGAAGAATGCAACAGAAATTTTTATAATATTTTAAGAGAATGTGATTTGGAGAATATTAAAGAAATATATATAATGAAAATAAAAGAAAATGATGTAAATGAAGCTTTATTAAATAGGTTAGAAAAAGCAAGTAGTAAAAAATAGTATAAATTCTTAGAATTTTCCGAAAAAACAAAAAAAATAAATAATTTCAGTGAATTTTTTTAAAAAATAGACAAATTATATTGACAATATAAAAATAATGAGTATAATATAATGTAACAACTAAATAGGTACCTCACTAAAAGTGAGGTGGAGGTCGCAAAAAATATTATTAAATATATTTAGAGTGTAGCACTTGTTGATGTATATTGAAAGGATTTTTTGCCGAAATAATACTTAAGCTACTGGAGTATTGTTGGGGCTATACTTAATAGGTATAGAACTGTCATAGCAGTGATGTTATGTTGAGCTACTGACTTTTGGAGGGGTGTAATGCACAACTCTAATTATTTGGTTGTGCATTATTTTTTTAGGAGGTTACATTATGGATAACGAAACAAATGTTAGAAGACATTTAAAATCAAGACATATTACAATGATAGCAATTGGAGGTTGTATAGGAAGCGGTCTATTTATGACCAGTGGTCAAGCAGTAGGAAGTGCAGGGCCAGGAGGTGCACTTATTGCATATATGTGTATAGGAATTATGGTGTATTTTCTAATGACTTCATTAGGAGAGATGGCAACTTATTTACCAACATCTGGTTCTTTTTCAACATATGCAACTAGATATGTAGATCCATCTTTAGGATTTGCATTAGGGTGGAATTATTGGTTTAACTGGGTAATAACAGTAGCTGCTGATATAGAATTAGCATCTTTAGCAGTTAGTTATTGGGAACCAATGAGAGTTTTACCTAGTTATATATGGAGCGTCATATTTTTAGTTGTTATTATAGTTTTAAACTCGTTAAGTGTAAAAGTATATGGAGAAAGTGAATATTGGTTTGCACTTATAAAAGTTGTAACAGTAGTTGTTTTCTTAATTATAGGATGTCTTACAATTTTTGGAATATTAGGTGGAGAATATATAGGATTTAAAAATTTCACAGTCGGAGAAGCACCATTTGTAGGAACTAACATGTCATTATCAAGTAAAGTTTTATCAGCATTAGGAGTATTCTTAATTGCAGGATATTCGTTCCAAGGAACAGAGTTAATAGGGGTAACAGCAGGTGAGAGCGAAAATCCAGAAAAAACAATACCAAAAGCAGTAAAACAAGTATTTTGGAGAATATTAATATTTTATGTTTTAGCAATATTAGTAATAGGACTTCTTATACCTTACACATCAGAAGATTTATTAGGTGCAGCAAGTAGTGAAGAAATAGCAAAATCACCATTTACTATAGTATTTAAAAATGCAGGATTTGCCTTAGCAGCAAGTGTTATGAACGCAGTAATTTTGACATCAATACTTTCAGCAGGAAATTCAGGAATGTATGCTTCTACACGTATGCTATATGCAATGAGTAAAGAAAAATTAGCATTTAAATTATTTTCAAAATTAAACAAAAATGGAACCCCAATTAATTCATTATTAGGAACTACAGCAGTAATAATATTAGTATTCTTAATTCAGCTTACAAGTGAAAATGCCTATACATATATAGTAGCAGCAAGTGGACTTACAGGATTTATAGCATGGCTAGGAATAGCGATAAGTCACTATAGATTTAGAAGAGCATATGTAAAACAAGGTAAAAAATTAGAAGATTTGAGATACAGAGCAAAATGGTTTCCATTCGGACCAATTTTAGCATTAATACTATGTATCATAGTTATAGTAGGACAAGACACTAAATTAATAACAGAAGGTGTAGTAGACCTTGGAGGAATTATGACTACATATATGGGAGTACCTGTATTTATAGTATTTTATGTTTACCATAAATTAAAATATAAAACAAAAGTAATACCTTTAGAAGAAGTAGATCTTTCTCAAGAATAAAATAAAAAATATTGAAATAAAAACTGATATAAGTTATAAAGTTTAACTCATATCAGTTTTTTTAATAATAAAACTTTAAAATATCAATAAAATAATGTTATGATATATTTATAAAATATCAAAAAAAGATATAATTTTTATAAATCACATAAATATTAAGGAAAAATTATGGAAATATATAAGGTAGAAAATTTAACAAAATATTGTGGTGAAAAACTACTATTCAATAAAATTAGTTTTTCAGTAAAAGAAAAAGAAAAAATAGGACTTATAGGAATAAATGGTGCAGGAAAATCAACATTATTAAAATGTATAGCAAAAAAAGATGACTATGACGACGGAGAAATTATTCATTCAAATAACTTTGAGGTAAGTTATCTTTCTCAAGAAATCAATTTAGATGAAAAATTAACAGTTTTAGATACAATTTTTAAAAGCAACTCTAAAATAATGAAACTAATTTATAATTATGAGAAAATATTATTCGAAATAGAAAAAAACAATAATAGCATATTACAAGATAAATTATTAAATATTCAAGAAAAAATTGAAAAAGAAAATGCGTGGGAAGCAACGACTATAGCAAAAACAGTCTTAAGTAAATTAGGAATAAGAAAGTATAATACAAAAATAAAAGAACTTTCTGGCGGAGAGAAAAAAAGAGTATTATTAGCAAAAGTTTTAATAGAAACTCCAGATTTATTACTACTTGATGAACCAACCAATCACTTAGATTTTAAAACTATAGAATGGCTTGAAAAATATTTAAAAAATTATCCTAAAAGCCTAATAGTAGTAACTCATGATAGATATTTTTTAGATAACATAACTAATAACATAATTGAATTAGATAAGGGTAATATTTATCAGTATGAAGGAAATTACAGTAAATTTTTGGAAGAAAAAACAAAAAGAGAAGAAGAACAACAAAATAAATATCATAAAAATTTAAGACTATATAAAAAAGAATTAGAATGGATAAGAGCAGGAGTAAAAGCACGAACAACAAAGCAACAAGCAAGAATAAAAGAATTCGAAAATTTAAAAACAAAAATAGATAAAAAAGAAATAAAAAAAGAAATAAAAATAGATTTAGATTCTAGCAGATTAGGAAAACAAGTACTAGAATTTTCAAATATTTCAAAAAAATATGAAGAAAAGAAAATATTGGAAAATTTTAATTTAATAGTGCAAAATAAGGATAGAATAGGAATTATAGGAGAAAATGGAGTTGGGAAAACAACATTTTTAAATATGATAATTGGAAAAGAAAAACAAGATAGTGGGATAATAAAAATAGGACAAACGGCCAAAATAGCATATTATAATCAATTAATACCTGATATGGATAGAGATATAAGAATTATTGATTATTTAAGAGAAGTAGCAGAGCAAATAAAAAGAGAAGAAAAAAGTAATATTTCCTTATTTCAAATATTAGAAGATTTTCTATTTGAAAAAAGTGATCATGGTAAAAAATTATCAAAATTATCTGGAGGAGAAAAAAAACGACTTTATTTATTAAAATTATTAATGTCTAGACCAAATATTTTACTCTTAGATGAACCTACAAATGATTTAGATACTCAAACATTAACTATTTTAGAAACTTATTTAAAAAAATTTACAGGAGCGGTTATAGTTGTTTCGCATGATAGATATTTTTTAGATAAAGTAATTAATAAATTACTAATTTTCGAAGGACAAGGAAATGTAAAAAAATATATAGGAAGCTATACAGAGTATTTTGATACAAAACAAGAATTAGTAAAAGAAGATGTTAAAAAAGAAGAAAAAAAACAAAACAAAAGAGAGAAAAAAGGATTAACATATTTAGAAAAAAAAGAATTTGAATCTTTAGAAAAAAATATAGAAGAAATAGAGGAAAAATTGAAAAAAATACAAGAAGAAATGATAAAAAATTCTACTAATTTTGAAAAATTAAGAGAGTTAACAGAAATAGAAAAAATATTAAAAGATAAGTTAGAAAAACTAAATGATAGATGGGAATATTTAGCTGAAAAAATTTAATAAAAAAAAATTCTTATTTAACTAACTTCCACGTTGCTCATTTGCAATTTTTTTGGTGGGAGCATTAAAATAAGAATTTTTTTAAATTATCTAACTTTTTTTGTTCTCCATATTTTTGATGATAAAAGAACAATAAAAGGTATTATTTCTAATCTACCTAATAACATAGATATAGATAGGACAAATTTTGAAAATTTTGGAATATTAGAAAAATTTTCCATTGGTCCAAATTTATTAAATCCAGGACCTACATTGTTTAAGGTGGTTAAAACAGCCGTAAATATCTCTTCAAAATCATTTAATTGTATTGATAATAGAATAGATAAGACAGCAAAAACAAGAAAATAAATTAAAATATAATTTGATATTTTATTAGTATCTTCTACAACTTTATTTTCAATTTTAAGCGCAACTACTTTATGAGGATTGATATATTTTCTAATATAATTTTTAGTATTTTTAATTATAAACATAATACGAGGTACTTTTAATCCTCCTGCAGTACCTCCTGCACACCCTCCACAAACCATAAGAAAAGCAATAATAATTTGAGAGAACATGGTCCAATTACTAAAGTTTAAATATGTAAATCCTGTTGTAGAAATTATAGAACTTACAGTAAACAGAACATCTAAAAATCTTTCATTATGTACGTTTGGAGAATTATATATATTTATATATATTGCCACAGTGGCAGCCAATATTATAAGTAAGTACCATTTTAATTCTTCACTATTAAAAATTTTAATATATTTTTTAGCTACAGCGATATAAACTAAGTTTAGATTCATAGAAAAAATTATCATAAATATTGTAACGATACAAGTGACATAATCATTATTGTAATAACTTATTCCAGAATTTTTAGTTCCAAATCCACCAGTACCTGCAGTAGAAAAAGTTATATTTATACTTTCAAATATGCCTATTCCTGAAAATAAAAGAAGAATAAACATAACAAGTGCTAGTGAAATGTAAACAATATATAAATAAAGTGCAGTTTTTTTCATTGATGAAACAATTTTCCCAAAAATAGGCCCAGGAACTTCTGCTTTTAATATGTAAATATTATGAGGTGACCTTGGCAAGAGAGCGACAGCAAACACTATAACTCCCATACCTCCTATAAAATGGGTCATGCTTCTCCAAAATAGGATACTTTTTTCAAGTATTTCTACATCAGCTATTATAGAAGAACCAGTTGTTGTAAAACCACTAGCAGTTTCAAAGAAAGCATCTATGTAGCTAGGTATAGAGTTTGAAAAAACAAATGGTAAACATCCAATAGCTGAATATATAAGCCATGTAATCGCAACGATAACCAAGCCTTCTTTTGTATAGAAATTTTTCTCCATTTTTTTGACATTTGCTAATAATCTAAAAGAGCAGGAAAGAAAT
Source organism: Gemelliphila asaccharolytica (assembly GCF_001553005.1). GTDB lineage: Bacteria > Bacillota > Bacilli > Staphylococcales > Gemellaceae > Gemelliphila > Gemelliphila asaccharolytica. The sequence continues at coordinate 52,927 of NZ_KQ959854.1, read as the reverse complement.
AAAGATATTAAAATAGTATATATAAAGCTGATAGTTATTTCTTTGGGTTCTTTATAAATTAGACTGCAAATAGTTGGAAAAATTAAAAATATAGCTAAAAGTTTCATCATTTTTCCTAATACATAGGAAATCATTCTATAGTTCATAAAATCTCCTTATTTTAAAATATCATCTATTTCTTTGATATTTTGATTATAATTAACTATTACAACATTATCATTATGTGTTATTTTATCATCACCATTAGGAAATATTAATTTGTTATTTCTAATGATGAAGGCTATTATTATGTTATTATTTAAACTTAAATCTTTAATAGCAATGTTATTAATTTTATAATCTTTAGTAATTTTAAATTCTATTAATTCTACTTTGTTGTTTGCTATTTTATATATATTTTCAATATCAGGGTCAAAACTACATTGTAAAGCTCTACTGTGTTTTGCTATTATATCTCCAACGATTCTTTTTGGAGTTATAAAAGAGTACAATCCTATGTCTTCTGCTATTTGGGTAAGAGAGTTTCTATTTATTTTAGCTATAGACTTACTAACTCCTAATTTTGTTGCGTATAAACTTATAATAATATTTTCTTCATCAAGGCCTGTAAGAGCAATACAGCTATCAAAAGTTTCTATTCCTTCTTCTATTAGCGTGTCCTTATCGCTTCCATCTGCTAAAATAACATCTATATTAGGAAAACATTCACTAATTTTTTCTGCTTTTTCTTTATTTATTTCTATATTTTTAATATATATATTGTTATTAAGTAATATTTCTATTAGATAATGTGACAATTTTCCAGAACCTATAATTAGAGAGGAAGAAATTTTTTTGTTGATATTTTCTTTTTTTCCTAATAATTTATAAAATTTTTTCAAGTTTCTTTCTTCCGCTGTTATGTGGACTTTATCTCCAACTTTAAATATATAGTCCCCACGAGGTATAATAACTTCTCCTTTTCTTTCTACTAAGCAAACTACAGCAGGGAAATTAATTATTTTTTTGCTGTCATTTAAAGATATATCTTTTAATAAACTATCTTTTTCAATAGCAACTTCAATCATTTTAACTTTATTATCACCAAAAACTTCTATTTTGTTAGCTGAAGGATATTTTAGCATATAACTAATTTGTTTTGCAGCCTCAAATTCAGGGTTTAGCATTAAATCTATCCCAAGGTGACTTTTTAAAAATTCTTTAGTTTCTGTATATTCAGGATTTCTAATTCTAGCAATAGTATATTTTGCTCCCATTTGTTTGGCAGTTATACAGGAAATTATGTTTATTTCATCACTTGCGGTTACAGATATAAACATATCTGCATTTGAAGCATCAGCTTCTTTTAATATCTCATAATTTGCTCCATTACCATTTACACCTTGAATATCATAAGATTCTATTATTTTTTGCACTAATTTTTCATTAGTTTCTATTAATGTTACTTCATCATAAGTTTCTGATAGTTCTTCGCAAAGTAAATTTCCTACTTTGCCACCACCGACTATAATAGCTTTCATAAAGACTCCTTAGTATGATGTTTAAAAAATTTAAGATAATTATATAACTTTATTAAATTATAGTCAAACAACAGTGATAGTTTGATAATTAATTTTACTTATTTAATTTTAAAATTTAATAAAAAGTGATATTACAATATTTTGCTAAAGTTTTGTTATATAAGCTTATTAAAAAGAAAGCTATTATATTATATTACGATATTATATGTTATAATTAAAAAAGAACTTGGAGGTAATAATGTTTAAATCATTATATAGAAAGTATAGACCAAAAAAATTTATTGATGTAGTAGGGCAAGAAAATGTTGTAAAAGTTTTGAAAAATGAAATAGATCAAAAAAAAATAGCACATGCTTATATTTTTTATGGACCGAGAGGGACTGGGAAAACCTCTTTAGCTAAAATTTTTTCAAATGAAGTAAATAATAATAAAGAATATTTACAAGAAAGTGTTGATATAATAGAAATAGATGCTGCAAGTAACAATGGTGTAGATGAAATAAGAGATTTAAAAGAAAATATAAAATTTTCTCCAACAGAAAGTAAGTATAAAGTATATATAATAGATGAAGTACATATGTTGACAAATTCTGCATTTAATGCTTTATTAAAAACTCTTGAAGAACCCCCTAGTCATATCATATTCATTTTAGCTACTACTGAAATATATAAAATTCCTAAGACTATAATATCAAGATGTCAAAGGTTTGAATTTAAAAATTTGACAGAGAAAGAAATAGTATCAAGAATATCATATATTGCAAATGAAGAAAATATAAAAATAGATATTAAAGCCTTGGAAAAAATAGCACAAGCATCTAAAGGAGGATTAAGAGATGCTATAGGACTATTAGAACAAGCTTCTAACTTAAGGGATGATAAAATAAGTTTAGAAGATATTTTAGATATAACATCATCTATTAGCGAAGAAGACATAGTAAACTTTTATGAATTAATATTAAATAATAATACTTCTAAAGCACTTGAAGAGTATGAAAAATTCTTAGAAAGTTCTAAAGATACAGATAACATAATAGTAGAGTTAATAAGTTTATCTAAAGACATAATTGTTTATAAAAACACATTAAATGAAAATTTTTGTAACTATAAAGTTAGCAAATTAGAAAATATATTGAAAACAATACCTATTAATACAATATATGAGAATGTCGATGAACTGTCTAAAACTCAGACAAATATAAGATTTTCAAAAGAAGAAATAAGTTATATGCAGATATGTATTATAAAAATGTGTTCTAATTGCAAAGAAAAACCAGAAGTTAATAAAGAAACAGAGATAGTAAAAAAATTAGAAGAGAAAATAAAAAAATTAGAAGACAAAGTAGAAAAATTAGAAGAAAATTATAATAATAAAATAAAAGAATCAAAAGACATTTTTATAAATAATGAAAATTTGGATATTTTAGATACCAATTCAAAAATAACTGATTATATAATACCTGATAAAGAAGAAATAATTAGTATTATAGAAAATTCTAGTGAAGTGTTAACTAATTATGCAAATAATGTATTGAGTAAGATAGTAAAAGAATCAACTAAAATTAATAATGAATTTAAAAATATATTTTTAAACTCGAAAATATATAAATCATCAAAAAACGGTGGAATAATAATATTTGATGATGTTCAAAATATATTTAAGATAAACAGCAACATTCAATATAAAGATGTTATACAAGAACAGCTTTGCAAAATATTAGAAGTTAAATACAATATTTTTATATTACAAAGAGAACAGTATAATTATTTATTAGAAAATATAAAAAATAATTTAATTAATGATAATAATGTAAAAAATTCAAAAAAAGAAAATAAAAAAGTTACAGATATAGAAAAGTTATTTTCGGAAATAATAGTAGAAAAGTAGTATTTCATAAATATTGACAATATTAAAAATATTAAATAAAATTATAAATATAAATTTTAGGAGGAAAAATAAATGCGTGGTATGGGAAATATGCAACAAATGATGAGAAAAATGCAAAAGATGCAAAAAGAAATGATGCAGGCACAAGAAAAGGTTAAAGAGCAAACTGTAGAAGGAAGTGTTTCTGGAGATATGGTAAAAGTTATTGCTAATGGAGATGGCAAAATATTAGATATCGTTATAAAAGAAGAAGTAGTTGATCCAGAAGATATAGAGATGCTACAAGATATGGTAATAACAGCAGTTAATAATGCTTTAGAAAATGCAAACAAATTAAAAGAAGACACATTAGGTAAATTTACTAATGGTTTAAATATTCCAGGATTATAAGATGCAATATCCAAAACCAATACTAGAGCTAATAAGTAGCTATATGAAGTTACCTGGGATAGGTAAAAAAACAGCAATAAGACTTGCTTTTTACACTTTGAATATGAAAGATAAAGATATTTTTGATTTTTCAAAAGCTTTAGTTGACTTGAAACCCAATTTATGCAAATGTGTGAAATGTGGAAGAATAACAGAATATAGTACCTGTGATATTTGTTCAGATAAGTATAGAGATAAGAGCATAATTTGTGTTGTAGAAAGTGATCAAGATTTAATAGCTATGGAAAACATGGAGCAGTATAAGGGCGTATATCATGTTTTAAATGGAGTGATATCTCCTATTAATGGTATAGGGCCTAATGACATTAATTTAAAATCACTTTTAGAAAGAGCAAAAGATAAAGAAGTAAAAGAAATTATTTTAGCTATAAATCCATCTCCAGAAGGAGAAGGAACATCATCATTTATAGCTAAGATTTTAAAAACAACAGATATAAAAATAACCAAGATTGCACAAGGAATTTCTTTTGGTAGTGATATAGAGTATGCAGATGAAGTAACATTAGCAAAAGCAATATCAGCAAGAACAGAACTATAAAAATAGAAAATAAAAAAAAGAAAAGGGAGTAAATATGTCACAAAAATCTATAAATGCAATAAAAGTATTGGGAGTAGATGCAATAAACAAAGCAAAATCTGGGCATCCAGGAATTGTCATGGGAGCTGCTCCTATGGGATACGCACTATTCAACAATCATATAAATATTAATTCACAAAAGCCTTATTGGATAAATAGAGATAGATTTGTTCTATCAGCAGGGCATGGATCAATGCTTCAATATGTTTTATTGCACTTTGCTGGATATAATGACTTATCAATGGAAGAAATTAAAAATTTTAGACAATGGGGATCAAAAACACCTGGACATCCTGAATATTTACATACAAAAGGAGTAGATGCAACTACAGGACCATTAGGACAAGGGATATCAATGGCAGTAGGGATGGCACTTGCTGAAAGATATTTAAGTGAAAAATATAATAAAGAAAAATATGAAATATTTAATCATTATACTTATGTAATTTGTGGCGATGGAGATATAATGGAAGGAGTATCGTCTGAAAGTGCATCTTTTGCTGGGACACAGAAACTAGAAAAATTAATAGTTCTTTATGACTCAAATAATATTTGTTTAGACGGAGAAACAAAAGATGCTTTTGTTGATAATGTAAGACAAAGATATGAATCATATGGCTGGAATACAATTTTAGTAGAAGATGGTTATGATTATAAAAAGATAGATAAAGCTATACAAAAGGCAAAAAAATCTATGAAACCGACTCTAATAGAAGTAAAAACAGTTATAGGAGCTGGTTCACCAAATAAACAAGGGAAAAGTTCTGCTCATGGCTCTCCTATAGGAGAAGAAGAAACTAAGCTTTTCAAAGAAAAAATACATTGGGAGTATAAACCGTTTGAGATACCAGAGGATGTATATAATGATTTTGAAGAAGGAGTAATAAAAAGAGGGAAAGAAGCATATAAAAAATGGTTAAAAACATATAATCAATACAAAGAAAAATATCCTATTTTAGCGAAAGAATTAGAAGAAGTTTTAAGCAGAAAAGATATAGAAAATTTAAGCATAAAAAGTTTTAATTTTAAAGAATACGGAGAAAGTCAAGCAACAAGAAATTCTTCACAAGACGCTATAAATGCAATCTCAGAAGTATTACCAACTTTTTTTGGAGGATCTGCAGATTTATCTCATTCAAATATGACATTTATTAATAAGGATAATTTACAAAATTCTGAAAATAAACTTGCAAGGAATATTCAATTTGGAGTTAGAGAATTTGCAATGGCAACCATTCTTAATGGACTTATGCTTCATGGAGGAGTAAGAGTATTTGGAGGAACATTTTTTGTTTTTTCAGATTATCTAAAACCTGCATTACGCCTTTCAGCATTACAAAAATTGCCAGTAACATATGTATTTACTCATGATAGTATAGCAGTAGGAGAAGACGGCCCAACTCATGAACCAATAGAACAACTATCAATGCTAAGAACATTACCTAATTCATATGTTTTTAGACCAGCAGATGCAGTGGAAACACAAGCTTCATGGTACTTTTCACAAAAAACAAATGATAAACCAACATCAATAGTATTATCAAGACAAAAAATAAATATTTTAGAAAATTCATCTTTTGAAAAAACTTTAAAAGGTGCATATATAGTATATGAAAATAAAGAAGGATTTGATACAATAATTATAGCGACAGGTTCTGAAGTTAATTTAGCTGTGGACAGTGCAAAATTATTAGAAAAAGAAGGATTTAAAATAAGAGTAATAAGTATGCCTTCTGTAGAACTTTTTGAAGAGCAAAGTAGTGAATATAAAGAATATTTATTGCCAAAACAAATTAGAAGAAGAATATCAATAGAAATGGCAAGTACAGCATTTTGGTATAAATATGTAGGGCTTGATGGAATAGCAATAGGAATTGATAAATTTGGTTCTTCAGCACCAGCAAATAAAGTAATGGAAGAATATGGATTTACAGTAGAAAAAATTGTTCAAAAGATAAAAGAATTAAAATAAGTAGAGGGAAAATGGCATATTACAAAAATGGAGATATAATAAAAGTTAAGGTAACTGCTATCAAATACTATGGTGCATTTATAAAAACGAAAGATGGGAAATCCGGACTAATTCATATTTCAGAAATAGATAATAGTTTTATAATAGACATAAATTATTATCTGAAAATAGGACAAATAGTGGAAGTTAAAGTTCTATCTGTAAGAAATGGAAAAATAGATGCAACATTAAATTTCACAAAAAATGGTAAAAAAGGATTTGCTAAAAATATAGATAATTTCAAAAATATTCAATTAAAATATGGATTTGAAACAATAAAAAATTACTTGGATATTTGGGAAAAAAATGCAAAAAAAGAAATTAAAAAAACAAAAAATAGTTGACAATTATCTTATAAATTTATTATAATATTAGAAAATAATAAAGAAATTTAGGAATTTTAATAAAAAAAGATATTTCAAAGAGAGGATCTAGTGGTGAAAAGGATCTGAATATCATTTATTAATTGCTACCTATAAAAAGTTTCACCGGCAGAAAAGTCGTTATTAACATTAGAGAAGACTGATTATCTTGAAAATAGGTGGTACCACGAAAATTTCGTCCTTGGGTTTTAAACTCAAGGATTTTTTTATTTATATATTTTGAGGAGGAGAAAAAAATGAAAGAATTAACAGCATCACAAATAAGAAGAATGTTTTTAGATTTTTTTAAAAGCAAAAACCACATGGTAGAACCTGGGGCATCTTTAGTCCCAAATAATGATCCAACATTATTATGGATTAACTCAGGAGTAGCTGCATTAAAAAAATATTTTGACGGAAGAGAAATACCTAACAAGCCTAGAATAGTAAACTCACAAAAATCTATAAGAACAAATGACATAGAAAATGTAGGGAAAACAGCTCGACATCATACATTTTTTGAAATGTTAGGTAATTTTTCAATTGGAGATTATTTTAAAAAAGAAGCAGTAGAATGGGGCTGGGAATTTTTAACATCAGATAAATGGCTAGCATTAGACAAGGAAAAACTATATGTAACTATTCATCCAGAAGATGAAGAAACATTTAAAATATGGACAGAAACAATAGGCCTACCAGAAGAAAGAATAATTAGAATAGAAGGAAACTTTTGGGATATAGGAGAAGGTCCTTCAGGTCCTAATACAGAAATATTTTATGACAGAGGGGAAGAAGTAGATAAAGATTGTCCTAAATGCGAAATGTATCCAGGAGGAGAAAATGAAAGATATTTAGAAATATGGAATATAGTTTTCAGCCAATACAACCATAATCCTGATGGTACATACACTGACTTACCAGCAAAAAATATTGATACGGGAATGGGTCTTGAAAGAATGGCTTCTGTTATCCAAGAGGTAGAAACAAATTTTGATACAGATCTATTTATTCCTATAATAAAAGAAATAGAAAAAATTTCTGGCCATAAATATAGAAATAAAAAAGAAGAGGATGTAGCATTTAAAGTGATTGCTGACCACATAAGAACAGTTGTATTTGCTGTTTCTGACGGAGCAATACCATCTAATGAAGGAAGAGGATATATATTAAGAAGGCTTATAAGACGAGCAATAAGATATGCAAAATATCTAAATATAAATAAACCATTTATGTACAAATTAACAGACATTGTAGCAAAAATAATGCATGATTACTATCCTGAAGTATCAAAATCAACAACTTTTGTAAAAGATGTTATCCTAAAAGAAGAAGAAAGATTTCATGAAACATTACAAGAGGGAGAATTAATCTTAAATAAAGTAATAGAAGAAGTGAAAAATACAACAAAAACAATATCAGGCGAAGAAGCATTTAAATTGTATGATACATTTGGTTTTCCTGTAGAATTAACTAATGAATACGCTCAAGAACAAGGATTAAAAGTAGATTTATCAGGTTTTGAAAAAGAAATGGAAAAACAAAAACAGAGAGCTAGAAGTTCACGCCATGATGATAAATCAATGCAAGTACAATCTGATTTGTATTCTAAAATAAAAGGAACAAGTGAGTTTGTAGGATATCATGAATACGAAACAACTTCAAAAATAGTAGCAATAATAGATAAAGAAGATAATATTATAGAAAACTATGATAAAAAAGATATAGTAAAAGTTATTTTTGACAAAACACCATTTTATGCAGAAAGTGGAGGTCAAGTAGCAGACAAAGGAAAAATATTATCAGAAGAATTTGAAGCAGAAGTAGTAGATGTTAAAAAATTACCAGATAGAAGACATATTCACTTTATAAAAATAAATAAAGGAATATTATCTAAAGAAAAAGACTACAAATTAAAAATTAATGTAGCTTATAGATTAGATATAGAAAAAAATCACTCTGCAACACATTTATTAAATGAAGCATTAAGAAAAGTAGTAGGAAATCATGTAAAACAAGCAGGTTCACTTATAACAGATGAAAGATTAAGATTTGACCTTTCACACTTTAAAGCACTAACACAGCAAGAAATAGAAGATGTAGAATTATTAGTAAATGAAAAAATATGGGAAGCAATACCAATGCACACAAAAATAATGCCAATAGAAGAAGCAAAAAAACTAGGGGCACAAGCGCTATTTGGAGAAAAATATGATGATATGGTAAGGGTAGTATTCATAGGAGAATTTTCTAAAGAATTTTGTGGAGGAACCCATAACAGAAATACAGCAGAAGTAGGTATTTTTAAAATAATATCAGAAACAGGAATAGCAGCAGGAGTAAGAAGAATAGAAGCTTTAACAGGGAAAGCAGCTTATAAATATCTTAAAAAAGAAAATAATATATTAAAAGAAGTGTGCAATCTAACAAAATCAAATGAAACAAATGTAATAGATAAAATAGAAACATTGCAAGATGATATTAAAAAATTAACAAAAGAAAAAGAAACATTACAACAAAAAATCTCAAATCAAAAAGTAAAAGATTTACTTTCGAATGTAAAAGAAATTTCTGGAGTTCAATTGCTAACAAGTGTAGTAGAAGCAGAAGACATGAATCACTTAAAACAAATAGTAGATGATGCTAAAAATAAACTTGATAGTTATGTTATAGCATTTGCAGCTATAAATAATAATAAAGTTAATTTTGTAGTAGCAGTAGATAAAAAATTAACAACTAAATATCAAGCAGGAAAATTAGTAAATGAAATAGCTACAATATGCGGCGGAAGAGGTGGAGGCCGTCCAGAGATGGCTCAAGCAGGAGCAAAAGACCAAACAAAAGTAAATGTAGCTTTTGCTAAACTAGAAGAATTAATTAGAGAATAATTCTATTATAAAATTTATATATTTAGCTGATAAGCTAAAAAGTAAAACAATTTAAATTATGGAGGTAGGAAATTGAAATTAAAAGAAACATTAAAAAACAGTTTTTGTAGTTCGTTAGATAACTTAAAGGGATCTCCAATCAGAGAATTTGATGCATATGCCTCTAAAATAGAAGGTATAATAAAATTAACATTAGGAGAACCAGACTTTAATACAGCTGAAGTAGTAAAAGAATCAGCTATAAAATCATTACAGAATAATAGAACACATTATTCATTGAATGCTGGAGTTTATGAGTTAAGAGAAGCTGTATCAGACATGATGAAGGAAAAATACAATGTAAATTATACTCCTGATGAAGTTATAGTTACAGTAGGAGCAAGTGCAGCAATAGAGCATACAATATCAGCTTTAACAAATTCAGGAGATACTATTTTAATAGTAGCACCATATTTCACCTCATATGAAGGATGTTCAATTTTAAATAATTGTAATGTAGGAATTATAGATACATTAGAAACAAACTTTAAATTAACTCCAGAACTTTTTGAAAAACATTACAAAAAGTATGATAATGTTAAGGCAATAGTAATAAACTATCCAAATAATCCATCTGGAGTTTCTTATACAAAAGAAGAACTACAAGCACTTGCAGAAACATTTAAAAAATATGATATTTTTGTAATAAGTGATGAAATATATTCTGATATAAGCTACAATTATAAACATACATCACTAACTGAATTATTACCAGAGCAAACAATTTTAATAACAGGTCTATCTAAATCACACGCAATGACAGGATGGAGAGTAGGGTTTGTAGTAGCACCAAAAGAAGCTATAAAAAAAATATTAGTTTTTCATATGTTCACAGTGTCAGGAGTTGCAACGTTTATTCAAGATGCTGCAATATCTGCTTTAAAAGATGAAAAATCAAAAGAATATAGTAGAAAAATGGTAGAAACCTATACACAAAGACAGAAATATTTAGTACCAGAATTAAAAAAATTAGGTTTTACTATTTCAGGAATAGATGGAGCATTTTATGTTTTTGCTAGGATACCTGAAAAATATAGAAAAATTAAATCAATGGAATTTTGCAAACTTTTAGCAAAAGAAGCAAAAGTAGGAGTAATTCCAGGAACAGCATTTGGAAATGTCTATGATGAGTATGTTAGAATTAGCTATGCAACTAGTATGGAAAATCTAAAAGAAGCTGTAAAAAGAATAAAAGAAGTTATTTAAAACAATAAAAAAATCCTTTGAACAATACTTAACTTTAAAAAAATTAAACTAATTAAGTTTAAGAAAGATAAAATTGTTACAAAGGATTTTTTTATTTTTTAATAAGAATGGTAAGGAAATAATAATTTTAAAAATAATTTAGGTTTTATTAATTACCTAATTTTTCTAAAAATTTTTTATTATTGATTATAACTCTAGTGTGAGAGGCGATACCTATTTTTTTATTTGTAGTGTTATCTATGGCAATAATGTCGAAAATTATTATTTTTTCTTTTATAATTTCTTTAACTTTAGCTTTTATTAAAATTTCATTTTTTATTTTTGATGGGGCAAGGTGGTCTAATTCTATTTTACTACCAACAGAACCAAGTTCGTCATTATTTAACGACATATTTATTATATCTTTGCAAGTTTCTTCAATGTATGCTACAAGCATAGGAGTAGATAAAACATCTAAATCTCCACTTCCTACATTTTTTGCACTATGTTCTTTTTCTACAATAAATTTTTTTTCTAAGTTTTCTATTATATTCATATTTACTCCTTTTTAATAAAATTTGACTTCATGGTTTATGTATTTATTATTTTTATAGATAAATTTTGCAGAGAAAAATGGTTTATTTTCTATTAACCAGTTTAAAAAAAAGAAATCTCCTTCCCATGTTTTTATTTTTTTATTTTTTATATCATCTTTTTTTATCCATATTAATTCACCTTCTGTACAGTTATCTGTAATATTGCCAGTATATTCAGTAGCTGTATAGACATAAGTGTACCAATTTGTTTCATTTTGAAAATTTGGGAATGTTATTATGCCCCTTAATTTAGGATTTATAATATTTAAATTTGACTCTTCCTTAACTTCTCTTATTACGCAATCTTCTGGACTTTCTCCATCTTCTATTTTTCCACCAACGCTAATTATCATTCCTTCATGTATATCATTTTTCTTTTTATTTCTTAAAAGCATTAGGAACTCATCGCCGTTGTCTATATAACACATTGTAGCTAATACATTTTTCATTTTATTCTCCTAGATAAAAATAAAGAACTGTAAAAACAGTTCAAATTATTATTATTATTTTTCTTTATTTTGTGATGGTTTAAACATAGAAGTGATTATAGAAGCTCCTATAGTAAAGAAAATGGCTAATATAGCACAATTTTGTAAAGAAATTCCTTTACTAATACCATTACTTCCTAAAATTGATGAAATTATGAATATTGCAATAAATGCAAAAATAAATCCCCAAAATAGTGAAACAATTACTTTCATAAGAAAACTCCTTTCAAACTTTATAATAATTATACAACTAAATAGAGAAATAAACAATTATTTTTTAAAATATTATCTTTCGCTCCAAAGATTTTTTTTATTAGATTTTGCTTCATTTTGGGCTTTTTTCAATCTTTTTAAATATCTTGTATCGGGAGCATATACATATTTTATTTCTGCTAATCCTTCTTTTAATAACTCTTCTTGAACAAGTTTACCATCAGCATATACATAGGCTAAGGCTCTATTATATTTATCAAATTTCTTATTAACATCAAATTCAAGTTCTACTTTTTTTGCATTTTTTAATATGTTTTCATTAAATTCACTTGCTTCGGGTCCGTATTTTTGTACTGGTGTATTAGGTTTTACAGTTTCTGGAGTGTCTATATTTAAATATCTTACGGTTAAATTTTTATTATTAAATTTAACTTTTATCGTATCTCCATCGACTTTTTTTATGAATTTGACTTCATATCTTGTTGTATCTCCCTTAACAACTATACCATTAACATTTTGGGACTTTGTTTTTTGAAAATTATTTTTATAATTTATATCTTTAAATAAAAAAATACAAGAACATATAGCTACAGTAAAAATTAATGAGAGAATAAAGTATAATTTTTTATTCATGTTATCTCCTTAAGACATAAGCTTTATTTTTTATTTTTTTCAAGTATAGCAAATTTAAATTTAAATAACAACACTAAAAAATTTTTTTGTTTAAAGTATAATAATAAAATTTAACTCAATTTACGATATAAAGATAGTGCTAAAGAAATGAAAATAAAATTATTGCTAATTATAAAAAATGGTATTTTTAGTATAAATCATAATAATTTCTAGAAATGTAGATTTATAAATTTGAAAAAGATAATTTTTTATTATATAATATATTATTTAGTAGAGAAAAAACGGTGATAAGATAATGAAGATTTTTTTAAATAATATAGAAGATACAAAAAAATTAGCAAAATTATTGTCTTCTTTGGTAGAAAATAAATTATTTCTTACTTTAACAGGAGATTTAGCTGCGGGGAAGACAACATTAACAAAATTTTTGGCGAAAAATTTAGGAGTTAAGGAAACTGTAACTTCACCTACGTTTAACATACTTAAAGAATATCAAGCTAAGAATTTTTCATTTTATCATATAGATGCATATAGGTTAGAAAATTCAGAGGATGATTTAGGTTTTGAAGAAATTTTTTTTGAAGATAATGTATGCGTTGTTGAGTGGGGAGAATTTATAGAAGATTTTTTACCAAAAGAGAAAATAAATATAAAGATAGAAAATAAATTAGGAAAAAGGGAGTTGACCTTGTCATCTGAAGGTGACTATTATAATAAAATGTTGAAAAAATTGGAGGAAAGATGGCAAGTTTAGTAGTAGAAGCTTCAATTGGATTTTTATCTATAGCAATTATTGATAATGATAAATTAATTTTAGAAGAAAATAAACAGTGTAATAATAACTTATCAGAAATAATTTTACATGAAATAGATAGTTCTATAAAAAAAGCAGGGCTAGATAAAAATGATATAACTGAGATAATTGTTACAAAAGGGCCAGGGTCATATACAGCAATAAGAATCGTTTTAGCAATTGCCAAAACTTTTTCATTTGTATTAAATATTCCTATAAAAGTTTTGTCTACACTTCGACTTCTATCTGCTGGTGTAGATAATAAAGATAAATTGACAGTACCCTTAATTGATGCTAGAAGAAATCATGTTTATGGTGCAGTTTATTTGAATGATAAGGAAATTTTAAAAGAAAATTATTATGATTTAAATGATATTTTAGCTTTTTTAGAGAAATACGATAAAGAAATAGTATTTGTAGGAGTAGATATAAATAAATTTGATTATGAAAAATTTAATAAAGAATATAAATTATTTAATCAATATGCATATGCAAAAAACTATTTATTAGTAAAAAAATATGTTGAAAAAACAGATTATTTTAATGCTATTCCTAGTTATTTAAGACTGACGGAAGCAGAAAGGAAATTATTAAATGATAAAAATAGATAGAGTAGGATTAGAAAAATTAGATGATTTAGTGGAAATAGATAAAAATAATTTTGATGATAGTTGGAGTAAAGAGATGTTCAAAAAAGAGTTGGAACATGAAAATTCACAATATTATGCTCTATTTAATGATGACAAAATTATTGGTTTTCTTGGTGGTTGGTATGTAGCAAAAGAATACCAAATAAATAAATTTGTTATCGATAAACCTCACCAAGACAAGAAATTGGGTCAGTTATTTTTAATTTATGTTATGGAGCTTTATAAAACTACTAAAGGTATAGAAAAATCCACTATAGAAGTGAGAGAAAGTAATAAAAAAGCAATAAAAGTTTATACAAAAGCAGGTTTTGATGTAGTAGGGCGTAGACCAGATTATTATCAAAATAATAATGAAGATGCATATGTAATGATAAGGGAATTTTGTGATGAATATTAATATATTAGCTATAGAATCAAGTTGTGATGAAACTAGTGTATCAGTAGTTAGAAATGGAAAAGAAGTATTATCTAATATAGTGAGCAGTCAAATAAATATTCATAAAAAATATGGAGGGGTTGTCCCAGAAATTGCAAGTAGGAAACATATAGAAGTAATAATTCAAGTTATTTCAGAAAGTTTACAAGAAGCAAAAATGACTTTAGAAGAAATATCTGCAATTTGTGTAACTCAAGGGCCAGGATTAATAGGGTCACTTTTGGTCGGGGTAAATGTAGCAAAAACATTGAGTTATTTACTGAATAAACCTCTTATAGGGGCACATCATATCGCAGGTCACATATATGCTTCTAATATAGACAATCAGATAATTTATCCATCTTTAGCATTAGTAGTGAGCGGAGGACATACTGAATTAGTTTTATTAAAAGGAGAATTAGATTTTCATATAATAGGAACTACCCAAGATGATGCTGTAGGAGAAGCATACGATAAAGTAGCAAGACAATTAGATTTAGAGTACCCTGGGGGACCTAAGGTAGACAAACTATCAAAATTAGGAATAGATACTTATGATATACCACGTGCAATGATAGATAGTGATGATTATAATTTTAGTTTTTCAGGTATGAAATCTGCAGTTATAAATATTATTCACAATTGTAAACAAAGAGGAGAATCTATAATTAAAGAAAATTTAGCAAAAAGCTTTCAAAATGCAGTTGTAGAAGTATTAGAGAAAAAAAGTAAAAGGGCAATTAAAGATTTTGGTATTAAACAGTTTATTCTTGCGGGAGGAGTAGCAGGAAATAGCGAATTAAGAAAGAGAGTAAAAAATTTCGAAAAAATTTTTGATATAAATGTCCTTATACCTGATATGAAATATTGTAGCGATAATGCCGCCATGATAGGTGCTTGTGGATATTATTATTATAAAAAAAATATATTTTCAGATCCTTTGGTTTTAAATGCTAAATCAACATTATCTTTAGAAAAAATATTGACAAGAGAAAGTTAATCTTCTCTTGTCAATATTTTATTATATGAATTATAATTGTAGTTTTTTTCCATTATAGAATACTTCTTTGATGATAGCTCCCCCTAAACAAATATCACCATCATAAAAAACAACTGATTGTCCAGGAGTAACGGCTCGAACATCATTATATTCTACTTTAACTTTATTATTATCCAATATTTGTACATTAACTTTATTGTCAGGTTGTCTATATCTAAATTTTGCAGTACACTCAAAATTGTTCTTTTCAGGTTTTCTTAAAGTGAATGATAGTGAATCAGCAATAAGACAGTTAGAATATAAAGCTTTGTTATGAAATCCTTGACAAACATAAAGAATATTTTTTTCTAAATCTTTCCCACAAGCAAACCACGCTTCATCACTACTATCTTTACATCCTCCTATTCCTAAACCATGACGTTGACCTATTGTGTGATACATAAGTCCATAATGTGTTCCTCTTTTTATACCATTTATATCGATAATATCTCCTTTTTTAGCTGGTAAATAATTACTTAAAAATTTTCTGAAGTTTTTTTCTCCAATAAAACATATTCCGGTTGAATCTTTCTTTTTAGCATTAGTTAAATTTATTGATTCTGCTATTTTTCTAACTTCTTTTTTTTCTAAATCTCCTATTGGAAAAATAATTCGTTCTAACTGTTCTTTAGATAGTTGACTTAAAAAGTATGTTTGATCTTTATTACTATCGACACCTCTTAATAAAAGATTTTCACCTTCTTTATTTTTTTTAATTCTTGCATAGTGGCCTGTAGCTACATAATCAGCTCCAAGGTCATAAGCATATTCTAGAAAAACTTTAAATTTTATTTCTTTATTACACATAATATCTGGATTTGGAGTTCTTCCTTTTTTATATTCATCTAGAAAGTAGGAAAAAACTTTATCCCAGTATTCCTTAGTGAAATTTATTGAATAATAAGGAATATCTAATTGATTGCAGACATTTATAACATCTTCATAGTCTTTTTCAGAAGTGCAATGACCATTTTCATCTTTTTCTTCCCAATTTTTCATAAAAACACCAATAACTTCAAAACCTTGTTTTTTAAGTAAATAAGCAGAAACAGAAGAATCTACTCCTCCACTCATACCAACTATTACTCTTTTCTTATTCATAATTAACCTCTATTTAAAATTTTATTTTCTAATGTTGCTATTTTCTCAATAACTATATCTATTTTCTCTTTGGTAGTATCAAAGCCAAAGCTAAATCTTATTGATCTGCCAGCTCTTTTTATGTCGTTAAACATATTTAATATTATTTTACTTTCTCTGATACTACCTGATTTACAAGCACTTCCAGCAGAAACAAAAATATTATTTATATCTAAATATGATAAAAGTCTTTGTGATTGAATATTTGGAAAATAGATATTAACAATATTTGGAAGTGATTTAGTAACGTCACCATTTATTAAAAATGATACATTTTCAGAAGATAATTTTTTTAAAAAGTAATCTTTCATTTCTTTTATATGCTTCATGGAATTTTTTGTTATATCAATACATTCGCTTAAAACTAATGCTGAAAAAATATCACTTGTTCCTGAACGCATTCCATTTTCTTGCCCTCCTCCTATTATAAGAGGGGTTATTTTTGTTTTTGTATATAAAAACCCAAAATTATTTGTAGCTCCTATTTTATGGGAAGAAACTGATGCAAAATCTATATTTAATTTTTCCATATCTATATCGGTTTTACAATATGCTTGAACAATATCACTGTGAAATAAAATATTATGTTTTTTAGCTATCTCACCTATTTCTGCTATAGGATTAATGACCCCTGTTTCATTATTAGCAAACATAATAGATATTAAAATAGTATTTTTTGTTATTTTCTTTTCTAATTCTTTTATATCAATAAATCCATTTTTATTTACTTTAATTTTTATAATATTAAATCCATCATTTTTCAAGATATTTACATATTCATTAACGGAAGGATGTTCAATGTTTGAAATAATAATATCTCCAGAATTATATATTGTTTTTATATGATTAAATACCATATTATTTGCTTCTGTACCACCTGAAGTAAAAATTATATTTTCTTTCTTAGTATTTATTGAATTAGCAATCTTTTCTCTTGCAGTAGTTAAAAGTCTGTAATTTTTTTTACCTAAAGAATGGGAGCTACTAGGATTAGCATATTCTCCTTCTAATTTTTTAATAACTTCTTGATAAATATTAAAATGTTTTAGTGATGAAGCTGCATAATCTAAATAAATTTTTTCCAAAATAAAACCTCCTATACATTATTAATAATTTTAACATAAAAAAATAAAACACTCAATTTTAAGAATAAAATACTAATTTAAAAAGCTTTGACACTAAAAATCTAATATATTATAATTACCTTAAAGAGAGGTAGTGATATGAAAATAACTAAGGAAGAAGTTGTAATTTTTATAAGAAGAAATTATAAAGAAATTTTATTAGCACTATTAACAAGTATTATTTTAGTAGGCTTTATTTTTTTATTTTTTAAAGATAATAGTAGCAATAAAAATATTAATGATTATGAAATAGCAGATAATAAAAGTGAAAAATCATTAGATACTAAGGAAACAAATGTAGATAAAATTTTTGTTGATATAAAAGGAGCTGTGAAAAATCCTGGTCTTTATGAATGTAATAAAGAAGATAGAATTAATGATGTTATAGAAAAAGCAGGGGGATTATTAGGGGATTCTGATACAAAAACAGTTAATTTAAGTCAAAAAGTAAAAGATCAGATGATGATATTCATACCTAAAAAAGGAGAAAATGTAGAAAATAGAACTTTATCTAATGAAAATAGTAAAGTAATTAATATAAATAATGCTACAAAAGAAGAGCTTATGAAGATAAATGGTATTGGTGAAACAAAGGCTAAAGCAATAATTAAATACAGAGAAGAAAAGGGAAGTTTTAGCAAAAAAGAAGATATAACAAAAGTAAGAGGAATAGGAAAAGCAACTTTTGAAAAAATAAAAGATGAAATAGATATTTAAAAATTATATTAAAAAAGTGAGGTAATGTAAATGGATAGAATATCTTGGGATGAGTATTTTATGGCACAAAGTTATTTATTATCTTTAAGATCGACTTGTACCAGACTATGTGTCGGGGCAACTATAGTGAGAGAAAAAAGGATTATAGCAGGAGGATATAATGGTTCTATAAAAGGGGATGAACACTGTATAGAAAAAGGTTGTAAAGTTGTAGATGGACACTGCATAAGAACAATACATGCAGAGATAAACGCAGTTTTACAATGCGCAAAGTTTGGGGCATCGACAGAAGGAGCAGTTATATATGTAACTCATTTTCCTTGTTTAAATTGTACAAAGGCCATAATTCAATCTGGGATAAAAGAAATATGTTATGCTAATGATTATAGAAATAACGAATATGCAATACAATTAATAAAAAAATCTAATATTAAATTAAGAAAAATATTTTATGATAATAATTTAGTAATTAAAAGAATGCAAAAACAATGTTAATATTTTTAATCTCATTAATATCCCTAATATCATCATTATTATTAATTAATATAAAAATATCATTCCTTTTAAGTATAATATTTTTGATATTAATATATTTAAATAAAAGATATATAAGTGTAAAAAATTTTTTAATATTTTTTTTAATATTTTTAATATTTTTTATCAGAACTGACTTTTCAATTAATAATAATGTATCTAAATTAAAAAATACAGATTTAACAGAAAAAAATATAGTATTGGTGGATAAAATAGATATAAATGGTGATTATTTAAAAACAATAGGATATATAAATGATGAAAAAGTTAATATAAATTATAAATTAAGAAGTAAAGATGAAAAAGAATATTTTCTACAAAAGTTTAAAGGTGGAGAAATACTGGCAGATGTAGAGATTGGTGACATAAAGAAAAAACAAAATTTTTATTCATTTGATTATAAAAAATATTGTAACCAAAATAACATATTTAAAAATGTAACAATAAAAAATATAAAAAAAATATCTTTAGATGTAAAAGAATATAAAAATAAAATAAAAGCTTTTAGATTAAAATTAATAAAAGATATAGAAAAAAACATAAAATTAAACAAAAAAGGCTATTTCGAAACTTTAATTTTTGGAGAAAAAAGTAATTTATTTTTTGAAGAAAAACAAAATTTTTCTAATTTAGGAATAAGTCATTTATTGGCTATATCAGGGTTACACATAGCTACATTTTTATCAATAATATATTTTTTCTGTTCAAAATTAAAAATAAGAGAAGATATATATAAAAAGATTGTGTTTATATCCTTACCATTATATATGCTATTAACAGGATTAGCTCCATCAGTTTTGAGAGCTGGAATAATGATATTAATATACATATTATTAGTAGATAAAAATATAAAGGCACTAGATTCACTTTTAATAACTTTTTCTCTAATGTTACTTTATAATCCTTTATATTTATATAATATAGGTTTTCAACTTTCATTTTTAGTAACATTTTCTTTATTAATGTCTTACGAATTTATAAATAGTAACGATAAATATTTTTTAAAATTATTAAAAATATCTTTAATTTCTACTTTATCAAGTTTACCTATATTAATTTATAATTTCTACTTTTTTTCATATATGGCTCTATTTAGTAATTTAATATTTGTTCCTTTATTTACTATGACTTTATTTCCAGTTATAATTGTTTCATATATATCATTTTTATTATCTCATTTTTTATTCAATACAATTTTTGTGCCAATATTAAATTTTATTTTTTTAATATTTGATAATATAGGATTTTTATTCAATAAATTTTTGTTTATCATAAAAGTAGGTCATACAAGTGAAAATACTATTTTATTAATTTTTATATTGGTTATTTTTTCAATGATATTTTTTAATAAAAGATATTTTAAAATTAGTTTTATTAATATTTTTATTATATTTTTTATTATTTTCTACTCGGCTAATCATGGAGAAAATAAATTAGAAAAAATAAAAATTGCAAATAATGATATTTTATATGCTAAAAATAATAATACTACTTTGTTAGTAAATACATCTGATAATTATAAAGATTTTTATAATGATTTTAGAAAGAAAGAAAATTCATATGATATAATGAATGAATATAATTTATTATATAATTATGAAGGAATAAAAAAAATAGACTATTTAATATTAACTAGTGAAAAGAAAAAGGATATAGGATATTCTAAAAATTTAATAGCCGAAAATATGGTAAAAAAAGTTTTTGTCATAGAAAAAATAAAAAATGCAACTATTATAAAAGAAATAGAAGAAATTGCTAATTTAAATAATATAAATGTTGAAATTATAAAAAATAATAAAAACTACAATATAAAAGGAATAATATTAAATAATAATGATAATTCTTTCAAAGTTAAAATTCAAGATAAAGAAGAAGAAATAAGTAAGGAATATTAATATGAAAAATATCTATATTTTATATGGAGAAAATAAAGAAGTAATAAAAGATTTCAAAAAAGAAATAACAAAAAAATTTTTATCTGAAGAAAAAAATGATTTTAATTATATTGAATATGATTTAAAAAAAGATGATTCATCTGAATGGATTTATGAATGTAAAAGTAATAGTTTTTTTTCTCAAAAAAAAGTAGTAGTTATAAATAATCCTTTATTTATAGAATCTAACTTAAAAAAAACAAAAGAAGAAGTAAATTTTTTGGAAGAATATATAAAAAACATTAATAAAGAAATATTGTTAATTTTCATATTAGAAGTTGCTTTAGATAACAGAAAAAAAATTGTTAAAGATATTAAGAAAATAGCAGATATAAGAGAATTTAAAAATTATAATGATAATGAATTAGGAAAATATGTATTTAATTATTTTAAAAAAAACAAAATTGTTATTTC
Organism: Gemelliphila asaccharolytica; assembly: GCF_001553005.1. GTDB lineage: Bacteria > Bacillota > Bacilli > Staphylococcales > Gemellaceae > Gemelliphila > Gemelliphila asaccharolytica. The sequence continues at coordinate 31,320 of NZ_KQ959854.1, read as the reverse complement.
AGAAGATAATATAAATTTTTTACTTTTTTATAGTGGATTGAAGTATGAAGAAATAAAAGGAGAATTAGATAAATTATTAATATATTGTTTTGAAAAGAAAACAGTTGAAAAAGAAGATATAAAAAGTGTAATAAGCAAAAGTTTGGAATACGACATATTTTCTTTAACTAACAATTTATTTTCTAAAAATTATAAAAAATTGGAGATAATTTTAAATAGTTTAAAACTTAGTGGAGAAGAGCCGATATTTTTGATAACTTTGATAGCTAATCAGTTAAGAATATATATAAATGTGAAAATTCTTTTGAAAAATAATTACAATCAGAAAGAAATAGCATCTATTTTAAAAATTCATCCATATAGAGTTAAATTAGCAGTGGAATATGTTTATAATAGAGATTTATTCGATTTAATGGATTTAATAATAATATGTAAAGAATATGATAAAAGATTGAAAACTTCATATATAGATAAATATTTAACTTTTCAATTTTTAGTTTATAAGTTATGTGAAAGACTTTGATAAAATTAATAATAAAAACTATTGAAACATAATAGAATTTTTGATATAATTAGTAAGTTGTTTTAACAACATCTTAATTATTCGTAATTAAGAATATTAATTAATATTTCTTAGTGAAAATATAGTATAGGAGGTGAATATAATGCCAAATATAAAATCATCAGTAAAAAGTGTAAGAAAAGACACAAAAACTAACGCATCTAATTCAGCTAAAAAATCAGAAATGCGTACAGCGATAAAAAAAGCTAAATTAGCTAAAGTTGAGGGTGCTGATAATTCTGCAGAATTAGTAAACTTAGCTTTCAAAAAAATTGATAAGGCTGCAAAAACAAATCTTATTCATAAAAATGCAGCTAACAGATATAAAGCAAGCTTAAGCAAATAAAATATACTTATTTAATAATACATTTCAAGATAATCTACGAATTAAAGAGTAGAAAATCGTGATTGAAATGTATTATTTTTTTTCAAGGAAATACATTTGAAACAAATTTCATATAATGGTATAATCAGTAAGTAAAATGTTATAAAAGATTAGCTAATTAGGAGGAATTTATGAATAATAAAAAAATGTTAATGCTGGTTGGTGCAGGTATATTATTATTTCTATCGACTAAGAGTAAAGACAAAAAATTTTCTGAAAGTGAATTAGAAAAAATAAAAAGTTATTCTGAGTACTTAGATGATAGAGGATTTGTAGTTGTTGATAAAAATAATTATAAAAAGGATAGTACTAAGAAAAATATATTAACATCTATACCTAAATATTATTATATTACGAAAAAAATAATAAAATTTTTAATATAAATGCTAATACCTGATAAAAATTATACATTTATAGGTGAAAATCCTAAAAACAAATTAACATTTAAAAAATTTTTAAAAGAATTATATTATAGAATGATGCATGATGAATTATCATTAATATCTGCTAATCTTAGTTATTATTTTATATTATCAATTTTGCCTCTATTAATGGTAATTTTAGCATTAACACCATATTTTAATATTAATCAAAATTTTTTACTAACAAAAATAGAAACAATAGCACCAGGTGTTTTAGGTGATTATATTTTCACATTGATAAGTGAAGTATTGAATAATAAAAATCAGACAATAATAACATTTGGGATAATTTTTACTCTATGGTCTGCGTCTAATGGTATATATGGTTTAATGTATGCTTTTAACATTGCATATAGAGTAAAAGAAAAGAGAATGTGGCTAACGGTAAAAATAATTAGTATATTTTTTACTATAGTAATAATGGTAGCTATGTTACTGATGTTAGTACTTTTAGTTTTTGGTAAACAAATAACTTGGGTATTATTCCATAAATTAAATTTTGATAAAGAATTTTTTGATATATGGAATTATATAACTATTTTATTACCATTATTTTTTACAATAATAATTTTTACATTCTTATATATGTTAGCAACTAATTTAAAAATACCGATTAAGTTAGCTATACCAGGGGCTGTATTTTCAGCATTTTCATGGATTATAATAAGTAAGGTATTTGGATATTATATAGATCATTTTTCTAATTATATAAAAACATATGGATCAATAGGAGCTATAATGCTTTTTGTTATTTGGCTTTATTTTACAGGATATATATTGATAATAGGAGCTGAAATAAATGCTATTTTATATAATTATAGAATTGAAAATAGAAAATTTGAAGAAACACATATAGAAATACATTAGGAGATAAAAGTGGTAGGAAAAATATATTTAGCTGGAGGATGTTTTTGGGGAGTAGAAGGATACTTCTCAAGAATAAAGGGAATATTAAAGACAAAAGTAGGATATTGCAATGGAAAAACAAAAGATACTAATTATCAAAAAGTAAAAGAAACTGACCATGCAGAAACAATCTATATAGAGTATGATAAAAATATCATTTCTTTAGAAAATATATTAAAACATTATTTTAGAATTATAGACCCTACAAGTATTAATAAGCAAGGTGAAGATTTTGGAAGGCAATATAGAACAGGAATATACTATATTGACAAAGAAACAAAAGAAGAAGCTTTTAAATTTGTAAAAAATCTTCAAAAAAATTATGATAAAAAGATAGTTGTTGAAATAGAAGAAATGAAGAATTTTGTTGATGCAGAAGAGTATCATCAAAAATATTTGGAAAAAAATCCGTCAGGATATTGTCATATTGATTTAAGTTTAGCTAATAAAAAATTATAAAAAAGTTTTTAGGAGGAATAAAAAATGGATAAAATTTTAATTTTTGGACATAGAAATCCAGATTCTGATTCTATATGTTCATCAATAGTTTATAATAACTTAAAAAGAGCACAAGGTATGGATACAGAGGCAGTAGCATTAGGTGAAGTTAATGACGAAACAAGATATGCTTTAAATTATTTTGGACTTGATGCACCTAGAGTTATAGACGGAGTAAAAGAAGGACAACCAGTAATTTTAGTTGACCATAATGAAAGACAACAATCAGCTCCAGGAATAGAAAAAGCAAAAATAAAAGAAGTGATAGATCATCATAAAGTAGCTAATTTTGAAACTTCATCACCACTATATTTTAGAGCAGAACCATTAGGTTGTACTTCAACAATAATGAAAAAAATATATGATGAACAAGAAGTAGATATAAATAAAAAAATGGCAGGTATGATGCTTTCAGCAATAATATCTGATTCATTGCTATTTAAATCACCTACATGTACATTGCAAGACAAATTAGCAGCAGAAGAATTAGCAGCAATAGCAGGAGTAAATTTAGAAGAATATGGTATAGCAATGCTTAAAGCAGGTGCTAACACTAAAGATAAATCAATAAAAGAATTAATAGGATTAGATGCAAAAGAATTTGATATAAATAATAAAAAATTAGTAATAGCTCAAATAAATACAGTAGACACTAAAGAAGTAACAGAGAGAGTAGAAGAATTAGAAAAAACTATTTCTACAGACATAAAAGAAAGAAATCTAGATGCTTTTGTATTTGTTATTACAAATATTTTGACATCAAATTCAGAAGTATTAGTAATGGGAGAAGACAAAGATAAAGTAGCTAAAGCATTTTCTAAAACATTAATTAATAATTTTATGACATTAGAAGGAGTAGTATCTAGAAAAAAACAAATAGTCCCACCTATTACTGAAGAATTTAATAAATAGAATAGGAGAAATATGAATAAATATAAAGTAAAGCAAGTTATTTTTATACTTAAAAATATAGTTATTAATTTTTTAATAATTTTAGCATTTGCAGGTTTTTTTGAAAATAATTTATATGTAAAAAATGCCTTGTACGCCTTATATGCGTCATTAGCAATAACATTATTTTATAGATTTATAAAACCTATTTTAATGTTAATAAGTATAATCCCTATAATATTTACTTTTGGTTTATTTATAATTATTATAAATGCAATTTTGATAATTTTAGTTTCAAGACTATTAGAACCAAATTTTGTGATAACATCGTTCAATTCTGCCTTAGGATTAGCGATATTTATGTCAATATTTAACTTTATAATAAATAAAGATGATAGAAATATAATAATAACAAGGATAAAATAGTAAATTATGGTTGTAGTAAATACAAGATTTATAAAAGAAAACTTGAATTTAGAAATTATAAGTGGTGAAAATAGTTTAGATAGAGAAATAAATTCTCCTGACATATCAAGACCGGCACTTCAACTTGCCGGTTATTTTTCTCATTATGACCCAACAAGAGTTCAAGTACTAGGAAGAGGAGAGTTATCTTTTTTTAAATTATTAACTCATGAAGATAAAAAAGCTAGAACAAGAATGCTTTGTACTAGAAAAACACCAGCAATAATAATAACAAGAGGGTTAGAAGTACCTAAAGAATTAATAGATTCTGCCAAAAAATATGGCACTCCTTTATTAAGGACAGAGGAAACAACATCTAGATTAATTGCAAAATTAGCCTTTACTTTACATAGAGAATTAGCAAAAGAAATTAGTATGCATGGCGTCTTAGTTGAAGTATATGGAGTTGGCATATTAATTACAGGAGAAAGTGGAATAGGAAAAAGTGAAATAGCGTTAGAATTAATCAAAAGAGGTCATAGATTAATATCTGATGATAGGGTTGATATCAAGGAATTAGACAGTGGTTTTTTAATAGGAAGATGTGGATCGTCAATAATAAAAAATCTTTTAGAAATAAGAGGACTTGGTATAATAAACGTTATGACACTTTTTGGAGTAGGAGCTGTAGGTGAAGATAAGGCAATAGACCTTAATATTCATTTAGAATCATGGGATAAAAATAAAAATTATGATAGAATAGGCTTGGAAAGAGATTCAATCAAAATTCATAACACCGAGATAGAAAAGAAAGTTATACCAGTAAGTCCAGGTCGTAACATGGCTATAATTATAGAGTCAGCAGCAATGAATTTTAAATTAAATAAAATGGGAATAAACACTTCTGAACAGTTCGAGAAGAATTTAACAGAAAAAATAATGAATAATAGGGAGAAAATTTAATTTTGAACAATTACATAAATCCGGTAGCATTTGAATTATTAGGAAAACCAGTTTATTGGTATGGAATTATAATTTCTGCTACAATTTTATTAGGATACTATTTAGCTGAGTTAGAAGCAAGAAAACGTGGAATTAAAAAAGATAAAATACTTGATTTATTAATAATAGCACTTCCGATAGCATTTATATTTGCCAGAGCATATTATGTTATTTTCCGATGGGATTATTACTCAAAAAATTATTCTGAAATAGTAGCAATCTGGGACGGAGGGATTGCTATATATGGGGGGCTTATAGGAGGTCTTTTAGTATTATTAATATTTTCAAATAGAAATAAAATAAAAATATTGAAACTTTTGGATATAATAGCCCCTAGTTTATTATTAGGACAAGCTTTAGGAAGATGGGGCAACTTTTTTAATCATGAAGCATACGGGGAAATAGTAACTAAAAGCTTCTTGCAAAAGTTGAATATACCAAAATTTATTATAGAAAATATGTATATAGACGGAAGCTATAGACAACCTACATTTTTATATGAAAGTATATGGTGTTTTATAGTTTTGATTATATTACTAATTATAAAAAATAAATTATATTCTGGAGAAGTATTTTCATTCTATATGATATTTTATGGAGTGGAAAGATTTATTGTGGAAGGAATGAGAACAGATTCTTTATATATAGGAATAATAAGAGTTTCTCAAATCGTTTCTTTAATAATGGTTATATTAGGAATATGTTATTTTATTTTTAATAGATTTAATAATAAGAAAAAAATACTATATATAAATAGTTAAAAATAATTTGGAGAAAAACATGGAAAAAATATATGATGTTATAATTATAGGAGCAGGTCCAGCAGGAATGACTTCATCTATATATGCAAGTAGAGCAAATTTAGATGTTTTAATGGTTGAAAAAAAATATCCTGGAGGGCAGATGCTATCAACAGCAGAAATAGAAAATTACACAGGATATGAAAACATAACGGGTCCAGACTTATCAGAAAAAATGTTTGAACATTCTAAAAAATTTGGAACTGATTTTGTATTTGGAGAAATAAAAAAAGTAAAAATAGAAAACAATATTAAAATTTTAGAAATATCTGGTAAGACTTATAAAGCCAAATCAATAATAATAGCTACTGGAACACAAGCAAGACTTTTAGGAATAGAAGGCGAAAAAGAATTTACAAGCAAGGGAGTTTCTTATTGTGCAGTTTGTGATGGAGCTTTTTTCAAAGGAAAAAATGTAGTAGTAATAGGTGGAGGAGATAGTGCAATAGAAGAATCTCTATATCTAGCTAATTTAGTAAACAAAGTTACTGTTGTACATAGAAGAGATGAACTTCGTGCTCAAAAAATTTTGCAAGATAGAGCATTTAAGAAAAAAAATATAGAATTTTGTTGGGACAGTATACCAGTTAAAATAAATGGAGAAAAAAAAGTAACAGGTATAGAAGTAAAAAATGTAAAAACTAATGAGATTAAAAAAATAGAGGCAGAAGGTATATTTATTTATATTGGTATGATACCTCAAACAGAAGTTTTTAAAGATTTAAATATACTTGATGAAAAAGGGTATGTCATAGCTGATGAAAATATGCTAACTTCTGTAGAAGGAGTTTTTGTTGCTGGAGATGTAAGACAAAAAGAGATAAGACAAGTAGTAACAGCGACAAGCGACGGAGCAATAGCAGCACAAAGTGCATATAAATATATTGAATTATTATAATAAGTAAGATAAAAATAGGACATGAAACTTTTCATGTCTTTTTATTTTAAATTAAATTTTGATGAAATAGTTTTATTTATGATATAATAGAAAAAAATATTTAAGAGGTAACTTATGACACTTGAATTTTTAAAATTTAAGAAAAAAATAAATAAAAAAAATGATTTTAAATTAGAATTTATTCTAGATGGAGCAAAATCACTAGCAATAATAAGTGAAGATATAAAGAGTTTAAAAATAATAAAAGAAATTTTTAAAAAAAATATAAAATATAGTGGGGATGTGCTGATAAATAAAAAAAATATTAAAAATATAAAAAAATATTATCCATTTTTTTCTGAAGATATAGGATATTTTAATAATATATCATTATATAAAATTATAAAAATAATATTAAAAATTAATAAATATGAAATAAATAAAGAAAAAATATTATATTATTTAGAAGAGTTAAGATTACCTCACAGAAAAATAATAGCAGAATTATCTCTGATAGAAAGAGAAAAATTTGATATTTTAATTTCTTTTTTAATTTCAAAAGAAATTTTAATTTTAGATTTATTAAATAATAGTTTAGCAAAAGAAGACGAGGTAGATTTATGTAATTTTATTAAAAAAAATAATTCGAATAGAAATATTATTATAATTTCTGAAAATATAAACGGTATCGCTAAAATATGTGACAAAGCGTTAGTAATTTCATCAAATAATCAGATATATTATGATGATTTAAAAAAATTAGAAATAATAAAAGATTTGATAATAATAAAAATCAAAAATTTTGATGAAAAAAAATTATATAATGATTTTAACTATGAATATACAGTTATTGATGATATGTTAATTGTAAGAAAAGATGATTTAGAAACAATATTGTTTTATCTTATAAAAGTTGGATTAGAGGTTGTTAGTATTGACGATTTTAATAATAATATTTTTTTATGCAAAGAAAAGGAGAATAAATGTTAGAACTTGAATTTTTAAAATTACTTAAAAGAAAATGGAATTATTTTTTATTTTTAGCTGTTTTGTTTTTATTTTTAATTATTTCATATAAATATAGTTTTTTTATTAATTATTTGAATATTACTTTTGATGAATTTTATTATGGGATATTATTTCGTTTAATATTTTTAATATTTTCTGTAGTTTTAGCAATTAACATAATAGTTTCTTATAGAGATGATTATAAATGCAAATTTAGTAAATTTATTATCTATTCTAAAACAAAAATATTTAGTAATTTGCTTTCAAAAATTTTAGTAAATTTAATAAATGTAATTGTTTTATATCTAATAGTTTTAATAATATTATTTTTTTATTTTTACTATGTAGGAGAAACTGATTTTTTCTCAGTAATCAAAGATATTACAATTTTGTATAATGTATTTTTATCTATTACTTTATTTTTATTTATTTCTGTTGTAGTTATTTTTATTTTAACAATATTTAATAATACTAATTTAGCTATTTCATTATCACTATTATTTTTTATAGGTAGTAAATATTTAACTTTATTTTTAATTAGTATTAATGAACAATTTTATTTTATTAAATATTCTTTTCTTAATATTTTAAATTTAGCATTTGATAGTTTTTTTAATGCTACTAATTATAATATTATGAAGATTATTTCGTTTTTGGGATATAATAGTCTTATTTTATTTTTAATATCTATATTTATTTTGAAAGTGAAAAATTACAAATAAAAATTTTATAATAAAATTAGAGCATAAATTTTAATAAATAAGATTTATGCTCTAATTTAAAATGTTTAGTTATTATTTTTGATTATTTTACCTGGTATTCCAACTACAGTAGAGTTTTTTGGTATATCTTTTAAAACTACGGCATTTGCTCCAATTTTAACATTATCTCCAATAGTTATGTTTCCTAATAGTTTGGCTCCTGCCCCTATTAGAACGTTATTTCCTATAGTAGGATGGCGTTTTGTTTTTTTATTTTCAATAGCTCCTAAAGTAACTCCATGATACATAACAACATCATCGCCTATTATACTTGTTTCTCCTATAACGACTCCAATTCCATGGTCTATAAAACATCTTCTTCCTATTTTAGCACCAGGGTGTATTTCAATTCCTGTTTCTTTTTTTGCTAAAAAACTAAGTTCACTTGCTTCTAAAAATTTTTTTTCATTATAAAGTTTATGAGCACTGAAATGAGATAATAATGCTTTAACTCCAGATGTAAACATAATTGCTTCATCTTCAGATTTTAATGATGGATCTTTTTTTAGTGCTGTAACTATAAGTTCTTTCTTATATTCTTCAAATTCCATATTTTATATATCGTATATACCTGTAGTTAAATATCTTTCTCCAGTATCTGGCAAAATACTTACTACTACTTTTCCTTTCCCAAGTTTTTTTGCAACATTAAGTGCTGCTTTTGCATTTGCACCAGAAGATATGCCGACAAGTAAACCATATTTTTTAGCTAGAAGTTTTGTCATAGTTATTGCATCATCACTTTTTATATTTATAATTTCATCTATTACATTTTTATTAATTATCTTAGGCACAAAATTTGCTCCAATTCCTTGTATTTTGTGGCTAGAGGCATATCCTTTTGACAACATTGGACTTTCTGCTGGTTCTACAGCGTATATTTTGACCTTTTCTAATTTTTCTTTTAAATATTTACCTACACCACTAATAGTTCCACCAGTTCCAAACCCTGCGACAAAAGCGTCTGGAGTAATTTTTTCTAATATTTCAGGAGCTGTAGTTTCATAATGTGCCTTAACATTAGCATTATTATTAAATTGGTCAGGCATAAAATATCCGTCCATACTAGCAAGTTCTTTTGCTTTGTCGACAGAGCCTTTTAATCCTCCCTCTGTTGTTCTTATTACCTTAGCTCCATAAGCTTTCGCCAAAAGTTCTCTTTCTTTACTCATTGTATGAGGCATAACCAAAATTACATTATATCCCTTTAATGCTCCTATACAAGCTAGAGCAATTCCGGTATTTCCACTTGTTGGTTCAACTATAGTATCACCTTTTTTTAAAATTCCTTTTTTTTCCGCATCTTCTATCATGTAAAGTGCTACTCTATCTTTTATACTTCCTGCTAAATTATTTTTCTCTAATTTAAAATAAATATCTGCAGTATTTTCATCGTCATCTAGTGATAATTTAATTAAAGGGGTATTTCCAATTAAATTTTTTAAATTATTAGTCATATTGTTATCCTTTTAAATGCTTTCATATATTTAGTTTTAAAAGCTATTTTATCATATATTTTTTATTTTGTCATTTTTTTGTAGATTTTTAAAGTTTAGAAATTAAGAATAAATGGAAAAAGAAATGTATTTATTGTATAATAAAGAAAATTTTAAAAATGGAGGTAAGAGATGCTACCAAAATCATTTGAACAATTTAAATTTGTTGATTTTGTCAATGATTCAATAGTTAATTTAGGTTTTAAAAAACCTACCCAAGTTCAAGAAAAGGTATTTTCTCCTATTCTAAAGGGAAGAAATATAATTGCTAAATCAGAAACTGGAAGTGGTAAAACTCATTCATTTTTATTACCTATATTTAGCAAGATAGATGCAGATAATTCTCAGCTTCAGACAATTATATTAGCTCCTACAAGAGAGCTATCTCGGCAATTATTTGATATGGCAGGACATATAGCATCATTTTCAAAGAAATCTATTAAAATTTCTTTATTAATTGGGGGACAAGATATATTAAGAGATGTATCAAAGGTGAAATCTAATCCTCAAATTATAATAGGAACCCCAACTAGAATTTTAGAATTATCAAAAAGGGGAGCTATAAATTTAAAAACTGTTAAATATTTTGTTATTGATGAATGTGATGTAATGGTAGATTTGGGATTTATAGATGATATTGATAATATAATAAGTAAAACGGGTAAAAATTGTTCTTTTTCGGTTTTTTCAGCTACAATATCTAAACAAATATCTGTATTTTTGAAAAAACATTTTAAAAACTCTGAATTTGTAGAAATAAAAAATCCAAGTCCTAAAAATATAAAATATTATCTTGTTTCAGAAAAAGGATATACAAAAATACAGCGACTTTCAAATATAATAGATACAATAAATCCTTATTTAGCAATAATTTTTGCTAATAAAAAGAAAGAGGTTGAAGAAATAACTGAGTATCTTTCTTCTAGAGGAATAAAAGTAGGAGCTTTACACGGAGATCTTTCAAGCAGAGAAAGAAAACAAGTCCAAAAAAGAATTAATAATTTAGATTTTACTTATATAGTAGCTAGTGATTTGATGAGCCGAGGTATAGATATAGAAGCGGTTAGTCACATTATAAATTATAATATTCCAAATGATTTAGATTTTTTTGTTCATCGTGCTGGAAGAACAGCTAGAGGAGGAATGGACGGTATTTGTATAACGATATACTCCGAAAAAGATGAAGATAAATTAAAACATTTAGAAAAATCTGGTATAAAATTTGAACATAAAGATATTAAAAATGGTGAATTTATAGAAGTAAAAGATAGAAACAAAAGGCAAAAACGAAAAAAAGTAACACCAGATCACGATTTAACAAAAAAACTAAAAAGTAAAGTTAGAACAAGTAAAAAAGTAAAACCAGGGTACAAGAAAAAACATAAATATAAAATGGATAAATTAAAACAAAAAGAGAGAAGAAAATTTGCAAAAAGGCAAAATAAGAAATAACTCTTTTTAAAAGGTGAAATATGACTATAGAAAAAAAAGTTTCAAGAATAATGGCTATTTTAAAAGAAAATGGCTATAAGTATACAGAAAGAAGAAAAGCGATAATAGAATTACTTGTAAAAGAAGATAGATATCTTAATGCAAAATACATATCAGAGATTCTTGTCAAAACGTATCCGGGATTAAGTTTTGATACTATTTATAGAAATTTGAATACTTATGTAGAACTAAAAATTCTAGGATATATAGAAATAAAGGGAGAAAGATTTTTTAAAATAGAATGTTTTGATACAGTTCATCATCACCATCATCATATTTGCATCAACTGTGGAAAGGCAAAAGATATTAATGTTGATTTATGTAACAAGTTTATAATTCCTGAATTAGAAGGATATACAATAGAATATCACAAGTTTGAAATATATGGACTTTGTCCAAAATGTAAGGAAGAGAAAAAATGATAAACGGCATTTTACCTATATATAAAGAAAAAAATATGACAAGTCATGATGTTGTATTTAAACTTAGAAAAATATTAAAAATAAAAAAAATAGGTCATGCAGGAACTTTGGATCCAGATGTAGAAGGAATACTTTTAATTTTAATAGGCGATAGTACCAAAGTAAGTGATTATGCAATGAATTTAGGTAAAAAATATAGAGCAGAAATATGTCTAGGAATGAGTACAACAACAGAAGATTTATCTGGTGATATATTAAATGAGAAAAATGTAGAAAACATCCCCATAGAAGAAATAAAAAAAGTGACTAAAAAACTTATAGGGAAAATAGAACAAAAACCTCCTATATATTCTGCTGTAAAAGTTAATGGGAAAAAGCTTTATGAGTATGCAAGATTAAACAAGTTTGATGTAGAAATACCAAAAAGGATTGTAACGATAAACAGTATAGACATTGATGAAAAAAGTATTCATTATAGAGAAAACAAATGCTATTTCACAGTAGATATAAGTTGTGGAAAAGGTACCTATATAAGAACGGTAGCCACTCAAATAGGAGAAATGTTAAATCTTCCAAGTTGTATGAGCAAGTTAACAAGAATTGCAACAGGCGATATAACTATTGCTGATACATATACTTTAGATTACATAAAACAAAATCTGGAAAAAATAAACTCGATTTTATTACCTAAAGAATATGCCTTAAAAAATTATAAATTTTATGAAGTTCCTAAATATAGAGCAAAGCAAATTCAAAATGGTTTAAGATTTAGAAAAAATCAGTTTGAAGATATTGATTTTGAAAATCCAGTTGTTTTCACATATAAAAAAAAGGCTATTGGAATATATTATTTAAAAGAAAGGTCAGATGAACTTTTGACTGTAAAAAATATATTTCCTACAAAAATAGAGTAAAAGAAGGATATTTATGAAATTTTTTGAAATTTTAGATGTTGATAAAATAGAAAAAAAAGAAGAAAAAAGAACGTGTGCTTTAGGATATTTTGATGGGATTCATATAGCACATAGAAAAATAATAGAAAGTGCAGTAGAAAAAGCAAAAAAAGAAAATAAAATATCAGTTTTAATAACATTTTTAAATAGTCCTAAAAATTATATAAAAAATCAAAATATAAAAATAGTAACCCCTAATAAATTAAAAAAAAGAATAATAGAAAATTTAGGAATAGAAGAACTTTATTTTCTTGAATTTAATGATAAATTGAAAAAACTAAAAAAAGAAGAATTTGTAAATAAAGTGTTAAAAAAATTAAATATTAAAGATGTTTTTTGTGGAGAAGATTATAAATTTGGTTATATGGGAGAAGGAACACCTATGTATATCAAAGAAAATCATAAAGAAATAAATGTAAATATCTTAAATATAGAAAAAATAGAAGAAAATAAAATTTCTACATCTCTCCAAAAAAAATATATTCTTTCAGGAGAAGTAGAAAATTACAAAAAAATAACACAAAGATATTATCAAATTTCTGGAATAGTAGTCAGAGGGAAACAGCTTGGAAGAACTATAGGATTTCCTACTGCGAATTTAAAAGTAACTGATTACATAATACCACAAAAAAATGGTGTATATTTAACTGTTGTAGAGTATAATGATAGATTATATAAAGGAATCACAAATATAGGGTATAACCCAACGGTTTCTGCTGATAATAACCTTTCTATAGAAACACATATTTTAAACTTTGATGAAGATATATATGATAAGGAAATAAATATTTATTTTTATAAGTATATAAGAGAAGAAAAAAAATTTAATGATATGAATGAATTAAAAAAACAATTAAACATTGACAAAAAAGTAGCAGAAAAAGAAGAAATAGATTTTAATAAAATTTTTTAAATACTTGAAAAAAATTAAAATTTAAGATAAAATAACCATAGCCTGTTTCTTGGTATAGAAACACTCCGATTCTATACTCAGATTTAGGATAAAAAAATAAATGGAGGTGCCAAATGGCAGCAATAAGTCAAGAAAGAAAAAATGAAATAATCGAAAAATATCGTGTGCATGAAACTGATACTGGTTCAGTAGAAGTTCAAGTGGCTGTTCTAACAGCAGAAATAGAAAGTTTAACTGAACACTTAAATACACATAAAAAAGACCACGCAGGACGTAGAGGTTTATTAAAAAAAGTATCACGCAGACGTCACTTATTAGACTATTTGATTAAAAAAGATATTCAAAGATATCGTCAATTAATAAAATCATTAGGATTAAGAAGATAGTTTTAAAAATTCATTAGGAAAACCTTTTTAGACATTGGTTTTCCTTTTTTTGTTTAAAACAATGTTGAGAAAAGATTTTAGTTTGAAACTAGATTAAAAAAGGAAAATAGGTTCTACGATAACATGCCGATAATAATTTAGGAAAGAAGAACCAGCTTTAAAACTAAACAAAATGGTTATGTAATATAGTCGTTGATAAATTATTTAGAGAAAAAACGGTTGTACAATATAATCGTTGATAAATTATTTAGAGAAAAAATCAGCTTTAAAATTTTAAAAAATAAGTATCAACACAAAAATAAAAAAAATACTTGTTTTTCTAGTTGGTATTTTTTGAAACTGAAAATTTTTTTAAAAAATTTTTCTCTTATACTATTGACAAAGAGCCTAAATATTTAGAAAAAGATAGTTTAATTTGTATAAATTAGCTTTTTTTATCATTAACAATAATGATTTAATATGTATTAGTTATTTATTTTATTTATGATAAATGATTAATTGAATACTATCATTTTTAATTTTATTTTACTTCATATTATTGTTGATTTTATAATTTTAAAAAAATATCAACAATAATATTGACAAAGAAGAATAAAAAATATATAATATTAAAGTATTTTCAAATGTCTCGGTAGCTCAGCAGGATAGAGCAACGGCCTTCTAAGCCGTCGGTCGTGGGTTCGAATCCCTCCCGGGACGTCATAGGAGAACTATTATTTAATAGTTCTCTTTTTTTTATGTATAAAATCTTTTAAAAATTTTTTTAATTATCTAGATTTTTGATAATTTTAATTTAAAAGATTTAATGATATAGGATATTTTAAAATATTAATATTCTAGCATTAAATTATTGAGTTTAGGGGAAAATACACATTTAATTATTTGATTTTCAAGAATATTTATTATTTATTAACTAGAAATAGTAATAATAAATTTATAAATTTATTATTGAATATCATTATAAAAACAAATATTAATACTGACAATATAACATTTTATTATTATTTTAATAAAATAAAATATAAAATCTATTATATATTTAATAAAAATAAAAATATATATTCGTATTATAAAATGAAAAATAAAAATAATATTTCATGAAAATAAAAGGAGATTTCGCATTCAAAGATTTAAAATAAGTTTTAATATTTTTATAAAATGCAATAAAAGTTGTTGACAATATATACATATATATATATAATTAGACTATGATTAATATTTAAATTAAAAGGAGAAATAGTTATGAAAAACAAATTAATATCATCAGCGTTAGGTGTAGCTATCGTTATGAGTGGTGTAGGTTTCACTGCACAAGCAGCTAATTATACTGATCCAACTAGTCCAAGTTTTAGTGAACAAGTTGATAAAGTATTGCAAGATAAAAAAGAAAATTCAGCAGCAGAACTTGCAAAAAAATTAAAAGAAGCAAAAGATGAGCTAAAACCTATAATAGAAAAAAAATTCAAAAATGCTAAACAAAAAGCAGCAGTTTTAGCAGATTTAGAAAAATTAAAAACATTAGAAGATGTAGAAAAATTCAAAGCTGGTATCGAAGGTTCTGTAACAATTGCTGAACACAATGATGCTCAAAAATTAGCAGAAGCTAAAGCAGAAGCTAAAGAATTTTTGAAAAAACATGGTGTTACTAAAGAACAATATTTCTACAAAATAGATTCTGCTAAAGATTTACAAGAAGTAGAAAAATGGAAAACTGAAATATTAAATGTATTTGGGACAGATGATACTGTAATGCAACAATTTGATGCTCTTGAAATCCCTAATTACGATGTATACATGAAATTCAAAACTGATTTAGAAAAAGCAACAGATTTAGCTCAAAAACAACAAACATTAAAAGAAATAAAATTCTTCTTAGAAGTAGCTAAAAAAGAAGCAGCAGATAAAGGTGTAAGTTTTGCTGATTACTTAGATGCTGTAGCTACAGTTTGGCGTAACACACCAGTTACACCAGAAACTCCATCAGTAGTAGAAGGATGGGTTCAAGATACTACAGGTTGGTGGTACAGAAATGCAGATGGTTCATACCCAGCAAGTGCATGGAAATTAATAAATGGAACATGGTATTACTTCAATGCAGGTGGTTATATGTTAGCAAACACAGTAACACCTGATGGATACTTTGTTAATGCAGATGGTGCATATCAACCAGCAGGATGGCTTCAAAATACTACAGGTTGGTGGTATCAAAGAGCAAATGGTACATACCCAGCTAACGAATGGGAAAAAGTAGGAGATGACTGGTATCACTTTGACGAAAATGGATATATGCAAACAGGATGGGTTGAAGTTAATGGAACATGGTATTTCTTAACTGAAAGCGGAGCAATGGCACACGATACATATGTAGGTAGCTACTATGTAGACGGAAGTGGAGCTTGGGTTAAATAATTACTCTCACTAACTAAACTTAATTAATAATGATAATAGAAAAAAGCTAAGCACAAAGTTGTTTAGCTTTTTTTGTTAATTTTTTGATATATCTTAAATTTCATAAAAAGTAAAAAGAAAGTATTAAAATACTTGATTTTCAAAGCTGTTTACTATATAATTAAAAAGGTTGATTATGTTCAACTAAAAAACACACGATATTAGATTAGTTGTTTGGTGCATTTGTCTACAACTAATAAGAAGATATCGGAGGAAAAAACCAAGGAGGACAATAACTATGTCAGTTATTTCAATGAAACAACTTTTAGAAGCAGGAGTTCATTTTGGACACCAAACAAGAAGATGGAATCCTAAAATGGATAAATATATATTTACAGAAAGAAATGGAATATATATAATAGATTTACAAAAAACAGTAAAAAAAGTTGATGAAGCTTATGAATTTGTTAAATCAATAGCAGATCAAGGTGGAAAAATGCTTTTTGTAGGAACAAAAAAACAAGCTCAAGAAGCAATTAAAGAGGAAGCAGAAAGATCTGGTCAATATTATATTAATCACCGTTGGTTAGGAGGAACACTTACTAACTATAAAACAATTAAAGGACGTATTGACAGAATTAGTGAAATTGAAAAAATGGAAGCAGATGGAATTTTTGAAGTTCTCCCTAAAAAAGAAGTTATTCAACTAAGAAAAGAATATGATAAATTAAATAAATTTTTAGGTGGTATTAGAGAAATGAAATCTATGCCAGATGCTATGTTTGTAGTAGATCCTAAAAAAGAACATAATGCAATAGCAGAAGCAAAAAAATTAGGTATTCCTATCGTAGGGATTGTTGATACAAACTGTGATCCTGACGATGTAGACTATGTAATACCAGCAAATGATGATGCTATCAGAGCAGTTAAATTATTAACATCTAAAATGGCTGATGCATTTGTTTCATATAACGAAGGTAATATAGAAGAAGTAGAAGAGACAAAAGAAACTGAAGAAGTAGAAGAAAAAGAAGAAACAGTAGAAGAATAAAAAAAAGTTAATAAAGCGATATTGGAGGGAATTATCATGGCAATAACAGCTTCACAAGTTAAAGAATTAAGAAGTCGTACTGGTGCAGGTATGATGGACTGTAAAAAAGCACTTACAGAAGCTAATGGAAATATGGAAGCAGCAATAGATTATTTAAGAGAAAATGGAATAGCAAAAGCTGCTAAAAAAGCAGGACGTATAGCTGCTGAAGGAACAACATATTTATTATGTGATAATAATAAAGCATTAATTTTAGAAATAAATTCAGAAACAGATTTTGTTGCTAAAAATGAGAAGTTCACAACATTAGTTAAAAATATAGCTGAAGTTATCTTAAAAAATGAACCAAAAACATTAGAAGAAGCTCTTAAATTGGATATAGATGGAATTACAGTAGAAAATGCAATAAATAATGCCATTGCAACAATTGGAGAAAAATTATCATTAAGAAGATTTGAAATAATAGTTAAAAACGATAATGCAGTATTTGGTTTATATTCTCATATGGGAGGAAAAATTGGCGTTTTAACTGTTATTGATGGAATAGATGATGCAAGTGTAGCTAAAGATGTAGCAATGCACATAGCAGCATTAAATCCAAAATATTTAGATGAAACACAAGTATCTAAAGAAGAATTAGAACATGAGAAAAAAGTACTATCAGAACAAGCATTAAAAGAAGGAAAACCAGCTAAAATAGTTGAAAAAATGGTTGTTGGTAGATTAAATAAATATTTAGAAGAAATATGCGTAACAAAACAAAAATTTGTAAAAGATGATAGTATGACAGTTGAAAAATTTGTTGCTTCAAAAGGTGGAAAACTAACTAAATTCGTAAGATATGAAGTTGGAGAAGGAATAGAAAAAAGAGAAGATAATTTTGCCGAAGAAGTAATGAGCCAAGTAAAAGGAAACTAATTAAAAAAAAGCATACACCGTTTTAGTGTGTGCTTTTTTAAAAAAGTTAAAAACTCAGGGGGATATAAAATGGGTAAGGCATACAAAAGAGTACTTTTAAAGCTTAGTGGAGAAGCTATAGCAGGAGAAAAAGGTTTTGGAATAGATCCTAAAGTTGTTAATAAGCTAACTAATCAAATAGCAAAAGCTAAAAAACAAGATGTTGAAATTGCTATAGTAGTTGGTGGAGGAAATATTTGGAGAGGTAAAACTGGAGAAGCACTCGGAATGGAGAGAGCAACAGCAGATTCTATGGGAATGTTAGCTACTGTAATGAATTCACTAGCATTACAAGATTCATTGGAACAAAAAGGTGTTGATACAAGAGTGTTGACATCTGTAGAGATGAAAGCTATGGCAGAGCCTTATATAAGACGAAGAGCAATACGCCACTTAGAGAAGGGACGAGTTGTTATATTTGCAGCAGGAATAGGAAATCCATTTTTCTCAACTGATACTACAGCGGCATTAAGAGCAAAAGAAATAGATGCAGATGTAATATTAATGGGAAAAAATGCAGTAGATGGAGTTTATTCTGCAGATCCTAAGTTGGTTAAAAGTGCTAAAAAATTTGATGACTTAACTCATATGGAAATTATAAATAGAGGTTTAGCAGTAATGGATTCAACTGCGATATCTTTTTGTATGGACAACAATCTTCCTATAATAGTTTTCTCAATAGATGAAGAAGACAATATAATTAGAGTAATCAATGGAGAAAAGATGGGAACATCTATAAAAAAATAAAATAAATGAGGAGATAATTATGCCGAAGGAAATTATATCAAATTTAGAACAAAAAATGGCTAAAACTGTAAATAGTTTAAGAAAAGAGTTATCATCTATTCGTGCAGGGAAAGCAAGCTCAGCCGTTCTTGACAGGCTTACAGTAGAATATTATGGAGTAGCAACACCAATAAATCAAGTAGCAGGTATTAGTGTCCCTGAACCTAAAATGTTATTAATATCTCCATATGAAAAATCATTATTAAAAGAAATAGAAAAAGCTATACAAGCATCAGATTTAGGTTTAAATCCAGCAAATGATGGAAATGTAATAAGAATTGTTTTTCCAGCACTTACAGAAGAAAGAAGAAAAGAATTAGCAAAACAAGTAGGAAAAGAAACAGAAAATTCTAAAATAGCAGTAAGAAATATTAGAAGAGAAGCAATGGATGCTATAAAAAAAATGGAGAAATCATCAGAAATAACAGAAGATGATTTGAAATCATATTCTGATGAAATACAAAAAGTTACAGATAAGTTTATTTCTGAATTAGAAAAAGTAAGTAAAGACAAACAATCTGAGTTGATGAGTGTATAATATGGAAATTAGTGAAATAATTCAAAATATCAATGAATTAAATAAAATAAAAAAAGAAAAAAAATTAACAGACGAACAACAAAAATTGTTGCAAAAATATAGAAAATTATATTTAGAAAATTTTAGAAATAATCTTAAAAATATTTTGAAAAACACAAAAGTAGTTAACGAAAAAGGAGAAGATATTACTCCAAATAAAAGGAAGGAGAAAAAATAATGTCTATAGGAATGGTAGTGTTAGTAGGAGCTATTTGTCTTGTTGTGGGAGTTATTGGAGGATTTTATATAGCACGAAAAAACTTTATTTCATATATGGAAAAAAATCCACAATTAAATGAAGATGTAGTGTTAAATATGATGGCTCAAATGGGACAAAAACCTTCTAAGAAAAAAATAAATCAAATGATGAGTAGTATGCAAAAAGCTCAAAAACATGCCCTAAAAAATAAAAAATAAAATATATGCACATCTAGGTGTGCATATATTTTTTTGAAAGGTAAATATGATAAAAATAATATATGAATTAGAAAAATCACAGAGAATAGATAAATTTTTATTATCAAAACTTGAAAATTGTTCAAGAACAAATATTCAAAATTTAATTTTAGAAAATTATATTTTGGTAAATAATAAAAATATAAAAGCAAATTATAAATTAAAAAATAATGATGAAATAATAATTAATTTTAGAGAAGAAAAAGAATTAGATATAAAAAAACAAAATATTCCTATAAATATAGTTTATGAAGATGATGATTTATTAGTTATTAATAAAGATAAGGGAATAGTAGTTCACCCGTCTGTAGGGCACCCAGATGGGACATTAGTCAATGCATTAATGTATCACTGTAAAAATTTATCGACTATAAATGGAATAATTCGTCCAGGAATAGTACATAGAATAGATAAAGACACCTCAGGACTTATTATAGTAGCTAAAAATGATAGATCACATATTAAATTATCAGAAATGATAGCAAATAAAGAAGTTAAACGAAAATATTATGCTTTAGTTCATGGAAATATCAAACATGATTATGGTACTATTGACGCTCCTATCTCTAGAAATCCGAAAGAAAGAAAAGAGATGGCAGTTTCAGATGAAGGGAAAAAAGCAATAACTCATTTTAATGTTATAAAAAGGTATAAAAAATATACACTTGTAGAATGTGAACTGGAAACTGGAAGAACACATCAAATAAGAGTACATATGAAATATATTAATTTTCCACTGGTAGGAGATTTGGTTTATGGTCCTAAAAAAACATTAGATACAAAAGGACAGATGTTACATTCTAAAAGTTTAGTTTTTAATCATCCTATAACAAATGAAATTATAAAAATAGATACTGATTTACCAAAATACTTCAAGGAAGTATTAGAAAAAATAGAAAGTTAATAAAAAACTTGTAAAAAGAAAAATTTTAAAAATAATTAATTCTTTTTACAAGTTTTTTTATATAAAATCATATGGTGTTATATTTTCCATACCAATCATAGGGTCTATTTCTTGTATATTATGTATATTTAAAATATAATTTTTTTCTATATTTTTTTCATTCTTATTAAAAAAATATTTTAAATAGGTATTTCTTATAACAACATTATTTTCTTCTACCGATTTATAAAAAACCGTTTCATCACCTAAAATAATTAATTTTTTTTTAGCTCTTGTAATAGCAGTGTACATGATATTTTTATTTAACATAAAGTTGTATGTATCGACTAATGGAATTATTACATAATCAAACTCTGATCCTTGAGATTTATGTATAGATATAGCATATGATAAGGTTATTTGATTAAGTTCATTTTTTTTATATGTAACGAAGTGACCATCGTAATCAACTATTACTTTTTGTTCATTGTTTTCATTGTAAATATCATAAATAATACCAATATCTCCATTAAAAACATTATCTTCAGCATTATTAACAAGTTGCATGACTTTATCGTCTATTTTAAAAATATTATTGCCATATTCTATTTGATTTTCATTTTTATTAAATTTATCTTGAATTAGAAGATTTATTTTGTTTATTCCAAAATCAGATTTATAAGTAGGAATTAAAATTTGAATTTTTTCTTTTTGCTTTTCGTATAATAAATCTTCATAAAGATTAAGAATTTCATTGTTGATATTATTTTTATTGACTTTTATAAATATTTTGTCTTTTTGGTTATCCAAGATATTTATTTTTAAATTATTTTTTATAGCATGAGATAATTTTATTATTCCGGAGTCGGCCTTTTGTCTAAAAATTTTATTTAATTTTATAACATTTATTTTTTTTGACTCAATAAGATCATTTAAAACATTTCCTATAGATATTGAAGGAAGTTGGTCATTATCTCCAATAAATATTATACAAGAATTTTTATTTGTTATTTTTAAAATATTTTTCATAAGAAAAATGTCAATCATACTAGCCTCATCAATAATAACTAGTTTTGAATTAATTTTGTTACTAGTAGTAAAATTTTCAATTGATTTATCTTCTGTTGTCCATCCAAGTATTTTATGTATTGTAGAAGCGTGTAATCCTGTTGCTTCAGCCATTTTTTTAGAAGCTTTTCCTGTTGGAGCACAAAGAGTAATTAAATTTTTTTCTTTGTCTATTATCTCATTATATGAGTAATTATTTAATTTTTGAAATAATTTTATAATTCCTAATGTAATGGTAGTTTTTCCAGTTCCAGGGCCTCCTGTAATTATAGAAAAATTGTTATTTATAGCTGTCCTTATAGCTTCAATTTGAGTTTCATCATACTTTATTTCTAATTCTTTTTCTATGTTTTTTATATATTTTAAAATTAATTTTTCTGAATATTTATTTTTTTGTGTGTTTTTAATTCTAGAAGAAATATCGTTAAAAATAAAAAATTCAGAGTGGAAAATATTGAATAAAAATATTTTATCGTCTTTTTCGACTAATTCATTATTTTCTAAAGATTTATTTAGAGCACTTATAATTGTGTTTTTATCTATTTGAATTTGTCTAGCTTTGTATAAAACATTGTATGTATTGTAAAGAAGTTGATTTTTAGAAAGATAGGAATTTCCACTACTATAACAATAATATGTTAATGTATAAATAATTGCTGCTGAAATTCTTTTTTCAGAGTCGTAAGAAATCCCATTTTTTTCAGCTATTTTATCAACTGTAAAAAAATTTATTCCTGTAATATTTTTTATGAGATCGTATGTGTTATTTTTTATAATATCGAGAGTATTTATTTTATAATGATTGTATATTTTTGTTATTAAACTGTTACTTAAATTGTACTTATTTAATTCTAAAAAAATATTCTGTGTATAATAATTAGATACTATACTACTATATATAATATCTTTCTTTTTTTTATTTATTGTTTTAATATTATATAAATTTTCTTTGTTATCATATATTTTATCTAGACATTCTAGTCCTAGTTCACTTAGGATGATTTCTGCTGTTTTTTTCCCAATTCCTTTAAAAGAATTTCCGGATAAATAAGAAATTAATGCTTGTTCATTCTTTTCAACTATTTCTTTTGCGAATAATGCTGAAAATTGCTTTCCATATTTTTTATGTTCAATTATGTTTCCTTGAAATTCATATAACTGTTCTTCTTTAAAAGTTAGATTATTAAAATTACCTACGATAGTTACATAATCACTTTCAAAGTATTCAAGTGAATTTTCTAAAAAAACAGATAATATAAAATAATTATTATTTTTATTATGAAAAATTATTTTATTTAGATAACCTTTGATATTCATTTATAAAACCTCATAAAAAATTCTAAATTTATCGTATATTAAATTTTTGAAAAAGTCTACTCAAATATATAAAATATCTAAAATAATTTTTTAGTAAAATATTAAAAAAGATAAAATATATAATTTTAATTTAAGATATAGATTATGTTTTTAAAAAATAAATGATATAGGAAAAAATTGAATGATTATATAGTAAAATTTTTAATTATTTCTTAATAGTAAATTATAAATCTAAAAAGCTTGATATAAAGAGAAAAAGTGATTTTAATTTTTGTTGAATAGTTGCTTGTAATTATGATATAATAAGAAAATAAGGAGAAAAAATGATTATAGTAAAAGATATATATAATTATATAAAAAATTTAGCAGATGAAAGATTATCAGAAGATTGGGATAATGTAGGATTTATGCTTGGAGATGATAAAAGACAGGTATCTAGCATTTTAGTTTGTTTGGATGTGACAGATGAAGTAGTTAAAGAGGCAATTAATAAAAAGGTTGATCTTATTATTTCTCATCATCCTTTAATATTTAAGCCTATTAAGTCTTTAAATTATAATGATTTCAAGGCAAGAATTATTAGTAAGCTTATTAAAAATGATATAGCTGTTATTTCTGCTCATACTAATTTAGATTCAGCAAAATTTGGATTAAATTATTATTTGTCAAAAGAGTTAGAACTTGAAAATATAGAAGTTTTATTTGAAAATAATGATTTTAAAGGTTGTGGTTTGGGAAGAAAAGGTACATTAAAAGAAAAAATGAAAATAAGTGAATTTTCTTCGTTTGTAAAGAGAAAGTTAAATCTTAAATATGTTAAATTGATAACAAAAAATCCAGATAACTATATCAAAAAAGTTGCACTACTAGGGGGTAGTGGAGGAGATTTTATTTATAAATTGCCAGATGTAGACATATATTTAACAGGAGATGTAAGTTATCATCAAGCATTAGATTCAATTGAAATGAATAAAAATGTAATTGATATTGGTCATTTTTCAGAAAATATTTGTAAAAAGATATTTAAAGAATATTTAGAAAATATAAATTCTTTAAAAAATATAAATATTTACTTATCTGAAGTAGAAGAAAATCCATTTCAACTTTTATAAGGAGAATTATATGGCTAAAACTACCCCAACAATGGAAGACTATATTGAAACTATTTTTTTATTAATATCAAAAAAAGGCTATGCAAGGTCGGCGGATATTGCTGAAAAATTAAAAATATATCCTTCTGCTGTAACTAAAATGGTTAAAAAATTAGATGCAGAAGGTTATATAAAATATGAAAAATATAGAGGAATAGCCTTAACTCCTAAAGGAAGAGGTATGGGGGACTATACTTTGAAAAGACATAAGATTTTAGAAGAGTTTTTAGGTGTTATAGGAGTTAAAGAAGAGAATATTTATCAAGAGGTGGAAGGTATAGAACACCATTTTAGTAAAGATTCAATATCTAAAATAACAATATTGATAGAATATTTAAAAGAAAAAAATTACAAATTAAAGTAAAGAGGTAAGATGAAAGCAGATAAGACATATTTAGAATTATGTAAAACTATATTAGAAAAAGGAAGTCTGAAAGAGGATAGAACAGGAGTAGGAACTAAAAGTATTTTTGGATATCAAATGAGATTTAATCTTAATGACGGATTTCCATTATTAACAACAAAAAAAGTTAATTTTAATTTAATATGGTCAGAATTATTGTGGTTTATAAAAGGAGATACAAATATAAAATTTTTATTAGAAAATAAAAATAATATTTGGAATGAATGGGCATTTAAAAAATGGGTAGAAAGTTCTGAATACAAAGGTGTTGATATGACTGATTTTGGTAGAAGGATATTGACAGATGACAAATTAATGACAGAATATAAAAAGGAAATGAAAAAATTTAAAGAAAGAATTTTAACAGATGAAAAATTCGCTTTAAAATATGGCGATTTAGGAAATGTCTATGGAAAACAATGGAGAAATTTTGATGGTATAGATCAATTAAAAAATGTAATAAATCAGTTAAAAGAAAATAAATATTCAAGAAGAATAATAGTTTCTGCATGGAATCCAAAGGAAATAGATACAATGGCACTTCCTCCCTGCCATACAATGTTTCAATTTTATGTTTGTGAAAATAAACTTAGTTGTCAATTATATCAAAGAAGTGCAGATGTATTTTTAGGTGTCCCTTTTAATATAGCATCGTACTCACTTTTAACAATTTTAATAGCTAAAGAATGTAATTTAGAATTAGGAGATTTTGTTCATACAATAGGAGATGCACACATATATTTAAATCATATTGAACAAGTAAAAACTCAATTAGAAAGAAAGCCATATAAATCACCTAAGTTAGTTATAAATGATTTTGATACTATTTTCAATTTAAAAATAGAGGATGTAACTATATCGGATTATAATTGTCATCCTTTTATAAAAGCACCTATAGCAGTATAGGAGGTAAAGTATGATATCTCTTATAGTAGCATATGATAAAAATAAATGTATTGGTAATAAAAATAAGATACCTTGGAAATTAAAATCAGATATGAAACGGGTTAAGAATTTAACAACTAATCAAACTATACTTATGGGAAGAAAGACATTTGAAAGTATAGGATTTCCACTTCCAAATAGGGAAAATAGAGTATTGACATCTTCTGCTAATTTTTCTTTTCCAGGAGTAAAAGTTTATAACAATAGAGATTTAGCATTAAAAAATATAAAGACAGAAAAAATTTTTATTTTTGGAGGAAGTAGTATATATAATGAATACATTAAGGATGTAGATGAAATGTATATTACAGAAATTAATGCAACAGTTAAAGGGGATAGTTACTTTCCTGATATAAATAAAAATGAATGGAATTTAGTGGAAGAAAAAAGTTTTTTAAAAGATAAAGATAATGAATATGATTACAAGTTTAAGCACTATATAAAAAAAGGAGTAGTTAAAAGTGAATAAGATAAAAATAGTTGTGGACTCTACTGCAGATTTAACAAAAGAAGAAATAAAAAAATATAATCTAGAAGTATTACCTTTAACTGTAAATGTTGATGGAGAAGAATTTGAGGATATATCAAATGAAGACTATATTTTAAAAATGAGAACAGCAAAAAGTTTTTTTACTAGTCAGCCAGCTATTGGTAAGATAATGGATAAATATAAACAATTGACAGATGAAGGTTACGATATTATATCAATTCATTTATCTGATGTAATTAGTGGTACATTTAATACAGCCTCTCAGGTAGCAAAATCATTTACCAATGTGAAAGTAGTAAATTCAAAAACTACATCAAGAGGTATGGTTTTCTTAATAAAAGAATGTATAAATCAGATATTATTAGGAAAAAACATATCAGAAATCTCTGAAATATTAAATAATAAAGCAAAGAAAATTTTAACATATGTAACAATCGATAGATTAGATAATTTGGTAAAAGGAGGAAGATTAAAAAAAGCTTCTGGTATAATAGGAGGATTTTTAAATATAAAAATACTAACAAAACTTTATACAAATGAACTAAAAATGATAAAAACTGTAAGAGGAAAGAAAAAATTAGTAAGTGCATTAATAGAAAACATAAAAAAAGATGCTGGAGAAAAAATTAAATCTATTAAGTTAGCCCACGCACTTTCTTATGAATATATAGAAATGATAAAAGTGGCATTATTAGAAAACTTAGGATATAAGTTAACAGATAATGACGTATTTATAACGTGTCCAGTAATATCAACACATACAGGAGAAGGAGCTGTAGGGATAATTATTGAATTAGAATAAGGGGAGAGAATATATGGCTAATTTTGATAAAACTGATATTTTTAAAACAGATGAATATAAACAAGAATATGTAAAAATGGTTTTGACAGATGTAATAAATGTTATAAAAGAGAAAAATTATGATCCTATTAATCAAATAATGGGATATATAAAAACAAATAATCCCATATATATTCCAAGAGATAATGGAGCGAGGGAAAAAATTTCTAAAATAAATACAAATGAAATACTAGAATATTTACTATATTTTTTTATTAAGGAGATATAATGAGTATTGGAAGAATAATGGGCTTAGACTATGGAAGCAAAACTATAGGTATAGCAATTAGTGATTTACTTGGTTTAACAGCACAAGGAGTAGAAACACTAAAAATTAATGAAGAAATAAATGACTTTAAGATAAAAAGAATAAAAGAATTAGTTAGAGAACAAGATATAAAAAAAATAGTAATAGGCCTACCTAAAAATATGAATAATTCAATAGGATTTAGAGGGGAAGCTACTATTAAATTTTCAGAAATATTAAAACAAAAAATAAAAACAGTAGAAATAGTATTTCAAGATGAAAGATTATCTACAGTAGGAGCAGAGAGAGTTTTGTTAGAAGCAAATCTTTCAAGAAAGAAAAGAAAACAAGTAATTGATAAAATGGCAGCTGTTATAATATTACAAACATATTTAGATACTATTAATAGGAGAGCATAATGTTAGAAAAAAAATTAGATGAAATGAATATAAATAGCGAAGAAGAAGTATATGAATTAGTTGACAGTGAAGGAAAAGAAAAAGAATATAGAAAAATACTAGAATTTACCAATCCAGTAAATAACAAATTATATTTTATTTTTACAGAAGAAAAAAATATAGATAATTATCAGTTAGAAGTATTTCCAATGGAATGTATAGAAGAAGAAGGAAATATGAGATTTGAGCCTTTAGAAAATGATGAAGAATTGGATATGGTGTCTGAGGTTCTTGATATTTTATATTCTGAATCAGAGGAAATAGATTCAGAAGAAAGTTGCTAATATGAAACATGATTACTACGAAAGAAGAGAAGAGTTAAGAAATAAAAAAAGGAAAAAATCAAGTAATAAGATAGCATCTATTTTTATTATATTTATGGTAATTACAATGCTATTTTTGGGATATATTCACTCTCAAATAACACCTGTTAATAAAAATAATTCTGATAAAGTAAAAATACACATAAGAGAAGGAGAGGGTAGTTCTTCTATAGTAGAAACTTTATATCAAAAAAAATTAATAAAAAATAAATTTATATTTAAAATTTATGCAAAAACTATAAATAAAAAAGATTTTTTTACAGGAAGTTTTGACCTATCGCAAGATATGAGTGTGAATGAAATAATATATTTTCTTACAAATAAAGATAATGCAAAACCTTTATATACATTATCAATAATAGAAGGAGATAATATATTAAAAATAGCAGAGAAATTGGAAAAATTAACTGGAATAAAAAAACAGGATTTTATAGATAAAATAAATGATAAAAATTTTATTAATAAATTGTCACAAAAGTATCCAGAATTAATCACTTCTGAAATAGAAGATGATGATATAAAATATAAGCTAGAAGGATATTTATACCCAGCAAAATATGATATAGAAAAAATTAATGATGAAAATAAAGATATAGAAAGTTTAATATCTCAAATGGTTTGGCTTACTAATGAAAAAGTGTTACCAATTTTTAAAAAACAAGAATTAGTTTGGAATATATCAGGAGATAAAGAAAAAGTAACTATTCATAAATATATAACTATGAGTAGTATTTTAGAGAAAGAATCAACAAAATCAACTGACAATGAAAAAATAGCAGGAGTTTTTCTAAATAGATTAGCTTTAAATATGCCATTACAAACAGACCCTACGGTTTATTACAGCTTAAACAAAACAAGCGGAGAATTAACATTAGAAGATTTGAAAAATGACTCAAAATATAATACCTATGTAAATTATGGTTTACCCCCAGGTCCCATCTGTTCTCCGGGAGAAAAATCATACGAAGCGATAAATAACAGTTCACAACATGGCTATCTATATTTTCTAACAGATAAGGAAGGCAAAGCTTATTTTTCAAAAACATTTGAAGAGCATGAACAACTTGCAAAAGAGCATATAAGAGGTTATGTGGGTTCAAATGAAAAGATAGACGGATAAATATTATCAAAATTAATAGGTTGTATAAAAATATACTTTAATAAAAGTTTTATTTAACAATCAGCTTAAAAATATAAAAAAGAAAAAAAGAAATATCAACACAAAAAATAAAAAAAACTTGTTTTGTAGTTGGTATTTTTATTATTATAAACTCTTTTTCAAAAAATAAAAAAATATTTTTTGAAAATTTAATATATACAGCAAGCAGGGCATAATATAACTCGTTTATAAAATTTAGCAAAGAAATATTTGATAAAAATATTTAAAATAATTGTTGTTTTTTTATTTATAAGATGATAAAATGAAAATAGATTTGATTTAAATTTTTTTAAGCTCTTACGATGATAATAATTATCATTATAAGAGTTAATGAGACATATAAATAATTAAGGAGAAAATATGAAATACAATAAGATATTAGCAGTTGGAGTAGCAGGAGCATTGGTTATGAGCACAGGAGGGCAAGTTTTAGGTCTTAATAATGCTAGTGCCAAAGAACAAGTTGAAAAACAACAAGATGTGAAAAGAGATAATACTAAAAATACAAGTGAAGTAAAAACTAATAAAAAAGAAGAAAATAAAAAAGAAAAAGAAAAAGCTATAAAAAAAATAGCCCAATTAGCAAATTTAAGTAAAAAAGAAAAAGAAGAATATACAAAAAAAATACAAGAAGCAAATGACAATTCTATTATAGAAAATACGTTAAAAGAAGCAACAGAAAAATCAGCACAAGCAGAAAAATTAATATTAGAATTTAAAACTGAAATAGAAAATGCTAAAAAAATAAAAGATAATGGTAAAAAATTTCCAGGAGCATATAAATTATTACAAGATGATATAGGATATGCAGAAAAAGCTTTAGAAAAAAATCAAAAAATTGAAGGAGCTTTAACAACTTTTAAAGCAGCAGTACAAGCATATAATGATAGTGAATATTCACCATATGAAAGATTACAATCAATATTAAAAGAAAAAGGAGAAACAATAGAATCGATAGATGAAACAGATTCTACAGTCATAAATTATTGGGAATATGAAAGTGGAAGATTGTCAATGGCAGACGGTGCAATTGTTCATCCAACAAAAATAATAAAAACAAATAAAGGATATTATGGATTATTTGCATTCAAATCACTAAATCTAATGACATTTAAAGGTTTTTTAGGAAAATTGGGAATAGAAAATGGTACAGGAGAATTTCATAATTCATCAAAACCACAAGGATATGATCCTGTGACACCAATAAGTGAATATAATGTAATTGATGGTTTTAATGATCCAGTAAATGGAGCAGATACAGTAATGAAAGGGAAAAAATTCCCTAAAGAATTTTTAATTCCTTTAAAAAAAGAATCAAATGAATTTTCAATTCAAGTATATGTACCAGTAATGGGGTTATTTAATGCAGGTACTCAGCAAGCAAGAATAAGAATTCACTGGCAACAATATGATGCTCAAAAAGAATTAGAAAAATTAACTGAGTTGAAAAAAGAAAAAAAAGAAAGTTATAAAAAAGAGATATTAGAAACTACTTTTGGAGAAAAAATAGTAGAAGGTAGAAAATTAAAAGTGCTGAATACACCAGAAAAAATAAAAGAATTGGTAGATAAAGTACTTCATAAAGCAAAAGAACAAAATGAAGAAATAATAAAAAAAGAATTTAAAGACTTCAAAGAAAATA